>JAHBWG010000027.1 GCA_019637095.1 Sandaracinaceae bacterium | reverse complement strand
GCGTGCGCTCTCGACTAATCGACAGGCGTCGAGCGCCGCTGCTGGTGCGGCAGAGCCACCCCTCGCGAGAATGCCGCGGCGGGGCGCAACGCGGGCCATACTGGCGGGGCATGAGGTCCAGGCTCGCCGTGGTCTTGGTGCTCGGGCTCGCGAGCGCCGCCGGCGCGCAGGCGCTGCCGGCGCCGGCCTGGGTGCGCTCCGTCGAGATCATCCGGCCGGGCACCACGGTGCGCGCCGCGCCAGACGCGCAGTCCGCGCGGCGAGGCACGATCCAGGTCGGCACGCGCGTGCCCTTCGTGGCGCGCGTGCGCGGCCGCGGCTGCCCGGGCGGCGAGTGGATCCAGCTCGGCGCGCACGCGTTCGTGTGCGAGACGCTGGTGCGCTTCTCGCCCGAGGCGCCCGAGGGCGACACGCTCCCGCGGCTCGAGCCGGGCCAGCTCCTGCCGCGCATGCACGCGTTCGTCGCGGCCGACGGGACGTGGGCGTACGCGCGCCCGCAAGACTACTTCTCCGACACGTGGGTCGAGTCGCTCGGCCGCGGCTTCGGCGTCGCGGTCGTCGAGCGGCGCGAGGTCGGCGGCGTGGAGATGGCGCGCACGCGCAGCAACCTCTGGATCCCGGTGAGCGCGCTGCGCTGGGCGCGCCCGAGCGACTTCGCCGGCGTGGAGCTCGACGAGGCGCACCCGCTCGATCGCGTCGCGTGGGTGCGCCACGAGCAAGCCCCGCTGTCCGCGCGGCCGAGCGGGCCGACGGTGGAGCGCGCGACGCGCCTCTCGCTCGTCGAGGTGCTCGAGGAGCGCGGCGGCTTCTATCGCATCGGCGAGGATCGCTGGATCCGCGCGAGCCACGTCGCGCGCCCGCGCCCCGCGACGGTGCCCGCCGAGGTCGGGCCGGGCGAGCGCTGGATCGACGTCGACACGCAGCGGCAGATCGTCACCGCCTACGTCGGCGCGGCGGCCGTCTGGGCGACCCCCGCCTCCACGGGCCGGCCGCGCACGCCCACGCCGCTCGGCGTGCACCGCATCTGGGTCAAGCTCGCGGAGGACGACATGGACGACCTCGAGCGCGAGGACGTCGTCGAGAACTACGCGATCCAGGCGATCCCGTGGGTGCAGTACTTCGCCGGCGGCAACGGCTTCCACACCGCGTTCTGGCACGACCGCTTCGGCCACGCGCGCAGCCACGGGTGCGTGAACCTCGCGCCGTCCGACGCGCGCTGGCTCTTCGAGTTCACGCAACCCGCCTTGCCCCCCGGCTGGGACGCGATCCTCCCGCACGAGCGCGAGCCCGGCACCGTCGTGCGCGTGCGCTGACGTACGCGATGGCCTGGCCTCGAGCGCTCAACGCACGGCGACGAGCTCGACCTCGAACACGAGCGTCGAGTTCGGCGGGATGATGTTGCCGAACCCGCGCGCGCCGTAGGCCTTCTCCGGCGGGATCGTCAGGCGGCGCTTGCCGCCGACGCGCATCCCCGGGATGCCCTCGTCCCAGCCAACGATCACCCGGCCCTGGCCGAGCGTGAAGTCGAACGTCTGCCCGCGGTCGAGCGAGCTGTCGAACTTCGTTCCGTCGGTCAGCCGCCCCGTGTAGTGCATCGCGACGCTCGAGCCGCTCTTCGCCTCGGCGCCCTCGCCGACCAGGAGGTCTTCGATCTTCATGCGCGCCGGACTACCACGGAGCCCGAGGCGTTGCACCCTGCATGCGCGCACGCCGCGAACCCGGCGGCGAGCTCCTCGTGGTCGAGCCCGAAGCCGACCACCACGAGCCGGCTCGAGCGCGGCGCGTCCTCCCACGGCGCCCCGAAGTCGACCTCGGCGTGATCGGCGACGCCTTGCAGGATCATGCGCACGTCGAGCCCGGCGATCGCGAGGATCCCCTTCATCCGCAGGAGCCGCCCCTCGACGTCGCCGAGCGCCTCCTCGACCCACGCGAGGAAGCGGCCCTCGTCGAGCTCTCCCTCGACCACGAGCGCGACGCTCGCGATGCGCGCGTCGTGCGCGGGCGGCGCGTCCGAGAACACGCGGAGCTCGGCGCCGCGGCGGGCGAGGAGCGCGTCGAGCGTGGGCCCGTCCGTGTCCGAGAGCCGACCGCGCGCCGCGGACGCGACGATCGCGGCGCCGTTTCGGATCGCGAGCGCCGCGCGCACCGCGTCGAGCTCCGCGGCGGTGCGCCCGTCGGTGTGCGTGAGCACGAGGACGTCCGCGTAGCCGACCTGCTCGGCGGCCACGTCGTGCGCCTCGAGCGCGTGCGCGCGCGCCGCGCTCACGACGGTCACGATCCCGTCGACGCGCAGCGCCTCGCGCGCCGCGCCGCGCAGGATCGCGCGCAGCACGCCGGCCGGCGAGGCGAGCCCGGAGGTCTCCACGAAGATGCGCGCCGGAGGTGAGGCGCGCGCCGCGAGCGCCTCGAGCGCGCGCGACAGCTCCAGTTGCGTCGTACAGCAGACGCAGCCGCCCTCGATCTCGAGCACCGAGCGCGCGCGCGCGCCGAGCAGCTCGCCGTCGATGCCGACCGCGCCCCACTCGTTGACGATCACCGCGACCTCGCCCTGCGCGTACTCCTCGAGCCACGCGTTGAGCAGCGTGGTCTTGCCGGCGCCGAGGAACCCGGTGATGACGGTCACGGGGATCGCCACTTCGGGCGTCCGAGGCGTGTCGGGCGGGAGCACCGCTCCATGGTACGGCGTGGGCGCCCCCCGTCGAGCGGGCGCGCTGTCGCGCGCGCGCCGGCGTGGCGCTACGCTGGCGCGGTGGGCGGACACGCGAGCCGAGCGGCGAGCCGTTGGAGCGTCGCGCTCGCGCTCCTCGCGCTCGCCGGCTGCGCGGGCGAGCCGGTCCTCGACGACGGCGGGCTCGCGATGGACGCGGCGCGGCCCGACGCCGGCCCCGACGCGTTCGATGACGCCGGGCGCGACGCGGGCGACGACGCGGCCCTCGCGGACGACGCGGCCCTCGCGCCGGACGCGGGCCGCCCGCTGCGCGTCGTCGTGCTCAGCGACCTCAACGGGAGCTACGGCAGCACCACCTACGGCAGCGCCGTGCACGCCGCCGTCGCGCGGATCGTCGCGCTCGCGCCCGACCTCGTGCTCTCGACGGGCGACATGGTCGCGGGGCAGCAGGCTGGGCTCGACTACCGCGCGATGTGGGCGAGCTTCCACGCCGCGGTGAGCGACCCGCTCGCGGCGGCCGGGATCCCCTTCGCGGTGACGCCCGGCAACCACGACGCGTCGGGCTACGCGTCGTTCCGCGCGGAGCGCGCCGTCTTCGTGGACGAGTGGACGCGCCGCGTGCCCGACGTCGGCTGGCAGGACGCGACGCACTACCCGTTGCGTTACAGCTTCACGATGGGTGAGGCCCTCTTCGTCTCGCTCGACGACACGACCGTCGGCGCGCTCTCGTCGGAGCAGATGGCGTGGCTCGACGCCGAGCTCGCCCGCGGCGCCGGCTACCCGGTGAAGATCGTCTACGGGCACGTACCGCTCTACCCGTTCGCGGTCGGCCGCGAGACCGAGCACATCGGCGATCCCGCGCTCGAGGCGCTGCTCGTGCGACACGGCGTGACGCTCTTCGTGAGCGGCCACCACCACGCGTACTACCCCGGCCGCCGCGGCCCGCTGCGCCTCGTGTCGATGGCGTGCGTCGGGAGCGGGCCTCGCCCGCTGATCGGCACGAGCGACCCGTCCCCGCGCAGCATCGTCGTCTTCGAGGTATCCGGCGCCGAAGTGCGCGAGCTCGACGCCTTCGGCGGAGCGCGGTTCGACGCGCGCATCGAGCGCACGACCTTGCCTGCGTCGGTCGGGAGCGGCGAGCGCCGCATCGACCGAGACGACCTCACGTCGCCATGAGCCCCGTGTCCGACCTCGACGACGACGTCCGCGGCTCGACAGGCATCGCACATGACGACGTGGTGAAGGCGATGGATGTTCGCGACGAGGACGCGATCGCGTCGGTGAGTGTGTCGGGATCGCTTCCGACGGATCAGGACGCTGTCGCGACCTTCGCCGAGGTCGCGCCTCGCTATTGCGACGACGCCGAGCGCCTCGGATCCGCGGTCTGGGAGTGGAGGTTCCATACGACGCGACGCGGAGGCTCGATCATCTCGACAGCCGCCTCGAATCGATTGCTGAGGGCGTGGAGCCGCGGTTCCTTCGAAATTTCAACCGTCCGCGAGGGCTGGGTGGGCGAGGGATCGGCGGCGTTCGTACGAGGGCGCGCGCGGCCGTTCGATGCGGTCGACGCGCCATGGACCCGCCGCGCCTCGGACCTCGTATGCTCTCGGAATGAGGATCGCGCGCGCGCTCTTGCTCTCGTCGCTGGCGGTGCTCGGGTGCGGCACGGCGCAGGCGACGCCTCGCGCCGCGCCGGCCGCGGAGCGCGCCGAGGACGCGGACGACGGGACGATCCCGGTCGTCTGGCGGGTCGAGCGCGCCGGGGCGCTCGCGCTCCGGCTCGACGGGCCGCTCGTGCTCGCAGACGACGGCGCCGAGGTGGTGCTCCTCGACGCGGCGAGCGGCGCGGTCCGCGCGCGCGCGACGCCGCCGCCGCGCGCGAACGGGTTCGACGATCAGCCGCGCGCGTCGCTGCTCGCCGGGCGGCTCGTGGCCGAGGCGGAGCCCGGCGCGCTCGTCGTGTGCGACGCCGCCGGCGCGGAAGCGTGGCGCGTGCGCTGTCTGGGGCCGTCGTTCGACGCGTGCCGCGTCCGCGCGGTCGCGACGGCCGGCGCGCTCGTGGTCGCGACGGGCCGCACCCTCGCGCTCGTCGCGCACGACATCACGAGCGGCGCGGAGCGCTGGCGCCACGAGCCCGACTCGGGCCTGAGCTGGTCGCACGGCGCGCTCGCCGCAGACGGCGCGCGGGTCTACGCGTCGAGCTACGGCACGCACGCGCTCGTGGCGCTCGACGCGCAGACGGGCGCGCTGGTCTGGCAGGCCGAGTGCGACGCGGCCTACGGCCCCGGCATGGGGCGCGGCCCGGGCGACTGCATGGGCCTGTCCTCGGACGGCCGCCGCGTCGCCGCGATCGCCGTCTCGGGCTCGGAGGTGCTGGTGCTCGACGCGGCGACGGGCGCGAGCGAGCAGCACCTCTTCGGGCGCGACCTCGGCTTCGCCACGCTGGTGGCGGTGCTCGCGGGCGACGCGCTCGTGCTCGGAGGGCTCGCGTCCGCGGAGGCGGGCGCGGTCGCCGTGGTGGACCTCGCGACCGGCGCCGTGCGTTGGACGATCCGCACGCCCGAGCCGGTGCGCAGCGTCGTCGCGCGCGGCGACGTCGTCTGGGCGCGCGGGATCTACGGGACGCTGTGGCGCCTCGACGCGCGCGACGGAGCCGTATCGGCGCGCTGGGGGCTGCGCGGTGGCGGTCAGGTGCACGCCGACGCGGATCGGCTCGTGCTCGACGACGGCGCGCACGCGATCATGATCGACCCGGCCGGGCGACGCGCCCGGACCCGGAGATCCGCGTCACCGGCGTCGCCACGCTCGAGACCGAGGACGGCCCGCGCACGGCCGGGCTCCGCGTGCGCGTCGGCGACGAGGTCGTGACCACCGACGCGCGCGGCGCGTTCGAGGCGACCGTGCGCGGTCGCGGCGGCGTGCACGCGTGGGTCGAGGGCGATCCAGCGAGCCCGTGCGACGAGGCCGACCGGACGTTCTTCGTCCCCGCGGAGGCGTCGGCGACGCCCGTGTCGTTGCGTCGCGTCGCCCGCGTGTGTCGCGGCGGGTGACGGCGCGACCGCGCGCGGGAGGCGATGGGTGGTCGCGCGCCGCGCTCGCTGCCACGATGGTCGCATGGGGCTGTGGCGGCTTCTCCGGCGCTCACGCCCGGCGCCGCCTGCGCCGGAGCCCGCGTCTGCGCGCGCGAGCTCGCCGCGCTGCATGGGCTTCTGGCTGACGCACGGTCCGGTCGCGCGAGGGGAAGTCCACCGGTTCGACGGCACGCCGATCCCCGGGCGCGCCGGACTGCACGCGCGAGCGCGCCTGCTCGACGCGCTGCCGCTCGGCAAGGGAGACTGGCTCTGTCGCGTGGAGCTGGGCGGCACGGTCGTGCGCGCCGACGGGCAGCTCGCGGCGACGCTCCGGCGCGTCCACTTCGCGCGGCCCGTCGGCGACGCGCTCGCGCCGGCGGTGCGGGCGGCGATCGAGCGAGCTCTCGGCGAGCCGCTGCAGGCGCGAGCCGAACACCACGCCGCGGCCGAGCGCGCGCGGGATCGTGTGCTCGAGGCGAGCGGGCGCGCGCGGGACGCCCGCTGGGTGCTCGAGCACGGTCGAGTCGACGGCCTGGGACGCGCCCGCGCCGAGGGCGAGCTCGCGGGGGCCGAGTGCGCCGCGGCCGAGGCGCGCTCCGTCGCCGAGCTCCACGAGGCCGCCGTCGCGTTGCTCGACGACGAGGTGCTCTCTGGGGTCGTCAGGGCGGTGGAGCACCTCGTGGCCGCGAACGCGGCGCTGGTGCCCGACGCGCGCGCGGCCGAGGTGCGCGTCCGCCTCGACGAGGCGCTGACCCGCGTCATCCTCGCCACCGCGCCGGCCGATCTCGCGCCGCTCGACGAGGGGGGCCTCGATGCGGGCGCGCCGGCCGGTGAGGAACAGGCGGTCGCGCCGCCGCGCGCGATCGCCGAGGGGACGGCGCGCCGGGGCCCCGCGCCCTCGGTCGCGTCCGTGGCGTCGCGTCCGTCTGCGCGAGGATGGCTCGAGCTGCCCGCGCCGCTCGAGCCGATCGGCCCGCCCGCGACGGAGATCCTCGCGCGGCTCCTCGCGACCCTCGGCGGGGTCGAGCCGCTCGACGTCCACGCGCTCGTCGCGTCGCCCGAGCGCGACGGACGCGCGGCGCTGCTGCTGCGCGCCGCGGACGAGGCGGCGGCCCGCGCCCTCCTGGCTCGGCTCGAGCAAGACGACGTGCTCGCGAGCGCGCCCCTCGACTTCGTGGCGGCGTGGGATCCGGCGGCGGGGGACGCGACCTGGTACGTGGTCGGGGCCCGCGCGCGCGCGCTCGCTTCGTCCGACCCGTTCTCACGATCCGCCGTGCTCCTCGACGCGCTCACGACGCCCGCGGCCGACGTCCGCGAGCTCACCGCGCAGGGGCTCGAGCTCATGCTCTCGTGGGGCGTCGTGCGCGCCGGCGTGTGTCCGGGTCGCGCCGAGCAGCCCGACGTCCTCGCGCTCGAGGTCGAGGACGAGGCGAGCCTGCGCGTCGCGCTCGGCCGGCTCGCGCGCGCGGGCGTCGGCCCCGTCGTCGCGCGCGCGAGCGACAGCGACGAGCATTGGGGCGCGCCCGAGCTCGGCTGGGGCGAAGGCGACGAGGGGACCGTCGACGCTGCGCTGGCCCGCGCGTGGTACCGGCGCACGCAGCCGATCCCCCCGGCGGCTCGTCCCGCGCCCGAGCCGCTCGAGCTCGACGCGAGCGAGGTACGCGCGGCGCCGCTCGCGCTCCTCGAGGCGGCGTTCGCCGGCTTCTCGGGGGCCATCCACTACGTCGACACGTCGAGTGAAGGCTCGCGTGTCGCCGCGGCGATCGCGGTGCGCTGCGACTCCGAGGCGGACCTGACGGCGCTCGCCGCGTTCGCCCGCTCCGAGCTGGCCCGCCGGTGGCGCGTCGGCGCGGTAGGCATCGGGCCACGGGCGTCGCTGGCGGGGTGGCGCCGCGTGCCGATGGTCGTCCCGCACGAGCACGGGGGGGAGTCTCGCCGTCGAGCGCTCGCCGCGGCCGCCCTCGACGCGCAGCGGACGCCCTCGCTGCGCGGCGCGGTGGAGCCGCTCGCGGACGACGCGCTCCGCTTCTGCCTCCACGCCTTCCTCCGATGCGCGCCCGAGATCGAGCGAGCGCGATGGCTTACCCCGATCCCGGCGCTGGCGGCCTGCGTCACTTCGATGGACGCGGTCGAGCGGCTCGAGAAGCACCTCTTCCGGCGCTTCCCCGAGATCGCGTGGCTCGCCGTCGTCGACACGCCCACCGCCGCCGAAGCCATGGTGTTCGCGCGCGAGGGCCACCCGTTGCTCGCGTGGCCGTCCGGTGCGATCGACGATGTGATCGCTTCCCTCGTGGGGAACACGGTGGTGCGCCGCGCCGTGACGCCGATGCGCGTTCCGGAGCCGTCGTGGGTGGAGCGCTCGCCGTCGCCGACGGGGCCGCGCGTCGCGAAGGCGTGGACCTCCGCGCTCGCGACCGCGATCGAGCGCGGCTTCTCCGTGGGCTTGCGCTGTCCACGCTGCGCGCTCGCTTACGATCTTCCGGCGGAGGTCCCGCTCGAGCGCACGCGCTGCGCCGTCTGCCAGAACCTCGGGCTGGTCGGCACGCCGCGCACGAGCCCGTCCACGGTGACGCGCGAGGTCCGATGCCCGAGCTGCGCGCACCCCTTCCTCGCCTCGGCGCTACACGCCCACGCTCGCTGCGACGCCTGCGGTCTCGCCGTCGTCCCAGTGGCGCGCGACCGCTCCTGAGCCGCTCGATCATCGTCGTCGCCGCTAGATGAAGGGTCTTACGTGCCTTCCACATTCGAGGAGACAAGACAGGCGCTGCTCGCCGCGGATCCCGACTCTGAGTCCTTCTGGAGCGCGGTGAGGTGGATGCATGCGTACGGGGGACTCCGAGCCTTCGCCTTTGCGAGGGATCTCTATGAGGCAGATGCGGTTGGCGAAACCATGAAGGCAACTGCGCTAGCAGTGCTGTCGCAGTTGGGCGGGCCAGAACGACCGTTTCGCGCCGAGACTCACGGGATCGTGCGGTCGGCGCTTCGCGATCCGTCCGCGACCGTACGTGAGGCCGCCGTTTACGCCGCTGCGCACCTAGCGTACGAGGACACGGCGGACGATGTGGCTGGCTTGAGTGAGGATGCCAGCAGAGCGGTCCGGCTGGCGGTTGCTTTTGCTGCGGCACGCCTTCCGGCGGGAGGTAACTGCGAAGTGCTGATGTCGCTGGCTTGCGATTCCGAGCCAACGGTCCGCGAGTGGTCGGCATTCCAGTTGGCGGAGCTGGATCCCGAAGCAATCCGCGCGGCTCGTTTCGTGCTCGTGAAGTTGTTGTCCGACGGGACTATCGATGTCGCGGCCGAAGCCGCTCGCGCTTTGAGTCGCATCTCCGATCCGGAGGGGCTGCGCTGGCTCCGCAGCACTCTCGAATCTGGAATCGAAGGCGTGACCCTTCTCGAGGCGGCGGAGAACTATGCGAGCCCGTCACTCGTTCCTGTTCTCCAAGAGCTCCAGAGCAGTGGGACGCCGAACCTGGCGGCGGTCAATGACGCTTTGTACGCGTGCACGGCTGCGAGCCAGCGGTCTTGATTGGTACACGTTCCAGCCCGCCACGACGAACACTGCCGAGGTCTGGCGGGCTCAGTGGGGTCCGTTCGGCGCGCCGCTCAGGCCGGTGAGGCCGCGTACGCGTGCGATCGAGCGGGACCTTCGGCGACGATGATGTCCTCGACGCCGCGTCGCGCAGCGGGCGCGGTGCGGCTCAGGCGCCGTCGCTGCGTCACGAGATGCTCGTCGCGTTCGCGTGCAAGCGGCGTGGCTTCTGCCTCTCGTGTCTGGGCCCCCTCATGTCCGACGTCGCCGCTCAGGTCAGGGTTCCGGCAGCCGGGCATGGGCGTCCTCGCCGCGCATCGCTTGCCCCGGCGGGGGTTCGCGCCCAACGTCACGCCGATGCGGACGGCGAGGACGCTCGTGTGCGCGGCGCTGGTCGCCGGGTGGCTCGCGCCAGCGATTGCGGCGGCGCAGGGCGATCCGGCGCCCGATCGCGTGCACCTGCGCGACGGGACGCGCCTGCGCGGCGTGGTCGTGGAGCACCGGCCGGGCGAGCGGACGGTCATCCGCCTCCCGAGCGGCGAGACGCTGGGGTTGTCCGCCGCCGAGATCGATGAGGTGATCCGGCTCGAGGTGCCGGCGCTCGCGCCGCCACGGCCGCGCGTGCGGATCCTGAGCGACGCGGGCGACCTCACGCTCTACCTGTTGCGCGACGGCGCGGCGCCCGTGCCGCAGCGGACCGGGACATCGGCGGCGATCCTGCGCGGGCTGAGCGGTCAGCCCGAGGGCGTCGCGCGCTACTTCGAGCGCGTGTGCACGGCCCCCTGCGAGGCGCGGCTGCCCGCCGACGCGTCCGTGCTCGCGATCGCGAGCGGGGTCCGATCGCCGTTCGTGATCGAGAAGCCGCGCGGCTTCGCCGAGGCCTCGACGCTCACGCTGCGCTACGAGGACCGCAGCGGCCTGCGCACGGACGGAGTGATCACGGCGCTCGCGGGGGTGCTCGGCGGCGCCGCCCTGGGCCTGGCCGCGTACGCGATCGACCCCGAGGGCGAGGTCGGCGAGGCGCTGTTCATCAGCAGCGTGGTCGCCGGCCTCGCGGTCGCGATCGTGGGCTTCTCGCTCATGCTGTTCCCCGACGAGGCGCGGATCGAGGTCGAGCCGTGACGCGGCTCGCGCTCGCAGGCTGGCTCGCCCTGGCGGCGACGGCGCACGCCCAGGACCTCGCGGAGGAGGGCGACGAGGTCGCGGCGCAGCCGGTCGCCGATGCGCCCGCCGACGAGGTCGTGCCTCCCGTCGAGCGCGCCCCGTTCGAGGACGTCGTCACGCTGCGCGACGGGCGCACGCTGCGAGGCCTCGTGGAGCGCTACGAGCCCGAGGGGCGCGTGGTGATCACGACGGCGAGCGGGGAGACGCTCGAGCTCGCGGCGGACGAGGTGCGCGCGGTCGAGCTCGCGACGGTGGATCGCCCCGCCGCCCCGCCCGCGCTCGACGACGAGCCGCCGCCGGTGCGCGTCCGCTTCGTTGCGCATCCACCGCTCGAGCTGCACCTCGAGGTCGGCGCGTACGCGCTCGCCGCGGGTCAGCCGGGCTCGTTCGACGTCCTGCCGTGGCGCTTCCGCGCGCTCTGCCGCACGCCGTGCGAGGCGACGGTGCCGGCGGGCGCGCAGCTCTTCGGCGTGTCGCGCGCGGCGGGCGACTCCCCGCAGCCCGCCGCGCGCCGGCTTGCCTTCGACGACGGCGCCGAGGTCCACGTCCGCTTCGACGACCGCGAGGACGCGCGCATCGGCGGCCTGATCGCGCTGATCGTCGGGCCGCTGCTCGGGCTCGTCGCCGCGGTGATCGGGCTCGCGATGGGCGAGGAGCCGCTCGTCGCGAGCGGTGTCCTCGGCGCGGTCGTCGCGGCGTCGGTGGCGCTGCCGTTCGTGTTCTGGGAGGACGGCGTCGAGCTGACCGCGCGTTGACCACACCCATGCCGCTCGCCGTGCGCTTCGGCCGCGGTACGTGGGCGCGTTTCACTCGGTGGGGTGGAGCGCAGGCCGCCTACGGCGCGCCCCTCGCGCGCCATGGTACGCGAAGGCGCCGCCCTTCGGGGCCGCGACGCGTCAGCGGCCGCGCGGCGCGAAGCCCCACACGGCGCGGCCTTCGAGCGCTCCGGCGATCGCGCGGCCGCCGCGTCCGAACGCGAGGTGCACGCGACCGCTCTCGCGCAGGATCGCGTACTCGCCGCTGCCGAAGCGGCCCGCCGTCGCGGCGAGCGGCTCGCGCGCCTGATCGAACGCGAGGACCGGAGGCGAGCCGAACGGGCGCAGCGTGAAGCGCCCGCTCCGGCCGTCCGCCGCGCGGAAGCGGCCGTCGTACGTCACGTCGGGGCCGACGCGCGGGTCCGCCAGGAGCTGGAAGGTCACGGACCACTCGCCGCGATCGCCTTCGTCGGAGACGACGAGGTGGTTGCGGTCGAGGTCGAGCTCGAGGCGCGGGTCGGTGTCGACGCGCGAGGAGCCTCCGTCGTTGGCGGTGACGACCGCGCCGCCGCGCACCACGCAGCGGTTGTAGCCGCTCGTGCCCGCGCCGTAGATGAGCTCGCCGCGGCAGCGCAGCAGCACCCGGCAGCTGAAGGTGCTCGACACCGCGGGCCCGGCGGTGAGCTCGCAGACCGGGTCGCGCGCGCGCGGCGCGCGGCCCGTGCCGCGGACGATCGCGATCGCGTCGGGGATCGGGCCGCTGACCTCCGTCGGCACGGCGAGGCGCAAGATCGGCTCGCTCACCGCGCTCGGCGTCCCGCGCTCTTCGGGGGCCTCGGGCACGCTGAGCTCCTCGACGAACATGCGGACGTCGCCGAGCGAGAGCTCGTGGCGCCCGGTGTCGACCGCGAGGCGCGTGGGCCTGCCCGCGCGATCGCGCCCCTCGAGCGGCTGCAGCACGAGCCGCGACGCGATGCCCGCGGTGAGCTCGACGTCGGTCAGCTCGCCTCCGTCCGCGTCGCCCTCGAACGAGCGGCCGTCCGCGCACGCGAGCCCGATCGGCCCGCGCGGCGCGTCGTCGTCGCCCGGCACCGTGACGTAGAGGACGCACGCGACGGGCGGCGTGCCGGGCGCCTCGACGTGCCAGACGAGCACGTTGCCCGGCGCGTCGTCGCCGGGCTCGTCGTCGGGCGCGACCACGTCCTCGACGAGCGGCTCGTCGAGGAGGTCCTCGAGCGGCGGCTCGGCGGCCGGCGCCTCGGGCGCGTAGTACGGGGCCGGCGCGTCGGGATGCTGCGTGTGCGGCGGCGGCGTCGGTGCTTCGTACACGTACGGGGCAGGCGCCTCGTCCGCGTAGGGATCCGTCGGTCCGGGGTCGAAGAGCTCGGCGAGCTCGAAGCGCTCCGGCATCATCTCGATCGCGAGCGCGGCGACGACCATCAGGACGCCGATCGCGAGCGAGGCCTTGAGGCAGCCGCCCCCCTCGGCGCGCTCGCTCACGGCGGTCCCTTGGAGCTGTCGATGTAGAGGCGCGCGTTCGAGCCCTCGATCTCGACCTTCTTGAGGCACGCGAACATGCCTGCCTCGAGGAAGCGGATCGCCGGCCCGTTGGCGGCGGTGATCGGCACGGTCACGCGGTAAGTCGAGGGCTTCTCGACGATCGCGTCGAAGTCGAGGTAGCGGCAGGTCTCGTACGCCTCGGCGACGATCTTGAGCGCCTTGATGCGCAGGTCCGGCGCGGGCTGCGGCGCGACCGGCGCAGGCTTGGGCGGCGGCGCAGGCTCGGGCTCGGGCTCGGGCTCGGGCTCGGGCTCGGGCTCGGGCTCGGGCTCGGGCTCGGGCTCGGGCTCGGGCTCTGGCTCTGGCTCTGGCTCGGGCTCGGGCTCGGGCTCTGGCTCTGGCTCTGGCTCTGGCTCGGGCTCTGGCTCTGGCTCGGGCTCTGGCTCGGGCTCTGGCTCTGGCTCTGGCTCTGGCTCTGGCGCCGCTTGCAGTGGCTCACGCGGTGGCGGCAACGGCTCGGCCCGCTTCGCCTCGAGCTCGCGCACGCGCTCCTCGAGCTCGCCCGCGCGTCGCCACTGGAGCAGCCACATCACGGCGAACACGACCGCGAGCGCGAACGCGCCGATCGTCAAGGGATCCATGCGCGGCAATGTACCGCACGCGCTCGCCTCGCCATAGCGTGCCGAGCCCGAGCGCGCGCGGCCCCTCGAAAGGGGTCTTCGATCGCGCGCGATCGGCGCTATAGCTTCCGCGTGGAGCTCCGCTTCGAGAAGTACGAAGGGCTCGGCAACGACTTCCTGGTCGTCGGCGAGGGGGCGGCGCTCGCGCCGGGCGTCGCGGAGCGCCTCTGCGATCGGCACCGCGGCGTCGGCGGCGACGGCGTGCTCGTCACCGGCGTCGAGGGCGGGCGCCCGTTCATGCGCGTGCGCAACGCCGACGGGAGCGCGCCCGAGATGTGCGGCAACGGCGTGCGCTGCGTCGCGCTCTACCTCCACGCGCGCGGCCTCGTCGGCGACGCGTTCGAGCTCGACACCGACGCCGGTCCGCACGCGGTGCGCGTGCTCGGCGACGGCCGCGTCGAGGTCGCCATGCGCCCGCCCTCGCTCGCGCCGCGCGACCTCCCGCTCGACGCCCCGGCGCCGTGGGTCGACGAGCCGATCGAGGTCGGCGGCGTCGCGCTCCGCGTCACCGCCGTCTCGATGGGCAACCCGCATGCGGTCACGTTCGACGCGGTCGATCCCGCGCGCGTCGGCCCGGTGCTCGAGCGCGATCCGCGCTTCCCCGCGCGCGTCAACGCGGGCTTCGCCACGCGGACCGAGGCGGGCCTCGACCTCGTCGTCTGGGAGCGCGGCGTCGGCTTCACCGAGGCGTGCGGCACGGGCGCGTGCGCGGCGGGGGTCGCCGCGGTCGAGACGGGCCGCGCGCGCCGGGGCGAGGACGTGGTCGTGCGCTTGCCCGGTGGCGAGCTCGTGATCCGCGTCGGCGCGCCAGGCGCGCCGGTCCTGATGACGGGGCCCGCGCGGCGCGTGTTCTCGGGCGTCGTCGAGGTATGAGTCTCTGCGCGAGCCCTTCGAGCCGCGTCGCCTACTCGGCGGCTGCGACTTCGCGCGCGCGGGTCTCGAGCGCGCGCGCCCGCAGCACCGCGCTCGTCTCGCCGCGACCGTCCGGTCGCCAGCCGGGCGGCCCGAGCACGTAGCCGAGCGCGGCGCGCAGCGAGCGCGCCTTCGCCACGTCGCGCGCGATCGCCACCCACTCGTGGAACGCGATGCGCACCGGGTGGAACGTCTCGAGGTTCGTCGTCAGCCCGTAGTCGGGCGTCTCGCGCTCCGGCTCGAACGTCCCGAACAGGCGGTCCCACACGATCAAGATCCCGCCGTGGTTGCGGTCGAGGTAGCGCGCGTCGCGCCCGTGGTGCACGCGGTGGTGCGAGGGCGTGTTGAAGATCCACTCGAGCGGCCCGAGCTTTCCGATCCACTCGACGTGCAGCCAGTACTGGTAGAGCAGCGAGATCGCCTGCTGCACCAGGATCATCGCGGGGTGGAACCCGAGCAGGGGGAGCACCAGCCAGAACGGGACCCCAGTGAACGGCGTCGTCCACGACTGCCGCAGCGCGGTCGACAAGTTGTAGTGACGGCTCGAGTGGTGGTTGACGTGCGCGGCCCAGAGCAGGCGCACCTCGTGGTGCGCGCGGTGGAACCAGTAGTAACAGAAGTCCTCGCCGACGAAGAGCAGCGCCCAGACCCACCACGCGCCGACCGGCAGCTCGAAGACGCGGTGCTCGTAGAGCCACGCCCAGAGCAGCACGACCGCGCCCTTCACGAGCGCGGCGAGCATCACGTTGCCGACGCCCATCGTGAGGCTCGCGAACGTGTCGCGCGGCTCGTAGCCGCGCAGCGGCGCGCCGTCGGCCGCGGCGCGCCCGGTGCGCCGCGCGTGCCGCGCGTAGAGCGCCTCGGCGCCGACGGTCAGCAGGAACGCGGGGATCGCGTAGTAGATGAGCGTCGACACCTCAGCGCCTCCCCTTCCCGTTCGAGCGCGGGGCCGCCGCTGCTCGGAGCTCGTCGAGCGCGAGCCGCTCGAAGAACGCGAGCGCGTGCGACGCGTCGCGCGTGAACGGCCCGATCGCCGCGCCCTGCATCGCCCAGACGATCGCGTCGACGCTCTGCTCGAGGGCCGCGTGCGCGGCGAGCTCCGGCAAGAGCGCGCGCGCCTCGTCGTGGATGCGCCGCCCGTGCGCCTCGAGCAGCGGCTCGATCGCCCTCGACAGATCCGGGTCGGTGCGCGCCGCGAGGTAGACCTCGAAGAGCCCCTGCATCGGGGGCAGCCCGAACACGCGCCAGAGCTCCGCCACCGCGAGCCGCACCCGCCCCTCGAGCGTCGGCGGCCTGCGCCGCGGGAGCCCGGCGCGGAACTCGTCGACGAGCCCGGCGAGCACCTGCTCCACGCACGCGGCGAGCAGCTCCACCTTCGTCGGGAAGTGCTTGAAGAGCGCGCCCTCGGAGACCTCCGCGCGCGCGGCGACGGCGGCGGTGGTCGTGCCGCGCAAGCCATCTCGAGCGAGCAGGGCGGCCCCCGCCTCCACGAGGCGGGCCCTCGTGGCGATCGCGCGAGCCTGCGTCGGACGAGCCTGCGGCACGGAACGAACGCTAGCAGAAGAAAGTGAGTGCGCACTTCTTTTCTGTGCTCCGCGGGCCGCGTTGCTCGCGCGCGAGCGCGGGGGTACGGGATGGCCATGCTCCACCGCGCGTCGCTGTCGTTCTCGTGGGTGCTCTTCTCGGTCGCGCTCGCCGGCTGTGGAGGGGCGCAGGGCGGTGAGGATGGCGGCGCGCGTGACGCGGGCGGCACCCTCGACGCGGGCGCGATGGACGGCGGCGCGCTCGACGCGAGCGCGCCGGCCGACGCCGCGCCCCAGGACGCGGCCTCGAGCGACGCGGCCCCGAGCGACGCCTCGAGCGACGCGGCCTCGAGCGACGCGGCCTCGAGCGACGCGGCCTCGAGCGACGCCGCGGCCAGCGACGGCGGCGTCGAGTGCGACTACCTCGACTTCGACGTGTGGATCACCGACTGCGGCGCCGGCTACGTCTACGTCCGGCGCTTCGCGCCGATCGACGCGCCTGCGTCCGCCTGCCCCGAGTACTACACGCTGCGCGGCGTGCGGTACGACGACCTGCCCGCCGCGCTCGCCGCCGGCGGCTGCCAGCCGGAGTGTCTGCGTCGCGCCGCGACGAGCGTGACCCTGCTGCGCTGCGGCGTGCGCACCGGCTACATCGTGTTCGAGGACGCCGAGGACGACTGCGAGCCCGTCTACGAGACGCCCGACGGGCTCTTCCCGTCGGTCGAGGCGTGGAACGAAGCGCACCCCTGCCCCTGAGCCCCCGCGCGCGGCGGGCGCTCGGCGAGCAGGAGCTTGGGCTGCTCGCGCTCGTCGAGGAGCAGCTCGAGCTGCCAGGGGCCGCCGGGGAGGGTGGCCGGGTCGAAGCTGCGCGGGAGCTTCAACAGGACGTGTCCGTCGCCGAAGCGCTCGAGCGCGGTCGCGACGTCGAGCCCGAGCGCGTCGAGCGGGACGCGCGCGCGGTCGTAGTCGCGCCCGCCCCACGGAGGGTCGAGCACGAGCACGTCGGCGCGGCGCGCGCGCAGCACCTCGAGGACGTCGCCGTGGACGAGCTCGATCCGCTCGGCGACGCCGTAGCGCGCGGCGTAGTGGCGCGTCACCTCGAGCCGCGCCGCGTCGCGGTCGACCGCGATCACGCGCGCCACGCTCGCGGTGCGCGCGAGCGCGATGGCGAGCCCGCCCGCGCCGCACGTGCCGTCGAGCACCACGCCCGCCGCGCGCGCAGCGATCGCGAGGGCGAGCGCCTCCGGCGTCAGCCCGACCCGCGCCTCGTCGTCGAGCGCGACCTCGCGATCCCAGCGCGAGAAGAGCCGGCGCTCGCGGCGCGCGCGCGGCTCCCGGTGCGTGGCGCGGCGGCCCGCGCGGATCGGGGGCTCGGTCCGCACGCGGACCACACCGCCCGCGACCGAGAGGCCGTCGAGGTTCGCGAGCAGCCAGCGCGCGCGGCGCGCGTCGACCTCGGCGCCGGGCGGCTCCCAGAGCTCGGCGGTGACCGGCGGGCCGTCGATGCGCACGCGCACGCGGTCGGGCTCGCGCGCCGGCGTGACGAGCGAGGCGGCGACGGCGAGCGCGCGCGACGGCGCGCCCGCGCGCACCGCCTCGCCGAGCGCGACGGCCAGCCGCGCGAGCGCGGCGACCTCCGGGTCGTCCTCTGCGTCGAGGTCCGCTTCGAGGTCCGCTTCGAGGGCGGCGCGCTCGAGCGCGAGCCAGCCCTCGGGGGCCGCCCGATCGAGCCGGAGCATCACGGGGCGCTCGCCCGCGCGGCGCCACGCGCGCAGCCCCTGACCGCCGAACCCGACGGGGATCGTCCGCGCGCGCGCCTCGATCGCGTGGTCGAGGTAACGGTCGACGTCGCGGCGGGGCAGCCCGAGCCGCCCGAGCGCGCGGGCGAGGCGGCGCTCGGGGTCGAGCGCGTCGAGGACCGCCCGCCGCGTGCCGCGCACCGCGGCGGCTGGCCCGCGTCCGAGCGCCTCGAGCGCGGCGCGCGGATCCTCGAGCGGGGCGAGCGGGCCGAGCAGGATCGCGTCGCCCGCGTCGGCCAGCACCTCGGGTCGCAGCGCAACCGGCGTGCGCGAGAGGCCCTCGCGCCACGCGGCCAGCCGGGCCGGCGCCCCGAGCAGCGCGCTCGCCCCACGACCCGGCCGCAGCCTGAACGGCCCGAGGTCCTCGCCCGGCCCGAACGGTGCGTGGGCCTCGAAGCGGGCGTCCGGCTCGACCGGCGCACGATCTCCCTTTTCATGCGGGCGGCGCATGGCGTCTTATAGTGCCGGCTTCCGGAGGCTGTTGCTCTGAACTGGCTGCTGTCCATCTCGGCGATCGTCGTCGGCTTCGTCATCCTGGTCTGGGCCGCCGATCGCTTCGTGCTCGGGGCCGCCGCGATGGCCCGCAACTTCGGGGTCTCCGCCCTGGTGATCGGGCTGACGATCGTCGGGTTCGGGACGAGCGCGCCCGAGCTGTTGGTCTCCGCCGTCGCCGCGGCCACGGGCAGCGCCGAGCTCTGCGTCGGCAACGCCATCGGCTCGAACATCACCAACATCTCGCTCGTGCTCGGCGCCGCCGCGATGGTCGCCCCGATGAACGTGAAGGGCACGGTGCTGCGCCGCGAGCTGCCGGTGCTCGTCGCGTGCATGCTCCTCGCGACGGGCCTCATGCTGGACGGCAACCTCGGCCGCATCGACGGCGTCGTCCTCGCGGTCGGCCTCGTCGTCATGATGGGCTGGGTCGTCTGGCTCGGCATGCGCTCGGAGGATCCCGACGAGCACGACCCCGACGCGATCCCCGAGGACCTCTCGAACGCCAAGGCGGTCCTCTGGGTCGCCCTCGGGTTGATGCTCCTGCTCGGGAGCGCGCGGCTGCTCGTGTGGGGCGCGGTCGAGGTCGCGAGCGCGCTCGGGGTGGACGAGCTGGTGATCGGGCTCAGCGTGGTCGCCGTCGGTACGAGCCTCCCCGAGCTCGCGGCGAGCGTCATGGCGGCCCGCCGCGGCGAGCACGACCTCGCCGTCGGCAACGTCATCGGCAGCAACATGTTCAACACGCTCGGGGTGCTCGCGCTGCCCGGGATCATCGCGCCCGCCGACCTCGACGTGTACGTCCTGCGGCGCGATCTGCCGGTGATGTTCGGCGTGACGCTCCTCTTCTTCCTGATGGCGCGCTTCTTCCTGCGCCCGAGCCACATCTCGCGCCTCGAGGGCGGCGTGCTCGCGCTCGCGTTCGTCGGGTACATCGTCGCGGTGTACCTGTCGCCGGTTTGAGCCGCGGCCTCTGCCGCGAACGTCTGCTATCGTGCCCGGCGTGCAACGGCTCGGGCTCGCTCTTCTCGGTCTCGCGCTCGCGTCGGGGGCCGCCGCCGCGGCGGCGCAGGACGACACGATCGTCTTGGTGATCGACGCCGGCGACGTGCAGCTCAACCAAGCGCGGCTGACGAGCGCGATCGCCGCGTCGACGCGGCGCGAGCTGATCCGGATGACGGACGAGCGCGCGCCGCTCGCCCACGGCCGGCTCAGCATCGCGTTCCAGCGCCCCAACCGCTGGGTGCTGCGCTACGAGGCGGGCGGCCAGGTCGCGTGGATCACCGATCGCGTCGAGAGCACGCGCGAGCTGCGCGATCGGCTCACCGCGCTCGCGAGCAGCGTCGTGGCGGTGATCGACGGGCAGCCGCGCGCCGCGCCCGCGCCCGCGGAGCGACGCTCCACGCGCCCGCGCTCGGCGTGGGACGACGACATCATCCTCGCGCTGCGCGACGAGCTCGTGGATCCGTTCGCGGCCGAGGAGCCGCGGCAACGCGACCGGCGCGCGCTCCTCTGGAGCGAGGTGGTCGATCCGTTCGCGAGCCCGTCGCGCACGCGCACTCGCGAGGTCTGGAGCGAAGTCCTCGATCCGTGGGCGAGCGAGGCGCGCTACCGGCGCTAACCTCTCTCGGTGGCCGAGGCGGAGCCCACGCGGGCGGAGAAGGTCGACGCGAAGCGGCTCGCGACGCTCGGCCGCTACGCGTGGACGGCCGGGCTCCCCTTCCTGACCGCGGCCGCCCTCCCGCTCTTCGCGCCCTTCGAGGTCGCTCTCTTCCTGATGATCCTCGGGCTCGAGGTCTTCGGGTTCGGCTTCCCGGTGCTCCTGGGCCTCGCCGCCGGGCTCGTGAGCTTCGGCGCGAGCGAGCGCGTGCTCGGCGGCCGCGTGCGCGTCGACGAGCGGGGGCTCTGGATCGGCGAGCGCCTCGTCGCGCGCGACGAGATCGCGACCGCGTGGGGCATCGGCGGCGGCGAGCTCGAGGTGATCACCCACGACGGCGACGAGCTGCGGCTCATGCTCCGCGACCCGTCGCAGGCGCCCGCGCTCGGGGAGGCGCTCCGCGCGCTCGCGGATCGCTCGCGGAGCTGGACCCTCGACGACGGAGGCCACATCCGCTGGCTGCTCGGCAAGCTCGCGGCGGGCTACGTGCCGCTCGGGCTCGCGGGGCTCCTGTCCGGCATCTCGCCGTGGATGCTCGCGACGCTCCCGGTCGCGATGGCGACGACGTGGGCCTTCGGCGGCGGGCGCCGGCGCGCGCGCTTCGCGGCGGATGGGGTCACGGTCACCGGCCGCTTCCGGACCCGCTACGTGCCGTACCGCGAGATCACGCGGGTGCGCCGCCGCCGCACGCTCGCCCTCGCGCACGCCGTGGACGTCGTGCTCGAGGATGGCACCGTGGTGTGCGTGCTGTCCGGGATGGACGAGGTGCGCGCCCGCATCGTCGAGGCGTTGATCGAGGAGGGGCGCGCGATGGTGACGAACGGCGAGGAGGCGGGCGTCGCGCTCGCCGGGCTCGAGAGCGCGAGTGAGCAAGACCTCTTGCGCCGGCTCGCCGGCGCACCGCAGCCGGAGCGCTACCGCGAGGCGGCGCTCGCGCCCGAGCGCCTCTTCGACGTCGTGAGGAACCCGGCGGCGACGGCGAGCCAGCGGGTCGCGGCGGCGATCGCGCTGCGCGAGGCGCCGGGTGGCCGCGCGCGCTTGCGCGTCGCGGCGGAGGTCACGGACGAGCCGGAGGTGCGCGTCGCGCTCGAGGAGCTCGCCGCCGAGCACTTCGACGAGGCGCGTGGGCGCGCCATCCTGCGGCGCCTCGCGCGGTGAGCTCGGCGCTTCCCAACGCGCGACGGATGCCCCACGATCCCCCGCGCGTGGCGGCGATCCCCGACGAGCTCCTCGCGACCGTCGAGGCGGTGCTCGACCGACTCGGCGTCGACGCCAAGACGATCGAGGCACGCCCGAGCTCGACGATCGTGCCCGAGCCGCGCACCGGCGACACGGCCGGAGAGCGCGCGATCGGCCTGCTCGCGGACCTGAACGCGGCGAGCACCATCTCGCAGAAGGTCGAGCTCGGCGGGACGATCGGCGAGGGCGGGATGGGCGTGGTGCGGCTGGGGTTCCAGCGCACGCTCGCGCGGGCCGTCGCCGTCAAGACGCTCAAGGACGACGCCAAGAGCGAGCGCGCGACGATCAAGCTCCTGCGCGAGGCGTGGGTGACGGGCAACCTCGAGCACCCCAACGTCGTGCCCGTCTACGACCTCGCGCTCGAGTCCGACGGCAGCCCGCTCATCGTCCTCAAGAAGATCGAGGGCACCGGCTGGGACGAGCTCATCGCCGACGCGGACGCGGTGCGCGCGCGCTTCAAGGCGGACGACCTGCTCGAGTGGAACCTGCGCATCCTGCTTTCCGTCTCGAACGCGGTGCACTTCGCGCACAGCCGCGGGATCCTGCACCGCGACCTCAAGCCCGAGAACGTGATGATCGGCGAGTTCGGCGAGGTGTACCTCGTCGACTGGGGCATCGCGGTGAGCCTGCGCGACGACGAGAGCGGGCGGCTGCCGCTCGCGAAGGACGCGCTCGAGATGGCGGGCACGCCGCTCTACATGGCGCCCGAGATGCTGGGCGGGCCGACGAGCAAGCTCTCGGAGCGCACCGACGTGTATCTGCTCGGCGCGATCCTCTACGAGATCGTGACGGGTCGCCCGCCGCACGCGGGCGAGGGGCTGATGCAGCTCGTCGCGCAGATCGTCGATTCGAGCCCGCCGCTCGCCGACGACGTGCCGGAGGAGCTGCGGCGCGTGATCCGGCGCGCGATGGATCCGGACCCGGACGGACGCTTCGAGTCGGCGGCGCAGCTGCGCCTCGCCCTGCAAGGTTTCTTGCAGCATCGCGACGCGATGGCGCTCGCCGACAAGGCGGACGCGCGCCTCGCCGAGCTCGAGGCGCGGCTCGCGAGCGCGAGCGAGGACGACGCGCTCGAGGCGCGCGAGCCGGTCTACCGGCTCTTCGGCGAGTGCCGCTTCGCGTACAAGCACGCGCTCGAGGTGTGGCCCGAGGGCGAGGCGGCGCGGCGCGGGCTCGCGCGCGCGATCGAGGCGATGGTCGAGTACGAGCTGTCGCTGGGCGAGCCGGAGGCGGCGCGCACGCTGCTCGCGGAGCTCGATCCGGTCCCCGAGGCGCTCGCGGCGCGCGTCGAGGAGGCGCGCGCGGCGCGGCGCGCCGAGGAGGCCGAGCTGCGCCGCATCCAGGAGGACGCCGATCCGAGCGCGGGCCGCCGCACGCGCGCCTTCCTCGGCGTCCTCATCGGCACGGTGTGGAGCCTCATGCCGCTCGTCCCGGAGCTGGCGCGGCTCTTCGGCTACGACCTCGAGCGCTCGCACGTCGTGCCGCTGATCTCGGAGGCGGTGATCCTGGCGTTCATCGTCGGGCTCGGGATCTGGGCGCGCGAGTCGCTCTCGCGCACGCGCGTGAACCGCACCCTGGCGACGGCGGTGGTGCTCGCGATGGGGAGCTCGCTCCTGATGCACGCGGTCGAGCACCTCACCGGCAGCGACGCGACCGTGGGCGCGACGTTCCGCCATCAGGTGCTCGTGTGGGGGGCGCTGTGCATGCTCTGCGCGCCCGCGATCGACTGGCGGCTCGCCATCCCCGGGGCCGCGTTCGCGGTCGCCTTCGTGGTGCTCTCGATCTGGCCGTCCGTCGTCTACTACGCGCTCGCGGTCTGCAACGAGATCCTGCTCGTGACGATCGCCGTCCTGTGGCTGCGGCGCGAGGACATCGCGTCGCTGCGCGAGGGGCGCCGCCGCCGGATGGCCGAGCGCCGCGCGTGGCTGCGCGAGCGCCTCCGCGGGCGCCGCGCCGAGGCGTGACGGCCGCTCGGCTGGTCCACGCGCGCGTCTCGTTCAATGCTAGGCCCCGTGACCCGGCCTGCGCTGCTGCTCGCCCTCGCGCTCGTCGCCTGCGGCGCGCGCACCGATCTCGAGGTGCGACCCGCGGGGCTCGACGGCGGGCTCGCGCGCGACGCCGGCGTCGACGCCGGCGTGGGCCCGGACGGCGGCACCGACGGCGGCACCGACGGAGGCACCGACGGCGGCTTCGACGGTGGCTTCGACGGTGGCTTCGACGGCGGCTTCGACGCGGGCCCCATGTGCCGCCCGTTCCGCGGCCGCGCGGTGCTCGCCACGCTCGACGTGTTCGTCGTGCTCGACAGCTCCGGCTCGATGGCGAGCCGCACCGCGGCGGGGACGACCAAGGCGGCGGCGGTCGCGGCCGCCCTCGAGGGCTTCGTCCGCGCGCCGGCGTCCGCGGGGATCGGCGTCGCGCTCACGTTCTTCCCCGAGGTCGATCGCGACGTCCCGCTCACCTGCGTGAACGACGCGGCGTGCGGCGCCGCCGGGATGTGCGATCGGCCGGGCCTGTGTCAGCCGGACGGGCGCACGTGGTGTCGCGTCGCCAGCGACTGCCGCCGGCCCATCGATCGCTGCGCCCCGATCGGCTTCTGCTCGGGGCGGCCCGACCAGATCTGCATCCCGGGCTTCGCCGTCGGCTGCTCGGCCGGCTCCACCTGCGTCGAGGGCGGGCTCTGCCGCAACCGCACGCGCTGCGCGGCCGACGACTACGCGCCCGCCGTCGCGCTCGCGACGCTCCCCGGCGCGGCCGAGCCGTTCGTCTCGGCGCTGCGCGCGCGCCTGACCGAGGGCGGCACCCCGACGGCTCCCGCGCTCGACGGGACCCTCCGGCGCGCCCGCGCGCGCCGCGCGACCAACCCCGAGAGCAAGGTGATCGTCCTGTTCGCGACGGACGGCTTCCCGACCGAGTGCGATCCTTCGTTCGACCCGTACGCGGGCTCGATGCCCGGCGCGGGCATCCCGCTCGTCGTCGAGCTCGCCTCGGGCGGCGCGGCGAGCGGGATCGAGACGTACGTCATCGGTGTGTTCGAGCGCAGCGAGGAGGCGGACGCGCTCGTGAACCTCTCGGCGATCGCGCGCGCGGGGGGCACGGGCGAGGCGCTCGTGATCAGCACCGAGGAGGACGTGACCGCGCGCTTGCTCGCGATCTTCGACGAGCTGCGGCGCACCGTGCGCTCGTGCGTCTACGCGATCCCGCACGCGGGCGTGCTGCCCGAGCCCGACCGGCTCGAGGTGCGGCTCGTCTCGCCCGGCGCGCCGCCGATCGAGGTCGCGCGGCGCGCGGACCCGAGCCTGTGCGATCCCGTCACCGGCGGGTTCTTCTTCGAGCCCGACGTCGCGATGGGCGCGCGGCCCGGCTACGTCGAGCTCTGCCCCGCGTCGTGCGCGATCGCCTCGCGCCCCGAGGTGAACATCGAGATGCAGGCGGACTGCGACGCGCCGTAGCGCGAAGACTCAGCGCTCGGCGAGTCGCTTCAGGCTCGACGGCAGCAGCGCGCCGCCGACGCCGATCAGCGTCCAGCCGAGCATGCCCGCCCCGTTCGACGAGAGCGTGAGCGCGGTCATCGTGGCCTCGACCTCCTCGTAGCGGCCGTCGCTCAGCGCGGGTCGGATCGCGACCGCGAACACCACGGTGTACATGAGGGACTTCAGCCCGATCCCGCCGAGCCCGAGGGCGAGGAGGATCCCCGACGGCGTCGCCCGGAGCTTCGCGACCGCGACGACCGCGGCGACGAGCTCGAGCGCGATCGTGAGGTAGCTGACGAGCCGGAAGAGCAGGCTCAGCGCGTCGTCGCTCATTGCGCGGCCTTGCGCGGCGAGGTGAGCAGGAGGCCGAGCGCGAGCACCCCGGTCGCGCCCAGGTCGACGAGCCCGCCGAACAGCAGCATGACGCGTCGCAGCTCGCTCCACTCGAAGAGGGAGCCCGGCGTCGCCTCGAAGATCGCGAACCACGTCGCCGCGAAGATCATCAGCCCGAAGGCGAACGCGATGGCGAGCGGCCCCGCGCCGCTCGCGCTGTGCGCGCGGGCGCGGAGCGCGCCCACGATCCCGGCGACGGAGGCCACCGCGATCACGAGCATGTAGGCGCAGAGAGTGAACGAGCTCAAGAGCTCGCTGCCCGACGGCGTCGCGTCCATCGCGGGGCACGCTACCACGCGTCGCGCGTCAACGGAGCTTGTCGGCGATCCGTTCGGCGGCGCGCGTCGCCATCGCCATGATGGTCACCTGCGGGTTCACCCCGAGCGGCCCCGGCACCGTGCTCGCGTCGACCAGGAAGAGGCCGGGCAGGTCGTGCGTCTCGTGGTCGAGCCCGACGACGCTGGTCTTGGGGTCCGTGCCCATCTTGCACGTGCCGAGCGGGTGGTAGCTCGTGAGCATCAGCTCGCTCGCGTTCAGGCGCGCCTCCGTGAAGCGGCGCCACTCGGCGCGGTCGCGCACCACGCGCCAGCTCGTCGTCGCCATGAAGAGGCGCTTGGCGCCCGCGGCCCAGAGCATCTCCCCGGTGCGCACGAACCCGTCGTGGATGCGCGCGACGTCCTCGCGCGCCAGCGAGTAGCGCGCGAGCGGCAGCCCGCCGGGGCCCGGCCGCACGACGCCGCTCGCCGCGTGGTCCGCGATGAGCACGCCGAAGAACGCCATCCGGTCCGCGTGCGAGAGGTGCTCCATCAGGCGGTGCCCCGTCTCCGGGAAGAAGATCGCCGTGAAGTTCACGTCGGGCTGCGCCGCGTTGATGAGGATTCCGTCGCGCAGGTGCTCGTCGACGTAGTAGCCCTGCGGGATGTGCTTGTGCGCGTCGAGCTGCTCGTCGAGGAGCCCGGCGAAGCCGCCGCTCGGGTGCACCGTGAGGTTGCGGCCGACCTGACCGCTCGAGTTGCAGAGGCCTTGCTGCAAGAGGAACAGCGGCGTCGGCAGCGCGCCGCCCGAGAAGACCACCGCGTCCGCGCGCACCCGCAGGGTGCGGCCCTTCGCGTCGACGCCCTCGATCCCGACCGCGCGGCCGCCCTCGACGCGCACGCGCGTCGCGCGCAGGCCCGTGAAGAGCATGGAGCCCTTCTCGAGCGCGGGCGGGATGTAGCTCAGGTTCGTGCTCTTGCGCGCGTCCGTCCGGCAGCCGAAGTCGCAGAAGCCCTCGCCCATGCAGCCGGGCGCGTTGCGCATCATGCGGCGGTGCGACCAGCCGAGCGCGTCGCAGCCGCGCGCAATCACGTCGGCGATCGGCCCGACCGCCTTCGCGTTCGCCTCCTCGACCTGGAGCTGCCGCTCGACGCGCTCGAAGTACGGTCGCATCGCCTCGGGGGTGAACGCGTCGGTGCCGATGTCCTCGCACCAACGATCGAGCACCCACGGCGGCGTGCGGAAGCAGCTCCCCGTGTTGATCGCGGTCGAGCCGCCGACGAGCCGGCCCATGAAGATCGGCATCGCCGCGTTCCCGAGCGTCAGCGAGCCCCGGTAGAAGTCGAAGTGCGCCTGGACCGAGCTGCCGGTGAAGGAGCTGCGGCCGTGCAGCGCGCCTTCTTCCACGAACGCGACCGCGAAGCCGCGGTCCGCGAGCTCCTTGCCGACGACCGCGCCGCCCGCGCCGGTGCCGACGACGACGACCTCGCACTCGATCTCGTCGTTCGCGTCCCACGCGCTCGCCTCGACGACCTGCGAGAGGTAGCGCGGCCGCTCCTCGTGCTGGACGACGTTGAGCTTGCCGCCGAGCGACTCGTACACGTCGAGGCGGTCGAAGTGCACGAACTTGAGCGCGAACGCGAGCACGCCGAGCGGGGTGCGCAGCACCGGATCGCGCTCGAAGCGCTCGAGCTGCGCCTGCTGCGCGGCGCCGTCGAGGTCCGCGAAGCGGCGCCCCGTCGTGGGGATCGGCGCGCGGTCGAGCAGCTCCACGAACCCGGACAGCAGCCGGCTCGCCCACGGCGAGATCCGCGCCGCCACCTCCTCGACCTGCGCGAGCGAGCGCTCGTCCGCCGGCCGGACGGTCCGGCTCCCGGGGACGATCGCCTCCGCGAGGGCGAGGGCGGCGCGCCGGGTCCGCGGATCCAGGGCCGGCGCGCCTGCGGGCGAGGGGTCCAAGTCGAGCACGACAGAGCGAACTCTTGGTGGCGAACCCCCCTCGGGGCAAGCCGCCGAGGTCAATCCCAGTCGAGGTCCGCGATCGGCGCGGACGTGGCGAGCCCGGTCGCGAGCTCCGCGGCGGTGGCGAAGCGGCGCGCCGGATCCTTGTCGAGCGCGCGGTCGATCGCGGCGCTCACGTAGGGCGGCAGGTCCGGCCGGTGCTCGGCGAGCGGGACCGGCTTCTCCTTCACGATCTTGATCAGCAGCCGCCCGATCTGGTCCTCCTCGAACGGCGGGACGCCCGCGAAGACGTGGTAGAGCACCGCGGCGGCGGCCCAGAGATCGGCCGCCGCCGTCACCGGCATCCCGCGGCAGATCTCCGGGCTCATGTACTCGGGGGTGCCGAGGATGAGACCATCCAGCGTCTGGAAGCTGATCGCGGTGTCGGGCTGGGTGAGCTTGGCGATCCCCCAGTCGAGGATCTTCAACCGGATCGAGCCCGACGGCGCGTCCGTCAGGAAGAGGTTCTCCGGCTTGATGTCGCGGTGGATGATCCCGCGGTCGTGCGCGGCGCCGAGCGCGCCCAGGAGCTGGCGGCCGAGCTCGAGGGTCTCGCGGACGTCGAGGCCGCGCTCGCCGATGCGGTCGACGAGCAGTTCGCCCTCGAGCCGCTCCATCACGAGGTAGAGGTGCCCGCGCTCGTCGCGGCCGGAGTCGAGGATCCGAACGACCGCGGAGTGCGCGACGTGCTGGAGCGCGCGGATCTCGCGCTCGAAGCGCGCCGCGTGGCCGTCGGCGCCGCGCAGGTGGCGGTGCAGGAGCTTCACCGCGACGGCCCCGCGGCTCGGGTCCCTGCGGTCCGTGGCGCCGTAGACCGCGCCGCTCCCGCCGTGGCCGAGCAGCTCGCGCAGCTCGTAGCGGCCCGCGACGAGCTCGCCCAGGCGCGCCTCGATGCTGCTGCGCTCGCGGACGTCGCTCGCGTCCTCGAACTCCAGCGAGTCGATCTCGACGCCGTCGACGAGGGTGTCGCGGCTCATCTGCGCCCTCCTCCCGGCGTCGACCGGATCGCCCATCTGTCGCCTCTCCCCCCGACCCTGTGCAGGGTACGTACATCGATGCGGCCGGATTCCCCGCCCTTCATCCCAATGCTAGAGAAACTCACACGGATTGCCTAGTCACTGAATTGTCGCAGACACAACGGATACGGGCGTGGGCGAACGAGGGCTGAAGCCGGCTGGCGAAGCGGCGCGGCCGCGGCTCGGGGGGCACGTCGAGGCGCGCCGGCACCTCGTCGGCGACCGGAGCGTGATCGTGCTGCGCGACGCCGCGCGGGATCGTCGGATGGCCCTCGGCGAGCGCGAGTGGCGCGCGCTCGCGGCGATGGACGGGACGCGTGACCTCGAGGGCGTCGCGCGCGCGTCGGGCATCGCGCGCGATCACGTCGCGGCGTTCGTCGCCGAGCTCTCGCGGCTCGGCCTGCTCGCGGGCACGCCCGACGCCGACCCGCCCGCGTCGCCGGCGCGCGACCTCCCGGTGCGGGCGCTCCCGGGCTATCGGTTCCGGTGCACGGGCGCGGGCGGCTGCTGCGGCCTCGTCGACACCGTGCTGTTCACGCCGCTCGAGGCGGCGCGCGCCCGCGCGGCGGCGCCCGAGCTCCTCGACGCGGGCGACGACGAGGCGCGCGCGTTCTTGCCGGCGCGCGGGCTCGACCGCCGCCTCCTCGCGGTCGCGCTGCGCGACGGCGCCTGCGTCTACCTCGACGGCGACCGGCGGTGCCGCGTCTACGCCGCGCGGCCGCACGGCTGCCGCACGTTCCCACGCCGGCACGTCGACGTCGGGCACGAGATCCGCGTCGCCCCGCGGATCGCCTGCGCGTGCGAGCTCGAGCCCGGGGACGCGCTCCTCACGAGCGCCACGCGCGGCGCGGAGCTGCCCGCCGCGCTCTGGGTCGAGCGGCTGCCCGCGGAGGTCCGGCTCGGCGCGCGCGTGGTCTGCGCGACGGACGCGCTCGCCTTCACCGACGCGCTCGAGCTCGACGGCGACGTGCTCGCGCGCGTGCGCGCGCACGCCGACGCGCTCGGCGCCCCGCCCCACGATCCCGCCGCCGCGCGCCGCGCGATCGAGCACGCGCTCGCCGAGCACGCGTTCCGAGGCCCCGCCGACCTCGTGCGCCGCGCCCTCGCGCTCGCCCGCGCCGCCGCGGACGCAGAACCGCAAGACGTATTGCACGCGGACGAGGCCCTCGCCGCGCGCGCCCACGCGTTCGCCGGCGGCCTCTTGCTCGGCGGCGACGTCGGCGCGGGGCTGCGCGCCCTCGAGGCGCGCCTCGCGCTCGCCCGCCGCATCCCGCCGCAAGCGCGGGTCGGCTTCGCGGCGCACCCGATCGCCGTGCTCGGCGCGCTCGCGCAGGCGACGGGCCTCTTCGCGTGACCCTCCGGCTCGCGTAGACTCGCCGATCGATGGCCCGCCGCGCGCCGCTCGCGCTCTGTCTCACGACCTCGCTCGCGCTCGTCGCGTGCGACGGCGCGGGGCCGCCCGCGACCGACGCGGGCCCCGAGCCGGGCCTGCGCTTCACCGTCGTGACCTTCAACACGGGCACGACGCCCGGCCTCGCGCACGACGGCCCGCCCGACGACGGCTACACCCAGGCCGACGCCGACGTCTCGGACGTGCACTACGGCAACGGCCTCGCGTGGCTCCCGGCCATCGACGCGGCGCGCTTCTTCCTCGGCCGCGTCCGCCCCGACGTCGTCGCGTTCCAGGAGATCTTCCACTCGCCCGACTGCGCGACCGTCCCCGCGACGGCGCGCGCCGGCTTCGTGTGCGAGGGCTGGTTCAGCGGCGCGCCGACGGTCGCGCAGACGGTGCTCGGCGAGGGCTACCAGGTCGCGTGCAACCTGGGCCGCCCCGACAAGTGCGTCGGCGTGCGCCGCGGCTTCGGCGCGCTCCGCGGCTGCGCGCGCGACCTCTGCCTCGACGGGCTCGACGGCGCGCGCGTGACGGACTGCGGCGGCGGCTCGCGGGTCGGGCGCGGCGTCATCGAGCTCGTGCGCGGCGGCACCATCACGGTGGTCAACGTCCACGGCTCGAGCGGCATCGAGGCGATGGACCAGACCTGCCGCACGCGGCAGTTCGAGCAGGTGTTCGTCGACCTCGACGGCGCGCCGGCGGCCAACGGCGCGGCGAACGTCGTGCTCGGCGACTTCAACACCGACCCCGCGCGCCTCGCGACGGGCGACCCGAGCGCGGCGCGCCTCGTGGAGCTCGTCCAAGCGCGCGCGATGCGCTTCGTCACGCCGGCGGACCGGCGCTCCACGCCGACCTACGCGGGCCTCTTCGACATCGACCACGTGATCAGCGACGCCTACGAGGGCGACTGCTGGGCGGCCGGCGTCACGCCGGGGCAGCCGCCGGTGATCGACGCGGTCTACTTCGACCACGTGCCGATCGTCTGCGAGCTGCGCGGCGATCCCCCCTGAACGCGACTGGCGAGCGCGCGCGCCGGGGGCTAGGACCCGCGCGATGGCACGACGCGAGCTGGCCGGCTGGGGCAACTATCCGAGGCTCTCGTGCGAGGTCCGCGCGCTCGACGCGGTCGCGTCCGTGGGGGGCGCGCTCGACCGTCGCGGCACGATCGCGCGCGGCCTCGGCCGCAGCTACGGCGACCCGGCGATCCTCGAGGACGGCGTCGTGCTCGACCTCACCGGGCTCGACCGCTTCCTCGCGTTCGACGAGGCGACGGGCGTCCTCACGTGCGAGGCGGGCGCGAGCCTCGGCCAGATCATCGAGGCGTTCGCGCCGCGCGGGTACTTCCCCGCGATCACGCCGGGGACGAAGTACGTCACGGTCGGCGGGTGCATCGCCAACGACGTGCACGGCAAGGCGCACCACGTCGACGGCTGCTTCTCGAGCTGCGTCGAGTCCTTCGAGCTGCTGCTCGCGAGCGGGGAGGTCCTGACCTGCTCGCGCACCGCGAACGCCGACGTGTTCTGGGCCACCTTCGGCGGCCTCGGGCTCACCGGCGTGGTGCTCACCGCCACGCTCCGCCTGCGGCGGATCGAGACGACGTGGTTCCGCCAGGAGGCGATCGTGGTCGACGACCTCGACGCCCTCGTCGGCGCGTTCGAGGAGAACGACGCGCGCTACCCGTACTCGGTCGCGTGGATCGATCCGCTCGCGACCGGCGCGCGGCTCGGGCGCGGCGTCTTGACGGTGGGCGATCACGCGCGAGCAGACGATCTGCCACCGCGCCTGCGGCGCGACCCGCTGCGCGTCGGCGGCGGCGCGCTCGCGTCGGTGCCGCTCGAGCTGCCGAACGCGGCGCTGAACCCCCTGACGCTGCGCGCGCTCAACGTCGTGATCGGCCAGGTGCAGGCGCAGGGCGGCGCGCTCGCGCACTACGAGAAGTTCTTCTATCCGCTCGACGCGATCGGCGAGTGGAACCGCGGCTACGGCCGGCGCGGGTTCACGCAATACCAGTTCGTGATCCCGCTCGAGGACGGACCGCGCCGCATGCGCGCGATCCTCGAGCGGATCGCGAAGAGCGGCGAGCTGCCGTTCCTCAACGTGCTCAAGCGCTTCGGCGCGGAGGGTCCGCCGCCGCTCTCGTTCCCCTTCGAGGGCTACACCTTCGCGATCGACTTCCCGATCACGCCGACGCTGGGCGCGCTCTGCCGCGCGCTCGACGCGATGGTCATCGACGCGGGGGGCCGCGTCTACCTCGGCAAGGACGCGTTCCTCGACGCGGCGTCGCTGCCTCGGATGTACCCGCGCCTCGACGCGTGGCGCGAGGTGAAGGCGCGCGTCGACCCCGACACGATGTTCCGCTCGCACCTCTCCGATCGCGTCGGGCTCACCGCCTGATCGGGTAGACTCCCGCGCCGTGCGATACCTCCACACGATGCTGCGCGTGCGCGACCTCGACGCCGCGCTCGGGTTCTTCGTCGGCGCGCTCGGGCTCACCGAGACGCGTCGCCGCGAGAGCGAGGCGGGGCGCTTCACGCTCGTGTTCCTGAGCACGCAGGCGCCGGGCGACGACGCGGAGATCGAGCTCACTTACAACTGGGATCAGGCCGAGCCCTACGAGACGGGGCGCTTCTTCGGGCACCTCGCGTTCGAGGTCGACGACGTCTACGCGAGCTGCCAGCGGCTGATGGACGCGGGCGTCACGATCGCGCGCCCTCCGCGCGACGGGCGCATGGCGTTCGTGCGCTCGCCGGACGGACACTCGATCGAGCTGTTGCAGCGCGGCGAGGCGCTCGCGCCGCGCGAGCCGTGGACCTCGATGCCGAACGTGGGGGCGTGGTGAGCGCGATCGACTGGCCGGCCGTCGAGGCCGAGGCGCTCGCGCACTTCAAGGCGCTGCTGCGCATCGACACCACCAACCCGCCGGGCAACGAGCGGCCGGCCGCCGAGTACATCGCGGACGTGTTCGCGCGCGAGGGCATCGAGCACCAGATCGTCGAGCGCGCGCCGACCCGCGCGAGCGTGGTCGCGCGGCTGCGCGGGAGCGGGCGCGCGGGCGGCCCGCTGCTCTTGAACGGGCACCTCGACGTCGTGCCCGCCGACGCCGCGGCGTGGACGCACCCGCCCTTCGAGGCGGTCGAGGCCGACGGCTTCCTCTGGGGCCGCGGCGCCATCGACATGAAGAACATGGTGACGATGTCGATGATGAGCGTCGTGCTCGCCAAGCGCCTCGGGCTCGCGCTCGCGCGCGACCTCGTCTTCGCCGGCGTCGCGGACGAGGAGGCGGGCAGCCACGAGGGCGCGCTGTTCCTCGTCGAGGAGCACCCCGAGCTCGTCCGCGCCGAGTACGTGCTCAACGAGGTCGGCGGCTACACGCTCCACATGGGCGAGACGCGCTTCTATCCGATCCAGGTCTCCGAGAAGGGCATCTGCTGGTTCGAGATGGTCGTCGACGGCACGCCGGGGCACGGCTCGATGCCGCGGCCGGACAACCCGGTCACGATCCTCGCGGGCGCGCTCGAGCGGCTCGGCACGACGCGCCTGCCGCAGCACGTCACGCCGGTCGTCGAGCAGTTCCTGCGCGCCCTCGCGGCCGGCGCGCCGTTCCCGCAGAGCAAGCTCATGCCGATGCTCCTGTCGCCGAGCCTCGCGGGGACGCTCTTGGATCTGCTCGAGAAGCAGAACCTCGAGCAGGCCATCGGCATCAACGCGATGCTCCGCAACACCGCCTCGCCCACGATGCTCGAGGCGAGCTCGAAGGTGAACGTCATCCCGGCGCGGGCCAAGGCGCGAGTGGACGGTCGGCTCGTGCCGGGCCAGCGCGTCGAGGACTTCCTCGCCGAGGTGCAGCGCGTGGTCGGGCCGCAGGTGAAGATCCACGTGTTCGATCACCACGACGGAACCACCTTCGACACCAAGACGCCGCTCTACGACACGCTCTGCCGCGTGCTGAAGGCGCGCGACCCGGCCGCGGTCCCCGTACCGTACATGATCCCCGGCTTCACCGACTCGTTCGCCTACGCGCGCCTCGGCGCGACCTGCTACGGGTTCTCGCCGGTGCGCATCGACGATCCGAGCGTCGTGTTCACGCGCATGTACCACGGCCACGACGAGCGCATCCCCGTCGACGGCTTCCGCTGGGGGCTGCGCACGCTCTTCGAGGTCGTGCGCGAGGTCTGCGCCGGTAGCGAGCGCGTCAGCTAACCGTCCGCCGCCGCGGCCATGAGCTCGGCGGCGAGCTGGTCGTCCTCTCCGCTCATCAGGATCCGGTGGGCGAGCTCCATCAGCTCGGCCGGCCGGGCGCCGCGCCGGTCCGCGAGGAGGCGGCGTAGGCGCTGCTCGCGCGCCTGCTCGTGCTCGAGGGCGGCGGCGAACGTCGCGTGCAGCCGCTCGACCGCCTCCGACCGCTCGGGCGCCGCCGCGCGCGCCTCCTCGACGAGCGCGAGCGCGGTGCGCGACGCCTGCGCGAGCCGGCTCAGGACGACGGTGGCGGCGTCCTCGTAGGTCAGCGTCGCGAGCGCGAGCAGCACCTCGGGGCTCCGCTCACCCCCGTCGTCGAGGTGCGCCTCCAACGCCCGGATCGCCGCCTCGTGGCCCTCGCCGTCACGCAGGGCGCGCTCGACCGCCGGCCGCACCGCGGGTGGGAGCCGTTCCGTCTCGAACACGCGCGTCACCCTCGTTCCTACGGCACACGTCGGGGATTTCCTTCCCTGCGCGCCGCGCGCGCGCCGGATTGGAGTTGACGTCGGTGGTCCCCCTCGTGGAATGCTGCCGGCCGATGTCCGACTCCCAACATCCGACCGTGACCGGCTTCCGGTTCGGCGCCACCGCGTGCGGGATCAAGCCGGACGGGCAGCTCGACCTCGGGATCATCCTGGCCGAGGACGCGGTGAGCGTGGCGGGGCTCTTCACCAAGAACCGGGTCAAGGCGGCCCCCGTCGTCCTCTCCATGCAGCGCGTCGAGCGCGGCCGCGCGCAGGCCATCGTCGTCAACAGCGGCAACGCCAACGCGTGCACCGGCGCCAAGGGGATGGAGGACGCGAAGGTGATCACCTCCATCGTCGCGGACGAGCTCGGCGTCGCCGACGACATGGTCCTGATGGCCTCCACCGGCGTGATCGGGCAGCCGCTTCCGTCGGAGCGCATCGAGCAAGCCTTGCCGGGCCTGATCTCCGAGGCGCGGCCCGACCGCATCGACGACTTCGCCCGCGCGATCATGACGACCGATCGGTGGCCCAAGGTGTCGTCGATCAAGTTCCCCATCGGGTTCGAGAAGGAGGTCACCGTCCTGGGCGTCGCGAAGGGAGCCGGGATGATCCACCCCGACCTCGCGACCACCCTCGCGTTCGTGCTGACCGACGCGCCGATGCACAGCTCCTTCTTGCAGCGCGCGCTGAGCACCGCGGTCGACCGCACGTTTAACCGGCTGACCGTCGACGGCTGCACGAGCACCAACGACACGATCATCGCGATGAGCTCGTCGGCGGTGGACTCCGAGCCGCTGCGCGGGAGCGACCGCGACGCGCGCCGCTTCATCGACGCGCTCGTCGACGTGCTCGGCGAGCTCGGCAAGCGCATCGTCCAGGACGGCGAGGGCGCGCGGCACGTCATCCAGCTCGAGGTGGTCGGCGCGCCGAGCGAGGACGCGGCGCTCAAGGTCGCCGAGCAGATCGGGCGCAGCATGCTGGTCAAGACGGCGATCTGGGGCCGCGATCCGAACTGGGGCCGCATGATGGCCGCGGCGGGGATGGCCGGTGTCGCGTTCGATCCCGACAAGGTCGAGATCAAGTTCGGCAAGGTCACCGTCGTGCGCGACGGGGTCGCGGTCGGCCGCGAGGCGGAGGACGAGGCGCGCCGGGTGATGGCCGAGCCGAGCTACCGGGTGCAGATCAAGCTCGGGCCCGGCAAGGCGAAGGCGACCTACCTGTTCTGCGACATCGGCGAGGAGTACTTGCGCATCAACGCGTCGTACCGAAGCTGACGGCATGCACTGCGCGCGGCACCCCGACGTGGCCGCGGACGGGACCTGCGAGCGCTGCGGGGACTTCGTCTGCCGCGGGTGCCGCCACCACCTCCACCCCGCGCTCTGCGCGCGCTGCGGCGACCGCTTGCCGCGCGGGATCGCCTGGGAAGACCCGCGCTACGGCGTCTGGCCGTGGCGCTTCGTGCTGACGCTGCGCGACGTGGTGCTGCGCCCGAAGGTGGCCTTCCCCGGGCCCGCGCGCGTCGGGCCCGCCTCGCTCTTCGCGCTCGCGTGCGCCGCCCTCGCGGTGCCCGCCTTCGCGAGCCTCGTGCTCTACGCGACGCGGGCCACGGACCGCGCCGCGGTCGGCGGCGCGCTCGTCGGCAGCGCGCTCGTCGTCGCGCTCGCGACCGCCGGGCTCGTCGTGTCGCAGGCCCTGACCTTCGGCGTCGGCCTCTTGATGGTGGGGCGCAAGCACGGCGTGATGCGGTTCGGCCTGCGCGCCGCCGCGTACGCCTCGGCCCTCTGGTGGCTGGTGTTCTTCGCGGGCGTGGCCGCGAGCTTCGCGGGCGACGTCCCGGACCTCGCGTGGGGGGCGCTGCTCGCGCTGTGGGCGGCGCTCAACGGCCGCGTGTTCGTCCACGCGGCGCGCGGCCTCGGCCTGCCGACCGGCTCCGCGGTGACCGCCGCGCTGGGCCCGACGTTGCTGGCCTCGGTCCCGGTGGCGCTGCTCGTCCACGAGCGGCTCGCCTGGCTCGCCCCGTGACTTCGCGCTTCGCTTGGCGCTCGCGCGGATCCGCGTCACCCTATCGCCGTGCGGCGTGCGTACTGGCTCGCCGGGGTGGGGCTCGCTCTCTCGCTTCCGGCGCTCGTCTTGGCTCAGGTCGAGGTCCCCGACTGCGTGACGGTGCGCGGGGAGGCTCGGTGGGCAGCGATGGGGTACAACCACGTCGTGGTCGTGCAGAACGGCTGCGCTTCGCGCGCGCGCTGCCAGGTGTCGACGAACGTCAACCCCGAGGTCGTGCGGCTCGAGGTCCCGGCGCGCGAGACGCGCGAGGTCGTGACCTTCCTGGAGTCGCCGGCGAGCGAGTTTACGCCCCGGGTACGCTGCGAGCTCGCGCGATGAACGCGCCGCTCTCTTGTACCGTCCAACCGACCGTGGGACCCTCCCGGAGTACCGCATGAGCACGCTGCGCGCCGATCTCTTGCCGCAGGAGGGCGACCTCATCGCCGAGCACTATCGGATCGAGAAGCTCCTCGGTCACGGTGGGATGGGCGCGGTGTTCGCGGCCAAGCACGAGCGCACGGGGCGCGCCGTCGCGATCAAGTGGATGCTGCCGCAGGCGGCGACGAGCGCGGAGGCGGTGGCCCGGTTCATCGCCGAGGCGCGCGCGACCGCGCGGATCGAGCACCCCAACGTCGTGCACATCTACGACTTCGGTGAGGCGAACGGCTCGCCGTTCCTCGTGATGGAGCGGCTGCGCGGCTGCTCGCTGCGCGAGCACCTCGACACGGTCGGCCGGCTCACGCCCGCCGAGGCGATCCACCTGCTCGTGCCCGTGATGCGCGGCCTCGTCGAGGCGCACCGCGAGGGGATCATCCACCGCGACATCAAGCCCGACAACATCTTCCTCTGCCGCGGCAAGGACGGCGCGCCGCGCGAGGCCAAGGTCGTCGACTTCGGGATCAGCAAGCTCTACGACGACGACAAGATGTCGAACCTCACGGGCACCGGCATGATGATGGGCACGCCGGCCTACATGTGCCCGGAGCAGCTCAACGCGCCCAAGGACGCCGACCCGCGCTTCGACGTCTACGCGTTCGGGGTCGTGCTCTACGAGGCGCTGACCGGCCGGCCGCCGTACGAGGCCGACGGGATCTTCCAGCTCGTCGCCGAGATCATGAAGGCCGACGTGGTGCCGCCGAGCCGCCGGTGCCCGGACATCCCGCCGGCGCTCGACTCCATCGTCCTGCGCGCGATGCACAAGGACCCGGCGTATCGCTTCGGCTCGATGGCGGAGATGATCGAGGCGTTCGAGGCGGTGCGCCCGCAGCTCGGCCTCGGCGCGGCGCCCGGGCTCTTCCACGCGCCCTCGTCGCCGTACGGCGCGACCATGGCGGTCGGGACGGGCCCGGTGCCCGGCCAGCCGACGCCGTCGGCGCCGTTCCCCGTGACGCACGCGACCCCGGCGCCGTACGGCCACACGCCGGCGCCGCACACGCCGCCGCCCCACACGCCGCCGCACGCGATGTACTCGACGGCCGTGTTGCCGCCGACGCAGGGCGGCTACGGGTCGCAGCCGGGTTACCCCGCGAGCACCCCGCACACCCCGTACGGTACGCCGGCGCCGATGCCCACCCCGATCAAGAGCGGCGGTGGCCTCGGCAAGGTCGTCGCGCTCGGGGGCGTGGCGCTCCTGCTCGGCGGGGTCGCCGCCGCGGGCGTGGCGATCTTCCTGTTCACGCGCGCCGACGACGCGCTCGTGGAGTCCGACGTGGCGCCGCCGCCGCTCGTCGTGGCTGGGCCCGGCCCCGCCGTCGAGGATCCGCCGGCCGTGCCGCCGTCGACGGTGGTCGAGCCGACCACCGCGGAGGCCGAGCCGGTCGTCGTGGCCGCCGCCGCGTCCGACGAGCCGGACGAGCCCATCGGCGCCGATCCGGCGGAGGTCGAGCCGGCCGCGGATCCCGGCGCGGAGCCCGCCGCGGGGACGCCGGCGGGCGCGGTCGCCGCGGCCGATCCGGGCCGCCCCTCGCGCCCGCGGGTGGAGCCGCCTCGCCCGGTCGTCCGATCGATGGGCGGGCGCGGCCCCGTCGTCCAGCCCGTTCAACCCGCTCAGCCCGTGCAGCCCATCGTGCGGCCGGCCCCGGTCGTGACCACCCAGCCGCGCTCCGGCCAGCGCGGCGCCAACGGAGCGTTGATCATCGAATGACTCTGCGCGCGAACCTTCTCGTCGGCGCCGCCTGCGCGGTGCTCCTCGCCACCACCGCTCCGCTCGCTCGCGCCCAGAGCGTCGAGGTGCTCCTTCAGGAGGGGCTCGAGCTGCGCCGCCAGCAGCGCGACGCCGAGGCGCTCCAGCGCTTCATGGACGCGTACAACCTCTCGCAGTCCGCCCAGGCGCTGGCGCAGGTCGCGCTCGCCGAGCAGGCGCTCGGCAACTTCGTCGAGGCGGAGGTGCACCTGCAGCAGGCGCTCGCGACGCAGGACCCGTGGATCAACCCGCGGCGGCCGGCGCTGCAGGAGGCGCTCGGACAGATCTCCGCGCAGCTCGGCACCATCGAGATCACCGGGGGCGTCGCGGGGGCGCAGGTGCTCGTCAACGGCGTGGATCGCGGGACGTTCCCGCAGGCCGCGCGCATCCGCGCCCGCGCGGGCAGCGCGGTGATCGAGATCCGCGCGAGCGGCTACGCGCCGATCCAGCGCACGGTCATGATCATGGCCGGCGGGATCGCGCGCGAGTCGATCCAGCTCGTCGCCTCGGGCGTTCAGGTGCAGGGGCAGGGCGGCGTCTACGTGCAGCCCGCGCCGCAGCCCATCTACAGCGGGGGCCCGGGCTATCGCCCGCAGCCGCAGTACGCGTACGAGTCGCGGCCGAACATGGGCCTGTTCTGGGCCGGGCTCCCCATCTTCGCGGTGCCGTGGGTCATCACCGGGATCAGCGGGCTCACCTCGTCGAACAGCGACGTGAACACGTGGGGCTGGATCCCGCTCATCGGGCCGTGGGCCATGCTCGGCTACATCGACGCGTGGGACTTCGAGCTGCTCGGGACCCTGCTGATCATCAGCGGGATCCTGCAGGCCGCGGGCGTCGTGATGATGATCCTCGGGCTCGCCACCTCGCGCGAGGTGCGCGTGCGCGTCGCGCTCGGCGACGAGCCGAACGCGCCCGAGCTCACGGTCACGCCCGTCGCGAGCCAACACTTCGCGGGCGCGGCGCTCACCCTCAGCCACTTCTGACGGCGGTCATCGAGGTCGCGCTCGCGATCCCCGATCCCGCGCCGGCGCTTGGGCGGCGCGGCGCTCCTCTGATAGACTGCCGAGCGTGGGCGAGCCCAAACGGCGCGGAGCCAAGCGCGCTTCCGCCGCGGTGATCGTGGAGGAGGTCCTCTCGGCCGTCCTCTCGCCGCGTCGGGTCCGCGAGGTCCTCGAGGAGGCGCAGCGCCTCGGCGGGGTCACCGCCGTGCCCGAGAGCGCGACGCCGCTGCGCGTGTTCATCGAGGGCCCGCTCTTCAGCGCGCTGAGCGCCACGGTCGGGATCGGCGACGCGCTCGACATCGGCGCGCAGGTCCGCGCGGCGCTCGCCCTCGCCCTGCGTGACGACGCGCCGGAGCCGGTCGAGGAGGCCAGCTCGGAGGTGCGCGAGCGGCGCAGCCAGGCGCCGAGCGCCGAGGTCGTCCACGTCCTGGCGGTCACGCGCGCGTCCGTCGTCGTCTTCCTCCTCTCGGACATGCTCGGCGAGCGGGCCGAGGTCGCGTCGGTCGAGAGCGAGCAAGCGCTCGTGGATTGGCTCCGTCGGCTGCGTGGTCGCTCGGTGCTCGTGGTGGTCGACCGCAAGCACCCGGTGGTCGGCCCCGACACGTGCCGGGTGCTCGTCGGGCTCGCCTCGTCGACGTCCACCGTCGTGTGGTGGGCGGCCGAGGGGCCCGAGCAGCTCGACGTCGAAGAGCGCCTCGCGGGCGGGCCTCGCGTCATCCCCACGCACCGGGACACGGACCTCGCGGACCTCGGCGCGCTCTGTCGGAGCGTGCTCGAGCTCTCGTAGGCGCGCCGTGCGTGGATGGTGCGGCGCGCGGTGGTGGCTCGTGGCGCTCACGATCGCGAGCTGCGGCCCTGCGCGCGTCGCGCGGCCCGGCCACCTGCGCGCCCGCGTGGGGCCGCCGAGCACGAGCGGCGCGGAGCGCCCGAGCTGCGACGAGCTCGGCGCGGACACGCCGCGTGCCTGCGTGATCGCCGTCTTCGACGCCGAGGCGGGGCGCGTCGTGCTCGAGGTGCGCCTCGATCCGGCGGCGCTGCCCGCGACGCGGCGTGAGGTCGAGGTCGTCTTCGGTGAGGCGCGGCACGCGCTCGGTCCGGTGGGCGAGCCGACGGAGCTCCGCCACGAGGTCACGCTCGTCTCGCGCGCGGCGCCCGGCGAGAGCTTCCGTCACGCCGCTGGCTGGCACCTCGCGGGGCGCACGTTCCTGCCGGCGATCGTCGTCGACGGCGAGCCGGTGGAGGTGCCGGCCACGCTGTTCCTCGACACCGGCGCGCTGCCGCTCGCGACGAGCGCGGGCGACGATCACCGCGCGTTCGACGCGCCGAGCCTGACGCGGCTCGCCGACGAGGTCTACGAGGTCGGCCCGCTCGCGCGGACTAGCCGCGAGGTCGGCGCCGACACGTTGCTCGTGGTGGGCTCCCTCTCGCGCGAGGCGCTCGGGCGCGCGGCGGACGTGCTCGCCGGGGTCTACCGCGAGCTCGCGGGCTCGCTCGGAGACTCGCCGGCGAGCGCGATCCTCATCGTCCTGCACCCCGCCGACGGCGCGCCGTGGGCCGCGCGCGCGGGTGGCGCGATCGTCTGGGCGCTCGAGCCGGCCGAGGATCCCGTGCTCGCCCTCGCTGGGGCGCTCACGCCGCTCGCGCAACATTTCTTGCGCTCGGAGGAGCCCTGGGTGAGCGAAGGCGTGGCCGCGTACCTCGCGCTGCGGGCGGGCGCAGGGCTGCTCGAGCTGTCGCCGCGCGCGGTGCCGCGTCAGATGATCCGGATCGCCGCCGTGCCCGACCACGCCGCGCATCGCGGCACCCTGGCCGCGTTCTGCCTCGACGCGGATCTCACCGCCCAGGGCAGCTCGCTCGCCGCCGCGCTCGCGGCAGCGCGGGGTACGATCTCGTCCGAGGGTGTCCTCGGTGACCTCGCCGCCGTGTGGCCCGACGCCGCCAGCCACCTCGCGGCGCTCCTCGAGCCCGGGACGGAGATCGCTGTCGACGACTGCCTCTCGCCGCTCGGTTGGCGCGCCGTCGAGCAAGCGCTCGCCGCGCCGACCGAGGCGGCCCTGCGGAGCGCGCTCGGCGTCGAGACGTGGACGGAGCACGAGACGTTGCCCCTCCTGCGGATCGACGCGGCCGGGGAAGGGGGCCCGCTCGAGGTGGGCGACGTCCTGCTCGCCGTCGGCGCGACGCCGGTCGCCGCGCCCGACGACGTCGCGTGGGCGCTCCGCGATCTGCCCGCGAGCGCCCGCGTCGAGCTCTCGGTCTGGCGGCGGGGAGCGCGGACGTCGCGCGCGCTGGTCGTGCCCGACCTCGCGGGCGTGGAGCGCGCCGAGCGCGCGTACGTGGAGCTGGCGCAAGCCGAGGAGGCGCCGTGAGGGTGGCCGTGCTCGCCAGCGGTCGTGGCAGCAACCTCGCCGCGCTCGCGCGCGCGATCGACGAGGGGCGCTGCGCCGCGACGCTCGCCGGTGTGCTCAGCGATCGCGCCTCGGCGCCGGCGCTCGAGCTCGCGCGCGCGCGCGGCCTGCCGGCGATCGTCGTGCCGCCGAGCGCGCACGCCGACCGGGCCGCGTGGGACGAGGCCCTCGCGCGCGCGATCGCGCAGCTCGAGCCCGGGCTCGTCGTGCTCGCGGGGTTCATGCGGCTGATCGGGCCGGCGACCCTCGCCGCGTTCCGCGACCGCATCGTCAACGTGCATCCGTCGCTCTTGCCGGCGTTCCCGGGGATGGACGCGCCGCGGCAGGCGCTCGACGCGGGCGTGCGCATCACCGGCTGCACCGTGCACCTCGTCGACGCGGGCGTCGACACCGGGCGCATCCTCGCGCAGGCGGCCGTCCGTGTCTCGCCGGGCGACGACGCGGCGCGCCTGCACGCCCGCATCCAGGCGGCGGAGCACGCGCTCTTCCCCCGCGTCGTCGACGCGCTCGCGCGCGGGCGCTCGATGGACGAGATCGCGCGTTTCGAAGAGGGCGAAGCCCCGCGCCCATGAAGGGTGCGGGGCTCCGCGGGAGAAGGACTCCGAGCGCGCGTGCGGTGGCCGAGACCGTGTCGGGGAGACCCGGCCGAGGCCTCGTCCGCGTGCGATGGTCGAGGCCTCGGCCGGTCGCGCGTCGGAGAAAGCTCGTGCGGCCCGCGTGCGCGGGCGCCCTTCAGAAGGGCAGCCGGCGCAGCAGGCCGCGGCCCGCCCCCGTGCCGCCGGCGACGAACGCGGCGATCGGGTTGGCGAGGTAGCAGAAGATGATGTCGAACATCGTCGTGTGGTAGCTGATCCAGCTCATGCCGCCGGGCGCGCCGACGAGCACCTTGGCCGCGAGCACCATGGCCAGCGAAGCGGCCGCGGCGACGCCGCCCGCGACGGGCGAGGCCTTGCCGCCGAGGCGGACGGCGAGCAGCCCCGAGGCGCTGCCGATGAGGACGGCGAGGTAGCTGAACTCGGCGACGAAGCGGCCGACGACGCCGTACAGCAGGCCGGTGACGAGCGCGCCGACGAGCGCGCCCGCGATCGCCTTCGGGAGGTTGAGCTCTCCCGTCGAGGCGTCGTCTTCGGAGCTCGAGGCGGCCGCGGCGGCGTTGCGGATCTGGTTGATGTCGAAGTTCATGGGCGTGGTCTCCGTGTGCGGTGTCTTCCCGCTCGCGAGCTCGCGAGCGAGTCGACCCTTCCGCAAGGCACGGGCCAGCACGGCGCGCGCGAAGCGCCGGCGGAGCGGGCGAGCAAGGCTTGCTCGATCGGGCAAGCGCCCACCGCGCAAGCTCAGGCGTCGAAGCTCTTCTTGATGCCGTAGCTGCGGATCTTGTGGACCAGCGTGCGCAGCGGCATGCGCAGCAGCTTGGCCGCCTGCGTCTGGTTGCCGTGCGCGCGCGCGAGCGCGTCGAGGATGAGCTGCGTCTCGTAGGCGCGGACGCGCTCGCGGAAGTCTGCGTCGTCCTCCGGCGGCACCGACGCGGGCGCCGGCATCGAGCTCGACGCGGGCCGGCATACGCGCTCGGGCAGGTCGTCGAGCCCGACCGTGTCGCCGCTCGCGACCACGACGGCGCGCTCGATCACGTTGCGCAGCTCGCGCACGTTGCCCGGCCACGTGTGCCGCCGCAGCGCGTCGCGGGCGACCTCGGAGATCGCGCGGACGCGGCCGCCGCTCTCCCGGCTCGCCTCGTCGAGGAAGCGATCGACGAGCGCGTCGAGATCCTCCGGCCGCTCCCGCAGCGGCGGCACGCTCAGCGTCATGGTGTTGAGGCGGAAGAGCAGGTCCTGCCTGAACGCGCCCTCCTCGACCCTCTGCTCGAGGTCGCGGTGCGTCGCCGCGACGAGGCGCACGTCGACGGCGATCTCCTCGGTGCCGCCGACGCGGGTGAGCCGGCCGGTCTCGAGCACGCGCAGGAGCGCCGCCTGCGCGGCGTGCGGCAGCTCCCCGATCTCGTCGAGGAAGAGCGTGCCGCCGTCCGCCTGCTCGAAGACCCCGGCCGCGCGGCGCTCGGCGCCCGTGAACGCGCCCTGCTCGTGGCCGAAGAGCGTGCTCTCGAGCAGCGTCGCGGGGATCGCGCCGCAGTTGACGCTGCGCAGGCGCGCGCTCGCGCGCGGCCCCGCCTCGTGGACGAGCCGGGCGACGACCTCTTTGCCGCTGCCGGTCTCGCCGTGGATCAGGATCGGGAAGCTCGCGGCGGCGACGCGCTCGACCAGCGCGCGCAGCGCCTGCATCTTCGCGCTCGCGAAGAGCGGCCGGTCGGTGACGGTGCGCGCGTGCTCGTCGTCCTCGAGGAGGACCCGGCGCCGCGCGGTCGCCTGTCGCGCGAGGCTCCGCGCGCGATCGAGCAGCTCGCCCGCGCTCGCGCCGTCGAGCGCGACGCCGGCCGTCAACGTCGGCTCGCCCGCGCGGTCTGAGTCGACGAGCGCGGAGGCCACGGTCCGCGCGCGCTCGCGATCCGTCTCGACGAGCAGGACGAGCACCGCCTGATCGCCCCAGAGCGCCACGCGATCGACGGGGCGCAGCGTGTTGCGCATGCGCGGGACCCAGCGGCTGACGTGCGCGTGCTCCCCGCCGAGCGCCTTGATCATCACGAGCGCCAAGGGCCGCCGGAACGTGCGCGCCCTCAACAGCTCGTCGCGCAGGTGCGCGTGGAAGCGCTCGTAGCTCTCGATCCCGTCGAGCAGCGGCGCGCGCGCCTCGGTCACGTTCACCGACACGGTGACGCCGCCGAGCGTGACCGCCTCGCCCGGCCCGAGGATCGCGCGCTCGATGCGCGCGCCGTGGCGGTGCGTCCCGTTGGTCGAGCCGAGGTCCTGGACCTCGACGCCCTCGGGGACGCGCGTGAAGCGCGCGTGCTGGCGGGAGAGGCTCGGCTCTTCGAGGACCACGTCGGCGGGCCAGGCGCGCCCGACCACGAGGCCCGAGCCCTCCGCGAGCGGCATCACCTTCACGTCGCCCGCGTAGTAGACGACGAGCGAGGCCTGCGGGCCCGCCGCCTCGCGGGCGCGCTCGAGCGTGCCCTCCGCGAGCGTGGTCTTGTCGTTCGTCGGGGGGCGGCTCAACCCGGGCGAGCGTAGCGCGGCGCGCCGGCGCGGGCACCCGGGCCGGGCCGTGCCATCCTCGACGGGTGGTGAGCCCGGCGAGCCTCGAGGGGCGGACCGTCGACCGGTACGACGTGCACGAGCAGCTCGGGCAGGGCGGCTTCGGGGCGGTCTATCGCGCGCGCCACCGCGTCGTCGGCAACGAGGTCGCGCTGAAGGTGCTCTGGCCCGACCACGCCGCCGACCCCGCGAAGGTCGACCGGTTCATGAAGGAGGCGCGCGCGGCCGCGTCGATCGGCTCGCCGTACATCGTGCGCGTGCTCGACGCCGGCCTGACCGAGGACGGAACCGCCTTCCTCGCGCTCGAGCGGCTCGTGGGCCACGACCTCGCGCACGAGCTCGCCGCGCGCGGCGCGCTGCCGATCGACGAGGCCGTGGCGATCGTGGACGAGCTGCTCGAGGGGCTCGTGGCGGCGCACGCGGCGGGGATCGTCCACAGGGACCTCAAGCCGGGGAACCTCTTCCTCGCGCAGACGGAGCACGGCCGGCGCGTGAAGATCCTCGACTTCGGCATCTCGAAGATCATCGGGCACAAGACGGTGACGGCGGCCGGCACCCTCCTCGGGACGCCGCAGTACATGGCGCCCGAGCAGCTCGCGGGCACCGGCCTCGACGCGCGCGCCGATCTCTACGCGGTCGGCACGATCCTCTACGAGCTGCTCGCGGGGCGCGTGCCGTTCCAGGGCTCGGGCTACGACGTGATCGTCGAGCGGCTCACCGGCCGGCGGCCTCCCGAGCTGGCATCGCTCGCGCCGCACGTGCCGCGCGCGCTCGCCGACGTCGCGATGCGCGCGCTCGCGCTCGACCCGGACGCGCGCTGGCCGAGCGCCGCGGCGATGCAAGACGCATTGCGTACTGCGATCCGGGAGCGCGCCCTCGTCGTCGCGAGCGCGCCGACGCTCCCCGCGCTCGCGCGCCCGGTGCGCTCGCGACCGCCGCCGAGCGACGCCGCGCCCCTCGCCCCCGCCGCCAGCGTCGCGCCCCGCTTCGCCCTGCTCGGCGTGCTCGCCGTCCTGCTCGCGAGCGGGCTCGGCGTGCTCGGCGTGCTCGGCTACCGGCTCGCCACGCGCCCGCCGCCCGCGATCGACGGCCCACCCGCGACCAACGCGATCCCGGTCGCGCTGCCGGCCGAGGGCGTGGCGGTGCCGGTCCCTGTCGACGTGTCCGCGCCGGACGTGCCGACGCCCGAGACGCCGACGCTCGACGCGCCCACGTTCGACGCGCCCGGCGCGCCTACCGTGGCGAACGCGGTGGCGTTCGCGCCGCGCTGGGAGGTCCTCCACTTCGCGGGCGCCGGCGCGAGGTCCACGGCCGAGTCGGTCATCGGCGCCGCGCTGCCTTACGCGGCGCACTGCGCGGGCCACGCGCCCGAGCGCGTGGTGGTGATCGCGCAGTTCACGGACTCGACGCTCCAGCTGACGACGGCGGACCCCTCGCGCCGCCAGAACACGCGCGCCGCCGAGTGCGTCGCCCAGGTGATCCGGCGCTACGGGGTCGACCCGACCGGCACCCTCGGCATGGGGACCATCACGATCGCGGTCGAGCTCCCCGCGCGCTGACGCGTTCGCCGTTGTGGCGCGGGCACGCGGGGCGATAGAGTGCGGCGCGTGAAGCCCACGATGCCGATGAACGCGTTCCCGCCGGGAGGGCCTCCCGGGATGCCGCCGGGTGGAGGCGGGTGGGGCCCGCCGCCGGGCGGACCTCCGGGAGGGCCGCCGTACGGTGGAGGCCCGCCGAGCTACGGGGGGCCGCCGAGCTACGGCGGCGGGCAGCCGCCGTACGGGGGTGGGTTCCCGCCGCCCGGGCCGCCGCCCAAGAAGAGCAACACGGGGCTCTACGTCGGCATCGGCTGCGGGTGCCTCCTCCTGCTCGGCTGCCTCGTCGGCGGCGGCATCTGGTACATGATCAGCGCGCTCGGCCCGGGTGAGGAGGTCTCGAGCATCGACGCGGGCCTCGGCGCGCCGTTCACGCTCGCCTACGCGCAGACCGGCTCGCAGAAGTACGCCGCGTGGATCGAGGTCGACGTGGATCACTCCTCCGGCTACCGCCTCGACGGGACGATCACCCTCGAGGAGAACGGCGTCGCGTTCGGTCAATACACCTTGAGCGAGACGGGCAGCGGCTCGCCGGTGACCGAGCGGAGCGACTCGACCCGGATCAACTGGGTGAGCACCAACCGGAGCACGTCGGGCACGACGCGGCTCTTCCCGATCCCGGCGCGCGCGGCGGGATCGACCGTCACGCTGCGCGGGACGATCACGGGCACGCCGGGGATGACCGGGCGCGTCCGCGTGTTCGTCGCCAAGCGCGATTGACCCTGCGCGTCGAGGTGGAGCGCTGGCCGCTCCGCGAGCCCTTCACCATCGCGCGCGGCGCGAAGACCGAGGCGGTCGTCGTCGTCGCGCACCTCGCGCGCGATGGCCTCGCCGGGCGCGGCGAGTGCGTGCCGTACGCGCGCTACGGCGAGACGGTCGAGGGGGTCGTCGAGGCGCTCCGCTCCGGCGCGCCGGCTGAGGGCGCCGCGGCGAGCGCGCTCGAGCTCGCGCACCTCGAGCTCGACGCCCGGCGCGCGGGCGTCCCGGTGTGGGCGCACCTCGGGCTCGCAGCGCCGCGCCCGGTCCCGATCCTCTACACGCTCCCGATCCGCGATCCGGACGAGACGCGGCGCCTCGCCGCCCGCGCCGCGACGTGGCCCGTGCTCAAGCTCAAGCTCGGCGCGCCCGACGACCTCGCGCGGGTGCGCGCCGCGCGTGAGGGCGCGCCCGCCGCGCGCTTCGTCGTGGACGCGAACGAGGGCTGGGACCGCGCGACGCTCGACCGCCTCGTCCCCGCGCTCGACGCGCTCGGCGTCGAGCTGATCGAGCAGCCGCTGCCCGCCGCCGACGACGCGGCGCTGCGCGGCTACGACGGCCCGATCCCGCTGTGCGCGGACGAGAGCTTCCGCGGCGCGCCCGCGCACCTCGACGCGCTCGCGGACCGCTACCACGCCGTGAACGTCAAGCTCGACAAGGCCGGCGGGCTGCGCCCCGCGCTCGCGTGCATCGCGCGGGCGCGCGCGCTCGAGCTGCGCGTGATGGTCGGCACGATGGTCGCGACCTCGCTCGCGGTCGCGCCCGCCGTGCTCGCCGCGCAGGACGCGGACTGGGCCGACCTCGACGGCCCGCTCTACCTCGCGACCGATCGCGCGCGCGCGCTCCACGTCGACGCCGAGCACCGCATGCACCCGCCCGATCCCGCCCTCTGGGGTTGAAGGGCGTTCACTCGCGGCCTCGCCAGGTGACGCGGTAGGGGCGCGCCTGCACGATCACGAAGCGACGCTCGGGGCCGGTGAGCATCATCTCGACGTCGACCGCGTTCGAGCCCGCGGCGGTGAGCTGGCGCGTGAACGCGCGGTGGATCGTCTCGAGCTGGCGGGTGAGCGCGAGCACCTCGTCGCGCCGCAGGATCGGCGCGGTCGGGCTCAGCGAGCTGCGCGCGAGCAGCTCGGGCTCGCGGGTCGGCAGGTAGGTGAGCACGAGCCACTGCTCGGGGATCTGGTCGCTCGTCGCGCCGGTGACCGACGCGCCGCGCGCCTGGACGTTGATGAGCACGCCGGGACGCACCCGGTCGTACGGGTTGGCGGAGATCGCGACGCCGCTCGCGATCGACTCGTCGAGCGCGCGCTGGACGAGCACCGCCATCGCGACGCGCTCGTGATCGACGCGGTAGTGCTCGCGCTCCTGGAACGCGCCCAGGGCCCAGACGCTCGCCCAGACCTCGCGCAGGGCGTCGGCGAGCGCGTCATCGGTCGCGTCGACGGCGACGAGGACCGAGGCGTAGAGCCCCGCGCCGGTGAAGCCGGGGAGGTCCTCCGCGTTGGTGCTCGAGCGCAAGATGATCCGGCCGCCCGGCGCGATCGCGCGCCCGCGCGCGCGCAGCTCGCGTAGCAGCGCCGGGTCGACCGGCGCGCGTCGGATGGCCTCGCGCAGCGCCTCGAGCGCGCGGGTCGGGTCGCCGCGCCGCGCGTCGCTCGCGAGGAACGCCCGGACGCGGGCGTCGATGCGGTGCGCGCGCAGGTGCGCGTCGTAGCGCGCGAACGGGATCACGAAGCCCGGCGGGACGGCGATGCCCTCGCTCGCGAGCCCGCAGAGGACGCCCATGTTCGCCGCCTTGGCGCCCGCGGTCGGGACGTCGTCGACGCCGAGCGTGCACTGGTCCGAAAGCGCGGTCGCGCGCAGGTCGCGCGGCGGCGTGAAGGTCGCGCGCGCCTCGCTCGCCCACGCCGCGTCGGCCTCGTCGCGCGTGGCCTCGCGGAGCGCGAAGTCCTGCGCGCCGACCTCGAGCCGCACGAGGCGGCCCTCGAGCGCGCGGAGCGCGGGATCGTCGATCGCGCCGCGCAGCGCCATGTCCGGCGTGCCGCGGTTGCTGCTGAGCACCGCGACGTGCGCGAGCGGCGCCTGGAAGCGGCTCGTGATCAGCGCGGCGACGAGCGGCAGGTCGTCGGGCACCTCGTCCGTCACGAGCACGTCGCGCGGCCCGAGCGCGCCGCGCGCGACCGCGCCGCGCACGAAGCGCAGCGTCCCGAACGCGGCGCCGAGCTGCACCGGCTGATAGCGCAGCGCGCCGTAGAGCTCGTCGTCGCGCGCGACGGGCAGGCGCTCGCCGAGCGCCGCGACGCGCGCGAGGTGCAGGTCGGACGTCGGACGGAACCGTAGCGCCTCGCCGAAGAAGGTGCGCGCGGCGAGCGCCCGCCACGTCCACAGGATCCGCTCGGCGGCGAGGTCGTCGCCGCTGATCAGCTCGAAGGTCCACGCCCCCGCGTCCTCGTAGCGGAGGATCGAGCCGACGATGAACGGCCGATCGTCGACGACGTAGACGCGGCGGTAGAAGTCCATGCCGTCGCCGAAGACGCCCCGCGCGAGCTCGGCGCTCACGAAGTCGTAGTGGCTCTCGTAGCGCCGGCTGTCGAAGAAGTGGAACGCGGGCTCCTCGCCGCGCAGATCGATCGCGAACTTCACGACGCTCGTGCGCGCGACGTGGTGGTTCTGCGGGCGCGACGCGAGCCGGTCCCAGCCCGCCTCGTCGTCGATGCGCGGGATCGCGTGCTCGGTGCCGTGCTCGGTGCGGTGCTCGGTGACGACCTCGCCCTGTGCGCCGCCCGAGCGCGTCGTGGGCGCGCCGCACGAGCCGAGGATGAACGCAAGAGACGTTGCGGCGAGCCTCACCGCGCGAGGATACCCCGGCCCTCGCGCGGACGGACCCTCTCGTTCGATGGCTCGCTTGGCGTAGACTGGCGCCCATGGTGTGTCGGCGCTGCCTCGTCCTGTGCCTCCTCGTCTTGCTCGGGAGCTGCGTGCGCGAGCGGCGCCTGCCGGTGGTGCTCGTCACGGGCGGCGCGGGCGCGGACGTCGTCGCGTACGAGCTCGCGGTGCTCGCGGGGGCGGACTGTCCGAGCGCCGAGGACGCCGCGCTCGATCGGGTGGCGGCGCGCCGCGTGCGTCGCTCCGTCTTCTCGGGCGCCGACGCGATGGCGCTCGACCCGCTCGATCCCGGGCCCTATGCGTTCCTCGCGATCGGCCGCGACGCCGCGTGCCGCCCGCGCCTGTTCGGCTGCCTCGCCGGCGCGGTCGAGGGGATGGACGCGATCCGGATCGCCATGGCCGATCCGGGCTGGGCCTCGGCGGCGGTGTGCGCGGAGGGCGCGGCCTGCGCCGCCGGGCGCTGCGAGGGCCCCGCGCTCGACGCCGGCCCGCCGGACGGCGGCCCGCGCGACGCGGGGCCGGACGCCGGCCCCGACGCCGCTCCGCCCGACGCCGGGCCCGACGACGGCGGCGGGCCGGACGCGGACGTCGGCTGCGGCTCCGATGCGGACTGTGGGCCGGCCGGCGTGCTCGCGTGCGTCGATCGCGCGTGCGTCCCGCGCGCGCCGACGATCCGCGTGGACCCCGAGGTCTCGCGCTGGGCCGGCTACTATCCGCCGCTCTCCGTCGAGACCTCGATCGAGGCCGGCTCGCGCGCGTGGGTGCACGTCGCGGCGCGATACGCGACCAGCCCGCCGGGCACCTTCGCCGCGACCGTCAAGTCGGTGCCGATCGACGCGTTCCCCGACGTCGCGCAGATCACCTCGCTCGACGACGAGTTCGACGACGTGACGTCGCTCGCGCTGCGCAACCGGGGCACCGGGCTCTCGTGGGCCGTGATGGGGCGGCGCGCGACCGACCCGAACAGCGTGGTGGCCGTCGGCTCCATGCGCCCGGGCGACGGCAACCCCGCCACGCGGCTGGGCGGCGGGGCGAGCCTCTTGCCGCTCGGGCCGGTCCTCTTCGTGGGCGGGCGTCACCCCGAGGGCGCGCGCGCCCTCTACCTCGCGTCGCGCCAGGAGTACGTCGCGCCGAGCGCGGTCACGCTCGGCGGCGTCCCGTGGAGCGCGCTCAGCCCCGACGAGTGGGTGGCGTATCCCGACGCGGTGCCGACCTCCCCCGACGTCGGGGCGAGCGGCTCGCGTGGCCGCTTCTTCGTCATGGAGGTGGAGCGCGACGGCGACCTGCTGCTCTTCAGCCCGACCGACGCGAGCTCGGGCTCGCGGCTCCCTCGCTCGACGGGACGAGGCCGGCCCGGCATCGCCCACCTCGCCGGGGACCTCTACGGCCTCGCGTGGCCGTCGGGCAGCACCATCGCCGTCACGCGCCTGGACTGCGCCACGCGGTGCACCACGTTCGACGCGCCTCCGCCGATCGCCGCCGGCGGCACGGTGGACGCGGTCGACCTGACCGAGATGCCGGGCGGCGCGTTCCTCACCGCCGTGGTCCGCCTGCCGGGCGACAGCGCGATCGTCGCGTTCCCCCTCAAGGCGAACCTCTACGACGCGATCGACCCCTTCGTGCTCTACACGCTCGCGGCGGGGGAGCGGGTCTACGATCTGCGCGCGACGACCTTCGTCGAGGGGCGCGTCCTGCACCTGATCGTCGGCGCCATCATCGGCCCGGCCGCGCAGGGCGAGCGGCTCGCGCTCATGATCGCCTCGTTCGAGCGCGAGTGAGCCCCGCGGCGTGCGCCGCGGGTTTGCCTGATCGCTCGCCGGGGCGTATCTTCTGCCTCGGAGCCTCGACGTGCACCCCGCCGCCCATCTGCTGTTCGCGTTGGCGTTGCAGGGATCGGCCGCCCACGGCGTCTCCTTCGACGACCACGTCGGCGCGGCGCACCTCGCGGTGAGCACGGCGCCTTGTCTCGCCGGCGAGGACTCGAAGAACGAGCGCTCCGAGGTGCCCCCGGCGCTCGTCGGGCGCGCTCGCCCGCCCCTCGCGACGACGGGCCTGATCGTCCACGTCGAGCCGGCGCCGGAGCACCGCGACGCCGTCTTCGCGCACGCCCCGAGAGGACCGCCCGCCCGCTGATCCGCGCGCGGGGCTTCGCCCCCGGCGCGCGGGTCGTCACGGCTCCGGGCGGACACGCGAGCCCCTCCACGCGGAGGGCGCGCACGCGTCCAGGCGTCTCTCCCGTTCGCGGATGTGTTCATGGAAGTCGGACCAGAAGGCGGTCGTCGCGCGCTCACGCGCGACCTGATCGCAGGTGCGCAAGTCTTCTTGATCGCGCTGCCCCTCTCGCTCGGCATCGCGATGGCCAGTGGCTTCCCGCCGGTCGCGGGCGTCCTCACCGCGATCGTCGGTGGGGTGATCGCGACGTTCCTCGGCAGCGCGCCCCTCACGATCAAGGGCCCCGCGGCGGGCCTCATCGTGATCGCGATCGGGGCGGTCACCGACCTCGGCGGCGGCGACCCCGTCGCCGGCTACCGCCGGACGCTCGCCGTCGGCGTCGCCGCGGCGGTCCTGCAGATCGCGCTCGCGCTCGGGGGCGCCGCGTCTCTCGGGGCGGCGATGTCGCCTTCCGTCGTGCACGGGATGCTCGCCGCGATCGGCGTGATCATCGTCAGCCGGCAGGTGCACACCGTGCTCGGGGTCTCGCCCGAGGGGCGGAGCCCCTTCGAGCTGCTCGCGGAGCTGCCGCGCAGCGTCGTGCACGAGAACCCGGAGATCTTGGTCATCGGCGCGGTCTCGCTCCTGCTCTTGTTCGGCCTCCCGCTCGTGCGGCACCGATACGCGAAGCGGGTGCCGGCGCCGATGCTCGTGCTCGCGGTCGCCGTCCCGCTCGGGCTCGTGTTCGACCTCGACCACGAGCACACCTACAGCCTCGCCGGTCACGCGTACCGGATCGGGCCGCAGTACCTCGTGAGCCTGCCGGGCGCCTTCCTCGACGCGCTCGCGTTCCCGGACTTCTCGCACCTCTTCGAGTGGTCCTCGCTCCAGTACGTCCTGATGTTCGCGCTCGTCGGCTCGATCGAGTCGACGCTCAGCGTCCTCGCCGTCGACTCCCTCGACCCGCAGAAGCGGGCGAGCAACCTCGATCGCGATCTGTTGGCCGTGGGCGTCGGCAACCTGCTCGCCTCGTCGATCGGCGGGCTGCCGATGATCTCGGAGATCGTCCGCAGCAAGGCGAACATCGACGCGGGCGCGCGCGGGCGGACGGCCAACTTCGTCCACGGCTTCCTGTTGCTCGCGCTGGTCGGCCTCGCGCCGGCGCTGCTCCACCGCATCCCGCTCGCGGCGCTCGCGGCGATGCTCGTCTACACGGGCGCGCGGCTCGCCTCGCCGCGCGAGCTCGGGCACGCGCGCGCGCTCGGGCCGGACCAGCTCGCGCTGTTCCTGACGACGCTCGTGGTCACCCTCGCCACCGATCTGTTGGTCGGCGTCGCGGCGGGCCTCGCGCTCAAGGTCGCCCTGCACCTCTGGCGCGGCGCTCCGCTGCGCGCGCTGGTCTGGCCGGCGCTCGAGGTCGAGCGTCGCGACGACGAGCTCGTCGTGCGGCTGCACGGCGCGGCGATCTTCACGGCGCTGCCGCGCGTGCGCCGCGCGCTCCGCGTCATGCCTGCGGAGGTGCGCCGCGTCGTCGTCGACCTCGGCGACGTCCGGCTCGTCGACCACACGTTCCTCGAGCGGCTCCAAGCGATGAGCGAGGAGTGGGCGAACGTCGAGCTCGAGCTGCGCGGGCTCGAGCGCCTGCGCGCGGTCGCTGCGCACCCGCGCGCGGCGCGCCGGGAGGTGACGCCGTGAGCGCCCCGAGACCCTCGAACGAGCGACGCTCCGAGCGCGAGGCGCTGGCCGCCGCGCTCGAGCGCGCGCGCCACCTCCTGCCGGCGCAGGCGCCGATCCGGTCCTTCGTCCACCACAACACCCTGCACGCGTTCGAGGACCTGCCGTTCGACGAGGCGGTCGTGCTCGCCGCCGAGCGCTTCGGCGCCGAGCCGTACGAGCTCGAGTCCGCCTTCGCCGCGCACCTCGCGAGCGGCCGGATCGACACGGGCGATCTCGACGCGGTCCTCCGCGAGGCCGCGATCGACGACGCGCCCGCGTGGTCCGGCGGGCCCTCGCGGCGCGCGCTCTACGAGCTCCGGCTCCAGCACCCGCTCGAGCTGCCCCAGGGCGCAGCGCTCGCCTGGCACCTCACCGAGGGCGACGCCCTGTCGCGCTTCCACCCGGCGGTCTCCGAGGCGGCGCGCGCGCGGATCCTCGCCTCGGCGGCGCGCGCGCTCGGTCGCCACGCGGTCGACGCTCCGGCCGCGCTCGCGGCGCTCTACGCGGCGCTGGCTCCGCACGCTCCGGCGGCGGTGGCGCGCGCGCCCGGGCCGCGGCCTCGCGATCGCGTGCTCGCGGAGCGCGGCGTCGACGTCGACGAGCTCGTCCACCCGGTCCTCGTGCGCTCGTGCGCCGCGTTCGTGGATCAGGGCGTCGCCTACTGGTCGATGCCCGCGCGCGCGCGCGGCCTCTTCCCCGCGTTCCGGGCGCTCTACGCTGCGCCCGGTGGCCCGCCCGACCCGTGGCTGCGCGGGCTCGGCGCCGAGCTCGCGGCGCTCGAGGGGCAGGCGCCCGAGGAGGTCGCCCTCGACGCGCTCCGCCGCCTCGGGGTCGGTCCCGCCGACCTCGAGCCCGTGGTGGAGGGGACGCTGCTCGCGCTCCGCGGCTGGGCGGGGATGATCGCGCAGCTCGAGGCGCGGCCGGACCGCGCGCCGGTGTGGCGTCCGCCCGCGCGGCTCGTGGATCTCCTGGCCCTCGCCCTGCTGCTCGAGGCGCGCGCGGTGCAACACGTCTCGTCGAGCCGCGCGGCGCCCGCCGTCGCGGCGAGCGCGCGGCGGAGCGAGGCGCCCGAGCTCGTCTACGAGGCTTTCCTGCTCGCGCAGCTCGCCGGGATCGGCCCGCACGAGCTCGCGCCCGAGCGCGCCCGCGCCCTCGTGGCGCTCGTCGCGGAGCTCGACGGCATCACGCGCCGCCGCCTCTGGCACCGCGCGTACGAGCGGCACCACCGCGACCGCGTCCTCGACGCGTTGCTCGCGCACGTCGAGCGCGGCGTCCCCGCGCTCGCGCGCCCGTGGGCGCAGGTGCTCTGTTGCATCGACGATCGCGCCGAGTCGCTGCGCCGCCACCTCGAAGAGCTCGACCCGTCGATCGAGACGTTCGGTTACGCCGGCTTCTTCGGCGTCTCCATGGCGTACCGCGGGCTGGGCGAGGCGAGCGCGCGCCCGCTCTGTCCGGTCGCGGTCCGCCCGCGGCACCTCGTCGTCGAGGAGCCGATCGAAGAGGCCCACGCGCGGCGCGTCGCCGCGCGGCGGCGCTGGGCCGGTCGGCTCCGACACGGCGCCGCCGTCGGGAGCAGCTCGCTCGTGCGCGGGGGCGTGCTCGCCGCGACGGTCGGGATGCTCGGCGCGATCCCCCTCGTCGGGCGCGTGCTCTTCCCCCGCCTGACCGAGCGGCTCGTGCACCACGCGGCGCGCGCGACCTTCGGCGAGCCGGCGACGCGCCTGCGCTTCGCGCGGGCCGACGACGACGAGGCGATCCAGGACGGGCTCTTCGGTGGCTTCACCGTCGCCGAGATGGCCGACATCGTCGGCGCGCTGCTCGGCGCGACCGGGATGGGCGCCGCGCTCGCGCCGCTCGTGGTCGTCGTCGGACACGGCAGCTCGAGCCTCAACAACCCGCACGAGTCGGCGTACGACTGCGGCGCGACCGGCGGCGGGCGCGGAGGCCCCAACGCGCGCGCGTTCGCGGCGATGGCGAACCACGAGGGCGTGCGCGCCGAGCTCGCGCGGCGCGGCGCGCCCATCCCCGAGGGGACGTGGTTCGTCGGCGCCGAGCACGACACCTGCCGCGACTCGATCGAGTGGCTCGACGCCGATCTCGTCCCGCCAACCCTGGAGGCGGCGCTCGAGCGGCTCGCCGCGCAGCTCGAGCGCGCGCTCGCGCTCGACGCCCACGAGCGCTGCCGGCGGTTCGCCTCCGCGCCGCTCGAGATGACCCCAGCGCGCGCGCACGCGCACGTCGAGGCGCGCTCGGCGGACCTCGGCGAGCCCCGCCCGGAGTGCGGGCACGCGACCAACGCCGTGTGCATCGTCGCGCCGCGCGCGCGCACCCGCGGCCTCTTCCTCGACCGCCGCGCGTTCCTCGTCTCCTACGAGCCGGCCCAGGACCCGGACGGCGCCCACCTCGGCGCGCTGCTCGCGGCGGTCGGCCCGGTGAGCGCGGGGATCAACCTCGAGTACTACTTCAGCTTCGTCGACCCCGAGGTCTACGGCGCGGGCACCAAGCTCCCGCACAACATCACCGGCCTCGTCGGCGTGATGAACGGCCACGCCTCGGACCTGCGCACCGGCCTGCCGTGGCAGATGGTCGAGATCCACGAGCCGGTGCGCCTGTCGATGATCGTCGAGGCCGACCCACAGAAGCTCGAGCGCGTGCTCGCCGCGCACCCCGACCTCGCGCGGCTCGCCGGCAACGGCTGGATGCACCTCATCGCGTGGTGCCCCGACGAAGGCCGCATGTGGCGCTTCGAGCGCGACGGCTTCGTCTCGCACGAGCGCGCGCGGCGCGACGTCGTGGAGGTCGCGCGCTCGCCCGAGCTGTACCGTGGCCGGCGCGAGCACCTCGAGTGCGCGCGCGTCGAGGCGGCGCTCGGCGTGGGGGCCCGGTGACGCTCGAGCAGTCGCTCCGGCTCGCGCCGGTCCTGGCCATCGCCGCGCCGGCGCTCGCGTTCGCGCTGATCGCCCTCCGGCTCGGGATCGGGCACACGCCGGGCGAGCGGTGGACCGCGCGTCTGGTCGCGCTCGCGTTCGGCGTCGCCACGCTCGCGATCGCGGGCGCCGCCTCCGCCATGCTCGTCGGCGGTCTCACGGAGGTCCACGTCGCCCTCGGCGCGTGGCTCGAGGTCGCCGACCGCGCGTTGCCGTTCGAGCTCGTGCTCGATCGGCTCTCGGTGCCGTTCGCGGGGCTCGCCGCGGGGCTCGTCGGGCTCACCGGCGCGTTCAGCGCGCGCTACCTCCACCGTGATCGCGGCTTCGCGCGCTTCTACCTCTTGCTGTGTCTCTTCGGCGCGGGCGTCGAGCTCGTCCTCTTGGGGGGCAGCCTCGAGCTGGTGTTCGTCGGCTGGGAGCTCGTGGGCCTGACCAGCGCGCTCCTGATCGCGTTCTTCGACGAGCGCCCGACCCCGGCGCGGCACGGGCTGCGCGCGTTCGTGATCTACCGCGTGTGCGACGTGGGCCTGCTCTCGGCGGCGGTGTGGCTCCACCACAGCGCCGGCGGCGCGGGGCTCGACGCGTCCGAGCGATGGGCCGGCGTGCGCGTCCCCGCGGGCGCGCTCGACGCCACCCTGGTGGGCGCGCTCCTCCTGTTCGCGGCGCTCGGCAAGTCCGCGCAGATCCCCTTCGGCGGTTGGCTCCCGCGCGCCATGGAGGGCCCGACGCCCTCGAGCGCCGTCTTCTACGGCGCGATCTCGATCCACCTCGGCCCCTACCTGCTCTTGCGCGCCGCGCCGATCCTCGAGCGCGCGCCGCTCGCGGCCGGCCTCGTGATCGCGGTCGGCGCGCTGACCGCGCTGCACGCGACGTTCGTCGGGCGCGTGCAGACCGACGTGAAGAGCGCGCTCGCGTACGCCTCGATGACGCAGGTCGGCCTGATCTTCGTGGAGATCGGCCTGGGCTTGCCCTGGCTCGCCATCGCGCACGTCGTCGGGCACGCGAGCCTGCGCACGCTGCAGCTCCTGCGCGCGCCGAGCGTGCTCCACGACCGCGGCCACCTCGAGCGCGCGATGGGCGCGGAGCTCCCGCGGGCGGGCGGCCACCTCGAGCGCCTGGTGCCCGCGCGGCTCCAGCCCTGGCTCTACCGGCTCGCGCTCGAGCGCGGCTACCACGACGCGCTCGTCGCCGACCGCGTGCTCGCGCCGGTCGTGCGGTGGCTCCGCGCGCTCGATCGGCTCGAGGAGCGGTGGATCGCGTGGCTCGAAGGGCGCCCGGCCAAGGTCGCGCGCGAGCCGGAGCGGGGGGAGGTGGTCCGATGATCGCGCTCGCCGGCGCCGCCGGCGCCGCGGTCGTGCCGCTCGGCGCCGCGCTGATCGCGAAGCGCGCGGCGAGCGCCCGCGCCGCGAGGCGCGTCGCGAGCGCGGGGATGCTGGTCGCGTTCGCCTCGGCGCTCGCGGCATCCGTCGCGACCGGAGGGGGCGAGCGCGCGAGCGTCCCCGTTCTGATCGCGGCGATCGGCCTCGTCGCCGTCGTGATGAGCCCCCTCGGCGGCGCGACGCCGCGGACGTTCGCGCGCATCCTGCTGGTCGTCGGCGGGACCGCGGCGATCGTCGTCACCGACGTGCCGGTCGCCCTCGCGCTCGGCTGGATCGGCTCGATCGTGCCCGCGTGGCTCGAGCTGCGCAGCCGCCGCGAGACGCGTCCGAGCGCGCGCGCGTTCGCGGCCTACCTCGTCCCGAGCGCGGCGCTCGTCACGCTCGGCGCGTTGCTCGCGAGCACCGGGCTCCCGCCGGCCTACGGCCTCCTCGCGCTCGCCGCCGGGCTCGCGATCCGCGAGGCGATCCTGCCCGCGCACGGCTGGCTCCCTCGGTTCGTCGAGCAGGCGCCGATGGGGCTCGTCGTCGCGTTCGTCGCGCCGCAGATCGGCGTGTTCGCGCACCTGCGCTGGCTCGCGGGCCGGCTCGCGCCGGAGGTCGACCTCGTCCTGGCCGTGCTGGCGGCGCTGACCGTCGTCTCGGCCGCGCTGCTCGCGGTGGTGCAGCGCCGCGCGCGCCGCGCGCTCGGCTACTTCTTCGTGAGCCAGAGCGCGCTCGTCGCGTTCGGTCTCGACGGAGACGACGTCGTCGGCCGGAGCGGCGCGGTGCTCGCGTGGTGGACGTGCGGCCTGGCCACCGCGGGCTTCGCCATGACCCTCGCGGCCCTCGAGGCGCGCCGCGGCGCGCTGAGCCTCGAGCACGCGGGTCGCAGCGCGCGGCAAGTTCCCTTGCTCGCGACTGCCTACGTCGTCCTCGGCCTCGCGAGCGTGGGTCTGCCGGGCACGCTCGGCTTCATCGCGGAGGACCTCCTCGTGTCCGGCGCCGTGCACGAGCACCCGGTGCTCGCCTTCGCGCTCGTCGTCGGCACGGCGCTGAACGGGATCACGGTGGCGCGCGGGTTCTTCACGCTCTTCGCCGGCGCGCGCGCTCCGGTCGGCGAGCGCGACCTGACCCTGCGCGAGCGCTCGGTGCTCACCGCGCTCGTCGCGGCGTTGCTCGTCGCCGGCGTCTGGCCCAGCGGGCCGGTGCGCTGGCTCGGGCTCGCGGAGCCGCCGCCGGCCGCCGCGTCCACGCGGTGAGCTACACCGCGCACGCGGCGCGGCGGCGTCTCGCGCGCTCGCGTTCGCGCCGCGGCGCGCTACGACTCGCGCGTGAAGCGCGCCGACGACGACAAGCCCTGGAGCAAGGAGATCCCCGCCGGACCGTGGGACTACGTCGTGATCGGCTCGGGGATGGGCGGGATGACCACCGCCGCCCTCCTCGCGAAGCTCGGCAAGCGCGTGCTCGTGCTCGAGCAGCACTACGTGCCGGGCGGCTTCACGCACATGTTCAAGCGGCCCGGCTTCAAGTGGGACGTCGGCGTGCACGCGGTGGGCGAGGTCACGCCGCACAGCCTCACTGGCCGCGTCCTCTCGGCGATCACGGACGGCGCGCTCGAGTGGGCCTCGCTCGGCGAGGTCTACGACGCGTTCCACTTCCCCGACGGCTTCGACATCGACTTCCCGGACTCGCCCGCGCAGTTCCGCGAGAACCTCCTCGCCGCGTTCCCGCGCGAGCAGCGGGCGATCGACGAGTACCTGCACCTCGTGCGCGCCGTCTCGAAGAGCATGAAGGCGTACTACCTGTCGCGGATCGCGCCCGAGACGATCGGGCGCGTGACCGACGCGATCTTCGCGCGCGAGGCGAGGCGGTACCTGACGACGACGACGCTCGAGATGGTCCGCGAGCTCACCGACGATGTACGTCTGCAAGCCATCTTCACGGCGCAGTGGGGCTACTACGGCTCGGTGCCGAGCCGCTCGTCGTTCGCGATGCAGGCGCTCGTGGTGAAGCACTTCATGCATGGCGGCTACTACCCCGTGGGCGGCGCGTCGCGGATCGCCGAGACGATGCTCGGCGCGGTGGCCGCGGCGGGCGGCTGGACGGCGATCCGCGCGGACGTCGCGCAGATCCTCGTCGAGGACGGCGCGGCCACGGGCGTACGCCTCGCCGACGGGCGCGAGGTGCGCGCGGGCCGCGTGGTGAGCGCGGCGGGCGTGTCCTCGACGGTGCGGCGCCTGCTGCCGCCGCCGCACTCGGAGGACCCCTGGGCCGCCGAGGTCGAGGCGCTCCCGCCCGCCCCCGCGCACGTGTGCCTCTACCTCGGCTTCGAGGGCGACATCACGAAGGCCGGCGCGAGCGCGGCGAACCAGTGGTTCTACGAGACGTGGGACATGGAGGCGGACGGCTGGGACGTCACGCCGGATCACGACGAGCTCGGCCGCGCGCCCGTGCTGTACTGCTCGTTCCCCTCGCTCAAGGACCCGACGCACGAGCCGGGCCCGAAGGTGCGGCACACCGCCGAGGTCGTGACCTTCGTGCCCTACGACGTGTTCGTGCCGTGGCGCGAGGAGCGCTGGAAGAAGCGCGGCGCGACCTACGAGGCGTTCAAGGAGCGCCTCGAGAAGCACTTGCTCGCGCAGTTCTTCGAGCACATGCCGGCGCTCGAGCCCTACCTCGTCTACGCGGAGCTGAGCACGCCGGTCTCGACGGAGCACTTCGTGCGCCCGGTGCGCGGCTCGATCTACGGGCTCGAGCCGACGCCCTCTCGCTTCGAGAACGCGTGGCTGCGCCCGCGCGCGCCGGTGAAGAACCTGTTCTTCTCCGGCTCCGAGGTGGCGACCGTCGGCGTGATCGGCGCGATGATGGGCGGCGTGCTCGCGGCGGTCAGCGCGGAGCCGATCGCGGCGGTGCGCTTCCTCGCGCCGCTCCTCGTCCGATGAACGACGCGCCGGCGCGCCGCCGGCCACACACCAGCGCGAGCGCGAGCCCGATCGTCGCCAGACCGCCGCCCGCGCCGCCGCTCGCCGCGCGGCAGCCGCAGCCGTAGGTCACCACCGCGCCGCTGCCTCCGTCGCGCGCGCCGCCCGCGTCGCTCGCCGCGCTCCCCGCGTCGGTGCCCGGCGTCGCCGCGACGCACCCCGAGAAGGCGCGGCACTCGCCGGTCGAGCACCCGCCGCTCGCGTCACACGCGCCGTGCGCGCGCTCGTAGGGTGCCATCGACCAGCCGCCGCAGTACGGCTCGTCGGCCACGCAGACCGAGACGGCCGCGCACGTCTCGCCCGGCTGGCACTCGGACGTCGCGGCGCAGCGGCGCGGCACGCACACCGTCCCGCAGTGGTTGACCTCGACGCGCGCGCCGCGCGGGCACGTGACCGCCGGGTCGATCGGCCCGACCGCGTCGGCGAGGACGGCGCTGGGGATCACGAGGAGCAGCGAGAGCGAGAGGACCCCGAGCGATCGCGTCATCGCCCGAGTCTACGTCAACGCTCGATCGTCGGCCCCTCGAGCACGTACTGCTCGGGCCCGAGCGTCAGCGCGAGGCCGATCCCGAGCGCGGCGCCGCCGAGCACGAGCGCGCCGATCACCACCCAGAACCACGCCTCCTCGACGACCGAGCCGCCGCCGCTCGCGGGGGCCTCACCCGTCGCGAGCGCCGGGTGGGCCGCGCTCGCCTGCGCGTGACGCAGCGTGAGCTCCGTGCGCGCGAGCACGCCGCCGTGCGCGTCGAGCGCCTCGATCACCACGTCGAGCCGCGCCGCCGCGCGCCACGCGATCGCCGGGATCGCGAGCTCGGTCGGCTCGCCCGCGCCGACCGTCGCGCTCCACGGCGCGCCGCCGCTCGCGGGCGTCGCGAGCGAGCGGATCTGCGTGACCGATCCGTCCGGTGCGTTCGCGACGTCGACGCGCACGGTGGTCGCGGCCTCGTTGGAGGCGGCGCCCACGGCCGCCGCGCGGACCGAGAGCGCGGCGGCCTGCGCGCGCAGCCGCTCGAAGATCGCGCGCTGCGCCGGGGCGAGCTCCGCGGGCGTCTCGGTCGCCGGACGCAGCGCGAGCGCGAGGCGCCACGCGCGCTCCGCGCGGTCGGTCTCGCCCATCACGGCCGCGAGGATCCCGAGGTGGAGGTGCACGCGGTGGAGGTCGTCCGGCCCGGCGCGTCCGCGCGCGACGATCGCCTCGAGCCGCGCCTGCGCGTCGTCGATCCGGCCGGCCTCGTACGCGGCGATCGCCTCGTCGACGCTCTGCGCGCGCGCGGCGAGGGGCGCGAGCAGACACGCCACGCACAAGAGGAACGAGCGCATCGCGTCATCCTACCCCGGCTTCGCGCGCGGTGGGGCGCACGGATCGCGCCGCGCGGGTTACGCGCTATGGTGCGGTGGATGCGCTCCTTGCTCGGCTCGGCTCTGGGGTGCGCGGTCGCGCTCGCGCACGCCTGCTTGCCCGTCCCGAGCGGCTCCGACGCCGGGCCCCGCGACGCCGCGGCCGACGGCGCGACCGACGGCGCGACCGACGCGGGCCTCGACGCCGCCGTGGCGGAGCTCTGCGTGAGCGGGACGAGCGCGTGCGCGCTCGCCGCGGGCGCGCGGTGGACGGGCGGCGTCTGCTGCGTCGCGGGCGCCGTCGACTGCGTGACGGGCACCGCGGAGCGCTGCGGGGACGCGGCCGACGAGCGCTGGACCGGCGCGGTGTGCTGCATCCTGTCCGAGGCGCTCTGCACCGCGGGCACCGCGACCGAGTGCGGCGACAGCGCGAGCGAGCTCTGGACGGGCTCGGTGTGTTGCGTGCGCGGCGCGACGCAGTGCCTCCCGTCCTCGCGCGAGACCTGCGCCGGCTCCGGCGGCGTGTGGACCGGCTCGGTCTGCTGCCGTTGAGCGGTCGAGGCCTCCGAAGACTCGAAGACCGTCGGTCAATCGAGCGCCCACGCGGTCGAGCGCTCGTCGAGGCGTCTGCGCGAGATCCTTCCCCGCGCCGTAGGCGCACGCTCCTCGCCTCCGGGTCTCGTCGTCTCCCGTTCGTTCACGGGAGACGAAGAGAGAAGGGTGACGAGGAGGGCTGGGACGTTTCTTTGAACGTGCTCCTCCGCCACCTCAGCCCGATCCGTCGGGCTCGGTGAGCCGGTTCGGCGGCAGGCGGCCCGGCGGAGGCGGGAGGCTCTTGGGCGCGGGCGCCACCTCGGCCGTCATGCGCGCGGCGAGCGCCTCGAGCCCTTCGCGTCGCAGCGTGCTCGTCGTGCGCACCTCGCGCGCGCCGAGGTCGACCACGGTCGCGCCCTCGAGCGAGAGCGCGGTGAGCGGCGACTGCGTCGTCACCACCCACTGCACGCTCGGGAAGTGCCTGGCGAGCGAGGGGAGCAGTCGCTGCGAGAGGCGCGCGTCGAGGTCGCGCTCGATCCCGTCGACCAGCGCGAGCCCCGGCGGATCGAGCGTGGCGCGCCCCGCGCGGCGGCGCGCCGCCTCGACCCGCATCGACAGCTCGGCGAACAGGTCGAGCGCGGTGCGCTGCGCGCGCGGGAGCTCGTCGAGCCGCGGGCGGCGGCCGTCGCCCAGGTCGAGCGCGAGCGCTCCGTCCGGGAACGTGATCGCGAGCTTCGGCTCGCCGAGCAGGTCGCGGAGCGCGCCCTCGACCGAGGCGATCCAGGCGCGATGGCGGCCGGCATCGGCGGCGTCGGCGCTCGCGGACGCGCGCGCGCTCCGCTCGGCGAGGGTCGCGGCGAGCCACGGCGCGACGCGCGCGCGCGGCGCGATCGCGTTCGTCTCGAAGGGCCCCGGGCCGCGCGGCGCGGGCGTGCGCACGTCGTCGAGGTGGAGCGCGATCGCCGCGCCCTTCTGCCACTCGCCGACGAAGTCGCGCTCCCAGCGCAGCTGCACCGGCCGCGACACGAAGGCCATGCGGAGCTCTTGCGCCGCGCCGCCGCTCGCCTCGATGTCGAGCGCCGGGTGCGCGCGGCCGTCCATCTCCGCGTCGAGCTCTAGGGCGATCGCCTCGAGCAGCGTGGACTTGCCGCACCCGCTGCGGCCGACGAGCACGAGGCTCGCGCCGTCGAGCCGGACGTCGAGGCGCCCGAGCCGCCGCAGGCCACGCGCCTTCACCGAGCGGAGCGGTCCCACGCGCGGAGGATAGCGCAGCTGCGGGCGCCGGCGGCGTGCGCACGATCGCGACGCTACGCTCCGTGCTCGTGCCGGCGGACGACGCGGTCGCGGTGGAGGAGCGAGCGGGCGCCGCCTGTTTCCGCGTCCGGGTGCGCCCGCGCGCGAGCGCCGACGCGGTCGGTGGCGCGTACGACGGCGCGCTCCTGATCAAGACGACGGCGGCGCCGGTCGACGGCGCGGCGAACGCGCGCGTGATCGCGCTGCTCGCGAAGGCGCTCGGCGTGCCCAAGCGCGCGGTGCGCATCGTCGCGGGGGCGGCGAGCCGGGACAAGCGGGTCGAGGTCGATGGCGCCGAGGTCGCGCGCGTCCGTGGGCTCGCCGCGACGGGCCGATGACACGCTACCCGCGCCGCTCGCGCTCGGCGCGGGCCTCGCGCTCGGCGCGCGCGATCCAGCGCTTCATCCGCGCGGGGGCCCACGCCCAGTCCTCGGGGCGGACCACGGGGAGGGGCGCGGTGCTCTTGGTCGACCAGAAGAGGATCGGGCCGCGGCCGACGCGGTCGAGCGCGCAGGCCGCCGCCTTCGCGCTGTAGGTCGTGTCGAGCGCGAAGCCCGCGTGCTCCGCGAACGTGCGGATCGCGGCGCGGCCTTCGGGCGTCGCCTCGCCGTAGCCGCCGCCGAGGTAGCGACCGTCGACCTCGAGCCCCGCGGCGAGCGCCCCCCGCTCGAGCGCGGCGAACGACGCGTCGCCCGTCCGCGCGGCGATCGCGCGGCCCGTGCGCACCGCGAGATCCACGATGCGGTAGGCGCTCGTCACCGGCCACGGCGTGACGCGCGCGCTCACGATGCGCGGCGGCCGCGGGCCGCCGAGCCCGCGCGCCGCCGCGAGGTGCACCCCGTAGAGCAGCCCCGCGCTCGTGCACGTCGAGCCGACCCCGACGACGATCGCGGCGGGCGGCGGGAGCAGCCCCGCGTCGACCTGCGCGGCGAGCTCGAGCGCGGCCGAGACGTAGCCGAGCGCGCCGACCTCCGTCGCGCCGCCGGGCACCATCAGCGCCGCGCGCACGCCCTCTCGCGCCGCCTGCCGCCGCGCCCACGCCATCCCGAGCGGGAGGAACGACCAGTGCGGCAGGCTCACGAGCGCGGGGCGAGAGCGCAAGATGACTTGCAGATTCTCGAGCGCAGCCGACGACGCCGGCTGCGGGAACAGGACCACCCCCGGCGCGAGCCCGACGCGCGGCGCGTGCAGCACGGTGGCCGCCGCGTGGTTGCTGCCGAACGCGCCCGTCGCGTAGATGCGCGTCGCGCCCTGCGCCTTCGCGGCGCCGAAGAGCGTCTCGAGCGTACGCACCTTGTTGCCGCCGTAGACCGGCGAGCTCAGGTCGTCGCGCTTGATCCAGAGCTCCCCGCGCGCGAGCGCCACGCGCTCCACCGGGGTCGGCAGCTCGCCGAGCTCCACCCAGTCGAACGCGTCCGGGCCGGCGAGCGCGAGCAGCGCTCGGTTCACTCGTCGCCCGCGGCGGCGTCGCCGTCGGGCACGCCGCCGTCCGTCGCCGCGGGCGGCGCTTGGCGCCGTCGCTCCGCGAACGCCTCGCGCGCGGCGCTGAGCGCGCGCTGGATCGTCGGCGACGTGTCGCGCGAGTCGAGCGCGAGATCGGGCTGACGCTCGAGCGCCGCGACGAACGCCTCCACCGCGAGGTCGGGCCGGTCGAGCGCGACGTACGCCACCGCGAGCTCGCGCTGGATGGTCACGATCTGGTTGCCGGTGAGCTCGCCCGTCCCGAGGAGCCGGTTGCCGGTCGCGACCGCCTCGGTGTAGCGGCCGCGCCGCACGTGCTCGCGCAAGAGCGGCAGCACCTCGTTGATCTCGTGCTGGCGATCGCGCACCTCGCCGCCGGTCACCGGCGCGCCGGCGTTCGACTCGAGGAGCTGGCGCCCTTCGTCCGAGAGGACGAGATCGGCGAGCGGCACGAGCACGATCTGTCCTCGCGCGAGCCGCTGGCGCCGCATCGAGTTGAAGCGCATCAGCGCGGCCGCCTCGCCCTGGTCCTCGTAGTAGAGCTGCGCGATCCGCCGCATCGTGTCGCCCTGCCGCGCGACGTGGCGCAGGGGGTAGGGCACGAGCAGCTCCGCCCCTTCGTCCGGCTGGCTCGCCGACACCTGGGGGTTCGCGGTGATCAGCGCGGAGACGCGCCGCGGATCGCCGTAGTGACGCGTCGCGATCGACGCCCACGTCTCCCCGCTCAGGACCACGTGGTAGGTGACGCGCGGGATCAAGAGGCGCAGCCCGACGACGATCGGGGCGCCGCCCTGCGTGGTGAGCCCGTTCTCCGTCACGAGCACCGTCTCGCGGCGCGGGTCGCCGTAGTAGCGCTGCGCGATCGACGCGAGCGTCTCGCCCGGCCGCACGACGTGCGTGTACGCGGGCTGCTCCTGCGCGCGCGCCGCGCCCGGTCCCCCGAGCGCGATCGCGAGCGCGGCGGCGAGCGCGCGCCTCACGGCCCGATCTCTCCCGCGTCGGGCGGCGCCGTCGCGACCGGCGCGTCGACGGTCAGGTCCACCTCCACGAGCTGCGTCTCGCCCTCCTCGACCACGATCTCCCGCTGCACCTCGGGGTAGTAGAGGTTCTCGAAGCGCACCCAGTGGCGCCCGGGCGTGAGCGGCACGCGGCGCGCGGAGGGCGTCGTCAAGACGTGTTGCCCGTCGATGTGGACCTCGGCCCACGGGTGCACGAGGAAGCGCACGGTGCCGACCCGCCGCGGCACCACGTCCGTGCGCGCGTCGTCGCCGAACATCCGTTCGTCCTCCGAGAACCGCCCGCTCGCCGCCTGGATCGCGCCGCCTGCCCCGACGATCACCAGGAACAGGAGCGCGTTGACGAGCCAGACGAGCTTCACCGTGCCGCGGTCCGTCCCGGTCCGCCGCGTGCGGTTGGGCGTGCTCGCGGCGAGGATCTCCTCGGCCTCTTCCTCGCTGACCACGTCGAGCTCGCGCAGGTACATCACGACGCGCGCGTTGTGGTTGATCGGCACGCGCGAGCTGAGGAAGTCCATCAGGTCGTCGATGAGCGCCTGCGTGGTCGGGTACCGGTTCGCGGGCATCTTCTCCATGCACCGCGCCATGATGTGCTCGAGCGCGCGCGGGACCTCGGAGTTGAGCTTGCGCGGGCTCACGTACCGATCGAGCCGGATCTTCTGCATCACCGTGCGCGCGTCGTCCTCGACGAACGGCTTCTGCCCGGTCGACATCTGATAGAGGACGATGCCGAGCGAGAAGATGTCGCTGCGGAAGTCGAGCTTGTCGCCGAGGATCTGCTCGGGGCTCATGTAGCTCGGCGTGCCCAGGCCGGTGCCGGTCTCCGTCAGGTCGCTCAGCTTGTCGTCGCGAGCGATGCCGAAGTCCATCAGCTTCACCTCGCCGTGCTTGCTGATCATGATGTTGGCCGGCTTGATGTCGCGGTGGATGACGCCGCGGAAGTGCGCGTAGTCGAGCGCGCGCGCGACCTGCAGCGCGATGATCGCGGCGATGTCGACCGGCAGGCGCGGCGTGAGCTCGAGCAGGTCGTAGAGATCGATGCCCTGCACGTACTCCATCACGATGTGCATCGTCCCGCGGTCCTTGATGAAGTCGTGGACGTGCAGGATGTTCTCGTGCTGGAGCGAGGCCATGAAGTGCGCCTCGCGCTCGAAGCGCTTCGCGAAGCCGCTGTCGACCGCGATCGAGGGCTTGAGCGACTTGATCGCGACGGGCCGCCCGAGCGGCTCCTGCACGGCCTTGTAGACCACGGCCATGCCACCGCTGCCGATCTCGCCGAGGATCTTGCAGCTGCCGATGCGGTCGACCATGTGCGGACGCGGGGACACGCCCCGCGCGGCGATCTTGTCGATCGGCCGCCACGCTGTCAACGAATCCCCCCTGATTTCGCCGTGTTTGGCGCGCGCACCGGGCGCCGGCGCACGCCGCGCTCCGCGAGCGGCTACCCGACTGGCCACTTTATCGCCGAGAACGGAAACATCCGCCGTCGCCGGTAGCTGGCACATGACCTGCTGACGCTCCGCGTCATGTACGCGGTGGCGGCGCTTCGGCGGTGGAAGCAAGCGGGCTTGTTGACGGAGCTGCGTCCGGCGGAGGCTCAGCGCCTCCTCCCACGGAGCGCGCAGAGCGCGCCGAGCCCGGAGGTCATCCACGCCTATTACCTTGCGGACGGGGACACGGTGGAGGCGCAGTGGCGCCGCCAGACGGATCGCTTCGTCGAGGTCCCCGACGGCACGCCGCTCGAGCTGGTGTGCCGCGCGATCGGGCTCGCGATGCCGAGCCTCGAGCCGCTCCGCGCGCGCCCGACGCCGACCGCGCTCTACGTCGGCGCCGGCGCGGAGGTGGTGACGGTGTCGAGGCTCGTGCAGCACGCGCGGATCCCCGGCCGGCACCTGCGCGAGGGTGGCCACGGTCCGCGCGACGTGATCCGCGGGGTGAACGCGATCCTCTCGGCGCGCGGCGACGTGCGCCGCTTCGTGGAGCTGCGCGCGATCGCCGGTCGTCACGCGTTCGTCGCAGTCGACGCGCATCAGGCACGGACGCTCCACGACTGGAGCGCGACGCTGCACCGCGATCTCGCCGCGCTCCGCGCGTTCTCCGGCTGGGGCGACGCCAGCGAGCTGCGCGCGGCGGGCTGACGTCGCCCCGATCGGGGGACACTCACGCTGACCGCGGACCGTCCCCGCCTCGTCACCTTCGGTTCACAGAGGCCGCTTATTCCCATCGCCGACCCGAGCAGACGGGCGGACGATGTTCAGCGACTTCGACGAGCGCGCGAAGAAGGACGAGGGGCGAGGCCGCCGCACGGTCTCGTTGCTCCTCGCCGGCGGCGTCTTCTCGCTGCTCGCGCTCGCGATCGCCGCGGCCGTCGCCATCCGCCACGAGATCGTGCGGCAGGAGCGCGACCTCGACGTCGCGTTCGCCGTCCTCGAGGACGTGCCCGAGCCCGTCGTCGAGCCCGAGCCCGAGCCGGAGCGGCCCCAAGAGGCGCGGCCTCGCCCGGCGGCCGCGACCGACGGACCGCCCGCCTCGATCCCCGACACGCGCCCGCCCGAGGCGGACGGCGCGCTCGCGACCGCGACCGACGTCGGCCCCGTCGACGGCACCTACGGCGGCGTCGAGGGCGGCGAGGGCACCGGGCCCGCGCCGCGCGTCGAGCCCGAGCTCATCACGCCGCCGCCGCCCGCCCCGCCGCCGGGCCCGCCGCGTCCGCCGCGTCCGCCCGCCGAGCAGGAGCGCGTCGAGGTGCGCGCGCCCTCCATGCTCTCCGGCTGTCGCACGCCCGAGCGGCCGGCGTCGCTCGAAGGCGCGACGGCCGAGACGATCCGCATCCGCGTCCGCGTGGTGATCGGCCCCGATGGCCGGGTCCTGCGCGCGACGCTCGTCGAGACGCACCCGCTGGTGCCCGAGGAGACGATCCTCGGCTGCGTCACGACGCGCGTGTACCAGCCCGCGACGATCGAGGGGACACCGGTGCCTTACGTCCTCTCGTACGTGTTCACGTTCCGACCCGACGCGGAGCTCTGAGCGAGGAGAGGCCAATGGAGATCGATCTCTGGGAAATCTGGGAGAACATGCCGCTGCTCGTGCGCGGCGTGGTGCTCGTGCTGACGGTGCAGGCGCTCGCGAGCATCTACGTGATGATCGACCGCCTGATCCTGCTCGCGGTCAGCGGCGCGCGCTCGCGCAAGTTCGCCGCCGAGGGCGGCGCGAAGCTCGCGAACAACGAGCTCGAGGCGGCGCTCGAGATCGCGAGGAAGCACGACAAGAGCCACCTCGCGAGCTTCATCGAGACGGGCATCGCGACGTTCCTCGCGCGCCGCAAGGACGGGCACTCGCGCGCGAAGGCCGCCGAGTTCACGCAGCGCGCGCTCGAGCGCAAAGGCGAGAACCTCAGCGAGAGCCTGAACCGGGGGCTGAGCGTGCTCGCCTCGACCGGCTCGACCGCGCCGTTCATCGGGCTGCTCGGCACCGTGCTCGGGATCCTCAACGCGTTCCGCCTCATCGGCGAGGAGGCGTCGGGCGGCATGGGCACGATCGGCCCGGCGATCGCCGAGGCGCTCATCGTGACGGGGTACGGCCTGCTCGTCGCGATCCCGACGGTGCTCCTGTTCAACTGGCTGAGCGGCCGCATCACGCGCTACGAGGCGAGCCTCGCGAACGCGGGCAGCGAGCTCGTCGACCAGCTCGAGGCGGGCGCCGGCACCGAGGCCAAGGTCGTGCACGAGGAGCGCGCGAGCGCGGCGTTCGTGGAGGCCGTGGCCTGAGGTCGGACGATGGCGAGCCTGAGCCGCAGAGGGAGCGGGGGCCGGCCCAAGCCCCACATGAACGTCACGCCGCTCGTCGACGTGGTGCTCGTGCTCCTCATCATCTTCATGATCGTGATCCCCGCGATGACCGAGGGCGTGAACCTCGAGGTCCCCGCGGTCGCGAACGTCGACGACGCGACCGACGACGACGCGCCCGAGCCGGTGATGCTCTCGGTCAACCGCTTCGGGACGGTGCTCCTCGACGACGCGGTGGTGCCCGACGGACAGCTCCGCGCGCACCTCGAGCGCGCGCACCGGCAGCGACCGCGCGCGCGCCTGGTCCTGCGCGGCGACCGCGGCGTCGGCTACCGAGAGATCCGCGCGCTCTTCGCGGCGGCGCAGACGGTGGGCTTCCCCGGCGTGTCGCTGCGCGTGAACCAGAGCGGCGACGACGCGCCGGGAGCGGAGTGAGCCATGGCGATGGACCTCGAGGCGCCGAGCGGGGGGCGCAAGGGCAAGAAGGCGAAGTCCAAGCCGGAGATGAACGTCACGCCGCTCGTCGACGTGGTGCTCGTGCTCCTGATCATCTTCATGGTCGTGATGCCGGCGATGCAGCGGTTCTTCTGGGTGCACGTCCCGCCGGAGAACCAGGACCGCGCCGAGCAGCAGCCCGACCAGGACGCGCCGATCGTCGTGACGGTCAACGAGCGCGGGGAGCTGCGGATCAACCAGGACGTGTACCCCGACGCGGTGTTCCCGGTGCGCCTGCGCCGCATGCTCGTCGCGCGCGGGGACCGCAAGATCTATTTCGATGCTGCAGACACGGCGCCCTTCGAGCGCGCGGTCGAGGCGATGGACCTCTCGCGCGGCGCCGGTGCCGCGCACATCGCCGTGATGACCGAGCGGCTTCGCTGAGCCGAGCCGAGGAGCCTCCGATGGAAGACCGACGACGTGCGAGAGCCCGAGGGCAGAGGACCATCCTCGCGATGGCGCTCGCGCTCTCGTGGGGCGCGAGCGCGGCGTCCGCGCAGGACGCCGGCGAAGGCGAGGGCGCGACCGAAGAGGAGGCCGCACGCGACGGTGGCGCCGGCGGCGGCGGCGCCGGCGAGACGGACGCGCCAGGCGTTGCGACCGAGGGCGACACGGCGACGGGCGACGCGGCCGACGACGACGACGACGACGACGGCGGGAGCGAGAGCGCCGAGGCGCCGCCCGGTGTCATGGCGACGTCGGGCGTGCGCGGCCGCATCGTCGACTCGGCGACGGGCCAGGGCTTGCCGGACGCGGTCGTCATCGCGCGCGCCGAGGGCGGCGGGATCACCAACACGATCACCAACGACACGGGCGGCTACGTCCTCGCGCTCGACCCCGGCCTCTACTCGATCCTCAGCTACACCGATCTCTACCACGGCGCGCGCATGCCGCGAGTCGTGGTGCGCAGCCACCGCTGGCGCGATCTCACGCTGACCCTCGACGCGATCGACCCGAACGCGGTCGTCGAGGAGATCGAGATCGTCTACCGCGCCGACACGAGCTCGGCGGCGGCGCAAGATCAGCTGCGCGCTGCGTCGAGCGGCATCGCGGAGGGCATGGGCAGCCAGCAGATGTCGCGCTCGGGCGCGAGCGACGCGGGGAGCGCCGCGCGCAACGTCGTCGGCGTCTCGCTCGAGGGCACGAACCTCAACATCCGCGGCCTGGGCGGCCGCTACACGGTCGTCCTGCTCAACGGCGTGCAGCTCCCCTCGACGGACCCGGACCTGCCGTCGGTCGACCTCGACCTCTTCCCGACGAGCGTCATCGACAACCTCTCGGTCGCCAAGGCGTTCCTGCCGAACCTCCCGGCGAACTTCGCCGGCGGCGTGCTCGACATCCGCACGGTGCGCTTCCCGCGGCAGTTCACGTTCCAGCTCGGCGCCTCGGTCGGCGGCAACACGCTCGCGACGTTCCAGGATCGGCTCGCGTACCGCGGCGGGGACCTCGACTGGCTCGGGATCGACGACGGGACGCGCCGCTTCCCCTCGGGCTACGAGGACGCGCCGCTCGTCACCACCCGGACCGGCCCGTACACGCACCCCGACCAGCTCCGCGACGCGGCCCTACGGTTCCCGAACATCTGGCAGTACCAGCGCCAGATGGCGCCGCCCGGCTTCGGGCTCGACCTCACGATGGGCGACGCGCTCGACCTCGGCGGCGGCAACCGCTTCGGCTACCTGGTCACGGCGTTCTACGACAACGACACGACGCGCACCGTCGGCCTCGCGCGGCCGCGCCCGACGCTGACGGAGACGGGCGAGCTCTCGGTCTTCAACGACTACCGCACCGAGAGCGGCGCGACGGAGGCGCGGCTCGGCGCGCTCGGCACGGCGAGCCTCGAGCTCGGGCAGAGCGACGTCGTCTCGTTCCTCACGCTCTTCAACCGGAGCGCGATCGACTCCGTGGACTTCGCCACGGGGACCAACGCGGAGCTCGCCGTCGGCGAGCTGACGGAGCGCTGGCAGCTCCAGATGATCGCGCGCCAGCTCTGGTTCAATCAGCTCCGCGGCGATCACCGCAACATGTTCGACACCCCGGCCCGCCTGCGCTGGAGCGTGTACGGCTCGCACGCGACGCGCGAGGAGCCGGACCGGCGCACGGTGACGTACGGCCCGCAGGGCGGCGCGTTCCGCTGGCTCGAGAAGGCGGGCTCCGGCGAGCGCTTCTACTCCGACCTCGGCCAGCTCGACCTCGGCGGCAACGCCGACGTGCGCTTCCCGCTGTGGAGCGAGGGCTGGGGGACCCTCGGCGGCCACGTCCGCAACACGCAACGCGACTTCACCATCCGCCGCATCCGCATGCTGCAGGACCCGGCGAACATGGACCAGAGCGTCTACCAAGCGGACGTCGAGACGCTCTTCGACGAGCAGGCGCTCGGCACGATCTCGCGGCTGCGAGAGTTCACGCGCGCCAACGACAGCTACCGCGCGGAGTCCGGCTACTACGCCGGCTTCGCCATGCTCGAGACGCCGCTCGGCGAGCAGCTCAGCTTCACCGGCGGCGCGCGCTTCGAGGCGTTCGAGCAGATCGTCGAGTCGCGCAGCCCCTTCGGGGGCGCCGACGCGGAGATCGACCCCGCCAACCGCACGCGCCGCACGGACGTCGACGTGCTCCCGGGCGCCGCGCTCCGCCTGCAGGTCGCGGACGGCATGTACCTGCGCGCCGCCTACGGCATGACCGTCGCGCGCCCGCAGGTCCGCGAGCTCGCGCCTTACCAGTATTACGACTTCATCCGCGACCGGAACATCCAGGGCAACCCCGAGCTCGCCAGGACGCTGATTCAGAACGCCGATCTGCGCTGGGAGTGGTTCTTCGGTGAAGGCGAGATCCTGGCCCTGAGCGGTTTCTACAAGTACTTCGATCGACCGATCGAGCTCCAGATCTTCAATCCAGGAAACTTCGACGCTCAATACATCAACGCAGACTACGCCCACAACCTCGGCGCGGAGGTCGAGCTCCGCTTCAACTTCCGCCATTTCCACCCGGATCTCCGCATCCTCTCGCTCCAGTCGAACCTCGCGCTCATCTGGTCGACGGTTCAGCTCCCCGACGCGCTCTCCGGCGCCGTCCAGTCCGAGCGCCCGCTGTTCGGACAGGCTCCGTACGTTGCAAACGTGTCACTCCAACTTGACGAGCCGTCTACGGGCTTGATGGCCAGCCTCGTCTATAACGTCGTCGGCCCACGGATCACGGACGTGGGTACCCGGGTGAACGAGTTCATCCTTCCGAACATCACCCGGGCGCCATTCCATCGTTTGGATCTCATCGTTGGATGGCGGATCGAGGAGCACTTCCAGCTCCGGCTCAAGCTCCGAAACATCCTCTTCCAAGTCCAGGACTTCTATCAAGGCGACTTCCTGGAGCAGTCCGTGGACCCCGGCGCGAGCGCGAGCCTGAGCCTCCAGTACACGTATTGATCGAGCCCCGCTCGGTCGAGCACTTCAAGGGCGAACGAAAGAGAGCGAGGATCCGATGAACCGTTGGATGAAGATGGCTTTGGTGGGCGCGCTCGGTGGCGCGCTCGTGGGCTGCGACGGCGGCGGCGGCGGCGGCAACGACGCCGGGACCGCGCCCGGGACGGACGCGGGCGAGCAGCCCGGGACGGACGGCGGTGGGATGCCGGGCACCGACGGCGGCGGCGCCGGCTGCGGTGGCTGGACGCACCCGGCGGACTGCCCGGCGGAGGGCGTGACGGTCCGCGGCGAGATCTGCGAGAGCATGACCTGGAGCTGCCCGCTCTACCTCCTCGACGACCGCGTGTGGGTCGTCAACGGCGCGGTGCTCACCATCGACGCCGGGACCGAGATCCTCGGCGAGGCGGGCGCGGAGGGCGGCTCGGGTCTGCTCGTCGCGCGCGGCTCGCGGCTCGAGGCGAACGGCACCGCCGCGGCGCCGATCGTGTTCACCTCGGGCAACGTCGAGGGCGCGCGCGTCACCGGGGACTGGGCCGGCGTCGCGCTGCTCGGCTCGGCGACCACCAACGACGGCTCGTGCGTGAACGACGGCAACCCGGCGACGCCGGAGTGCGACGCCCCCGGCTACCTCGAGGACCGCATCGAGGGCGTCGAGGTCGCGGACCCGCGCGGCCGTTACGGCGGCACCGACGACGCGTCGAGCTGCGGCACCCTGCGCTACGTCCGCATCGAGTTCGCGGGCGCCGAGCTGAGCCCCGACAACGAGCTCAACGGCCTCACCCTGGGTGGCTGCGGCAGCGGCACCGTGCTGAGCCACATCCAGATCCACCGCGGCAAGGACGACGCGATCGAGTTCTTCGGCGGCACCGCGTCCGTCGATCACCTCGTCCTGAGCGGCTACGGCGACGACGGGTTCGACTGCGACGAGGGCTGGCGCGGCAACGTGCAGTTCATGATCATCCACCAGTACCCCGGTCTCGGCGACAACGCGATCGAGTGCGACAACCTCGGCTCGAACGAGTTCGCGATGCCGCGCACCACGCCGAACGTCGCGAACTTCACGATCGTGGGTCCGGGCACCACCGAGGGCCGCGTCGCGGTCATCCGCGAGGGCATGGCCGGGACCTTCGTGAACGGGATCATCACGAGCTTCCGCCGGCCGCCGGACCTGCGCGCGGCGCAGGTCGACCTCACCACCATGTGGCCGAGCGTGCTGCGCTGGGAGCACAGCTACTTCTTCGACCTCGGCGGCTGGGAGGACGAGTCGGCCGCCGAGAACGACGACGACATGGGCTTCGACGAGCAGGCGGCGTTCGAGGACGCGGCGCGCAACAACCGCTTCGACGTGAACCCGATGATCGGCTCGGCCAGCATCACCGCGCCGAACTACCGCCCCGGCGTCGCGCTGACCGGCACGACCCCGAGCTTCGGCACCACGACGGCCACCTACGCCGGCGCGATCCCGATGACCGGTGACGACTGGACCGCGGGCTGGACCGCGTACCCCATGAATTGAGGAGCCAGCAGGCTCGATCGGGCCAGGAGGCCGCCATCCCTTCGGGGTGGCGGCCTTCGCCGTCCGTCGGCGCTCAGTACGCGTTCTGCCGCACGCGGCGGCCGAAGATCGTGAGCCAGACGATCTTCAGGTCGAGCCAGAGCGTCCAGTCGCGCATGTACGCGAGGTCGTGCTCGACGCGGCCGACCATCTTGTCGAGCGTCTCCGTCACGCCGCGCCAGCCGTTGACCTGGGCCCAGCCGGTGATCCCCGGCTTGACCTTGTGGCGCAGCATGTACTCGACGATCTGCGTCCGATAGTGGCGGTTGTGCGCGACGGCGTGCGGGCGCGGGCCGACGACGCTCATGTCGCCGCGCAGCACGTTGACGAACTGCGGCAGCTCGTCGAGCGAGGTGCGGCGCAAGAAGCGCCCGATCGGCGTGATGCGCGGGTCGTCCTTGGTCGCCTGCGTCACCGTCGGGCCGTCCTCGGCCACGCGCATCGTGCGGAACTTGTAGACGCCGATCTCCTCGCCGCCGCGCCCGTAGCGGCGCTGCTCGAACAGGGCTGGCCCCTTCGAGGTCGCCCTCACCGCGAGCCCGATCGCGACGAGCAGCGGCCAGCAAGTCGCGAGGAACGTCCCCGCGAAGAGCACGTCGAACGCGCGCTTGAGCGGCCCGTTCAGGCCCGGCGCGACGCGGAACACGAGATCGCCCACGTCCTGTTCGGTGAGCGCGAGCGTGAGGACGAGCGCCATCACGAAGCGGTCCTCCTCGATGTCGAACGCGCCGTTCGCGTCGCAGATCTCGCGCACCATCGCGACGAGGCGGCGCCGCTCGCGCGGCGTCATCCCCTCGAACGCCTTCGCGGTGCTCGCCATGTCGAAGCGCGCCGGATCGAAGTCGGCGACGCGCACGACGAGCGCGGGCGGCATGTCGTTCCACTCGCAGCCGGCGAGCTGGCACAAGAGCTCGAGCGCCTTGTCCCGCTCGCGCGGGTCGAGGTTGCCGTCCGCCCACGCGGCGGCCATCAGGAGGTCCGCGATCGGCAGGAGCGCCGACACGTCGTCGGTGCGCACGAGCGTCCACTCGGGGCGCGCGCCGATTCGAACGGGCTCGGAGTCGCGGCTCATCGGAGCGCCACGGTAGAGCACCGCGCGCGCGCGGGCCACCCGCGTGAATCCAATCCGCGGTGAAGCGCGCGGGTAGTACGCTCGTCTCGCACCTGGAGCGTTCCTCGATGACCCAGCCGATCCGTTCTCGACACGGCCTCACCCGCTGCCATGACTGCCGCGCGCACATCGCGGCGGCCGAGCGACCGAGCCTCACCGTCTGCCCCTTCTGCGGCGCGAACCAGCTCGGCATCCCGCGCGCCGACGCGCGCGCGACGATCGTCGCGGTCGGCCGCGGCGGGCTCCTCGCCGCCGGGCTCGCCGCGTTCTCCGCGCTCGGCTGCGCGGAGCCGGCCCCCGCGCCCACGGCCGCGCCGCCAGCGGTCGAGGTCACGGCGCCGCCGCCGCCGCCGATGCAGCCGCTCGCGCCCGAGGAGCGCGTCGAGGCGAGCCCGGCGCCGATCCCGGAGCCGGCGCCGATCGTGCCCGAGCCGGTGCTCGACGACGCGCCCTCCGAGCCCATCGCGACGAGGCCACGCCCGCGCCCGCGGCCGGCCCCGCCGCGCGACCCCGGGGTCATCGCCGTCCCCGCCTACGGCGTCCCGCCGGGCGACCGCTGGGCGCCGCGCCCCTCGCCCGACATGACCCCGAGCCCGCGCTACGGCCTCGCCCCGATGCGCCGCCCCGGCGGCGACCCGCTCGAGTGAGCGCGCGCCCTCCGGTCGGCGCGGCCGACGAGCGCCCCTCCGAGCTCTCGCGCGGCGCGGTCCGCGACGGGATCACGTACTGCGTCTGGGAGATCACCCTGCGCTGCGATCTCGGCTGCCGGCACTGCGGCTCGCGCGCGGGCAAGGCGCGGCCCGACGAGCTGAGCACCGAGGAGTGCCTCGACGTCGTGCGCCAGCTCGACGAGCTCGGCGTCCGCGAGGTCACGCTCATCGGCGGCGAGGCGTACCTGCGCGAGGACTGGGACGTGATCGCGGCGGCCATCGTGGAGCGCGGAATGCGCGTCGGGATCACGACCGGCGGCCGCGGCTTCGACGCGGAGCGCGTCGCGCGCGCCGTCGACGCGGGCGTCTCGACGATCAGCGTCTCGATCGACGGGCTCGAGCGCACGCACGACCTCTTGCGCGGCGCGCGCGGCTCGTGGCGCGCCGCGGTCGAGTCCGCCGAGCGGATCGCGGCGAGCCCGATGCGGCTCGCGACCAACACGCAGATCAACCGCCTCTCGATGCCCGAGCTCGTCGCGCTCGCGGACCTGCTCCACGAGCTCGGGAGCAAGGCCTGGCAGCTCCAGCTCACCGTGCCCATGGGGCGCGCGGCGGACCGGCCCGAGCTCTTGCTCCAGCCCTACGATCTGCTGGAGCTCTTCCCGCTGCTCGCCTGGATCAAGCAAGAGAAGCTGACTCCGCGCGGGATCGCGGCGTTCCCCGGCAACAACATCGGCTACTTCGGCCCCTACGAGGAGGTGCTGCGCTACGGGGGCAAGAAGGGCACGCACTGGGCGGGCTGCGGCGCGGGCAGCGCGTGCATCGGCGTCGAGGCGGACGGCAAGATCAAGGGCTGTCCGTCGCTCCCGTCCGACGGCTACACCGGCGGTCACTTCCCCGCCGACGCGCTCGCCGACGTCGTGTCCGCCGCGCCCGAGCTCACGCACGTCGCGCAGCGCACGCGCGCCGATCTCTGGGGTTACTGCGCGAGCTGCTACTACGCCGACATCTGCAAGGCGGGTTGCACGTGGACGGCGCAGGTGCTGATGGGCCGCGGGGGCAACAACCCGTACTGCATCCACCGCCAGCTCGCCTACGAGAAGGAGGGCCTGCGCGAGGTGCTCGTGAAGGTCGAGGCGGCGCCCGGCGAGCCCTTCGACCACGGCCGCTTCGAGACGCGGCTCGAGCCGCTCGGGCCCGCGCCCGAGGCTCCGTCGGTGCTCGGCGTCCCGCTCGCGGAGCTGATGGCGCTGACCCCGAGGAGCCCCGGCCACTTCGACGCCGCGGAGGGCAAGCGCCGCCTTCGCATCCTGTGACGGGGGGCGCGAGGGGGGCCGCGCTGCGCTACGCTCGCGGCGCCATGACCGACTTCGCGTTCACCGAGCTGTTGCCGCTGGGCCCCGACTCGACCCCGTACCGCCCGCTCGGCGCCGACGGCGTCTCCACCTTCGAGGCGGCGGGGCGTACGTTCCTGCGCGTCGAGCCCGAGGTGCTCACGCGCCTGACCTACGAGGCGATGCGCGACATCGCGCACCTCTTGCGGCCCGAGCACCTCGCCCAGCTCCAGGCGATCCTCGAGGACCCGGAGGCCTCGGCCAACGATCGCTTCGTCGCGCTCGATCTGTTGAAGAACGCGAACATCTCGGCGGGCGGCGTGCTGCCGATGTGCCAGGACACCGGCACCGCGATCGTGATGGGCAAGAAGGGCCAGACCGTCTTCACCGGCGGCGGCGACGAGCCCGCGATCGCGCGCGGGATCTACGACGCGTACCTGCGGCTCAACCTGCGCTACTCGCAGCTCGCGCCGCTCAGCCTCTACGAGGAGAAGAACACGGGCACGAACCTGCCCGCGCAGATCGAGCTCTACGCGGACGATGGCGACAGCTACCGCTTCCTCTTCATGGCCAAGGGCGGCGGCTCGGCGAACAAGAGCTACCTCTACCAGGAGACGAAGGCCCTGCTCAGCCCCAAGCCGCTGATGGCCTTCCTCGAGGACAAGCTCCGGGGCCTGGGCACCGCGGCGTGCCCGCCCTACCACCTCGCGATCGTGATCGGCGGCACGAGCGCGGAGCACACCCTCAAGACCGCGAAGCTCGCGTCGGCGCGCTACCTCGACACGCTGCCCGAGCAGGGCAGCGCGCTCGGCCATGGCTTCCGCGACCGCGCGCTCGAGGCGGCGGTGTGGGAGATGACCAAGGGGCTCGGCATCGGCGCGCAGTTCGGCGGCAAGTACTTCTGCCACGACGTGCGCGTGATCCGCTTGCCGCGTCACGGCGCGAGCTGCCCGGTCGCGATCGCGGTGAGCTGCAGCGCCGACCGCCAGGCGAAGGCGAAGATCACGCGCGACGGCGTCTTCCTCGAGGCGCTCGAGGCGGACCCCGCGAAGTACCTGCCGCACCCCGATCACGACGAGCTCGGCGGCGACGTGGTGCGCATCGATCTGAGCCGGCCGATGCGCGAGATCCGCGCGGAGCTGTCCAAGCACCCTGTGAAGACGCGGCTGTGCCTGAGCGGCCCGATGATCGTCGCGCGCGACATCGCGCACGCGAAGCTCAAGGAGCGGCTCGACGCGGGCGAGGGGCTGCCGGAGTACTTCAAGGAGCGCTGCGTCTACTACGCCGGGCCGGCGAAGACGCCCGCGGGCTACGCCTCGGGCTCGTTCGGTCCGACCACCGCCGGGCGCATGGACGGGTACGTCGAGGCGTTCCAGGCGGCGGGCGGGAGCCTCGTGATGCTGGCCAAGGGCAACCGCAGCCGCGCGGTCACGGACGCGTGCAAGACGTACGGCGGCTTCTACCTCGGCAGCATCGGCGGCCCGGCGGCGCGCCTGGCGCAGGACTGCATCAAGAAGGTGGAGGTCCTCGAGTACGAGGAGCTGGGCATGGAGGCGGTGTGGCGGATCGAGGTGGTGGACTTCCCCGCGTTCATCGTGGTGGACGACAAGGGCAACGACTTCTTCTCGGGCCTGACGAGCGACGGCGCGCGCAAGCTGCCGATCGCGCGCTGACGCGGGGCGCGGCGCGATGACACGGGGCGCGGCGGCGCTCCTCTGGCTCGCGGCCCACGCGCTCGTGGCGTGCGGCGGGGGCGACGCGAGCCCGGGCGGGAGCCCGGCGGCGAGCGCCGAGCCGGAGGCGGCCGAGGCGCCCCGTGAAGAGGCGGCCGAGGAGGTCGCCGCGGCGGCCGCGCTCGCGCGGGCGGAGGCCTTCGCGCGCGCGCAGGGCTACCTCGACACGCCGGCGACGGCGACCGGCGACGCGCTCGTGCGCGAGGGCATCGAGGGCACGATCGCGGATCGGCGCGGCACGCTGCGGGCGCCGCCGCTGCGGGCGATGCGCGCAGCGGACGGCTGGCGCGTCGTCTTCGCGTACGCCGACGCGCGCTACGAAGGGCGCGGCCGCATGTTGCGCCTGCCCGATCAGGGCCGCCCCTCGTTCGTGCACCAGGATCTCCTGCTCGACGCGCTCGCGCCGCGTTGAGCGGCTCGCGTCGAGTCAGCGCCGAGGCAGCAGCGCGCGCAGCGAGGCCTCGATGCGCTCCCACATGCGGCGCGCGCCGCGGCCGCTGAGGTGCACTCCGTCGACCGCCTCGAGCTCGTCGGCGCCCGGGTCGAGCACCACGCCGCAGCGCGACGCGCGCGCGCCCGCCTCTTGCGCCGCGCGCACGCGCCCGATGCGGCGCGACCAGCCGGGGCGGCCGCCGTTCGCCGGCAACAGCAGCGCGACCCGCGGCACGCCCGCGTCGCACAGCGTGTCGACGAACTCGCGCACGCGGCTCGTGTACTCCTCGACCCACGCGGGCTCGTCCTCCCACGCGATCCACCCGCCTTCGCGGCGCCGCAGGGCCTGCGTGTCGTTGCCGCCGGTGAGCACGATGACGAGCGCGTAGCGGTCGAGCGGGCGCAGCGCGAACAGCTCCGCCTGCCAGTCGAAGAAGTCGGGCCGCGCGAAGCCCGACGCGCCGCGGCCGCGCCGGCGCACCGGGTAGCCCCACCCCTCGACCTCGGTCTCGACGAGCCGGCCGGCCGCGCCGTTCACCGACGAGCTCCCGAGCAACAGCACGTCGTCTTGCCCGTGCGCCGGGCTCGCGGCGACGAGGAGCCCGAGCGCGAGCGCGGCGGTCCTCACCACTCGCTCGCGATCGGGCGCGCGCGCCCGGATCCGGAGCGGCGCCCCGGCGTCGCGCTCGCGTCGTCGCGCCGTCCGCGCGCGCGCCCCCGCGGGGAGGGCTCGGGCTCCGGCGGCGTCTCGCCGGCGGGCTCGCCCGCGAGCTCGACGGACGCGTCCACGTCCTCGACCCCCGCGTCGAGCGCGAGCTCGGCGGGCGCGGCGGCGGTCCCCGGCGGCACCGTCCCGACGGGCGGGGGGACGAGCACCGCGCTCGCCGGCGCGTCCGGGCTCGGCGCGAGCAGGCGCAGCATCAAGAGGAACGAGGCGCCGCCCGTCCCGAGCAAGAGGACGAGCGCGCCCGCGACCAGCACGGCGGGGTGGACGCGCACGCCTTCCGGCGGCGCGACGGCGAGGCTCGGCGGCGGCGCGCTCGCGCGGGCGGCGACGAGCGCCGGATCGAGCGCGGGCGGCGGGGGCGGCGCGCGCGGTGGCCCCGGCGAAGCGACCGTCGCCTCTTCGAGCACCACCGTCGCCGCCTCGTGCGCGCCCACCAGGTCGTCGCCCGTGTCGCCCGACTCGAGCATCAGCTCGAGCTCCTCGGCGCCGAGCGTCATCGTCGCGAGCGCGTCGTCCAGCGGCGCCACCGGTCGCGGCAGATCGAGCGTGAGCCCGGAGATCTGCGAGGCGAGCCGCGTGCGGTCGGCCTCGATGCGGTCGGTCATGACCGCCGACAGCAGCGTGCCGAGGGCGGACTCGTGGAGCGCCGCCGCGCGCGGGCTGACCTCGACGAGCGCGTCGCGCAGCTCGCGCGCGGTCTGGAAGCGGTCGCCGGGCGCGATCGCCATCGCGCGCAGCACCACCTCGTCGAGGCCGCGCGGCAGCCCGGGCGCGTGCCGGCTCGGCGGCACCACGTCCGGGCGGCGCACGGCCGCGAGCACGTCGAGGTCCGACGCGCCCTCGAAGCGGCGGCGCATCGTGAGCGTCTCCCAGAGCACGACGCCGAGCGCGTAGACGTCGCTGCGCCGGTCGAGGTCCTTCGCCGACGCGTGCTCCGGCGACATGTAACGGAACTTGCCCTTGATCGAGCCGCCCGCCGTCTCCTGTACGCGGCCGCGCACCTTCGCGACGCCGAAGTCGATCAGCTTCACGTTGCCCTGGTAGCTGAGCAAGATGTTCTGCGGGCTCACGTCCCGGTGCACGACGCCGAGCGGCTGGCCGGCCTCGTCGCGCACCTCGTGCGCGGCGTGCAGGCCGTCGGCGACCTTGATGGCGACGTGGATCGCGAGCTCCGGCGAGAGCCGGCGGCGCAGCCGCGCGAGGCTGCGCACGAGCTGGCCGAGCGAGCAGCCGTGCACGTACTCCATCACGAGGAAGTGGTTCCCCTCGAGCTCGCGCAGCTCCTCGACGTGCACGACGTTCGGGTGCTCGATGCGGGCGCTCAACAGCGCCTCGTCCACGAACATCTGGACGAAGGTCGGGTCCTCGGCGAGGTGCGGGTGCACCACCTTGATGGCGACGAGCTTGGCGAACCCGGCCGCTCCCTCGCGACGCCCGAGGAACAGCGTCGCCATCCCGCCGCTCTTGAGCTCCGCGATGATCTCGTAGACGCCGATCTTGTCGCCGACGGAGAACATCCCGATGCGCTCGCAGGCTATCGCCGATCGTGTCTAGAATCGAGGCGTGAACCGTGCTCTCGGGGTCGCCCTCGCCGTCGCGCTCGCCGCGGTGCCGGGGAGCGGCGCGGCGCAGGACGCCTCGGCCTCCGAGACGGCGGCCGCGCGCCGCCTGTTCGAGGAGGGCGTCGCGGCGCTCGAGGCGGAGGCGTGGGAGGTGGCGCGCGAGCGGCTGTCGCGCTCGTACGAGCTCGTCCCGCGCGCGAGCACGCTCATGAACCTCGCGACCGCGCAGGCGGAGCTCGGCCTGCTCGTCGAGGCGATCGAGAGCTACCGGCGCTTCCTCTCGGAGATGACCCCCCGCGAGGCGCGCCACCGCCGGCAGGTCGAGCAGGCGATCGCGGAGCTCGAGCCGCGCGTCGCGCACGTCGACCTCACGATCCCGCGGCTCGAGCCGGGCGACGTCGTGCGCCTCGACGGGCGCGCGCTACCGAGCGCGGCGCTCGAGGTCGCGCTGCCGATGAGCCCGGGCGCGCATCGCCTCCTCGTCGAGCGAGACGGTGCGCAGATCGGCGCGGTCGACCTCGTGCTCGTCGAGGGTGAGCGCCGCGGCGTGGAGGTGGCGCTGCGTGCGCCGGCGCCCCAGACCGCGCTCGAGGCGACGCCTGCGCCGGTCGCGAGCGGCGGAGACGACACCGCGCTCTTCGTCGGCCTCGGCGTCGGGGCGGCGGTCGCGCTCGCCGCGATCGTCGCGGTGGTGCTCGCCGTCGTGCTCGGCGCGCCGCCCGATCCCTACGTCGGCAACCTCGGGCCGGGGCGGGTGACGTTCTGATGCGCCGGTTCCTCGCCACGCTCACGCTCGGGCTCGCCGCGTGTACCGCGCCGGCGCAGCTCGTCGTCGTCGTCGAGACGAACCTCGACGTGCCCGGCGAGCTCGACGTGGTCGAGGTCTCCGTGCAGAGCCCGGACGGCGTCAGCACGACGACGCCGCAGCCGCTCGACGGCCCCGACGCGCCGCGCTTCCCGCTCACCCTCGGCGTCTCGCCGAGCGGCGAGACGCTCGGGCCGATCACGGTGACCGCGCTCGGGCGCCGCGGCGGTGCCGAGGTCGTGCGGCAGAGCGCGCGCGTGACGCTGGTCGCGGGCGAGACGCGCACGCTGCACCTCGTCCTCTACCGCTCGTGCGTCGGGCGCACGTGCGAGGCCGGGCAGACGTGCGACGGGCGCGCGTGCGTCGCGCAGGCGCGGAGCGAGCTCCCCGAGTGGACGGGGACGCCGCCGACCTACGATCCCTCCGACGCGTGCCTCGCGCTGCCGTGGGACGTGGACGGCGACGGGCGAGGCAGCGTCGCGTGCGGAGGAGACGACTGCGACGACGACGCGGAGAGCACGTACCGCGGCGCCGAGGAGGCGTGCAACGGCGTCGACGACGACTGCGACGGCGACGTCGACGAGGGCTGCGACTGCACGCCGCTCGGCGAGGTGGAGAGCTGCACGACGAGCTGCGGCTCGACCGGGCGCCGGACGTGCGCGGAGGCGGGCTGGCAGCCGTGCGAGCCGCCGGCGGAGACGTGCGGCGGCGTCGACGACGACTGCGATGGGCTCGTCGACGAGGGCTTCGCGTACGCGGCGGGCGCGCCGGTCGAGCTGACCGACACGCGCAACGACTCGCTCGACCCGTCCCTCGTCTGGGCGGGCGACCGCTACGCGCTCGCCTGGCACGACCGCACCGACGCGCTCGGGATCCACTTCCAGACCTTCGACGCGGACGGCGCGCCGCTCGGGCCGGCGGTGCGCGTCTCGAGCGCGGGGCGCGCGCCCGCGATCGCGTGGAGCGGCCGCGTGTTCGGCATCGCGTACTGGCACCGCGAGACGGTGAGCTGCGGGACCGACTGCGCGCAGGTGCTCGATCGCATCCGGTTCGTGGTCGTCGGACCGAGCGGGGAGCCGATCGCGGGCCCGGTCCTCGTCGCGCCGAGCTCCTCGAACCCGCCGCGCCCGCGCGTGGTGTGGGACGGGAGCCGGTTCGTGCTCGGCTACCGCGGCTCGGGCGCGTTCCTCGAGGCGCGCGACGAGGCGGCGATGCCCGTCGGGGGCCGGCTCACCGTGTCGACGTCGCGCAACGAGCCGTTCGACCTCGCGCTCCACGGCGCGGGCCGGCTCGCGCTCGCGTACGCGGGCGGCTCGCGCGCCTACTTCACGCAGGGCGACCTCGACGCCTTCCCGTCGAGCGACGTCGTGCTCGGCGACTTCGAGCGGGCGCAGTGGGCGAGCCTGCGCGCCACGGGCGACGGCTTCCTCGCGACCGTCGTCTCGCTGCCGCTGCGCCGCGACGGCGTGCTGCACCTGGTGCCGCTCGATCCGACCGGCACGCCGCGGGGCACGCCCATCGTGCTCACGATGACCTACTCCACGCGCGGGATCCTCGGCGACGCGGACCCGGCCGCGCTCGCCGCCGCGTCCGGGCAGGCGGTCGCGGCGTGGGTGGACGCAGAGAGCTCGGCGCCCGGCGTCTACCTCCGCCGCTCGACCCACACCGGCGTGGAGCTGCAGCCGCGCACCCGGGTGCCCGGCGTCGCCGGCGCGGCGAGCCAGCCCACGCTCGCCGCGGCGAGCGACGGCTTCGGCGTGGTCTTCGTCGAGCGGCCGGGCAGCGGCAACGAGCGGCTCCTGTTCGCGCGCTTCGCCTGCGAGTGACCGCGACCTCCGCGACGGGGCTCAGCGCGTCTCGCAGAAGCCGAACGCGGGGAAGCACTCCGTGTCGGGGTCGCCGACGGGAGGGATGCAGAAGTGATCGAAGCGGCCCTGGGGCATCGGCATGACGTCGTCCCCCATCGGCCGGATGCGGTGGAACGCGAGCCCGCCCTCGACCTCGATGTCGTCGGTGCCCAGCCCGCAGCGCGCGCCGTGCGTGTGGCCCACGGCGGCGCCGACCGACGCGGCCACCGAGAAGGGCACGTCGTCGGTGATGGTGAGCGATCCGGCGCCGCCGAGCGATACCGGGTGCACGTGCCCGTCCATGCCGCCCGGCAGCGTGCGGCAGTTGGTGATCGTCGCGCTGCAGATCGCGCCCCCGCACACGAGCCCGGGGCCGCCGCCCGTCCACCGATCGGCGAGCGCCATCTCGGGCTCGAGCGTGATCGGGTCGATCCAGTGCACCTCGCACACGATGTCGTGCTGATGCTCGCAACCGAGGCCTTCATCGGTGCGGCCGTCGCAGTCGTCGTCCTGACCGTTGCAGTACTCGTCGGGCGGGTGGCACTCGCCCGTGAACACGCCGCGCTCGCACACGCCGAGGCCGGTCGTGCCGCACGGCGTCGTGCACGTCCTGCAGTACTCGATCAGTCCGCCGTCGGACGCCGGCACGCTGCCGTCCCTGACCCCCGCGTCGATCCCCGCGGGGATGTCGATGCAGCCGACCCCGACCGCGCAGAAGAAGCCGCGCGGGCACGCGTCGGCGCGCGGGATGCCGAGGCATACGCTCGCCTCACACGTCGGCGTCGAGCAAGGGTCCGTCGCCGGGCAGTCCTCGGCCGAGGCGCAGTCGTAGTCGCAGATCCCGCGCGGGCAGAAGCTCGTCGGCGGATCGCACTCGCCCGGGGCGCAGTCGTCCGTGCGCCCTGGCGTGCAGGGCGCGCCACCGCAGACCGCGCGCGCGTCCTGACAGGTGCCTCGCACGCACGTCTCGCCGGCGCCGCGGCAGATCACGCCGCGGCAGGCCGCGCTGATGAACGCGACGACGCCGGTGTCGCGCCGCACCTGCGCGACCAGCAGGCGCTCTCCGCGCAGGCGCCCGAGATCGTCGAGGACCTGCACGCGCACGTCGACGACCCCCGGCGCCGCGCGCAGCTCGGCGACGCGCGCGGGCCGCGCGAAGCTCGTGTCGCCCACCGGGAAGACCGCCTCCTGATCGCCGACGGTGGTGCGCACCGAGGTGAACTCGATCCCGGGCGCGAGATCCGTCTGGAGCTCGACGACGACGATGACGCGCGGGCCGAGGCCGCAGTCGCACCCGGCCGCGAGCGCGGCGAGCAGCGGGACGAGTCGGGCGAGACGGCGAGCCGACACTTCGACGCATGGTAGCAGGGGGTTCTGCCCGAGCGCTCGCGAGAGCGCGTCTCACTCCACACGTGACGGGAGCGGTCGCTCCTCGGCCGCCGCGCGCCACGGCGGCCAGAGCCACAGGAACGTCCCGACGACGACGACGCTGCCCACGAGCGTCGGCCATGCGCGCTCCTCGGGCAGCGCCGCTGCCACGGCGAACGCCACGAGGTAGACGACGACCGCGATCGCGAACCGCCGCTCGACGAGCACGGTGACCGCCAGCGAGCCGCCAGCGAAGAGCAAGAGGTCGAGCGCCTGGATCTGCGCGATGCTCAGCCCGAGCGCGACGCCGCCCGCGTGGTGGAGGAACATCGCGAGCATCGTCCCGAGCAGCACGCGAACGAAGCGCCGGTTGAGCGCGGAGCTCTCCAGCGAGCGGCGCAGGACCAGGGCGGGGATCGTGAAGCCGACGAGGATGATCAGCGGCCAGACGACGAGCTCCCGCGGGGTCTGGGGCACCTCGGCGTACTTGCGGATCAAGAGGACGATCGGGCCGGCGAGCCAGGTGACGGCGGCGCAGAGCGCGAACACGATCCGCTGCGTCCGCCCGACGCGCGGGTCCATCTGACTCCGCTCGTGCTCGAGGGCCTCGAGCACCTCGCGGTCCCGGCGCTCGCGCTCGAGCGCCTCGTCGATCCGCGCCGCGAGCTCGGCCGGCGCCTCGGCCGCCTCGGCCAAGAGGTCGGCGGCTGCGCGCGGGTGTCCTTCGTCGAGCTCGTGCGTCGCCATGCCGGCGAGCGCGCGATCCAGCCCTCGCCGCGCGGCCTCGTTGTCGGGCCAGATGCGCATCGCGTGCTGGAACGCGAAGCGACACTGGCCGAACGCGCGCTGGCGAGCGTCGCGATCGGGGGCGGTCTCGAGGACGCGGAGCTGCTCCTCCGCCTCGCGCGCGAGCGCGATGCTCGCGCGGTGCTCGAGGTGGTCCTCGAGCGCGCGCCGGAACGCGGTGGCGCTCGGCGGGCGCGCGGCGGGGTCGCGCGCGAGGGCGTGGTCCGCGAGCGCACGCAGCGCGTCCGGGATCTCGAGGTCCTCGGGCCAGGTGATCTCCGACGCGAGCACGCGGAAGAGGATCTGCGCGAAGTGCGCACCTCGGTGGGGCGGGTGCCCGACGAGCAGCTCGTAGAGCACCGCCCCGAGGAGGTAGACGTCCGTGCGCTCGTCGATCGCCTCCGGCGCGCCGCGAACCATCTCCGGCGCGAGGTAGGCGGGCGTACCGACGACATGCGCGTCGACGCGCGGCAGGCGCGGGTCGACGTCGTCGCGGAACGCGGCGGCCACGCCCCAGTCGACCACGTACACCTCGTCGTGCTCGCCGAGCATCACGTTCGCGGGCTTCAGGTCGCGGTGCACGATCCCCTTCTCGTGCGCGAGCTCCACCGCGCGACACACCTGGATCAGGACGCGCAGGTGCCACGCGAGCGGGTCGCGCTCGAAGAAGCGATCGCGTACGCGCGCCGGATCGCGCAGGAGCGCCTCCCACGACGTGCCGCGGATCCGCTTGAGCACGACGAGCGGCTGGCCTCGCTCGTCGAAGCGCAGGTCGTGGACGGGTACGACGTTCGGGTGCTCGAGCAGCCCGGTCACGAGCGCCTCGCGCACGAGCTGTCCCGCGCTCGCCGCCGTCCCGCGCTCGGGGTGCACCGTCTTGATCGCGACGCCGCGCGCCAGCACGAGCTGGTCCGCCGCGCGCACGATCCCCATCCCGCCTTCGCCGAGCGTCTCCCCGATGCGCAGGCTCTCCGTCCCGTCGGCGTGCCCGGGCGCATCCGCCACGCGCACGATGGTCTGCTGCGAGCGCGCCACGAAGCTCGCCGCGAGCGTCTCGAGGTCGGCCAGCGCTCGGGCCGACGGCACCCAGGCTGGCCCGAGCGTCTCACGCCAGCCCTCCACGTCGAGCGACACCCGCGAGCGTAGTTCGCCCGCGCGCGCGCCTGCAACGCCGGCCCGCGTCGCGCGGGAACGACCCCTCTGTCGACGAATCGAGCGACCAGGCGGCCGACTCCGCCGTCGAGACCAGCCCGTCGCGCAGCGACGGCCGTCGGTCGAGGGGCCCCGTCGCCCCGCGATGGGGGGAGGGGTTGGAACAGCCCCTCCGAAGACTCAGTACGGGTTGTCCAGGCCCTCGGTGCTGGACCACTCGACCGTGACGGTCTGCGGGTTCCCCCACGCGACGTCGACCATGCGCGTGAAGACCGGCGCGGTGCGGCCGTAGGGGAGGATGCGCAGGGTCTGACGTCCGGCAGGGAGCTCGACGCGGAGCGGCGTGCGCCCGAGCCGCTGGCCCTGGTGCTCGACGTACGCCCAGCCGACGGCGGTGCGCACGTTCACGACGCCGCGCGAGAAGTCGATCGTGCGGCTCGGTTGTACGAGGCTCTCCGGTGAGCCGGCCGCAGTGGCGGGCGGCGCGGTGGTCGTCCCACCCGCGCTCGTGGTGGTGACGGGCGGCTCGTCGCGGCGCCCGCGGCGCCGGCTCGTGCCGTGATCCGTCTCGCCGGCCGCGCCAGCGAGCTCGGGCGTGCGCGTGCCGGTCTCGGGCTCGCCCGTCGGCGGCGTCTCGGGCTCGCTCGGATCACCCGCCGCGACGGCTTCTCGCCCCGTGTCGGTCGCGCTCGTGTCGGTCGCGCTCGTGTCGGCCGCGCTCGTGTCGGCCGCGCTCGTGTCGGCCGCGCTCGTGTCGGCCGCGCTCGTGTCGGCCGCGCTCGTGTCCGTCGTGTTCGTCGCGCTCGTGTCCGTCGTGTTCGTCGCGCTCGTGTCCGTGTGGTCTTGCGCGATCCCGAGCGCCGCGAAGATCGGCGCGCGGTGCTCGAGGTACGCGTAGGCGCCGCCCGCGATCACCGCGAGGAGCACCGCGACCGCCGCGGCGTAGCGGCCGGTGCGCGTCGGCAGGACGACCGGATCCTCCTCGGCCTCGCTCAGCTCCCACGCGTTCGGCTCGGACTTGGAGGGCGACTTGTCCAGCTTGGTCGCCGCGTTCTCGAGCGCGCGCTCGCGCTTGGACTTCTTCGTCTTGCCGCGGCCCGGCGGCGGCACGGTGTCGACGGGCGCCGAGGGCCCCGTCACCACCTCGACCGCGACGGGCTCCGCCGTCACCGGGCCGACCTGCGAGACGGTCACCTGATCGAGCCGCGCGAGCCGGTCGAGCGTCTCGCTCTGCCGCTCGCCGAAGAGGCGCTGCATCACCTCCGCGACCTCCGCCGACTCGAACGTCACCCCCGAGCCCGCGATGAAGCCGCGCAGCGCCCGGCCCATCTCGCGCGCGCTCTCGAAGCGCTGCGACGGGTCGCGCGCGAGCGCCTTCGCCGCGATCGCCGCGAGCGGCTTGGGCACCCACTCCGCGCCCTCGTTCGCGAGCGGGATCGCATCGTTGAGCACCGCCTGCGCCGTCAGGATCGCGTTGTCGCGCCGGAAGAGGTTGCGAAGCGTGAGGCACTCCCAGAGGCACACGCCGAGCGCGAACACGTCCACGCGCGCGTCGACGTTCTCGCCGCGCAGCTGCTCCGGCGCCGCGTATGCGACCTTGCCCTTGAGGACCCCGGTGTTCGTCTGCGTCACGCGCTCGAGCGCCTTGGCGCACCCGAAGTCGACCACCTTCACCGAGCCCTCGTGCGTCACGAACAGGTTCTGCGGCGAGACGTCGCGGTGGATCACGTGGAGCGGCTTTCCGTCTCCGCCGCGGAGCGTGTGCGCCGCGTGCAGCCCCTCGGCCGCGTCCGCGATGATGCGCGCGGCGAGGTAGGGGACGGTCTCGAGCAGCGAGTCGTCGCCCGCCTCCGCGATCGCGTTGACCACCTCGATGAGCGGCGCGCCCACGAGGTATTCCATCGCGATGTAGTAGAGGCCCGAGACGTCCCCGAAGTCGTAGACGGCGCAGACGTTCGGGTGGCTGATGTGCGAGGCGATCTTCGCCTCGTCGAGGAACATGTCGACGAACGCCTGCTGCTTGGCGAGGTGCGAGTGGATCGTCTTGATCGCGACGTGCCGCTCGAGCCCCGCGGCGAGCCGCATCTTCGCGAGGTAGACGGTCGCCATGCCGCCGGCGCCGATCTCCTCGCAGAGCGTGAAGCGCCCCATCGGGTACGGGAGCGTGGGCCCGAAGGAGAGCGAGGTCCGCGCGTCGGTTCCGGAGAGCTCGGCCATGGGCCTTCGCAGAGTGTAAACCTTCTCGGCCGAGAACACCTGCGCCGAACGCTCGCGCGCCGCGCGCGGCGGCGCGGAGGTACGATGGGGTGTGCGAACGTCGGCGGGGCTCGGCGATCTCCGGCGCGCCGCGCTGGTGCGCCTGATGAAAGCGCGCTCCGCGCGCCGCGCGCGCGTGCACGTCGATGGCCTCGCGCTCGAGGTGGCGCCCGGTGTCTGTAACCCAGCGCCCTTCGGGGGCGTCTCGCTCGCGCCGCTCTACGCCGCCGCGCTCGAGGGGCTCGCGCCGGGTGAGCGCGTGCTCGACGTGGGCACGGGGTGCGGTGTCTGGGCGCTCCTCGCCGCGAAGGCGGGCGCCTCGGTCACCGCGACCGAGCTCCCGCACGTGGACCTCACGCCGGTCGCCGCGGCGGCGCGCGCGCACGGCTTGCCCGCGCCACGCCTGCTCACGGGTGACCTCTTCGCGCCGCTCGCGGGCGAGCGCTTCGCGCGCGTGCTGTTCAACCCGCCGTTCCATTTCGGAGAGCCCGCCGACGACGCGGAGCGCGCCTACCTCGGTGGCGCCCGAGGCGAGGTCCTGTGCCGCTTCCTCGCCGCGCTCCCCGCGCACCTCGAGCCTCGCGGCCGCGGGTACGTGATCGTGCCCGGCATCGAGCGCGAGGGATACGCGGACGCGCTCGCGGGCTTCGACGTCGACGAGCGCGCCGCGCGCTGGCTCCCGGTGCTCGGCCGCGTCGCGCTGCTCGCGCTCAACCCTCGTCCGGCCAGCTCAGGCGGATGAGCGCCGGCAGCGCGAGCGTCGTCGCCGCGAGGCAGAGCGCCGCGCCGAGCACCATCACGAGCGCGAAGGACTGCATGCCGCGGTGGGCCGCCAAGCCGAGCGCGCCGAACGCTGCGACGGTGGTCAGCGTCGTCGCGACGAGCGCGCGCGCGATCCCGCCGAGCGCGACGGCGCACGAGCGGCTCGCGCGCCGCCGGTGGATCAGGTGCACGCCGTCGTCGACGCCGATCCCGAGGAGCAGCGGCACCGCGGCGAGGTTGGCGAGGTTGGCCGAGATACCGAGCCACCCGAGCGCGCCGAAGAGGGCGGTCCCGCCGAGCGCGACCGGGGCGAGCGCGAGCGCCACGTCGCGCGCGCGCCGCAGGTCCGCGGCGAGCAGCGCGATGACGACCACGAGCGCGAGGCCCGCGGCCGCGGCGAGGCTGCGCTTCATCGCCGCGAGGAACGCGGCGAAGTCGGCGGGCGAGCCGGCCGCGTCGGGGGTCACGGCGCGCACGTCGCGCAGGAACGCGTCGAGCGCGCCGGGCGCGAGCACGTCGCCGCGCGGGTGGATGTAGAGGGGGTAGCCGCTCGCGTCGCCGCCGAGCCGCGCGCGCAGCGCGTCGGGGAGCGCGTCGAGCGAGGGCGCCGCGAGCGTGCCGTCCTGCGCGTCCTCGACCGCCGCGGCGACGGGCGCGAGGAGCGCTTCGAGGGCGGCGTCGAACGCGGCGACCCGCGCGGGGACGAGCGCGGCCTCGAGCGCGCGCGAGGTGCTCGCGAGGCGGCGCAGCTCCTCGGCCGGCGCGGCGGCCTCTCCCGCGAGCGAGGCCGTCTCGTGGGCCCGCGGCGTCGCGCGCGAGCGGCGGCGAGCGCCGGCGCGAGCGGGGCGAGCTCCGCGGGCGCGCGCGGCGCCGGGAGCGCGGCGAGCCTCTGCAATGTCGCTTGCGTATCGACATGCGCGAACGGCGCGACGCTCTCGACGTACGCGACCGACGGGAGGGCGGCCAGGCGCGCGCTCGTCGCCGCGAGCGCGTCGAGGTCCGGCGCGCGGGCCACCAGCACCTCGCTCGAGTAGGCGCCGTCGGCGCGCAGGCGCCGCGCCGCGACGACGCTCGGCGCCTCCGCGGGCAACAGCGCCTCGACCTCCGCGTCGAACCGCACGCGCCCGAGCCCCGCCGCGAGCGCGAGCACGACGAGCGCGCTCGCCGCGAGCATCGGCCCCGGCCGCGACGTGACGCGCCGCGCGAAGGCGGCGGCCTCGCCACCGACCGGGCGCGGCGCGCCGCTGCCGAGCGTCAGCCAGCGCCAGCCGCGCCGCTCGCCCACCGTCGTGAGCGCGGGCGTCACGAACAGCACCGCCGCGAGCACGACGAGCAGGCCGAGCCCGGCCACGAGCCCGAGCTCGCGGAACGCGCGGTGCTCGGCCAACGACAGCGCGAAGAACGCCCCGGACGTCGTCAGCGCGCCGGTCGTGATCGCCTTGCCGGCGCCGCGCATCGCGCGATCGATCGCGCCCGCGTGTGGCGTGCCCGCGCGGCGCTCGTCGTCGTACGCGGCGAGCAGGTGGATCGCGAAGTCGATGCCCAGGCCCGCGAACACCGGCGCGGCGGCTTGGGTCAACAGGTTGAGCTCGCCGACGACCAGCGCGATCGCGCCGAACGCGAGCAGCATCCCGAGCCCGAGCGGCGCGCCGGCGAGCACGATCCCCGCGCGCGAGCGGAACGCGATCGCGAAGAGCGCCATCACGAGCAGCCCCGACACGACGCCGGTCCGCACGCTGCCGTCGCGGATCGCGTCGACCTCGTCGACGGCGAGCGCGGGGTAGCCGGTGAACGCGATGTCGACGCCGCGCGCGTGCGCGATCTCGCGGCCGAGCGCGCGCGCGCGGGTGACGAGCGGCGCGACCTCGTCGTAGCGGTCCGTCGCGCGGGCCGGCGTCACGAGCACGTAGCGGGTGCTTCCGTCGCTCGACACGAGGTAGCCCGCGCCATCGAGCCGAGGTCCTGGCGCGCGCGCCCCGAGCTCGATCACGTCGCGCCCAGGCTCGATCTGCCAGCGCGTCGCCTCCTCGAGCAGCGCGACGAGCGAGCGCAGGCCGCCCGCGGGATCCGCTCCGAGCTCGGGCGCGCTCTCGAGCGTGTCGAGCGTGTCCCCCTCTCGGCCACCGAGCCCCTCGCGGGCGAGGGCGACGAGCGCGGCGAGGCTCCGCGCGCCCGACGCGCGCGCGAGCGCCTCCGCTTCGCTGGCCGGCAGCGCGAACAGCGCGTGCTCGGCGAGCAGCTCTGGATCCACACGGTGCAACACATCTTGCACTCCGTCGAGGGCCGCGAGCTCGACGGCGAGCTGGTCCGTCGCCGCGCGCGCGCGCGCCGGGTCGCTCGCGCGAACGAGCGCGACGAGATCGGTCCGCGCGCCGGGCACGTCCACGAAGCTCGTCTCGCCGGCGATCAGCTCGAAGCGGCTCGACGCGATCTCGATGCGCGGGATCGCCGCGGCGGCGAGCGCGGCGAGCGCCGCCGCGACGCCGAGCACCGCGTAGGGGCGCTCGACGCCGAGCGCGCCGATCCGGCCGAGCAGACGTTCCCGCATGAGCGTCTGCGCGCACCCTACACGAGCGCACTCCCGGCGCCCCCATCCCCGATCGTGGAGGATGCGCACGTCACGAAGATCGCGCACCATCAGGGCTCTTTCGAGGGGGGCTCATGACGACGGACGCCACGCGCGTGATGGTGGTCGACGACGAGGTCGCGATCCTCGACGCGATCGGCCGCATGCTGGAGGAGGACGGGTTCGCGGTGGAGCGCTTCGCCTCCGCGTCCGACGCGATCGAGGCGTGCAGCGCGAGGCCGCCCGCGTTCCTCCTGACCGACTTCCTCATGGCGGAGATGAGCGGGGAGGAGCTCGCCGAGACGCTGCGCGCCTCGCTCGGCGCGCGCTGCCCCCGCATCGTCTGCGTGACGGGGTGGCTCGACGAGCTGCGCTCGGATCAGATCGCGGTGTTCGATCGGGTGCTCGAGAAGCCGTTCGCCTACTGCGATCTGGTGCGCGTGCTCGACGAGCTCGAGCACACGCCGCCTCGGAGCTGGCGCCGTACGCCGCCGTGGACGGACGAGCCGAGCGCGTGAGCGCGCGCGTGTCTCGCGCTACGATCCGCGCCATGCGCAGCACGGTATCGATCGCCCTCGCGCTCTTCTGGGTGGCTTGCGATGGCTCGAGTGAGACGGACGCGGGGGGCCGCGACGCGGGGACCGCGCTCGACGCGGGGGGCGCGGACGCGGCGGCCCGTGAGGACGCCGGCATCGGCGGCGATGGCGGCTCCGACGCGGGGAGCGGCGAGGACGGCGGCGCCGACGCAGGCGTGTCCGACGCGGGAGCGTCGGACGGCGGCGCGGCGGACGCGGGGCCGAGCGCGACGGTCACCGTGCGCGACGTCGCGGTGTACTCGAACTGTCAGCCGGTGATCGGCGACCCGCGGACGGACCCGGTGCTCGCGTTCTGGACCGTCGACGTGCGCGGGGCGAGCGCCGCGACCGCGACGCTGCTCGACGCGAAGCTCACGATCGCGGGCACCGGGGGCGGCACGCAGAGCCTCACCGTCGACGTCGCGAGCTTCGCGCTCACGGGCGGCGCGGGCTCGCAGGAGCAGCGCAAGACGGGCGCGGACACGACCTTCGAGGAGGCGTGCCGCGCGCTGTGCACCGACGCGAGCTTCTCGCTCGAGCTCACGTTCGACGTCGGCGGCCCGCCCGTCGTCGTCGTCGAGACCGACGCCTTCGGCTGCGTCCACTGACGTACGGTCGACGATCCTCCACCCGGAGCTGTCTCGGTCGGCGCACCGGTCGCAGCGGCCCGGCGGACGGCGTGCTCGGCGAGGCCGCCACCGCGGCGATCGCCGCGCCACCGCGGCGATCGCCGCGCCGATCGGCGCCATTTCGCGGCGATCGCCGCGCCGATCGGCGCCATTTCGCCGATCGCGTCTCGTAAGTGCGCGAGATCATGAGAGCGCATCTCCGGCACGCCGGTTGATGGCTCCGGCGCGTGACCCGCTCCCGCGTCGCCGTCCCGAACGGTACCCTCGCCGTCACGCGGCGCACGAACGAGCGCAAGCTCTTCTGGACGCCC
>JAHBWG010000026.1 GCA_019637095.1 Sandaracinaceae bacterium | reverse complement strand
GCCGGCCGGGGACGCGGCGCTCGCGGCGCACCTCGAGGGCGCGGGGCTCGCGCTCGCGGACGCGATGCGCGCGCTCGCGGCGCGGGCGGCGGAGGCGGTCGCGGCCAAGGAGGAGGCGTTCCGGCCGCTGCGGCAGCGGGTCGGCGGGTGGATCACGGCGGCGCGCGCGGTCGAGGCGCAGGCGGAGCTCGAGCGTCACCTGAAGGCGGCCGAGGCGTGGCTGACGGACGCCGAGCTCGCGCTGCGCGACGAGGGGTTCGCGCCGATCGCGGCGCAGGTGGAGCGCGCGTGGGAGGCGCTCGGGCAGACGAGCCACGTCGCGCTCGAGCGCGTGGCCCTCGCGGGCCGAGCGACCCGCCGGCACGTGGAGCTCGCGGTGACGGTCGACGGGCACGCGGGCGCGGGGGTCGCGGTGATGAGCCAGGGCGAGCTGAACGCGCTCGCGCTGAGCCTGTTCCTGCCGCGGATGACGTTGCCTCAGAGCCCGTTCCGGTTCTTGGTGATCGACGATCCGGTGCAGGCGATGGACCCGATGAAGGTGGACGGGCTCGCGCGCGTGCTCGAGGAGGCGGCGCGGACGCGTCAGGTCGTCGTGCTCACGCACGACGAGCGGCTGCACCAGGCGGTGCGGCGGATGCGCATCGAGGCGACGGTGCTGTCGGTCGCGCGGCGCGCCGGGTCGGTGGTGGAGGTGCAAGAGACGCGCGGGCCGGTCGACGGGTACTTGGCGGACGCGCGGGCGATGTGCGGGCCGGGCGCGGAGGCGGTCGGCGGCGAGGTGGCGCGGCGGTTGGTGCCGGGGTTCTGCCGCAGCGCGCTCGAGGCGGCGTGCGTCGAGGTCGTGCGGCGACGGCGGCTCGGGCGCGGCGAGCCGCACGACGCGGTGGAGGAGGCGCTCGCGGAGGCGGGCACGCTGATGCAGTACGCGGCGCTCGCGTTCTTCGACGACGTGGAGCGCGGGGGCAACGTGTTCGCGCGCGCGAACGAGCTCGGGCGTTGGGCCGGCGACACGCTGCGCGACGTGAAGGAGGGCGCGCACGGCAAGGTGGCGGCGGGCGTCGATCTCGAGGACTTGATCGGGCGCACGGCGCGGCTCGCGGCGAAGCTCGAGGCGCTCGCGTGACGCCGCGGGCGCTGCTCGCGCAGGCGAGGGAGCTCGTCGAGCGGCCGGTGCCGGGGACGGAGGGCTTGTGGGCGCGCGCCGCCGCGCACCTCGCGCGGCAAGCGCTCGAGAGCGCGATGCGCGTGCGGCTCGCGCGGCGCACGCACCGCATCGAGGAGGTCTCGTTCCGCGTGCAGCTCCTCTGCCTCACGCTGGAGTGCGACGCGGCGGCCGCCGCGCAGGCGGCGTACGCGTGGAGCGCGCTGAGCACCGCGCTCCACCACCACGGCTACGAGCTGCCCCCGACCGCGCGCAGCCTGCGCGCCTGGGTCGACGCCGTCGAGCGCGTGGTCGAACGGCTCGACCGGGAATGAGCGGGGACGATCCTCGTCATCGGAAGGAGAGGGCGGTCGTGCGGTACACGAAGCGCGCGCGGCCGTCCTCTGCGAAGCGGTCGAACAGGGCGCCGAGCGCGGCGTCGAAGGCGTCGCGGTCGGTGACGCCGTGGCGGACGTAGCTGCTCGACCACACGCGGCCGAAGAACGCGGCGCGGTCGAGCCATTGTGCATGAGGGAAAGTCGCGTTGCGGCCCTCGACCCGCTCGGCGAGGGCGTGGGCGCGGGGCTCGGCGCCCACCTCCGCGTACTCGGGGGCGCGCTCGAGGAGCAGGGCCTCGTACGCGGCCATCAGCGGATCGCGCGCGTCGCGGAGGTTCCACACGGCGTAGATGCGACCGCCGGGGCGGAGCACCGCGCGCATGCGCGGGAGCGCGCGGTCGAGGTCGATCCAGTGGAAGCACTGAAACCCGGTGATCGCGTCGGCGCGCGCGCCGCCGACGTCGAGGGTCTCGGCGTCGGTCGACACGAAGGTGACGCGCTCGCCGCCGGCGCGGCGGGCCGCCGCGAGCATGGCGTCGTTGGGGTCGGCGCCGATCACCGAGAGGCCGCGCGCGGCGAGCTGGCGGGTGGCGATGCCGGTGCCGCAGCCGACGTCGATCACGGTGGCGCCCGGCCCGAGGGCGCCGTCCTCGAGGATCCAGTCGAACAGCGAGGCGGGATAGTCGGGGCGCGCGCGCTCGTAGTCTTCGACGGTGGCGCTGAAGCGGTCGCGCGGATCCACGGCGGGAGTGTGGCCGGGCGATCTCCGCGCGAGCAAGGCGCTCCCGAGCGCGCGCGAGCTACGGGCGTCGCCGACACGAGACGCGGCCGTCGCCGATGACGCAGCCGCCGGGGCACTCGTGCGCGACGACGTAGGTTCCGGCGCGGCACTCGAGGAACGTGCGTCCGTCGGCGGTGCATGCGCCGCCCTCGGAGCCGCAGGTGTCGCCCGCCGCGGCGATCGACTGGTCGCAGAAGTGGCGGGTGCCCTCGCTCCAGCACCCGCGCGGGCCGCGGCACTCCGCGAAGGGGGCGAGCGCGCGGTCGCGGCAACGCAGGAGGCGTCCGTCGGCGGCGCAGGCGGCGGAGTCGCCCGCGCAGCGCTCGCCGACGACGGCGTACGCACCCGTCCAGACGAGGTGCCCGTCCTCGAGCGCGCAGCTGTCGGCGGGATGCAGGGGGGTCCACCGCGCGTCGCGGCAGACGAGGAGCGCGCGGCCGTCCTCGGCGCAGGCGTAGGAGTCACCCTCGCAGGGCTCGTCTTCGCGCGCGATCGAGTCGTCGCAGCGGATGTGGTCTGCGTCCCGGAAGCACCCGCGTGGTCCGCGGCAACGCGCGACGAGGCGGCTGCGATCGCCGACGCAGCGGAGCAACGACGCGCCGTCCGGCGTGCAGGCGACCGCGTCGGTGGGGCCGAGGCACACGTCGCCGTCGGCGGCGATCGACTGATCGCAGAACACCCGGAGCCCGTCGCGCGAGCAGCCGCGCGGGCCGGCGCAGCGCACGAGGGTGTCCTCGTTGGCGAAGCACCAGCGCGCCGAGGTCTCGCTCTCGCACCTGCCGGCAGGCGCGAGGCACGGGAGCTGGAACATGACGTCGGCGTACTGGTAGGGGCTCGCGAGGACGACGAGCATCGGGAGGAACGCGCGCAGGCGGCGGCGCCGCCGGATGGACAGCCGCTCGGCGGCGAGCGCCGTGAGGGCGTCGGCGTCGTCGCGCGCGGCGCGGGCCTCGCGCGCGAGGCCGAGGCCGACGAGGTTGCGCGACTCGCAGTACGCGCAGACCGCGACCGCCGGCGTGGTGGCGCGGCCGTGCGGCTCGGGCAGCGGCCCGCCGCAGTGACGGCAGCCGTACGGGAGCTCGGGGCTCGGCGGCGGGGCGGCGGCGAAGCGCGCCGAGAGCAGCTCGAAGGAGCGTCGATCCGCCGCGCCGAGCGCGAGCAGGCCCGGGAACGTGAGCGCCGCGCTCAGGCCGCACGAGAAGAGGACGGCGAGATCGAGCGCGGTCGTGTCGAGCTGCGCCTGCTTCACGAGCGCGCAGCCGACGAAGAAGGGCCACCCGAGCCCGGCGGCGACGAAGGAGAGGACGAGCCACGCGTTCGAGCGACCCGCGGGCGGCCAGCGCAGGAGCTGCTCGACCGCGCGCTCGACGGCCGCGCCGGCGCCCGCAGCGCCCGCGACGTGGCGCACCCGATCGGGCAGGACGTTCTCACCGTGACAGAACGCGCAGGAGATCGCGGCCTCGCTCGAGGGGACGAGCGGCGCGCCGCAGGTGCGGCACTTCGAGACCTCCGGGCCGAGCGGCGCGTCGGGCACGCGATCGGACGCGCCGGCGCGCAGCGTCGCGGCGAGCGCCGCGAGCGACGCCGCCTCGTCGGGCTCGGTCGTGGTCGCGAGGACCTCCTCTCCGATCGTGAGCCGGGTCTCGTCGTCGCTGCGGCTGACGTGGATGGTCCGGCTGGCGAGCTCGCTCCACGCAAGGTGTCTTCCGTGCTGCGGTCCCGAGAGGATCGAGAGCCCCGTGGCGTCGAGGCGCACGTCGCTCGCGCGGTGCGCCCAGAGCACGAACGCGGCGCCGATCGAGAACAGGGACCACAGCCCGACGAGGCCGAGGGCGACCCAGAAGGTCCAGTCCGGGAGGTAGCGCTGGAAGAACAGCGGCGCGAAGGCGAACGCCCCGCCGATGCCGGTGGCCGCGACCGCGCCGAACGCGGTGTCGCCGGTCGAGAGCGGCAGCCGGAGCGGGGTCCCGAAGGCCATGCGCGCGCGATCATGGGCGCCGCCTCGTCGCGCGGGCAAGCGCGTCCCGAGCGCGGCGTCGATCGGCGGTCGGTCTCGAGCCGCCCCTGCGTCGGTCGCCGCCGCGCGCAAGCCGCGGGCCTCGTCAGACCGACCAGGTCGCTTCGGCGAACACCGTCCACGTCGTCATGATCTCCTCGGTGAGCTCGCGAGCGCGCGCAGGTGGCGCGACGTGGCCTTGCCTTCGAGGAAGAGCGACCGGAACCACCGCGCGCCCTCGTCGTCCGCGCCGCGCCGGGCCCAGACCGCGAGGATCGCGGGGCTCGGCAGCTCGAGCGGCGGCGTGCGCGTCGCGAGCCCGTAGAGCGCGCGCGCGCGCTCGGCGATGCTGCTCGCGATGGTGCACAGCGCGTCCGAGCCGAGCACGGCGAGCGGCGCGGTCGCGAAGTGCGGCAGCCGCAGCGTCACCTCGCGCTTCGCGCCGACCGCCTCGAGCGCGCGATCCACGGCGCCGTCGGCGCGCCCCTCGACGGTCACGACGACGTGCGGGGAGGCCAGGTACGTCGCGAGCGAGAGCTTGCGCTTCTTCGCGGCCGGGTGCTCGGGCCGCATCATCACGGCGAACGGGTCGCGGTAGAGCTCCTGTCGCGAGAGCGCGGGCAGCCGCGGCAAGAGGCCCTCGCCGACCAGCGCGAGGTCGACCTCGCCGGCCAGCAGCGCGGGCAGCGTCGCGGGCGAGAGGCGATCGATCCACACCGACGCGTAGGGCGCGTGCGCCCGCAGGTACGCCATGAGGTCCTCGAGCACGGCGACCTCGAAGTAGTCGAGCGTCGCGAGGCGGAACGTCCGCCGCGTCGTGGCCGGCTCGAACGGCTCGCCGGGCGAGAGCGCCGCCGTGAGCTGGTCGAGCGCGCCGGGCAGGCTCGCCGCGAGGCGCGCGGCGCGCGGCGTGAGCACCAGGTCACGCCCCGACGGCGTCAGCAGCGGATCCCCGAGCACCTCGCGCAGCCGCGCCAGCGAGTGGCTCATCGCCGACTGCGACACGTGCGTGCGCCGCGCGGCCGCGGTGACGCTGCGGGTCTCGAGCAGCGCCTCGAGCGCCGGGAGCAGGTTGAGGTTGATCCTCCGGGCATCGAGATCGTTCATGGGTGCCATGAGATGAATCCAATTCTGCTCATGGTCGCCGCGCCTCATGTTCCCGTCCATGACCAAGCGAGAGACGACCCACCGAGAGGCGACCCCGTCCGAGCCCGAGATCCTCGTCACCGGCGCCACCGGCTTCATCGGCCGCTGGCTCCTCGCCGCGCTCACGCGGAGAGGATCGACGGTGGCGGCGCTGGTGCGCGGAGCGGCCGATCGCCGCGCGGAGCTCGAGGGGTTCGTCGCGCGCATCGGCGGCGACCCGAGCAAGCTCGTCGTCGTCGAGGGCGACGTCGAGCGCGAGGGCCTCGGGCTCGAGCGCCCGCTGCCCTCGGTGCGCGTCGTGCACCACCTCGCCGCGCGCTTCGCGTGGGGTCTCTCGCGCGAGGAGGCGCGCGCCACCAACGTCGAGGGGACCGAGCGCGTGATGCGGTGGGCGGCGGCGCAGCCCGCGCTCGATCGCTTCGTGTTCCTCGGCGGCTACCGGATGACCGCGGCGTCTCGCGAGGCCCTCGCCGCGTCGATCGACGCGCGCTACGCGGAGGGCGCCTACGAGGGCTCGAAGTGCGAGGCCTACGTGCTCTTCCGGCGCCTCGTCGACGAGCTCGACCTCTCGTGGTCGGCGGTGCACCCGAGCGGGGTGATCGGCGACGCGCGCACGGGCGAGACGACCCAGCTCCCGGGCCTCGGCGAGACGGTGCAGAAGCTCTTCGAGCGGCGCCTCCCCGCGCTCGCCGGCTCCGCGCGTACCTTCGTTCCGGTCGTGACGGTCGACTACCTCGCGCAGTTCCTCGCGACGGTGCCCGAGCGCCGCGAGAGCGCCGGCGAGGATCTCGTCGTGCTCGATCCCGCGAGCCCTCCGCTGCCGGAGCTCGTCGCGATGCTCGCGCGCGTTCTCGGCGTGCCGGCGCCGCGCTGGACGCTGCCGGTGCGGCTCGTCGCCGCGTTGCCGACCGCGTGGACCGGCGTGCACCGCGAGAGCACGCGCTTCCTCGTCGAGGATCGCTACGACACCCGCGAGGGCGACGCGCACGCCGCGGCGATGGGCCTCGTCCACCCACCGCTGGAGCAGGCGCTCGCGCGCTGGTGCGCGTTCCTCGTCTCGACGCGGTTCCTCGGGCGACGCGACGAGCCCGGACGCGACGAGCCCGGACACGACGAGCCCGGACACGACGAGCCCGGACACGACGAGCCCGGACACGACGAGCCCGGACACGACGAGCCCGGACACGACGAGCCCGGGCGCTACGAGGCCGGGACGTTCGTGGTCGGCGATCCGCGCACCGCCGACGTCGTGCTGCTGCACGGCATCCCGTTCGACGGCGAGGCGATGGCGCCGCTCGCGCGCGCGCTGGCTCGCTCCTCGGCGCGGCTCGACCTGCCGGGCCTCGGGCGCTCGGGCGCGGGGGCGATCGACGTGGCGTGGCTGCGCTCCCGGCTCGCGGGCCGCGCGCGCCCGGCGGTGCTCGTCGGGCACTCGCTCGGCGCGGCGCTCGCGACGCAGTACGCGGCGGCTTACCCGAGCGAGGTCGCGACGCTCGTGCTGATCGCGCCGAGCTTCCTGATGGCGCCGCCCTCGTGGACGCTGCGGCTCGAGCCGGTGGTGGCGAGCGTGCTCGGGCGGCTCGACCCCGACGCCTTCGAGCGGCGGTTCCTCTCCGAGCGCGAGGGACCGGCGCTCGCCGCGACCGGCAGCGCGATCGCCGCGCTGGCGCGCGACGGAGGCGCCCGATGCTACGCACGCGCGCTCGCGGACGCCGTCACACCGCGCGCCCGCGCCGCGGCGCGCGAGGCCTTCGACGTCGTGCGCGAGAGGAGCGTGCCCACGCTGATCGTCCACGGGGATCGCGAGCCGCTCGCCGTCGACGCGCGAGGCGCGGCGGTCGTGACGATCGAGGCATGCGGCCACGCCCCGCACCTGACGCACACCGAAGCCGTCGCGCGGCACGCGCTCGGACACCTCGCCGCCCCGCGGGCCGCGACGCGTGAGCTCCGCTGAGGGCGTCGTGCCCGAGCGCGCTCGCGTCCTCGCGAAGGCAGTAGGACGGCGGCGGATCACCGTTCGGGCGAGGCGCGCCGCCGTCGCCATGATCGCGCTGGAGCGCGACGCCGTCGTGCTGACGAGCGACCCGAGGATCTCGCCCGCTGGGGTGTCCCCGAGGACCGCCTCGTCCGCTGCTGATCGGCGGCGCGCTCCGTGGCGCTCGTTGGGAGGTCCTCAGCCTAGCCAGAAAGACCGGCTATCCAGATCCCGCACACCTGGCTATCCAGATCCCGCGCGACGAAGCGCTCCCTTGGCCGTCGCCGAGGCGGGGGGGCTCCGGGAGAGGCGAGGTCGAGCATGACGGACATCGTTCACCGACCGGTTTCTGTCCGAGAGAACAGGCGTTTGCGAGACGTTTGCGCCATTCTCGAATCGAGAATTTCCTGAGCCGTGCTCAAGCCGCAGGACGTCCTCGTCTCGCTCAAGCTGGCGGCCCACGAGCATCGAACGTGGACCTACGAGGCTCTGGCGACCGACCTCGGGCTCAGTCCGTCCGCCACCCACGCGGCCGTTCGTCGCGCCGCGGCCTGCGGGCTCCTCAGCTCCGCGACTCACGAGCCGATCCGGCCGGCGCTCCTCGAGTTTCTCGTCCACGGGCTACGCTACGTGTTCCCGGCTGTCATCGGCCGTCGTGTCCGCGGCATGCCGACGGGTGCCTCCGCCGAACCTCTCGCCCGCTACCTGGCGTCCACCGAGACGAGCCCGCTGGTCTGGCCCTACGCGCGAGGCGAGGCGCGAGGCGAGTCGCTCGCGCCGCTCTACGAGACGGTTCCCGAAGCGGCGGCGAGAGACCCCGAGCTGTATGCGTTGTTGACCGTCGCTGACGGCATCCGTGCCGGCGGCGCGCGTGTGCGGCAGGTGGCCGCCGCGCTGATCGAGGAGCTGCTCCGGCGATGAGCGGGCTCCGCCGTCCTGCCGAGCTGCTGGCGGTGGTGGGCGCCCAAGCTCTCTCGCTTGCCACGGCGAGTGGTCTTCATCGGTGGCGCGACGACCGAGCTGTTCATCACCGATCCTGCCGCGCCTGAGATCCGATCCACCCTCGACGTCGACGTCGTCGTGGAGGCCGCCTCGTACGCCGAGTATGTGATCGATGTCGCCGCCGAGCTCCGCGCCCTCGGCGCGCACGAGGACGCGTCCGAGGGCCAAGCCATCGCCGGGCACCTGCCGGGCGACGCCGAAAGTCAGGGACGTGCCGACGTCATCCTCGAACGCATCGGAGCGATCCTCCGCGCCGACGAGGAACGGTGAACGCATCGACAGCAGCGCGGAGCGGGCGCGCTCTCGCGGGCGCCCGTCTCCTCGCCTCCTGGTCTCCTCGCCTCGTGGTCTCCTCGCCTCCCGCTGAAGATCGCCGCACGAGCCGCGCCGAGACGGCGCTCAGCTCACGCGCTCGAGGACGGCGGCGGCGCCGAGGCCGCCGGCGGCGCAGATGCCGAGCAAGGCGGTCTGCTCGTCTCGGAGGGCGAGCTCGTTGGCCATCGTGGTGACCATCCGCGCGCCGGTGGCGCCGAAGGGGTGGCCGATGGCGACGGAGCCGCCGTGCACGTTGAGGCGCTCGGGGTCGACCTCGCCGACGGCGTCGTCCCTGCCGAGGCGCTCCTTGGCGAAGGCGCGGCTCTTGAGCATGGCGAGCACGCTGAGGACCTGGGCGGCGAAGGCCTCGTGCATGTCGACGAGGTCCGCGTCGGCCAGCGTCATGCCGGCGCGCTCGAGCGCCAAGGGCATGGCGAGCGCGGGGCCCATGAGGAGCTGATCGCCCGGGTCGACGCCGACGTACGACCAGCTGCGGAACGCGGCGAGCGGGCGGTAGCCGAGGGCCTTGGCCTTCTCTTCGCTCATCAGGAGCACGGCGGACGCGCCGTCGGTGAGCGGGCTCGAGTTGCCGGCGGTCAGCGTGCCGTCCTTGGCGAAGACGGGGCGCAGCTTCTCGAGCTTGTCGACGGAGGTGTCGGCGCGGATGAGGTCGTCGGCGTGGACGCGCTCGCCCCTGGGGAGCTCGACGGGGAAGACCTCGCGGTCGAAGCGGCCGCTGCGCACCGCGGCGGCGGCGCGGTGGTGCGAGCGCGCGGCGAAGTCGTCCTGCGCTTCGCGGCTGACGCCGTTGCGGCGCGCCATCTCCTCGGCCGCCTCGCCCATCACCTGCCCGGTCGTGCGCTCCGCGATCTTCGGGCGCTTGGGCAAGATCTCGCTGATCGGCAAGAGCTGCGAGACGACCCCGAGCACGTCCGCCGGCGTGGCCTTGCCGAACGCGAGCGGCGCCATCGCGTGGACGACCTTCTGCGGGAGCTTGATCTCCGCGTTCGAGGTCGAGTCGCTGCCGCCCGCGATCATCACGTCCGCGTCGCCGCGCTCGATCGCGCTCACCGCGCTGGTGATCGCCTGCAGCCCCGAGGCGCACGCGCGCGTGACCGTGAACGCCTCGACCGAGTACGGCAGGCGCAGGTCGAGCGCGATCTCGCGGCCGACGTTGGGCGCGAGGCCGGGCAAGATCACGCCGCCCCAGACGATGCCGTCGAGCTCGCGCCGGTCGAGCTCCGATTCGCGGAGCAAGCTGCCGACCGCGCTCACGCCCAGGCCGATGGTGTCCACCTCGAGGAGCTTGCCGAACGCACGCACGAACGGCGTCCGCGCGCCGCCGACCACTACCGCTCTACGCTTCGTCATGTCCGTCACGCTCCGATGAAGGCGCCGCCGCACGCGCGCAGGGTCTGACCGGTCAGGCCCTGCGAGCCGGGGGAGGCGAGGAAGACGACGAGGTCGCCGATGTCACGAGGCAAGCCGCCTTGCCCCAGGTTGCTCAGGCGGCGGCCGACCTCGCGGATGACCGCGGGGATCGCGTCGGTGAGCCGCGTCTCGATGAAGCCGGGCGCGATCGCGTTGGCGGTGATGCCGCGCGGCGCGAGCGCGGGGGCGAGCGCCTCGACGTAGCCGATGATGCCCGCCTTGGACGCGGCGTAGTTCGTCTGGCCCATGTTGCCGGCGATGCCCGCGACGCTCGAGAGGCAGACGACGCGGCCTCCGTCGCGCAAGACGCCGCGCGCGATCAGCGCCTCGTCGATCGCGATCACCGCGCCGAGGTTGATGTCGATCGCCTGGTCCCAGTGCGCGCGCTTCATCTTGGCGAGGGTGCGGTCGCGCGTGACGCCCGCGTTGTGGACGACGACGTCGACGCCGCCGTGCGCGGCCGAGAGCGCCTCCGCGATGCGCTCGGGCGCGTCGGGCGCGCTCACGTCCTGCAAGAGGACCGAGCCGCCGATCTCGCGCGCGACCTGCGAGAGCGGCGCGTCGTCCTCGGGGCGATCGAGGCAGACGACGTGCGCGCCCTCGGCCGCGAGGAGCTTCGCGGTCGCCGCGCCGATGCCGCGCGCGGCGCCGGTGAGCAGGACCACCTTCTTCGCGAGCGGCCGCGTGAGCGGGACCTCCCGGTCGGTGCCGCCGCCCTCGTGCGCGAGCTTGCTCAGCCGCCAGGGCTGCCCGCTGAGGAACGCGCTGCGGTTCGAGAGGAGGTAGCGCAAGAGCGCGGGCAGCCGGCCCTCGGCGCCGTCCTCGACGTAGATCACGTGCGCGGTCGCGCCGCGCTTGCCGAGCTCCTTGGCGAGCGCGCGCACGAACCCCTCGAGCGCGCGCTGCGTCGCCGCGCGGGCCGGCGCGCCGCTCGCGAGGTGCGGGCGCGCGAGCACGATGGCGCGGCCCGAGCGCCCGATGCGGCCGGCGAGCGGGTGGAACAGCTCGTAGAGCGCGCCGAGCTCGGCCGGCGTCGAGAGGCCCGTCGCGTCGAGCACGACGCCGTGCGCGAGGAAGCGCTCCGGGATCGGATCGGCCAGGCGCGTCGCGGGCCGACCGTACGCCTCGCCCGGCGCCTTCCAGAGCGCCTCGTCGTGGCCCTCGCCCGCGAGCACCGGGTCGGCGCCAGCCTTCGCGAGCGTCTCGGCGACGACGCCCGCGAGCTCGGCGCCCGGTGAGACGCCGACGACGACCTTCTGATCGGCGAGCGGCCGCTCCTCCCACGGCGCGTTCGCGCGCGCGAGCGGCTGCGGCATCGGGATCGGGAGGCCGAGCGTCTTGATGACGTTCTTGGCGTTGGGGTTCTTCGAGAGCTCGAGCAGGAAGTCGGTCATGCGGTCCTCGCTTGGAAGGTGCCGGTCAGGTAGGCGGGGCCGCCGGGCGCGGCGCCGACGTACACGCGATCGTCCTCGACGTAGACGCCCGCGCTCGCGGGCAAGACGAGCGGGCGCGTGAAGCGCACCTCGAGCCGCGAGAGCGCGTCGACGTCGCCCGCGAACAGCCCGCGGTTCAGGCTCTCGACGGCGCGCGCCATCGTGCCGAACCCGTGCAGGATCGTGTTCTTGAACCCGAACGCCCGCGCGTAGGCGGGCACCCAGTGCACCGGGTTGAAGTCCCCGGTGAGCTTGGCGAAGTCGAGCCCCGCGTCGGCCTTCAGGCGGAAGAACGAGAGCTCGCGCGCGCCGGCGGGGACGCGGGCCTTCTCCTTCGGCGCCCCCTCGTCGCCCTCGCCGTTCTTCTTCTTCGGCAGCGGCACGAAGACGATCATCGTCGCGACGACCGCCTCGGGCGCCGAGGGCGTCGAGGTGACCGTCTCGATCTCGAGGATCGCGCGGCGGCCGTCGTCGTCGACCGACGCGAGGCGCCCGCTCACCTCGAGCGGCTCGCCGAGCGGCAGCGGCGCGTTCGACACGAGCCGGCAGCCGCCGTTGAGCGCGCCGAGCAGCGGGTAGCGCGTCCCCTCGAGGCAAGGCCCGACGAGCCCGAACGCCCACTGCGGGAAGAGGTGCGCGGGGACGCGCCGCTTGTACGCGGACGGGTCGCCGCCGACGTGCCGGACGTACGCGCGCACGAGGTCGGGATCGCGCGGCGGGTAGCTCACGCGGATCTCGGGCCCGGGCACCTGCGCGTCGCCCGAGCCCGCCTTGGCGAGGCCGAGCCGCTGCTTGAGGACGCCGAGCGCGGCGCCGCCCATGCCCTTGAGACCGGGACCCTGCTCGAGCACGAACCGAGCGCTGACGGCCATCGCGATCACTCCGCGGCGGCGGCCGCGGCCTCCTTCTCGTCGAGGCGCTCGAGGAGCCGGTCGCCGGTCGTCTGGATGAGGTCGAGCATGTGGCGCGAGCGCGGCTCCGCGCGGTCGAGCCAGCGCTCGAGCACCTCGCGGCGGTCGGGGTGCGCCTTGGCCTGCGCGAGCAGGATCTCCGCGGCGACCTCGTCGAAGAGGAGCTTGGTCAGGTGCTCGGCGTGGAGCATCGCGAAGGCGAAGTCGCGCTTCGGGTTCCAGCTCTTGCGCAGCGCGTCGGGCCACTCGGTGACCTTGTGCTCGCGCAGCTTGTCGCCCGCGGTGCGCACGAGCAGGTGCTGGAGCGCGGCGTGCGCCGTCGCCGACAGCTTCGCGACGCGCTTCTCGAGCGGGTCGCGCGCGGAGAGCGCGCGCCACCGCGCCTGCGCGCCCCTCTGCACGAAGCGGCGCGGGTCCTTGAGGATCGCGCCGAGGTTGTCCTTCATCGCCATGAGCGCCTGGATCTGCGAGGTGCCCTCGTAGATCGGCATGACCATCGCGTCGCGCAGGAGCTTCTCGGCGCCGTACTCGGTCGTGTAGCCGACGCCGCCGTGGATCTGCACGCCGCGCCGCGCGTGCTCGACCGCGCGCTCGGCGCCGAAGTACTTGAGCAGCGGCGTGACGCGGCGCGCCGCCGCCTTGTGCCGCTTGATCTGGCGCGCGATGCGCGCGCGCTCGAGCTCGTCGATCCCCTGGTCGTGCTCGAGGTGCATGCCGAGCTTGGTCGCCATCTCCTCGTGGTAGGCGCCGTGGACGCACACCGCGCGCAGCGCCTGCACGTCGGTGCGCATCTCGTCGAGGTAGTCGGCGATCATCTCGTGCTTGTCGATGGTCTTGCCCATCGAGCGGCGCTCGGCGGCGTAGTCGGCGGCGAGGCGCGTGGCCGCCTCGATGAGCCCGATGCACTCGAACCCGACGCCGAGGCGGGCGCCGTTCATGAGCGTGAGCATGTACTCGAAGCCCTGGCCTCGCTTGCCGATGAGGAACGCCGGCGTGCGCTCGAAGCTGATCTGCGCGGTCACCGACGCGTGGTGGCCGAGCTTCTCCTCGAGGCGGTCGAGCGTCGCGAGCCGCACGCGCTGGCCGTCGCGCTCCTCGTACGTGGGCACGAGGAACATGCTCAGCCCGGCGAGCCCCGCGAACGGGTCGTCCGGGTCCTTCGCCTCCTCGGTCCGCGCGATGACGAAGTGGTACTTCGCGTGGCCCGACGTGATGAAGATCTTCATCCCGGTCACGAACCACTGGCCGCGCTCGTCCTGCACGGCCTTGCAGCGCAGGCGCGCCATGTCGCTGCCCGCGTCGGGCTCCGTGATGTCCATCGCGCCCCACGCCTCGCCGCGCCCGATCTCGCGGATGAACCGCTCGAAGCGCGTCTCGAGGATCGTCCCGGTCTCCGGGTCGAGCTTCGTCGTGCCCTCGCGCAGGCTGAACATCAGCATCGCCGTGGCCATGCCGCCGTGGAAGCCGTGGTGCGCCATCACCGAGACGTCGCCGCGCCCGATGATCTCGCTCGTGAGGAAGTAGAGCATCATCGGGAAGTTCATCCCGCCGAGCTCGCGCGGCAGGCACATGGAGTGGAGCTCCATCTGCTTGAACTGCTCGAAGATCGCGTCGAGCCGCGGCGGGTGGATCGCCTCGCCGCCCTCGAAGCCGACCTTCTCGCGGTCGAGCTCGGCCGCGTGCGGGGCGACCTCGTCGGCGACGAACTGCCCGACCAGGTCGGCGACGTCGCGGTAGAGCTCGACCGCCTCCGCGGTGCCCGACGGACCGTCCGGGCTCTTGAAGCCGTGCTCGGTGAGCTCGACGAGCGGCGCCCAGTCGATGCCGCGCTCGAAGTAGAACGTGAGATCCTCGTTGTCCTTGAAGTAGTTGCCCATGTTCAATGGCTCCCTGATCCCGCGCCGGCGCGGCGTCCGTCCATGCGCGCGAGCCCTTCGGGGGTGAAGAGGCTCACGCGCGCGATGCGCGACAGCTCGCGCGTCAACCGTTCGATGTCGCTCGAGGCCCCGTCGCGGCTGAGCACGATCCCGAGCGTGTCGGAGATCGCGACGCCGCCGACGACGAGGTGGATCACGTGCAGCAGGTACGCCTCGGGGTCCGCGTCCGCGCGGACCTCGCCCGACTCCTGGGCGCGGCGCACGTAGCCCGCGATCACCTCGAGCCACGGCGCGACCGCGACGAGCAGCCGCTCGCGCATCGCCGCCGGGTGATCGAGCGTCTCGCGAAGGATCAGGCGCGCGCGGTCCGGGTCCTCGGTGAAGAAGCGCACCGTCTCGGACAAGAGCGTGTCGAACCGATCCTGGCTCGCGGCCGCGGCGAGCAGGTGCGGCAGGACGGCGTTCCAGCGATCGACGACCTGCTCGAGCACCGCACGGTGCAAGTCGTCTTTCGAGGGGAAGTGGTAGAGCAGCGACGGCTTCTTGATCCCGACGTCGTCGGCGATCGCCGACAGCGACGTTCCGTCGTAGCCGTGCGCGGCGAAGCGCCGCGTCGCGACGTCCAGGATCTGGGCCCTCACGTCCATGCCGTGTCTCGTCGCCGATCCGGCTCGGAGCCTCGCCCGAGGTCTCCCTACCGATCGGTAGACGTTTCTCTACCACCCGGTAGGCGGCCGCGCAAGCCGCCGTCGGTCATCGCCTCGACGATGCCGATCATCGCGCGCCCCTCGTCGAGGGCGGCGCGCGGGCTCGGGAGCGCGGCCCCGGTGTGGGCGTAGAGGCCCGTCAACAAGAGCTGCGAGCCTTCGAAGAGCTCGTGGAGGCGCTCGGCCTGCGTGTACGGGATCACGTCGTCGTCGCGCCCGTGCACGACCGAGACGGGGCAGCGCACGTCGCCGATGACCGGCGCCGGGTCGAGGTGCAAGAGCGTGCGCCGCCCCTCGACGAGCGCGGCGCGGATCACCTCGACGCCGCCGCCGCGGATCCCGGCGCCGATCTCGAAGAGGACGCGGTGGGACGCCGGCAGCCGCGCGCTCATCGCGCGCGCGAGCTCGCGGAAGCCGCCCTCTTTCATCTCGAGCTTGCCCCACGTGCGCCGCACGAGCTCGAGCCACGCGTCGCCGAGCCGCGCCCGGTCCGGCGGCGCGTCGGGCAGGTGCTCGAGCAGGTTGATGAACACGACCGGGCGGTTGAGCGGGTCGTGCGGGCGGTCGGGATCGCCCTCGAGCGAGAAGCGGATCGCCTCGTCGAACGACGCGTAGCCGCCGAAGATCGTGAGCGCGCCCGGGTCGCGGCGCGCGGCGACGTGGATCGCGGGGTAGCTCCCGAAGGAGATGCTGAAGATGCCGGGGCGGCGGTGCGGCGCGTCGGGGAGGGCGGCGAGCGCGTCGTAGGCGGCGAGGGCGTCGGGCACGAGCGCGGGGCCGACGCGCGCGCGCCGGAACTCCGGCAGGAACGGGCACAGGACGAGCTGGCCGGACGCGGCGAGGATCGCGTTGAAGCGATCGAGCCGGACGTCCGCGGGGCCGAGGTAGTGCAGGCCCGGCACCACGAGCGTCGCGCCGGCGGGCGCGCGGTCGCGCGGCGTGTACGCCCACGCCTCGAGCGGCCCGCGCTCGCCCTCGAAGCGCACGGCGCGGCGGCGCACCGGCGGCCGCACCGCCTCCGACGCCCACGGCCCGAGCCAGCGCGCGAGCCGCGCGATCATCGCCGCGCGCTCGAGGGCCGGCACGGGCGCGAGGGCGGGCGTCACGACGCGTGCTTGCGGGTCGTCTGCTCGAGCCGCCCGGCGAGGGCGCGGCAGACGCCGAGCCCGAAGCCGGGGACGCGCTCGAACATCGCGTCGAAGACGGCCGCGTCGTACTTCAGCACGACCATCGGGCCGGCCGCGGCCACCGTCGCGGTGCGCGGCTTGTCGAGGAGCACGCCCATCTCGCCGATCACGTCGGACGGACCGAGCTCGGTGACCTCGCGGTCCTGCGCGCGCACGATCGCGGCGCCGCTCAGGATCAGGAAGAACGCCTGCGAGGGGTCGCCCTCGCGCAGGAGCTCCTCGCCCTCGGCGAGCTGGAGCAGCTCCCCGCGCTGCGCGACCTTGCGCAGCTGCTCGGGGCTCAGCGCGCCGAACAGGTGGCTGCGCGAGAGGGCGCGGACGACCGTCTCGAGCATGCCGCCGGCCATGGGGAGGGAACGCACCGCGCCCGCATTCTACCCCGCCGGGCGCCGAGGTTGGGTAGGCTCATGGGGCGCGCGGCGTAGATTGCCGCGCCGGCAGGGGCTGTTACACCCACCGAGGGCCCGAGGTGTCCATGCGAAAGACTCTGTTCCACGTCTGCGCCGGCCTCTCTACCGGCGCGCTCCTGCTCGTCGCCGCGTGTGGGAGCAGCGACGACGACGACGACGCGCCTCCGCCGCCCCCGCAGGTCGCGAGCGCGCCCGCGACGCCCGCGGCGCCGCCCGGGCAGGTGATGGTGACCGTCGCGGCGAACTCGTCGCCGCCGGGCGCGACGGTGGTCGGGGGAGGGCGCAACCTCGGCATCACGCCGCTCTCGACCGAGGTCCCGATCCCTGCGCCGCAGCCGGGACAGCCGCCGCCCACGTTCGCGTTCACGTTCGCGCTCGAGGGCTACCAACCCGCGACGATCAACGCGGCGCCGGTGAACAACACGATCTCGATCACCGCGGCGCTCGCGCCGATCGTGCCCGCGCAGGCGGTCGGGGGCGACCCGAGCGCGGGGGGCGATCCGGGCGAGGCCGATCCGGGCGGCGGCGGCGGCGGCGGGCGCACGCTCAACGTGCGCGGCGGCGGCGGCGGACCGATCTACGACTACCACACCACCACCGGCTCCGCGACGGTCGCGCAGGACTGCGTGATCCAGTCGCTGCGCCTGCAGCTCAGCGGCACGCACTCGTACTATGGAGACCTGCACATCTCGTTGCGGGATCCCGGCGGCGCGAGCTACTCGATCGCGCGGGGCGGCCGCGAGAACCCGTTCCGCACGCACAGCGTGCGGCGCGCGGCGGGGCGCCAGGCGCGCGGGACGTGGCAGCTCGCGATCGAGGATCGCCTGCGCGAGGACAGCGGCATCCTCCGCGGCTGGTCGATGACCATCACCTGTCGCTAGCGCGACTCGGACGCACTTCGTCGAGCGAGGCATACGATGCGCTGGTACCTGAGCCGTGGCGGTCCCATCGAGGGACCGATGGAGGAGGAGGTCCTCGTCGGGCGCGTGCGCAGCGGCGAGGTGCTGGCGTCGGCGCAGATCTGTCCCGAGGGCGACGCGACGTGGAGCCCGCTGGCGAGCCACCCGCCGTTCGCGTCGGCGCTCTCCGCGGCCGCGCCCGCGAGCCGGCCGAGCCCCGTCGCCGCGACGATGGCGATGCCTGGCATCACGCCGCAGAGCATGCCCGGCATGCTCGGCTCGCTGAGCGGGCCGGGCGCCTCGCCCGCGCCGCACACGCCGCCGCCGGGCGCGCTGCCGCCGATCCCCGCGTCGTCGCCCGGGACGATGCCCGCGGGCGGGATCACGCCCGCGCCGATCGCGGCGCCGCCCGGTTCGCCGTACGGGTCGCCGCATGGGTCGAGCCCCGGCCACGTCCACTCGCCGGGCCCGCACACGCCCTCGCCGCACACGCCCATGCCGGGCACGCCGGCGCCTGGGTACTCGCCGCCGTCCGTCGCGCCGCCGGGCTACGGATCGGTCGCTGGCGCGCCGGCCCCGAAGAAGAGCAAGATGCCGCTCTTCGTCGGCGGCGGCTGCGCGCTGCTCCTCGTCGCCACGATCTGCATCGCGGCGGGCAGCCTCCTCTTCTTCGGCCGCGGCTCGAGCGCCTTCGCGACGCGGTCGAGCTCGCTCGCCGAGATCATCCGCAGCGTCGCGGTCGACGGCCGCCACGCCCAGGCGTCCGACTGGGCGTGCGTGTCCGGCGAGGATCTGCAGTCCTCGCCGAGCGAGACGCGCGCGGCGATGGCGCCGCTCGGCAGTCGCCCCGAGATCGCGCTGACCGCCGTCTCGCTCCACGCCGCGCAGGGCCGGCGGACGATCTCCGCGCTCGCGCTCGTGTTCCCCGACGGGCGCGTGCGCTACTCGAGCGTGCGCACGCGCGACCTCCCCGACCCCGGCGGCCTCGGCCTGCTCGAGGAGCTCTACGCCGAGCAGCTCCGCGGCTGGAGCACGGGGCGTGATCGCGATCGCGAGATGCTCGAGGGCGTCGACGAGCTGCTCGAGCTGCTCTCGAACGACGACTGCGACCTCGAGTGGGTGTCGTCGTCGGATCTCGAGGGCCTGCCCACCGCGCTGATCGGCGACATCATGCAGGGCGTCGACGTGCCGGCGATGCGCGAGGCGTGCAACCACGTCGGGGGCACCGCGGGCTGGGCGCGCCGCATCGACGCGATCAGCGTCGTCGTGCGCGGCAACGACCGCACCGCGATCCTCACGACCTCGATGAGCCAGACGCCGGGCACGAGCGTGTGCGTCGCCCCGGTTCGCGCCCGCGTGCTCGAAGAAGAGAGCGACTGAGGGAGCTTGGGGGACGATCCTCGTCATCTCGTCATTCTCGCGTGAGTCGAACACTGCGAAGTGACGCCAATGACGAATGACGACGATCGTCCCCTCAGCTCACCTCGCAGAGGGCGCGGCGCTCGGGATGGGCGAGGAAGCCGGCGCGCCAGTCCTCACGCTCGATCCGCGCGGCGCGCCGTTCGAGCCGGGCCGCGGCGTCGGCGAGGATCGCGCGCGCGTCCTCGCCGAGCGCCGCGCGCGCACGCGCGAGCGCGAGCGGGACGACCGCGTCGCCCTGGATCAGGCCGCCGAGGCGCTCGAGCGTCGCCATCGCGCGCTCCGCGAGCGGCAACGCCTCCGGCGCGCGGCCGAGATCGACGAGCGCGAGCGCGTGCCGCGCGAGCGCCCACGCCTCGAGGCTGGGCGAGCCCGTGAGCAGCCGGCACGCCTCGCGCGCGGCGGCCTCCTCTCGCTCGCCCGCGCCCTCGAGGCGCTCGAGCGCGGCGAGGTGGGCGAGCGCCCAGCCGCCGAGGCGCGGGTTGCCGGCGGCGCGGCACTCGGAGATCGCGGCCTCCAGGGTGGCGCGCGCTCGCGCCCGTCCGCCGGGCAGGTGCGTGAGGATGTAGCCGAGGTTCACCTTCGCGTAGGTGATCGCCTGCGGCGCGGCCATCGCCTCGCACCGCGCGAGGTTGTCTTCGGCGAGCGCGGCCGCGCGCGCGAAGTCGCCGAGCTCCGCGTGGCACCACGCGAGCGTGGTCCGCTCGAGCGAGGCGTTGCGCACGTCGCCCGCGCGCTCGAACGCGTCGACCGCGGGCGCGAGGTGCCGGAAGAAGGTCGCGACGTCGCCGACCATGCACGCGCGCACGCCGCGCACGTGGTGGATCTGCGCGAGGGGAAGCGGCTCGAGCGCGGCCTCGTCCGTGGCGAGCGCGCCGATGCGCGCGAGCGCGCGATCCGCGTCGTCGAAGCGGCCGGCGAACACGAGCTGGAACGTGCCGCGCGCCAGCGCCACGAGCCGCTCGCCGGCGGCGTCCGCGCTCGGCTCGCTCTCGAGGATCCGCGCGAACGACGCGTCGACCGCCGCGAAGTCGCCGAGCCGGGCGCTCGCGACGGTCGCGCTGCCGAGCGCGCGATAGAGCCCGCGCGAGCCGGGCGCGAGGAGCGCGGCGGCCGCGTCGCCGGCGCGGCGCGCGCCCGCGTAGTCGCTCTTCCAATACCGGGCGAGCGACTCGATCGCGAGGAGGGCGCCGCGCTCGGCGGGCTCGAGCGCGCCGGTCGCCGAGGCGCGCTCGACGCGCGCGAGCGCCGCGTCGAGGTCGTTGCCCTCGAGGGCCTGCTCCGCGGCGCGCAAGAGACATTGCGCCGCCTCGCGCGGCGCGCCGCCGCGATCGAAGTGCTCGGCCAAGACCAGCGCGTCGGGCTCGCCCGCGGCGCGGAGCCACGCGCCCGCGAGCCGGTGCCCGAGCACGCGGTCCTCGCCGGTCAAGAGCTCGTACGCCCCGTCGCGCACCAGCGCGTGGCGGAAGCGCCACTCGCGCTCGGCGTCGAAGCGTCCGCTCGGCCGCGCCGTCACGACCTCGCGCGCGGCGAGGTCCTCGAGCCACGCGTCGACGCGGACCGCCGAGTCCCCGAGGAGCGCCTCGACGCCGCCCGTCCAGAACGTCTCGCCGAACACCGCGGCGGCGCGCAGCACGCGCTTCGCCTCGGGGCCGAGCGCGTCGAGGCGGCTCTGCACCATCGCGAGCACCGACTCGGGGAGCGCGCCCGCGCCCTCCGCGGTCGCCCGGATGAGCTCCTCGAGGTGGAAGGCGTTGCCGCCCGCGTGCGCTGCGATCCGCTCGGCGGTCGCGTCGTCGATCGAGTCGCCGAGCACCTGCCGGACGAGCTGCAGGCTCGCGCTCTTGCTCAGCGCGCCGAGGCGGACCTCCTGCGTCGCGTGTTCGCGGAAGAGCTCGGGGAAGCGGTCGTGCACCTCGGGGCGCGCGAGCGCGAGCACCATGAGCGGGCGCTCGGGGCAGCGCGCGAGCGCGGCCTCGACGAACTTGATCGACGGGAGATCGCCCCAGTGCAGGTCCTCGAGCAGCACGAGCACCGGCTGCGCCTCGGTCTCCGCGTGCAGCCAGTCCGCGAACGCGCGCTTGGTCGCCTCGCCGAGCAGCATCGGGTCCTGCCGCGCCGCGGCGAGCGCCTCGTCGTCCGGGGCGTCGACCGGCGCGCCGACCAGCTCCGCGAGGAACCGGAAGATGCGCTCGAGGGTCGCCGGATCGCGCGCGAGGCGCCGCGCGAGCTTGGCGTGCAACGCGGCTTGCACGCGCTCGGCGGCGTCGCCCTCGCGCGCGCCCGCCCAGCGCCGGATCGCCGGCGCCAGGACGCCGAACGGAGAGCCGGCGCCGAGCGCGTCGCCGTGGCCCTCGAGCAGGGTGAGCGGCTCGCCGCGGCGGCGCAGCTCGCGCAAGAGCTCGTAGCGCAGGCGCGACTTGCCCATGCCCGGCGTCGCGGTGACGAGCACGACCGAGCTCGCCGGCTCGTCGACGGTGTGCTCCCACGTGCTCGTCAAGAGGCCGAGCTCGCGCCGGCGCCCGACCGGCGCGGTGGGGCGGCCCAACAGCGTGCGCGCCGCCTCCTCGGGGCGCTCGCCGAGCAAGCGGATCTCGGCGCCGCCGAGCGAGAGATCGAAGCGCGCCTCGAGCAGCGGCACCGTCGCGGGCTCGACGCGCACCTCGCCGCTCACCGTCGCCTGGAGCAGCGCCGCCGCGCGATCGACCGCGTCGCCGACGGGGACGTGGCCGTCGCTCTCCGCGGGGCCGAGGCCGATCGCGAGCGCGACCTCGGGCGCCGCGTGGCGGAGCGCGAGCGCGACGCGCCCGGCGCGCGCCGACTGATCCATCGGCGCGCCCGGCGGCTCGACCGTCACCACGAACGAGCCCGGCGCGAGCCGCGCGAGCGTCCCGCCCGCGCGCGCAGCCGCGCGGTCGAGCTCGCCGACGCGATCGGCGAGGCCCGGCGGGAGCGAGCCGACGACCACGCAGCGCACGCGCCGCTCCGCCGCGCCGATCGACGCCGTCGCCGGCGCGATGGACGGACGCTCGGGCGCGCGCACCTCCACCTCCTCGAGCGCCGCCGCGAGCGCGTCGCCGTCGGCGATCCGCGCCGCGGGATCCTTCACGAGGCAGCGCTCGAGGGTGCGGACGAGCGCGGCGGGCAAGTCCTGGCGCGCCGCGGCGAGCGAGGGCGGCTCGTCGAGCACGATCTTGGCGAGCACCGCGACCATGTGCTGCGCGCGGAACGCGGGCCGGCCCGTGATGCACTCGTAGAGCACCGCGCCCAGGCTCCACACGTCGGCGGCGGGGGTCGCCGCCTCCTCCGCGCGCACCTGCTCGGGCGCCATGTACGCGGGCGTGCCGACGAGCAGGCCCGTCCGGGTCAGGCGGTCGGCGTCGGCGATCGTCACCGCGCCGAGATCGAGGAGCTTCGCCTCCCGCAGGTCGTCGTTCACGCAAAAGACGTTGCCCGGCTTCACGTCGCGGTGGACGACCCCGTGCCGGTGCAGCTCGCCGAGCGCCGCGGCGATCCGGCGCCCGAGCGCGACGACGTCCGCGATGGGAAAGCGCGACCTCGCGTCCTCCGGGAGCGTGGCGTCGCGCTGGCCGCCGAGCTTCGCGCGCAGGTCGCGTCCCTCGAGCCACTCCATCGCGAGGTACGCCTCGCCGTCCGCCGCGACGCCGTGCGCCACGTGCTCGACGAGCGCGGGGTGGCGCAACCGCGCGAGCGTGGTCGCCTCGCGGCGGAAGCGCTCGTCGGCGGCCTCGAGCGTGCCCGCGATCACCTTCAGCGCGACCGAGCGCCCCGTCTGCGCGTCGACGGCGCGGTAGACCCGCCCCATCCCGCCCGTCGCGATCTGCGCCTCGAGGCGGAAGCGCCCGTCGATCACGCCCAGGGCTGCCACGCGCGCGAGGGTCGCACGGGCACCCGACGCCGAGAAGCCGCGTCGCGTGCCCATCGCCCTGCGATGGGGTCCTCGGCAGCTCTCTCAGCCTTCGAGCTGCGCGCGGAGCCGCGCGAGCACCGCGGCGGGGGCCCGCACGCGCAGCCGCGTCCCCGCCTCGTCGTGCTCTTCCTCGAGGACACGCGCGCTCTTTCGCATCGCGCTCACCGCCCCGTGCCGGGCCCACGGCACGAAGAGCTGCGCCTCGTCCATCGAGGCCTCGAAGAACGCGACGATGCGCGCGCGCACCGCGGCGAGGCTCGCGTCGTCGCGCGCGCTCACGAGCATCGCGTCCGGGAGCTCGGCGCGGATCGCGGCCTGCGCGTCCTCGTCGAGTCGATCCAGCTTGTTGAGGAGCACCAGGCACGGGCGCTCTCCCTCGTCTCGTCGCGCCGCGCCGGTGGGTGCGTCGCGCTCGCTCCACACGCGGACGTGCACCCCGAGCTCGGCGAGGACCTCGCGCGTGACCGCGAGCTGCTCGCGCCACGCGGGGTCGGCGACGTCGACCACGTGCACGAGCAGGCTTGCCTCGCGCGCCTCGTCGAGCGTGCTGCGGAACGACGCGACGAGGTCGTGCGGGAGCTTCTTGATGAAGCCGACGGTGTCCGACACGAGGATCGGCGGGCGCGTCTCGGGCGAGAGCCGCCGCACGGTCGTGTCGAGCGTCGCGAACAGCTCGTCCGCCACGTAGACGTCGCCCTGGGTCAGGCGCCGGAACCACGAGGACTTGCCCGCGTTCGTGTAGCCGACGAGCGCCACCGTGTCGCCGCGCTCGACGCGACGCGCGCGCCGGACGGCGTCCTCGCGCGAGATGCCCGCGAGCTCGCGCCGGAGCTCCGCGATGCGATCGCGGATGCGCCGCCGGTCGAGCTCGAGCGTCGACTCGCCGGCGCCCTTGCCGCCGATGCCGCCGCGCTGCCGGTCCGCGCCGCCGCTCGCCTCGCGCAGCCGCGGCGCGTCGTACGCCAGGCGCGCGATCTCGACCTGGAGCCGCGCCTCGCGCGTGCGCGCGTGCCGCTGGAAGATCTGGAGGATCACCGACGTGCGATCGGCGACCTCGACGCCGGTCGCCTTCTCGAGGTTGCGGGCCTGCGACGGAGAGAGCTCGTGGTCGACCACGACGAGCGTCGCGAGCGCCTCGGGGTGGAGCGGCGCCTCGTCCCCCGGCGCGTCGTCCCCCGGCGCGTCGTCGACCTCTTCGTCGACCTCTTCGTCGACTTCGTCGACTTCGTCGAGGCTCTCCGCCTCGTCCTCGCTGGCCGCCTTCTTCTTCGAGAAGCTCGGCACGATCCCCGTGCCGCCCGTATGGCGCGCCAGCTCCGCGAGCTTGCCCTCGCCGAGCACGGCGGCGCGCGCGAGCGCCTTGCGCTTCTGCGTGACGCGCGCGATCGGCGTGAGGCCGAGCGTCTTGGCGAGGCGGGCCAGCTCGTCGAGGGAGGACTGGTGCTCCGCGTCGGTCACGCCCGGCAGCTGCACGCCGACGAGGACGGCGCGGGGGCTGGCGGTCCGGGGGTCCGTGGTCTCGCGGGTCATGCGCGCCAACGATGGCCCGGGGCGCCGCCGAATCAAGGCGTTCCTGACCGGGAACTCCGCGCCTGCTCGCGCCGCCCGCTACGATCGGCGCATCGACCTCGAGCTCACCGGTGCGCTCACGCTGATCGAGGGCCGCGCGCATTACGAGCGCGTGGTCCGCGCGGTGATGCGCGCCACGCGCAGCGTCTGGATCGCGACCGCGAACCTCAAGGAGCTCATGGTCGAGGACGAGCGCGCGCCCGGGCGACGGCGGCGGTACCGATCCGTCCTCGACGTGCTCGCGGAGCGCGCCGAGCGCGGCGTCGAGCTGCGCGTGCTCCACGCCGCGCCGCCGTCGCGACCGTTCCGCGACGCGTTCGATCGCCTGCCCGCGCTCGTGCGCGGCGGCATGGAGCTCCGGTGCTGCCCGCGCGTGCACTGGAAGCTCGTCGTCGTCGACGCGCGCCTCGTCTACGTCGGGAGCGCGAACTGGACCGGGGCCGGCCTCGGCGCACGCGGGGACGACAAGCGCAACTTCGAGATGGGCATCGTCACCGAGGACGACGCGATCCTCGACGCGGTGCAGGCGAGCTTCGAGCGCGTGTGGAGCGGCGCCGAGTGCGCGCGCTGCCGGCTCCGCGATCGCTGCGAGATGCCCCTCGACGCGATGTAGCGCGGCCGGTGTTGCTCGGCGCGTTGCGGCGGGCGCTCGCGCGCGCCACGACTCGGGGGTGGACCAAGGTGAACGCTGGGATGCCGCGCAGGAAGGCGCGGAGCGGCTGCGCGAGGGCGACCTCGACGGCGCGATCGACGAGCTCGAGCGGCTCGTCGTGGAGCAGCCGGACAACGAGTACGCGTACTTCTTCCTCGGCAGCGCGCACTTCGAGAAGGGGCAGCTCGAGCGGGCGCTCAAGGCGTACGTGGTCGCGCTCGAGAAGGCGCCCGGGTACGTCGGCGCGATGGTCCACCTCGGCCACACGCTGCGCCTGCTCGGCCGCTACGATCAGGCGCTGCGCATGGGCCAGCAGGTGCTCGCGCGCGCCAAGGACGACGGGGAGGGCCTGTACCTGATGGCGCTCACGCACTACGCGGTCGGCGACGCGGCGGCGGCGAAGGGCTACCTCGAGCGCTTCCTGGCGACGAGCCCCGAGGTCGAGGTCGCGCAGGAGGCCCACGGGCTGCTCGAGATCTTGGCGGGGCGCGTCGAGTAGCCGCCGGGCGCGCTATGCTCGCTCCGATGCGCGGAACGCTCGCCGGCCTCGCGACGCTCTGCCTCCTCGCGCTCGGGGCGCAAGGATGCTTGCTCAGTCCGTGCGACTGCGGCCGCGAGTACGAGCGCGACCCCGGCGCGCCCGACGGCCCTGCGCTCGGGATCGGCGCGAGCCACCCGGCGAGCCTGCACTGCTACTGCGCGTGCGACGGCGAGGGCCCGGAGCTGCGCTTCGCGCCCTCGCGCGACTGCGCGCACCACGAGGTCCCGTGCCGCAACGCGAGCGGCGAGGCCGGCACCTACGTGTGCTCCGGCGGCGTGCGTTGAGCGTGCGTCGAGCGCCGCGCGCTCGGCTACCCTCCACGCCATGCGCACCTCGCTTCGCCTCGCCCCTCCGCTCTGCGCCTCGCTCGCCCTCTTCGCCGCGCCCGCGCTCGCGGGCGCGCAGGCCGCGACGACGCCTGGCGAGGTCACGCTGCCGCACCCGACGCTCGAGCACGTCTCGATCGAGTGGGCGATCGAGGGAGACGACGACGCGGACGGCGTCGTCACCGTCCGCTTCCGCCCGCAGGGCGAGAGCGCGTGGCGCGCGGGCCTCGACCTCGTGCGCGTGCCGGCGGGCGTCAACGAGGGCTTCTCGTGGGCCAACCGCCACTCGGGGAGCCTCTTCGGCCTGACGCCGGACACCGCGTACGAGATCGAGCTCACGCTGGCCGATCCCGACGGCGGCGCCGCGACGCGGGTGGTCTCGGCGCGGACGCGCCCTGTCCCCACCGTGCCCGCGAGCGCGCTCGTGGCGCGCGCGACGCCGGCCGACCTCACCTCCATCCTGCAGATCACCGTCCCCGGCGACGTCGTCGAGCTCGAGGCCGGCACGTACGGCACGATCACGCTGCCCAACGACGGCATGCCCGGCGCGCCGATCGTCCTGCGCGGGCGGCCCGGCGCGCGCGTCGAGGGCGAGGTGCGCCTGGACGGCCGCGCGCACGTCTGGATCGAGGACCTCGAGGTGCGCGGCCAGATCAAGCTCAACGGCGCGCTCGCGCCGGTGGTGCGCCGCTGCCGCGTCGAGGCGGCGACGAGCACCGGCGATGGGATCGTGGCCTACGGCGCCGGCGCGACGGATGGCTACTTCGCCGACAACGTCGTGATCGGCCGCACGGCGTGGGCGCTCGGGACCCTCGGCGTCAGCGGCGACAACGAGGGCGAGGGCATCGCGATGACCGGCCCGGGCAACGTCATCGCGCACAACCGCGTCGTCGGCTTCCGCGACTGCATCTCGCTGCTCGAGGACGGCCAGGCGCGGAACCAGATCTCGATCGACATCATCTACAACGACCTCGACACCTGCGCCGACGACGCGATCGAGGCCGACTTCGCGATGGGCAACGTGCGCGTGGTCGGCAACCGGATGGTCAACTCGTTCATCGCGCTCAGCTCGCAGCCGGGCCTGGGCGGGCCGACGTGGTTCGTCCGCAACGTCGTGTTCAACGCGATCTACCAGGCGTTCAAGCCGCAGCGCGGGAGCGTCGGCGACGTGTGGCTCCACAACACCGTCGTGAAGCCGGGCGACGCGATGGGCGTGTACGCGGGGCGCGCGTGGTCGCGCGCGCGCTTCCGCAACAACCTCTTCATCGGCGGCCTCGGCGGCGGCACCTACGACGGCTACTCGAACGGCGACGGCCGCGTGCTCCAGGTCGCCGACGCGGACGCGGCGAGCTGCGACTTCGACTACGACGGGTTCGGCTCGATCGGCACGGGCACGTTCCGCGGCCGCGTCGGCGCGACGAGCTTCGCCTCGCTCGCGGAGCTGCGCGCGCGCACGAGCGAGGCGCACGCGGTCGAGGTGGACCTCTCGATCTTCGCCGCGCCGTTCGACTTCCCGGCCGCGCCGTTCCCCGCGCGCACCGTGCCGGATCTGCGCCTCGGCGAGGGCGTCGCCGTCGACGCCGGCGAGCGGCTCGCGACGATCAACGACGGCTTCACCGGCGCGGCGCCCGACCTCGGCGCGTACGAGCGCGGCGCGCCGCTCCCCGACTACGGCCCGCGCGGCGCCGCGGTCTGCGGCGATGGCGTGCGGCAAGACGGCGAGGAGTGCGACGACGGCAACACGGCGAGCGGCGACGGGTGCAGCGACGCGTGCGTGGTGGAGCGCGCCGACGGCGGCGTCCCTCCCGCGTCGGACGGCGGCGCGATCGAGGGCCGCGACGCGGCGAGCGCAGCCGACGCGAGCGCCCTCGACGCGGGCGCCGAGCTGCCCCCCGGCGCGGACGGCTGCGGCTGCCGCGCGGCGGCGGCTGCGCGCGCGCCCGCCTTCCTCTTCGCGCTCGCGCTCGTCGGCCTCGCGCGGCGCCGCTCGAAGATCGTCGAGAAGATCGTCGAGTAGCTAGCTAGTCGCGCGCCCACGCGGTCGAGCGCCCGTCGAGACCAGGCCGTCCGAGCGTTCGGCCGAGGGACCCATCGCCCCGCGCACGGCCGCGCTCTTCGCGCTACCCTGGGATCGCCATGTCGACCTCGTCCGAGCAGGTGCGCGTCTGGCTCGACACCGTCCTGAACCCGCTGGCCGAAGCCGTCCAGGAGGAGCAGGCGTGGCTCGCGCGCGGCCGCACCACGTTCCGTCACCATCTCCGCGACCTCGAGGGGATCCGCGACACGCGAGAGATCGTGGGCCTGCGCTACGAGCTGAACCTCGACCAGATCCGGCGATTCGAGCCGAAGCTCGCGGCAGCCTGTGAGCGCCACGACGACGCTCGGGCCGCGCTCGCGCAGGCGGCCCGGGACGCCTTCGATACCTTGGTCGCGCAGGGCGCGGCGGCCGACAGCGGCGACGACGAGCGGCCGTACCTGCTCGAGTACCTGATCGAAGGGCTCGCCGATCTGCCTGCCCACTACGCGCTCCGCGAGACGTGGGCCTCGTGGCGGGAAGAGCTCGTCGGGCTCTGGTCGAGGGATCCGCTGCTCGAGGCCCCGCGCCTCGAGCTCGAGCGCCGTCGTGGCGCGATGCGCGAGGCGGCCGACGAGCTCGCCGCGGCGCTGCGCGAGCGGATCGTCGCGCTCGCCGACGCGCACCAGCTCGCGCCGGTCCGACGCGCCGAGGCGTGATGGCCAAGCTCGTGCCGTGGGAGGTCGCGCACCGGGGCGACCTCGTCGTCGACACCTGCATCCTGCTCGAGGAGTTCGAGCGGGACACGAGGACGCTCGGCGGTCGCAGCCTCCTCGCCGCCATCCATCCGAAGAAGCGCTTCACGGCGGTCACGTGCCTCTTCGAGTTCCTTCAGCCGAGCGACCCACTCTCCGAGCCCCGCTTCCGCGCGCGCGAGTCCTGGCTCGAAGACAGCCGCGTGCGCATCTCGCCATGGGTCGACGCCCACGAGCCGCTCGAGCGGCTCGCCCGCCAGCGCGTCGGTGCGCCGCGGCTGGCCGACGCGCACGTGGCAGCGGCGTGCATCGGGCTCGGGCGCCCGCTGCTCACGCGCAACGTGCGCGACTTCGAGCGGATCGTCGATCTGCGGCTCGTCGAGCTACCGTGGTGAACCAGCCACCGCACGGGCCCGTCAGGGTCGCGCTCGTCGGCCTCGCGCGGCGCCGGTCAGGCGCGCGCCGCGTCGCGTAGCTCGTCGAACGACGCCCGCAGGTCGTCGGCGAAGAGGTGCAGGTCCGGCATCGCGCCCCAGTCGGCGTTGAGGCCCCAGTGGAGCGCGCCGTCGTAGCTGAAGAGCGCGATGCCGAGCGCCTGGGACTCGAACAGCGGCACGAGCGGGTAGAGCGCGGTGAGGCGCGAGCCCAGGAGCGCCATCGGGAACGGCGGCCCCGGCACGTTGGTGATCACGACGTTGAACGTCCCCGCGCGCGCCGCATAGGTGAACACCGCGGCGACGATCGACGGGAACAGCTCGTCGCTCAGGTCCTCGATGAGCTCGGTCGTCTGCGCGTGCGCGGCGGTGTGCTTGACGTGCTCGGTCTGCGCGAGGACGGCGCGGTGGCGCGCGATCGGGTCCGCCTCGGCGAGCGGCAGGCGCGCGAACATCATCCCCACGCGGTTACCGACGCCGCCGCGCCCGTGGCGCACGTCGACGGGGACGAGCGCGCGGAAGTCGGTGAGGACGGCGGGGTGCGTGCCGCGCCGCGCGAGCGTGCGGCCGAGCGCGCCGGCCGCCGTCGCGAGCACCACGTCGTTGAGCTTGCCGCCAAGGGCCCGCTTGATCGCCTTCACCTCCTCGAGGTCGTGGCGCACCACGTCGAAGCGGCGGTGCGGCCCGATCGCGTCCGGGTTGAGCGACGTCCGATCGCAAGGCGTCAGGCCGTCCATCACGAGCGCCGCGGCCTCGCGCGCGACGTCTCGCGCCGCGCCGACCGCCTCGGCCGGGTGCGCGGCGAGGCGCGCGAGCTCCTGCGCGCGCCGCACCGCGTTCTTCGCGCGCTCGTCGAGCTCGGCGCCGACGAGCGCGCGCGGCGAGGGCGCGGGCTGCGGCGCGAAGCGCTCGCGCGCCTGCGACTCCGCGCCGAAGAGCGCGCCGAGCAGCTCGACGCCGCCTATCCCATCGACGAGGCAGTGGTGCGTCTTGAGCACCATCGCGAAGCCGCCGCCGTCGAGGCCCTCGATCACCCAGAGCTCCCAGAGCGGCCGCTCGCGGTCGAGCCGCTGCCCGAAGATGCGCCCGGCGAGCCGCTTCAGCTGCCGCAGGTCGCCCGGCCGCGGCAGCGCCGCGTGCCGCACGTGGTAGTCGAGCCGGAAGTGCGGGTCGTCGCTCCACACGCGGCGCGAGAGCATCGGGATCGACGTGATGCGCTGCCGGTACCGCGGGAGCCGCTCGAGCCAGCCCTCGACGTGGGCGCGCACGCGCGCGAAGTCGACGCCGCCGTCGGGCCCGACGAGCGGGCCGCCCTCGAAGGTCGCGAGCGCGCCGATGTGCATGTGCGCGCCGCCGCGCTCCGCGGCGAGGAACGCCGCGTCGAGCGCGCTCAGCCGTTCGATGTCGGCCACGCCCGAGGATGTGTGCACGCGGCGCCGCTTGCCAAGGGCGCGGTCTGCGGCGCGACGCCCGGGCGCTTCGACGCAGGCACGGCTGCGCCATCCCGCGAGCGCCGCCGCGGCGCCGGGCCCGCGCGCGTCGAGCGGCTCGCGCCTCGCGCGCGGCTCGACGACATCGGACGTCGCCGCCGCAGCGGGCGCGTGCTCGCGCCTCGCGCGCGGGTCAGCGGCGCGGGCGGCGGGCGCGCTCGCTGCGCTCGACGGACTCCTGCACGGTGATCGCGTAGCGCGCCCAGGGCTGCGCGCGCAGGCGCGCGTACCCGATCGGCTCGTCCGTCTCTTCGCAGAGCCCGTACTGCCCGCGCGCGAGCTTCGCGAGCGCGTGCTCGATCGCGCCGAGGTCCGCCATCACGTGCGCGCGGGCGTCGAGCCCGGTCGCGAGCGCGAGCTCCGCGTCGGCCGCGTCGGTCTCGTCGGGCGCGCCGAGCTCCGCGCCGAGGATGGACGCGCGCTGCGCGTCGGCGATGGCGCGCAGCCGCGCGCGCTCCTCGAGGAGCTTCGCGTGGAGCGACGCGACCTCGAGCTCGTCGAGCTCGGCGTCCGGGTGCGCCGCCGGCGCGCGCGCGGCCCGCTCGCTCAGCACCCGCACGGGTGCTCGTCGAGCTTGAGGACCAGGCGGCGCAGCCCGGCGGCGACGATCGGGGGCGAGCGATGCACCGCGCCGGCGCCGCGCTGGCCGGGCCAGCCTTCGCCCTTGAGGAGCACGACGTCGCCCGCGGCGGCCCGCTGGAGCGGCGCGTCGCCGAGGACCAGGCGGTTGGCGGTCTCCACGTCGACGTCGGCGCGCGCGAGGTGCTCGCGGCGCGGCGCGTCGACCCACTCGGTGCCGGGGCCCGCGTACGTGCGGAGCAGGCGCAGGGTGACGAAGTCCGCGTGGAGCTTGCGGCAGGCGTCGTGGGTGACCACCGCGAGCTGCGCGTGCACGTGGCGCCGATCGAGCAGCGCGCCGAACGCCGCGGCCAGCGCCGCGATGTCGCGCGCGAGGTACGCCCGCGCCGCCGCGTGCGCGACGTGCACGAGCAGCGGGCTCGGGTCGGCGTCGCTCGCGTCGAGGCGCGCGCGAACCTCGAAGGGCGGACGGGCGGCGACCTGCGCGAGGGCCCTTCGGCTCCCGGGCGGGAGCGGCCGGGGGAGACAGAGGACGGCGCGGTCGGGCTCGAGGATCGGGGCGAGCGCGCGCTCGAGCGGCTCGGGGACGAGGGAGAACGAGATCGCGTCCATGCGCGAGGTGTAACCTCATCCGGGATGCTAACGCAACTCTGTTGCGATAAGCGGCTCAGGGTGTCCACACGGCGACGGAACGCGGCGGCAGGTCGACGACGAGCTGGCCGCCCTCGACCCGCGCGCTCCCGCCGCTCGCGGCGCCGAGCCGATCGACGAGCACGACGTCGTCGGGGAACGCGGCGGCGTCTTCGGCGCGGACGTTCGGGTTGTCGCGCAAGCGCATGCGGCGGCCGGACAGCGCCGTCGCGCCGGCGTTGAACGTCACGAGCGCGCGGCTCGCGCCGGCGGCGCGCAGGAACGCCCAGAGCTCGACGCCGCTGCCGCCGGGGCGCCAGAGCTCGACGTAGTCGCCGTGCCCGAGCGCGGGCAGCGCGCGGCGCAGCGCGACGAGGCGCCGCGTCCACGCGTGCGTGCGCTCCGGCTCCGCGAGGAACCCGTCGTGCGCGCCGGTGCGCGTCTCCGCGCGCCACGCCCACGCGGGCATGTCGCGCCGGTTCTCGGGGTAGGTGCCGCGCATCCCGAGCTCGGTCCCGTAGTAGAGCTGCGGGATCCCGGGCGTCGTCGTGAGGACCGCGAGCGCGAGGTGCAGGCGCTCGCGCCGCTCGCCCTCGGGGCGCGCGCCCATCTCCTCGAGGAAGCGCGGGACGTCGTGGTTGTCGAGGAACGTCGAGCGCAGGCGCGCGCGCGCCGGACCGAAGCGCTCGACCGCCTCCGCGACGCGCCGCGCGACCGGGTCGATCGAGCCGCCCTGCGCGAGCGCGCCGATGATCGCGCGCCGGAGCGCGAAGTCGAAGTGCCCGTGCAGGCCCGCGTCGAGGTAGCGATCGTGCAGGCCGTAGCCCTCGTCGAAGATCTCTCCGAGGAAGTAGATCGAGGGCCGCACCGCGGTCACCGCCGGCACGAAGTGGTCGCGGAAGTACGACGGAGGCACGTGCTTGACGGTGTCGATGCGCATCGCGTCGAACGCGAAGCGCGCCGTGAAGCGCGCGCTGTGGGCGTCGAGGTAGGCGCGCACGTCCGCGCGCTCGTGCGCGAAGTCCGGCAGCCCGCTGAGCGAGCAGAAGAGGTCGGGATCACCCAGCGCCTCGCACGCGGGGCGCGGCGGGTGGAACCACTCGGGGCGCGTGCGCGTGATGCGCGCCATGCGACCCGGGTGGTTCACGACGTGATCGACCATCAGCCGCATGCCGCGCGCGTGCACCGCGTCGATCAGCCGGGTGAGGCCGTCGGCGCCGCCGAGGCGCGGCTCGATCGCCTCGTCGTCCGGGTCGTCGAGGTCCGCCCAGTAGCCGTGGTAGCCGCACCCGACCTGCGCGGGCACCGGCGTGATCCAGAGCACGTCCGCGCCGAGGTCCTCGACGTAGTCGAGGTGATCGACGATCCCCTGGAAGTCCCCTCCGTGGAAGCGCGTCGGGTGGGTCGGGTCGGTGCAGGTCGCGTCGCCGTCGTTGGTGGGGTCGCCGTTCGCGAACCGATCGGTGAGCACGAAGTAGATCACCGCGCCTTCCCACGCGGCGGGATCGAAGGCCGGCGGCGGGCCCGCGTCGGGCGCGGCGTCCGCGAGGGCGGCGTCCGCGAGGGCGGCGTCCGCGAGAGCGGCGTCGCGCTCCTCGTGCGCCGCGTCGATCGGCGCCACGCGCGCGTCCGAGCGCGCGCGCCCGGCGTCGGCGGGCTCGCTCCACGCGGTGCCGCACGCGGTGAGCGCGAGCGTGGTGAGCGCGAGCGCGTGACGCGTCGCGGCGCGCCCGGTGGCGCCGCGTCCGAGCGCGCGCGCCCCGCGCCAGCCGGCCCGCGCGGCGAGCGGACGCCGCGTCACGGCGAGCCCTCCGGTCGCGCGACGAAGAGCGCGAGCGCGCGGCCCTCGACGGAGTAGGGCCACGCCGCGACCGCCTGCGCGTCGTCGTCGTCGCGGGCGTGATCGAACGCGGCGCCCGCCTCGCCGGTGTCCGCGACGAGCCGCCACGACGTCCCCGGCGGCGCCGGCGGCGGGTGCGCGAGCACGGCGCCGGACCAGCCGTTGTAGGCGACCCAGATCGCGCGGTCGTGATCGCCGCGCTCGTCCGCGTCGAGCACCCACGACAGGAAGTGGCGGTCGTGCGCGTCGAGGTAGGCCCCGTCCGCGCGCGCGCCGTCGTCGCGGTAGTAGGTGATCGCGGCGAGCCCGTCTCCGTCCGCGTCGCCGCTCGGGCCCGCGTGCTCGGCCGGGCGCAAGGCGTCGTGCGCGCGACGGAACGCGAGCAGGCGGCGCGTCATCGCATGGAACCCCGCCTCCGCGGCGGGACCGCCGGGGTCGAGCCAGATCGCCGGCGAGTCGAGGTTGTAGGGGTTGTTGTTGCCACGCTGCGTCCGGAGGAACTCGTCGCCGCCGGTGAGCATCGGCACGCCGTGCGAGAGCAGGAGCAGCGCCATCGCCGTGCGCGCCGCGCGCCGCTGCCGGATCGCGTCGCCGCCATGCGACCACGACAGCTCCTCGTCGCGCCCGCCGCTCGAGGGGCCCCACGGCCACGGCTGGTCGTTCACCTTGCGGTCGTAGGCGAACAGATCGCGCAGCGTGAAGCCGTCGTGCGCGGTCACGAAGTCGATCGACGCCGCGGGCCCGCGCTCGCCGAACAGGTCGGGCGAGCCGGTGACGCGCCGCGCGAGCTCGGCGAGCGGCACGGGCTCGACGCCGAGGCGGTTGAGGTCGCGCCGCACCGTGTCGCGGTATCGATCGTTCCACTCCGCCCAGCCGCGCGGGAACTGGCCGACGCGGTAGGTGCCGGGCCCGATGCCCCACGCCTCCGCCACCAGGATCGCGCCCGGGCCGCCGTCGTCCGGGCGCGCGAACGTCTCGGCGATCCGCGAGATCAATCCGCCGGCCGACCAGCGGAAGCACGCGCGCGTGCACTCGTTGCCGAGCACCGACGCGAGGTCGAAGCGGAACCCGTCGACGCCGAGGATCTCGTGCCAGTAGCGCAGCGAGTCGATCACGAGGTCGGCCACCATCGGCTGCGCGGTCGCGACGTCGGGGCCGACGCCGTTGTGGTCGAGGTAGCTCCGCGCGTCGCTCGCGTGGACGTAGTAGGTCGCGTCGTCGACCCCGCGGAACGACAGGTACGCGGCGCGGCCCTCCGCCGTGTGGTTGTAGACGACGTCGACCCACACCTCGAGGCCCTCGTCGTGGAACGCGCGGATCGTCTCGCGCAGCTCGCGCGTCGGCCCGCCCGGGCTGCGGTCGGCCGCGTAGCGGCGGTCGGGCGCGAAGTACGAGATCGTCGAGTAGCCCCAGTAGTTGTCGCCGGCCGCGTCGCCGGTGAGCTCGTTCTGATCGTTGCCCGTCTCGTGGAGCGGGAGCAGCTCGATCGCGGTGACGCCGAGCGCGGCGAGCGCCCGGGCGCGCGCGCGCGCGCCGGCGTAGGTGCCGCGCTCCGCCTCGGGGAGGGCCTCGTCGCGGCGCGTCAGGCCGCGCAGGTGCACCTCGTAGACGACCTGATCGCGCAGCGCGCGGCCGGGGCCCGGCGCCGCGGGGGGCGGCACGTCGAGCACGATGCCCTTGGGCGCGAACGGTCCCGAGTCGATCGCGCGCGTCGCGTCGTCGCTGCGGAACACCGAGGCGTCCGTGTGCATCGGGTTGCGCGGATCGTGGCTGAGCTCGAGCGCATAGGGATCGAGCACGACCTTGTTGGGGTTCATGCGGTTGCCGTCGGCGTCGATGTCCACCACGAAGCCGGCCTCGCTGCCCGGCGTCCACGCCGCGTCGTACGGCCAGTTGGGGCCCCACACGCGCAGCCCGTAGTAGAGCGGCTCGCCCAGGCCGGCGGCGCGCAGCGCGTCCGCGCCGACGACGCCGGTGAAGCGGTCGCTCTCCTCCGCGCGGGTGAGCGGGACGCGCAGGCGCTCGACCTCGCCGAGCGGCGCGGCGAACAGCGCGAGCTCGATCCGCGTGGCGTTCACCGAGCGCACGCGCACCTCGAGCGCGCCGTCGGCGTGGCGTCGCGCCCCGAGCGGCGGGCCGTGCGCCCACGGGTCGCGCGGCGGCCCGGCGTCGTCGGCCCCGCTCGCGTCCGCGCCTGCGTCAAAGGGCTGCGCGTCGCGCGCGCTCGCGTCGCGCGCCGCGGCGTCGGGCCCTGCGTGCGACGGTGGCGCGCACGCGAGCGCAGAGCCGGCGGCGAAGAGCGAGAGCGCGGCGCGGTGGAGGAGCGTCACTTCGTCGCTGGTTCTACCTGCGGTCTCGGGGCGCGCGCTTTCTCGCGCGCGTCAACGTGTTACGCGTCCGCGACAGGTGCGCGCGTCGCTCTCGCCTCGCCGCTGCGCTCGCCTTGCTCGCGGCCGGCGTGGGCTTAGCTCCCCCGGGGCGATGTCGACGCTCACGAAGCTGGCCCTCGGGCTGATGGGGAAGCTCCGGCCCGCGCCCTCGCGCGGCGGCGCGCCGGAAGCGATCGAGCTGCCGCCTCCGAGCACGGAGGGCGGGCTGCCGCTCATGGACGCGCTGCGACGGCGGCGCTCGGAGCGTGCGTTCCTTCCGGACGTCCTCCCCGCGCAGGTGCTCTCCGACCTGCTGTGGTCGGCGTTCGGCGTCAACCGGCCCGAGGCCGGGGGACGGACCGCCCCGAGCGCGCTCGACGCGCAGGAGATCGACGTCTACGTGGCGCTGCCCGAGGGGACCTACCGCTTCGAGCCCCGGGGTCACCGGCTCGAGCTGGTGAGCGCCGCCGATGCGCGTCGGGTGACGGGGTACCAGGACTTCGTCGCCGACGCGCCGCTCGACCTCGTGTACGTCGCCGATCACTCGCGGATGAAGCTCGTCCCGGTGGCGCAGCGCACGGTCTACTCGGCCGCCGCTGCGGGGGCGATCGCCCAGAACGTCTACCTCTACTGCGCGTCGGCCGGGCTCGCGACGGTGATCCGCGGGTGGATCGATCGCGACGCGATCGCGCAGGCCCTCGGCCTGGGTCACGATCAAGAGGTCTTGCTCTCGCAGACGGTCGGCTACCCTCGCGCGTAGCGTCCGAGCGGAGAGCCGAGCGTCGAGGCGTGTCGTCGCCCGACGTGCCGACGATGTCGCTGTTTTCTCGCGCGCTGGATCGTCGCTCCTGGTCCGCGAGGGCGCCGGCCTACCCGCCATGTCGCGGACCTGCGCCGTCGGCGCGCTCACTCGGGCCGGGGCGGTGGCCGTGAGCTCGCGCGCCCCAGCGCGCGGGCGAGCTCCGCGAGCGAGGCCACGTTCACGCCGCGACGCCGGGCCTTGATCAGCAGGTTCGACGCGTGCTTGCGGACGGTGCTGAGCTCGACGCCGAGCGCCTCGGCCACCTCTTGCTGTGTGAGCCCGTCGCGCACGAGGGCTAGGACCCGGCCCTCTCGGGCAGTCGCCGCGACTTCGGACGCGGCTATCGAAGCGAACGACTCGTGAAGCGCCACGCGCTCGAGAAAGGGCTCGAGCGCGGCCACGGTGCACGGCTTCGTCACGTACGTGATCCGCTCAGCCGCGCAGGCGTTCGCGAGCTCGTCTGATCCGTGGCCAGTGAGGATCAGGGCCGGCAGCTCGGGAGTCAGTGCCCGGGCTTCGCGGATCACGTCGAGGCCGGTGGCGTCTCCGAGCTCGAAGTCGGCGAGGACCCCAGCCACGGAGGCGCCCGACGACGACCGCAGGCGGGCTCGGGCGGCTGCTGCTGAGTGCGCCGTCCACACGTCAGGCAGTCGCGTCGCGATCATGCGCGCGAGCGCGCGCGCCACGCGTCGGTCGTCCTCGACGATCAGTAACACCCGCCGGGGCCGTCCGCGATCAGCCATCACCCCGCTTGATAGCCACCTCGTCACGATCCCCAGAACGCCGACGGCTCTGGGCTCAGGATGAAGTACCCGCCGGGGCAAGTGGTGACGCCCGAGGTCACGGTCTCGAAGCCGCCGTAGGTCACCGGCAGGGTCGCGTCGTACCGGAGCACGTCGCCGCCGTCGTGGTCTCCTCCCTCCGCGTAGGCCGCGGCCGTGCCCACTTCGAGGACGCAGTCGTCGTCATCGTCGCCGTACATGCGGTCGCGGTTGTAGACCGTTCCCGCCGCGATCAGCGCATCGTCGCCGGCGAAGCCGCGATGGCGCGAGCTCGCGTTCCAGGAGCCCGACATGACGTAGTCGTCGTAGCCGGTCGCGCCCGAGTCATCCCCGTGCGCGAAGGAGTAGCCGTAAGCGGTCCACAGTCCGTCCTGGCCCGCGTCCCCGTCGAGATCGAAGTAGTAGCTGGAGTAGTTGAGCGGAGCCCACGTTCGGCCCCCGCAATCGGGTGGCTGACCACCGCTCGTGTCGCCATCGAGGTCGCCGATCGCGACGTTGGCGTTGATGATCTCGACCTCGTCGTTCCCGCCGAGCGCGTTGAACTTGTAGCTCTGCGACAGCGTCGCGGTGTTCGATTCGAGCTGTTGCCAGCTCGAGACATCCGTCGACGGGTTGAACACGCACGCGTACACTCCTCGCCCGGTGCCGGGACCTCCAGCGCGGCCTGCCTCCGTGGCGTCGAGGTAGCCGATGAAGACGACGTCGGCGCCGCTCGTCCCGTTGACCGGCTGCTGGGCCTCGACCTCCGCAGCGCCAAGGAGCGCAACCGTCGTGCCGAGCGCAACCGAGATCCTCGTTCCCATCATCTCACCCTCCCTCCGGCATTCGCCGGCGTAGCTCTTCATGGGCTGGCTCACCGTCGAAGCGAGCCCGCAGCTCCGGGATCGTCACCGCGTCCCGCCACACGTCGAACCCCGCGCTCGGCCCGATCCCCGCTCCCAGCCACGCGTCGAGGACGAGAGGCAGCAGCGGATCGTGCTCGTCCGCGACCCCGCCGAGAGCGCAGTCCAGCGCACGAGAGCTGGCGACGTCGGGCATGCGCAGCTCGAGCAGCGTCAAGAGATGGACGTCGGTGCGCTCGGCAGTCGGATCGCAGATCCGATCCCCGATGTCGTCGGCGATGGCGGCGCGCTGTTCCGGGCTCAACGCTTCGAGGCCGACCGCGAGGCCATCGACGTACTGCGCGAAGTTGACCGCGACCTCGCTGGGCTCGAGAGCCCGAAGCGAGGGGCGTGACCGATTCGCCCGCACGTGCGCGACCATCCGCGCGAGCGCCCGGCGGGCTGCCGCGCGCCGCGCGCCCTCGACGTCCTCGGCGCCGCCGTCGCCCGGTCGCAGCCCGCCGTCATGCGCCGCAGCGCCGCGCGCTCCCGGCGGGCTCGAAGAGCCCGCGAGCACGGTCGGGTCGGCGTACGCGAACTCCGATCCCGCCCCCCCCCCCCGGGGGCCGACACACCGGTGGCGCGGTGCGACCACGCGGTCACGGCGACCGCGCCGAGCGCCGCGCCGATCACCGCCCCGACCAGCACGCGCGTCTGTCCGCCTCGCCCTGTTCGCGCGACCGCCACGTCAGTCTCGTACGCACGCGTTGATGCGCCAGCGCGACTGCGCCCCGCCGACCACGAGCGAATAGGCACTCTGCGAACGGGCCATGCCCGTCACGTACAGTCCGTAGCGCGGCATCGACGCGTCACCCATCGACGACCGCCCCCCACCGCCGCAGTCACAGGTCTCCGCCGTGTCGCGCTGAAGGAACATGCACCCCGTCCCGTGACATCCCGGCGCCCCGAGGAAGTCGACCACGATGCCCAAGTGCTTCGCCACGAGGTTGAGGATCGTGACCGGCTGCCCGCCGAGCACCAGTGGTTCGTCGTCGCCCCGGCCCCCGCCCGACTCGCACTCGCGCACGTCCGCGCCGGAGACCTCGATGCTGACGCACCCGGGCCGGTCGACCGGGAGGAAGATCGTACGCTCGTGGCAGGAGTGCATCCCCGCTGCGTCGAAGTCCAGCGCTGCATCCGGGTCGAGCTCGTGCACCTCCGCATCCCACAGACGCCGGGGCGCGGCGTCCACGGACGCATCGAGACGCATTCCCGCCTCTGCCGACCCGGTACCGCTCGCGTCGAGCGCTCCGGGGGGTGCGCCGTCGGGGCCGCCGGGGCTCGGTTCGTGGCCGTGCCCTGCGTAACAGCCGGCGAAGCTCGTCGCGCAGGCCAGAGAGAGCAGCAGCCCGTCGAGGTACGGTCGGGCCACGCGCGGAACAGCCGAGTACGACATGGTCTTAGGCTCACCCTACCGGTCCATGGGTGCCCCACCAATACTTCGCGAACGATAACACCAAACGGTGACACTGGCGCAAGACGGGCCGTGAGGGACGGCGCAAGGCGGGCCGTGAGGGACGATCCTCGTCATTTCGTCATTCTCGAGCGGCTCGGACGAATGACGAAATGACGAGGATCGTCCCGTCTCGTATGCTGGGCGCGATGAGCCGCGCGCCGAGTCGATCCCGCGCGCCCCGTGCGCGGCCGTTCGCCGATGCGCCGAGCTCCTACGCGGACGCGTCGCGCCTGGCGCTGCGCGGCGGCGCCGTGTCGCTGCTCGTCGACGGGGGCGTGGCGGGCGAGCGGCTCCGCGCGCGCGCGGACGTGCCGAGCCTGATGCTGACGCTGCCGGGCACCGTCCGCGTGTCCGCGCGCGCCGAGGAGTGGATCGTGGACCGCGCGAACTGGATGGTCCTGCCGGCCAGGTGCGCCGCGACGATGACCCTCGAGAGCCCGACCGCGCGCGTGGTGCTGCTCGAGCTCGGCGAGGTCGTGCGCGCGCGCGCGGTCGAGGAGTACGCGCGCGAGCGGGTCGACGCCGCGACGCTGGCGCACGTGCTCGGCGCGGCGCGCGCGCTCCCGCGCACGACGTGGGTCGACGAGCTCGCGCACCGCTACGTGTTCGAGCGCGGCGTCTGCCACAAGCACGCGAGCACCGCGGCGCGCTTCCTCGAGACGGAGCTGGTCAAGGAGGCGTACTTCCTCACCATCGAGGGCGAGGCGGATCGCGACCGCGCGCCGCTCACGGTGGGGCGCAGCATGATCGTCAGGCGCGCGATCGACGCGATCGACGCCTCGCTCGATCGCCCGCTCTCGATGCGCGAGCTCGCGCGCCGCGCCGGCGCGAGCCCGCGCACGCTGGAGCGCGCGTTCTCGCGCGAGCTCGGGCTCTCGCCCGCGGCGCACCTGCGCGCGCGGCGCCTCGACGAGGCGCGGGTGCTGCTGCGCTCGGGTCGTCACCGCGTCGGCGAGGTGGCGGCGCGCGTCGGCTACGCGAGCCTGCCGGCGTTCTCGAGCGCCTACCGGGCGCGCTTCGGGCACCCGCCGTCCGCCGACGCGGGGGGGTGACGGCCGCGCGCTGCGGGTGTGCTATTTTCCCGCCAATGCGTAATCGCTCCGCCTCGCTTCGCCTCGCCGCGCTCCTCGCGGGTCCCGCGCTCGCTGCGTTCGCCGCGCCCGCGCCCGCCTCCGCCGAGGTCCTCCGCGTCACCTGCGACAACTTCATCGAAGAGATCTTCGTGGACGGGGCGGCGGTCACCCCGCTCGGTCCGAACTCGAACATGTGGCCGACGCCCGACAGCTATACGCTCTCGCTCGCGCCGGGGCCGCACACGATCGCGGTGCGCTGCCGCGACGACAACTCGACGATCGCGGGGCTCATGGTCGTGCTGTTCGCCGACGACGGCACGACGCCGGTCGCGCGGACCGGGCCGACGCCGATGCGGACGGTGAGCACCAACCCGGGCGCGGGGTGGGGCGCGCCGGGCTTCGACGACTCGAGCTGGCCGGTGGCGGGGACGTGCCCGAACCCGGGGCCGTGGGGCAGCTCGCTCGACTGGGGCCGCATGCACGGCGCGGAGATGGTGTGGGGCCCGAGCACCTGCGCCGGCGCCGAGCTCGGGACGACGCGCTGGTTCCGGTGGGGCGTCAACGTCCCTTGCACGGGCGCCGCGGACTGCAGCGACGGCAACGAGTGCACGACCGACGCGTGCAGCGTGGGGGTGTGCTCGAACACCCCGCGCGCGCTCGGTGATCCGTGCACCGGCGGCGCGTGCGGCGGGCCGAGCGCGCCGATGTGCCTCGCGTGCGTCGACACGTCCGCGACCGGCACCGACGCGGGCTGCCTCGCGGCGCGGCCGCATTGCCGCACGAGCGGCGCGGGCGCCCCGGTCTGCGAGGCGTGCCTCGACACCGCGACGGGGTCCGGCACCGACCTCGGCTGCGTCGCGGCGACGCCGTACTGCGTCGCGGGCGCGGGCGGCAACGCGTGCGTCGCGTGCGTGTCCGCGGCCGACTGCAACGACGACAACGAGTGCACGACCGACTCGTGCTCGGCGGCCGGCGCGTGCGTGAACACGACGCGCGCCGCCGGCTCGACCTGCTCGGGCGGTGTGTGCGACGGCGCGGCCTCGCCCGCGTGTGTGCCGTGCATCGACACCGGCGCCGGGACCGACCCCGGCTGCACCGCGGGGCGGCCCTTCTGCACGGGCACCGGCGCGGGCGCGACCTGCGCGGCGTGCACCACGGCCGCGCACTGCAACGACGCGAACGACTGCACCGCGGACGCGTGCATCGGCGGCTCGTGCTTCCGCACGCCGCTGCCCGCCGGCGATCCGTGCGCGGGCGGCGTGTGCTCGGGCGCGGGCGCGATGTGCGTCGAGTGCGTCGCCGACGCGCAGTGCCCGGGCGCCCGGCCGCGCTGCGACGTCGCCACCAACGTCTGCGTCCAGTGCCTCGGGACGGGGGACTGCGCGGACGGCCTCGAGTGCACCGCCGATCTCTGCACCGCGGGCGTGTGCTCGAACCCGCTGCGCCCCGCCGGGGACCCGTGCACGGGCGGTGTGTGCGCGGGGGACGCGGCGAGCTGCGTGCAGTGCCTCGACGACTCGCACTGCGCGGGCTCGACGCGCTGCGATCCGTCGATGCGCGTCTGCGTCGGCTGCCTGGTCGCGTCCGACTGCGAGGACGGCAACGAGTGCACCTCCCACGCGTGCTCCGCGGGGAGCTGCTCGACGACGCCGGTCGCCCCCGGGACGCTCTGCGCCGCGGGCATCTGTGACGTCAACGCGGTCTGCTCGACGGTCGCGGTCGCGATCACCGCGCCGATGGAGGCCCAGGTCGTGACGACCCCGACGCCGACGATCCGCGGGACGGCGACGCCGGGCGAGACGGTCACCGTCTCGATCGACGGCGTGGTCGTCGGGACGGCGGTCGCGGCGGCGGACGGGACCTGGACGCTGCCGCTCACGACGCCGCTCGCGGACGGGCCGCACATGGCGACCGCCACCGTCACGACGGCGGCGGGCAGCGCCACGAGCACGGTCACGTTCACCGTCGACGCGACGACGACCGTGACCATCACGGAGCCCGCGGACGGCTCGACCACGATGGACGCGACGCCCGACATCGCCGGCACCGGGGAGCCGGGCGCGACCGTCGTCGTCACGGTCGACGGCGTCGAGGTCGGCACCGCGACGGTCGGCGCGGACGGCCGCTGGGTCGTGCGCACGAGCACCCCCCTGTCGAACGGCGCGCACACCGCGGTGGCGACGGCGACCGACGCGAGCGGCAACACCGCGAGCGCGACCTCGACCTTCACGGTCGACGCGACGACCACCGTCGCGATCACCGCGCCCGCCAACGGCTCGACCACCTCGGACACGATGCCGACGATCCGCGGCACCGCCGCGCCGGGCGCGACGGTCGTCGTGACGGTGGACGGCGTCGAGGTCGGGACGGTCACCGCCGACGCGGCCGGTCACTGGGAGGTCCCGCTCACGGCGCCGCTCGCCGACGGCGAGCACCGCGCCGAGGCGACGGCGACCGACGCGGCGGGCAACATGGCCACCGACACCTCGACGTTCACCGTCGACACGATGACGTTCGTCACCGTCGAGTCGGCCGACGCGAGCGGCGTGATCACCGGCACCGGCGAGCCCGGCGCGACGGTGGTCGTGACGCTCGACGGCGAGGAGGTCGGCACGGTCACCGTGGCGCCGGACGGCACCTGGCGCCTCGACACCGGCCGCCCGCTCGCGCCGGGCGAGCACACCGTCACCGCGACGGCGACCGATCCGACGGGGAACACGGCGACCGACACGCTCGTCGTCGTGATCACGCCCGCGCCCGACGGTGGCGTGGCCGACGCCGGCGTCATCGGCGACGGCGGCGTCGCGGACGCCGCGGTGCCCGGCCTCGACGCCGGCGGCGATGTGCCCCCGACGGGCGGCGGCCTCACCGGCGGCGCCCTCTGCTCGGCCGGCCACGGCCGCGCGCCCGCTGCGCCGCTCGCGCTCGTGCTCGCCGCGCTCGGGCTCGCGCTCTGGCGCCGCCGCCGCTGAAGAGGAGGGATCGCCGGGCTCGGTCGCGAGCCCGGCGGTCGATCTCGCGCTCGAGCGCACGCGGCGCCCGAGCACCCCTCGGCTCCCGCTCATCGGACGTGCAGTGGCCGCCACGGGGCGAAGCCGCCAAGAGATCGGCTCCGCGCCTTCGCGCGAGATCTCATCTCGTCGCCCGCGACGAACCGAACACCCGAGATCACGTCAGGCGGTCGAGGCGATTCATCGAGCGCCCGCGCCGCGGGCGCGCCATCGAGCCCAGCGCGTCGCGCAGCGACCCCGCTCAGTCGCAGTCGTTGCAGACGCCGCGGATCTGGATCTCGACGTTCTTCTGCTTCAGCGACTTCGGCGCGCCGCGCCACGCGTTGAGCGACACCGAGTCGTCGGGCAGGCAGCTCACGTCGCCGCACTCCTGGCAGACGAAGTGCGCGTGCGCGCTCGCGTGGTGCCCCTCGGCGCCCGCGAGCTCGAAGCGCCACAGGTGATCGCCGAGGTCGGTGCGCGTGACGAGCCCGGCCTGCGTCAGGTCGACCAGGTTGCGGTAGAGCGTCGCGCGGTCGTAGCCGTGCTCGCCGAGCAGGTCGCAGACCTCCGCGTGCGTCAGCGGGCGGCCCGCGTCCATCAAGCAGCCGAGCACGAGGGCGCGCGCGTTGGTGGCGCGCAGGCCCACCTCGCGCAGCACCCGCTTGAGCTCTTGCTTCTGGACGACGGTCACGTGCGCACCCCGACGCCCGCAACAGTAACACCGTTGCACGCACCTCGCAGCCCCGGGGACGTCAGCCCTGCAGTTTTCATGCGCCGCGCCGGGGTCCCCCGCTACGATGGGGCGATCTCGATGTGGACCGACGCCGGCCGTGAAGCCCTCGCCGAGGCGACGCGCGCGATCCGCGACGCGCCCGCGCGAGCCAGCGATCTCTATACTTTCTGGCGCTACGGGGTCCTCGAGTCCGGCGACGATCTCCCGGCGGCGCTCGCCGCCGCGGCCGCCACCCTCGATCGGGAGCTGCCCGCGTGGACGCGCGCGCCGCGGACCGACGCCGAGGCCCGCGCGATCTTCGAGGACGCGTCCAGCGAGGTCCTCTTCATCTGGTGCGCGGCCAACACCGGCCGCAGCGAGGCGACCCTCGCGACGATCCTGCGCGCGGCCTGCGCGCACCCCGAGTACCGCGGGCAGGCGCTCGACGTCGCGCGCGCCCGCGTCGTCGAGGGGCCGCTCGAGGACGCGCTCGGCTGCGTGCCCCTGCTCGGCGACGGCGCCGAGCTCGACGCGCCGGTCAACGCCGAGGCGCGCGCGCGCGTGCAGATCCTGCTGTGGGAGGCGGGCGCGGCCGCGCTGCAGCTCCCCGCGCTCGGGCGCTGGATCTGGAGCTCCGCGGAGACGTTCGAGTCGCTCATCGGCCGCCCCGCGCGCGGCACGCTGCGGGGGCGTGTGCTCGCGGCGCGCTGCCTCGAGGTGGCCGTCTGCGGGATGTCGCCCGCGACCGACCCGACCCTCGTCGGCCGCACGCTCCAGACGCTGCAACCCTTGTTGCTCCACCCCGAGCCCAAGGTGTGGATCCACGCGGCGCGCGCGTTCGGCCGCCTCGCCGGCGTGCTCGAGCCGCTCGAGGGGACGCTCCTCGACTGGGTGCACGGCGCGACGCCGGTGCTGCGCCAGCGGGCGATGACCGCGTTCGCCTCGCTCCCCGCGGACCGCCTGATGATGCTCGGCCACGAGCTGCGGGCGATCCTCGATCGGCCCGAGGAGGCCGCGTGGGGGCTCGCCGCGGCCGCCGCCGCGACGCCGCACCTCGTGCACGAGCGGCGCGACGTGTGGGACCGGCTCGCGCAGCGCATCGCGAGCGGCGACGGAGGCGCCGTCGCGGCGCGCGCGCTCGCGCGCGGCGTGGCCTCGCTCTGGCGCCGCGGCCGCGACCGCGAGGCGATCGAGCCGACCTACCGGCGCCTGCGCGAGATGGCGCGCCGCGCGCACACCACCTCGATCGACGAGTGGCGCCGCTGGCTCGAGATCATCGCGGTCACCGATCCGGTCGACGGCGCGGAGCGCGACCCGCTCGACGTCGAGCTCGGCATCGAGAACCTGGTGCGTCTCGCCGCGCAGTACGACGACGAGGAGGCGGACGCCCGCGCCGCGCGCTTCGCGAGCACGCTCGCGCCGACCTTCGTCGAGGCGCGCCGCGTGGTCCTGGGCACGGGATCGCTGCGGCACCGCGCCGCCGCGATCAACGCCTACGAGGGCTGCGCGCGCTCGCTCGCCCTGCGCCTGTGGGCGCCGATGCTCGCGACGCGGCCCGAGGGCGATCCGATCCAGGAGCCCGACCTCGAGGAGACCTGGCAGATGGTCGCGAGCGCGCCGGCGGAGATCCTCGACGAGGTGCGCGACCGGCGCGCGTCGGGGCGCGCCGAGGAGGGCGTCGACCTCGCGCTCGAGGTCCTCGCGCTCAAGATCGCGGGCTACGCCCTCGACGCGTGCGACGAGGATCTCGGGCCCGGGGCCGGGCCCGTCGCGCACGACACCTGCCTCGTGCTGCGCAAGCTCGAGGGCCTCTCGGACGGCACGCGCGAGCTGCCCCCGCCGCTCCAGGCCGCGCTCAGCGCGCTCTTCTGGCGCATCGTCGACACGACGCGCGGGACCGCGCTCGGCGAGGTCGACGACGTCGAGTGGCTCGGCCCGTTCGCGGCGTGGTGGGCGCTCGTGATCGATCGCCCCGAGACGCTGTCGCAGCTCGCGACGGCGCTGCCGATGATCGCCGACGGCGTGCTCGAGCACTGCGCCGAGCTCGCGAACGACACGCGGCTCGAGCTCACGAGCGGCGAGCCCGACGGCGGGTGGGGCGAGCGCGTGAAGGAGGCGCTCGCGCTCCTGAAGGCCGGTGACACCGAGCTCGCCGAGGCGCTCTCGGACCTCGCGTGGGCGCTCTCGGAGTTCGCGGCGGCGAGCGGGCGCAAGCCCGAGCTCGAGGGGCTCTCGATGCAGCTCGTGCTCGCCGCGGAGCGGCTGCAGCGCGCGCTGAAGGACCCGGTGCGCGCGCTCCACCCCGCGAAGGTGGCCCCGCGCGACGACTCGCTCGCGAAGTCGACGACGGTCAACGCGCCGCGGATGGCCAACGTCGTGGCGCGCGCGATCCGCGCCCGCGAGGTCGGCCTGCTCGACGTGTGGATCGCCTCGCTCGGCCCCATCGCCTCGGCGCTCGTCGAGGCCGCGGTGCTCGGCGCGATCAAGCGCACGCCGCCGCCGCCGCCGCAGCCGAAGAAGAAGCCGCCGCAGCGCTTCCGCGACTACGAGCTCGTGAGCGCGCTCGGCGAGGGCGGCATCGGCACGGTGTGGCTCGTGCGCAAGCCGGGCGCCGATCGCTTCTTCGTCCTCAAGATCCCGAAGGCCGACGCGCTCGCGCAGGCGACCGACGTCGAGCGCGAGGGCATCCTCGCGTCCTTCGTCGAAGAGGCGAAGGCGCTCGCCGGTCTCTACCACCCGAACGTCGCGAACATCATCGACCGCGGCGTCGAGAACGACGTCCCGTTCCTCGTGCTCGAGTACCTCATCGGCGCGGACCTCAAGATGTACGCGGGGGCGCAGCTCATGACGCTCTTCGAGCTGCGCAAGGTCGTGGTCGAGACGTGCGCGGGCCTGACCGCGCTGCACAGCGCGGGGCTCGTGCACCGCGACGTGAAGCCGGCGAACATCTGGCTGCGCCTGCCGCTCGCGGGCGGCGAGCGCTTCGATCCGCAGAAGCACCGCGATCCCGCGCACGCGACGCCGCTCGCCACCGTGCTCATCGACTTCGGGATGGTGCGCGCGATGCGCGTCCCGCCGGACGTCGGCGGCAAGTTCGTCGCGGGCACCCCCGGCTACATCGCGCCCGAGCAGGTGCTCGATCCGGTCGAGCTCGACGGGCGCGCCGACGTCTACGCGCTCGCGGGCACGATCTACAACGTCACGACGGGGCGTCAGTTCTTCGATCACATCCAGGACCCGCGGCAGCGGATCATCGCGCACATGAACGACGATCCGATGCAGGACCTCGAGCCCTTCCGCAGCTACCCGGCGGCGCTCGTGAAGCTGATGCGCGCGGCCACCGCGACGAGCCCGAAGGATCGGCCCACGCCGCTCGACTTCGGCCGAGAGTTCGCGGCGATCGTCTGACCTGCGCGCCCTGCGCGCCCTGGCGCCCTTGCTCCGGCGTCGGCGCGCGCGGCATAGTGCCGAGGCCGATGCGCCGTCTTGGATGGTTCTTGCTCATCGTGCTCGCCGCGTCGCCGTCGAGCTCTCTCGCCCAGGCCGAAGGGGACTCCCACACCGAGCAGGCGCGCGCGCTCTTCGAGGCAGGGCGCGTCGCGTTCGACGCGCGCGAGTACGAGCGCGCGCTGCGCTACTTCACCGAGGCCTACGAGCTGAGCCGGCGCCCGCGCCTGCAGTACAACATCGGCGTGACCGCCGAGCGGCTCGGCCGGCTCGAGGAGGCGCTCGCCGCGTACGAGCGCTACCTGCGCGAAGAAGAGCCGGACGGGCCGCAGCGTGGCGAGGCGGAGGAGCGCGCGGCGGCGCTCGGCCCGGAGGTCGCGCGGCTGCGCGCGGCGGGCGACACGAGCGCCGGAGCGGCGACGTCGAGCGCGCGCGGCGGCGGTGACGATCTCCTGCCCACGATCGGGTGGGGCGCGGTCGCGGGCGGCGGCGCGCTCCTGTTGACCGGGATCGTGTTCCTGGCGATCGGGCAGGCCGAGGCCGGGCGCTTCGAGGGCGCGGCCGAGGGCACGCCGTGGACCGACGTCGCGAGCGCGCGGGACAACGCGGACTGGATGCGCGTCACCGGCTGGGTGTTCGCGGGGCTCGGGCTCGCCGCCGCGGGCGCCGGGCTCGTGCTCGCGCTGGTGCTTCCGTCCGGCCGGGGCGAGTCGGTGGCCCTGCGCGCCGGACCGGGCGGGCTCACGCTCGCGTGGAGGCACCGGTGAGGGCGGCGCTCGCGTGCGCGCTCGCGCTCGGCGGTTGCTCGCTCTCGGTCCCGAGCGGCTACTTCTCGTGCGCGACGGACGAGGACTGCCAGGGCTCGGGCTACACCTGCGTCGACGGCCGCTGCGGGCCGCGCCCGGGTGGCTTCGACGCCGGCGGCGGCGCCGACGCCGGAGCGGACGGCGGGTCCGAGGACGCGGGCCGGCCGTGCGTGCCGGCGTGCGCCGCCGGGCAGACCTGCGTCGACGGGACGTGCGTCGGCGGCTGCACGCGCGACGGCGACTGCGACGACGACGTCGCCTGCACCGACGATCGCTGCACCGACGGCGTGTGCGGCGCGACGCCGGTCGACGCGGCGTGCGTCGACGGCCCCGACGGCGTCTGCGATCCCACCGACGGCTGCCAGTACTCGGCGTGCGAGGTCGGCGTGACCTGCGTGGCCGCGCCGTGCGAGGAGGTCCGCTGCGAAGGGACCCGCTGCGTGCGCACGGCGCTGTGCGCGGTGGCCGAGACGTGCTGCGAGGGCGCGTGCGTCGCGGTCGGCCGCGACCCGCGCCACTGCGCGCGGTGCAACGACCGTTGCACGGCGACGAACGGCGCGCCGACGTGCATGGCCGGCGTCTGCGGCGCCGCCTGCAGCGCCGGCTTCGCCGACTGCGACGGCGACCGCACCACCTGCGAGACACCCATCACGACGGGCGTCAACTGCGGCGACTGCGCGACCTCGTGCAGCGGGGCGACGCCCGTCTGCGCCGACTCGGGCGGCGGGTTCGCGTGCGCGAGCGGCTGCCCCTCGGGCCAGACGTTGTGCGGGACCTCGTGCGTCGACACCGACCGCGCGTTGTCGCACTGCGGCCGCTGCGACGCCCCGTGCGACGCGATGCGCGCCGACACGTGCGCGTCCGGCGCCTGCGCCTGCGGCGGCGGGCCCGCGTGCGCGAGCGGGCAGGTGTGCTGCGGCGGCCGCTGCGTCCCGCTCGGCACGGACGCGAACTGCGCCGGCTGCGGTGACACCTGCGTCGGCGGCCAGGGCTGCTGCACCGGCGCGTGTATCGCGCTGACGAGCCCCTCGCACTGCGGCGCGTGCGGCAACGTCTGCGGCGCGGGCGAGGCCTGCCACCTCATGAGCTGCTGCACGCCGGACTGCACGGGCTGTAGGACGAGCCCCGGCCCGGACGGCTGCGGCGGCACGTGCGCGCCGACCTGCAACGCCACCACGCAGTACTGCGCGAGCGCGACGACGTGCCTCGACCGCGTCCCCAACGGCCGCAGCTGCACCGCGCCGATGGAGTGCCTTTCGACCCACTGCGCGGGTGGGATCTGCTGCGCCGTCCCATGCGGCGGCACGACCCCCGCGTGCAACGTCGCGGGCACCGCGTGCGTGTGCAACGAGACGTCGTGCGGCAGCGCCGCGTACTGCGACGGCGGCACCTGCCGGCCGCGCCTCACCAACGGGAGCCCCTGCACCGCGAACACGCAGTGCACCTCCGGCGTCTGCGCGTCCTTCTTCCGCGACCAGGACGCCGACGGCTACGGTGCGGGGGAGGCGACGCTCTGCGCGACGAGCGCGAGCGCGCCGCCGGCCGGCTACGCGGTCCGCGGCGGCGACTGCGCGGACACCGACGCCGCCCGCAACCCCGGCGCGCTCGAGCTCTGCGACACCATCGACCAGGACTGCGACGGCGCCGCGCGCAACGGCTGCCCGAGCGCGACGGCGACCGTCGGTGCGGTCGGAGCTTCGGCCCACTGCGGCCCCGGCACGAACGGAACCAGCATGGCGTTCGTCGGCGGTGCGGACGCTTGTCCCAGCGGGACTGTCGTCAGCGGCTACGAGTTCCGGTACGGCACGGCGGGCCTTCACGCGCGTCGCGCGCGCTGCGCTGCGGTCAGAATCTCGGAGACAGGCGGCACTCCCGAGAACAACTACGCTCTGCGCTGGGACAGCGGGCAGACCTTCACCGCCTGGCGAGGCAACGAGACGGAGGGAACACCCTTCAATGCCCATTGTATGACGAACCAGTTCGTTATCGGGTTCGACACTCGTCTCGACGCGGGCAACCGAGTGGTGGCGTTCGGCATCCGGTGCGGCACGCTCGCGTTCTCGAGGAGCGGCGCAGTGTGGGTCGCCGCTTCCACGGAGACGGCGAGCTTCGGTCCGTTCGGCGGGTCGGGCACCACCTGCAGTCGGTCGTGTGCTCCCGGTGCACTCGAGTCTGGGTCGCACGTCCGCGTGACGACGGCGGGCGCAGGGGTCGGGAACATCGAATCCGTCTACACGAACTGTAGTGTCATCGGCTATGTGCCACAGTGACCAAGTCCGCTCCCTCGAGAGACGCCGGGGGAGGGGTATTGCGTACCACTTCGGTCCGCGGCTGCTAGCGGCGCTCGCACTTGCTCTCGATGGTTGCTCGCTGCTCCTAACCGAGACGAGCTTTCGGTCTGAAGACTCCGGCCTAAGCGGCCCCGACGGGGCCGCAGGTATGGACGGCGGAATCCGCGATGCCACTGTTCCGCTAGACGCCGTCGGCATGGATGGTGGGCCGTGTGAAGTCGATTCGGTTTGTTTGCCGCCGATTCCTCTCGGATGGATGGGGCCTGTCGCGTCGTGGCTCGGAGGGCCCGGTGACGCCCCTCCTGGGTGTGGAGACAGCGGTTTGGCAGACGCGGTTCTGGCAACGAACGCGGATGCGGTGTGGCCTCCGGCCGCTTGTAGCCCTTGCCTGTGCCAAGACGAGCCTCTCGCGGCGTGCGAGGGCCAGCTTCGGCTCTATTCGAGCCCACCGGTCGATGATGGGTTCGTGATCTTCTGTGAGGGCGATCTCGGGTATTCTGCGAGGTTCGGCCGGGACGTCTGTACGTCCGTGGTCGAGCCGGGGCTGCAGGGGCTCGCCTATGGGCTCTTTACGTCGGAGAACCACTGTAGACCGTCGGGCGGTCTCCCGGTGTTAGGCTATCCAGCCAGTCACGGAGTGATGGTGTTGTGCAGTGGTTTGACGTTTGGTGGTGCTTGTGGAGGAGGAGGCTCATGCGTTCGTCGGCCGCCAAGTCCCTATCGAGGGTCGGCTTGTGTGTTCCGGGCCGGATCGCACTCATGTCCTGATGGCTATGAAGAGTCGATGCTGCTTGCAGGTGCCTCGCCGGTCACCTTTGCGGACACGAGGGGATGTGGTGTCTGCGACTGCTTCTCTGAGGAGTCTCCCTGCGTAGCCGACGTGTTCCCGGATACGGGAGCTTGTGACGGTGCGAGTCTTGTTGTGAGTTCCAGAGATGGATCGTGTGTCGCGGTCGATAGGGGGTTCTCGGCGAGGATGCGCGTTACTCCATGCGCCGGAGTGCCGTCGGGTGGCGACCCTCTTGGAAGTGTGGAGGTCGTGAATGAAATCTCCGTCTGCTGCCGACCTACACGTTAGGTGCCTCGACCTCCGGGCAGTTGGCGTTGGTCGGGCTGTCGCGTGGGTATCCGTCGCTCTCGGAGGGTGCTCGTTCCTCATCACGCCGACGAGTTTTCGGGATGGGTCTATCGCCGGCGACGCCGGGTTGGATGGCGCTTCGGAGGATGCATCTGCCACTCCCGTCGGCGACGGTGGGCCCGATGATGCTGATGGTGGGGGCGTCTGTGGACCTGGCGCGGTTTGTTGGGAGGTTCCCCCTCTCGGCTGGCAGGGCCCGGTGGCGGTGTGGCGTGGGCCAGCTGAGGCGGTGCCTGCTTGTGGCGATGGGTTGGTCGCTGTAGCGACCGCCTATTCGACCGCGGAGGCGTGGCCGCCGGCGGAGTGTAGTGCCTGCGAGTGTCGGAGTGTTGCCGGTCCAGGATGTTCGCTGGAGGTGTATCGGCATGGAGATGTCACGCCGGTTCCCAGCGGGCTGTCTTGTGGTACCCCGCTGACGTCCCTATTTGCTTTCGAGGCGGGTGCGGGCTGCCGTGCAGATCGGGGTAGCGGAGCCGTCGGGGTCTCATTGGCGGGAGCTTCTGGCTGTGACCACTGCGCGGTGTCGGGTGGGCTCCCGTCGTTGCGCCCACCCGCAGGCGTAGAGGCTACGCAGGTGTGTGCCGGGCTATCGACCGGGATTGCATGCGGCGCCGGTCGGGTGTGTGCGTATCGGCCGCTTGAGCCGTACCTGCCGAGTGAGTGTTGGTTCCGTGCGGGAAGACACGAGTGTCCGGCGGCGATGCCATTCAGCATCGAACGTGTTGCCGTATCAGACTCCAGGGGCTGTTCGGCGTGTACCTGCAATGATGGCGGCGCACCTGGGTTCTTGGTGGAGGTCTTTTCGGGGAGCGATGTCTGCGAAGGGGAGGGAGTCGCCTTGGAGGGATGCGTCGGTGTCGCGGATCCATATTCGATGCGAGTTCGGTTTCGCGAGTGCGGCGCTGAGGCTGCGGGCGGATTGCCGGTGGGGAGGGTCGACGCAGAAGGGGTCGTTACCGTGTGTTGCGCGTCGCTGTGAGCGTTTCGAGCTCGCCGAGTGGTGCGAGGTTGGGGGAAAGTTGCGCGTGGGGGAGGGGTGCTCAGAGCGGCTCGCCGCCGAGCGACGACCAGAGCGACGCGAGGTCGTCGGGGACCGGCGCCTCGAGCTCGAGCGCGCCGCCCTCCGCGTCGGGGATCGTGAGGCGCCGGCAGTGCAGCATGACGCGCGGCGCGCGCACGACGCGGCCGTCGTCGAGCACGAGCCGGCGCGGCCCGCCATAGCGCACGTCGCCGAGCAGCGGCGCGCCGGCGCGCGCGGCGTGCACGCGGAGCTGGTGCGTGCGCCCGGTGATCGGGAAGAGCGCGAGGGCGGCGACGCCCGCCGCGCTCGCGCGCACCGCGTAGCGGGTGCACGCCGCCTGCGCGCGCGCGCCGCGCGCGCCGGGCTCGAGCGCGACGCGCAGCCGCGGCTCGCGCGGGTCGATGGCGATCGTCCAGCCCCACTCGCCCTCGAGCGGCGCTGGCGTCGCGCTCGCGAGCCCGAGGTACTCGCGGTGGTAGGCGCCGCGCGCGCGCGCGTCCTTCAGTACCGCGATCGCGTGCTTGGTCCGCGCGAAGGTGACGAGCCCCGTGACCTCGGCGTCGAGGCGAGAGGTCGGGTGGAGCGGCCCGCCGATCTGCGCCTCGAGCCGCCGGGTCAGCGAGTCGCCGCCGTCGGGCGAGGTCGTCGCGAGCCCGCTCGGCTTGTGCGCCACGACGAGGTGCCGCCCGAGGTGCGCGAGCGCGATCACGCCCGCGCCACGATGCGGACCGTGCCGGCGGCCCCGTCGACCTCGAGCTCGTCGCCCGAACGGATGAGCCGCGTGCCCACCTTGACGTTGACCACGGTGGGGACGCCGTACTCGCGGGCGACGACCGCGGCGTGCGAGAGCGGGCCGCCGAGGTCCGTGACGACGGCGGCCGCGACGAGGAACAGCGGCGACCAGCCCACGTCCGCGTACGGCGCGACGAGGATCTCCCCCGCCTCGAGCAGGCCCGCGTCCGCGGGATCGAGCAGCACGCGCGCGCGGCCGCGCACGCGGCCGCTCATCGCGGCGAGGCCGACGAGCCCGTCCTGCCCCGGCGCGGGCGCGGGCACCGGCGGGGGGAACCCGACGAACGTGTCGGGCGGCTCCGGCAGCGCGCGATCGCGCTCGAGCTGGAGCCGCCGGCGCCGCACGAGCGGCGCGAGCGCGCCGCTCTCACCCCGCAAGAAGGCGTGCAGCTCTTCGACGGACAGGTAGAACGCCGCGTCGCGCCCCGCGCCGGGCTCGGCGACGAGGAGGCGGCGCGAGGCGTCGCGCGCGACCGCGCGGTAGAGCCCGAGCACCTTGATCACGTGCGAGCGCAGCCGCTCGCGCAGCCGCGTGAAGCGCTGCACGAGCGAGAGGAGGTGGCGCGCGGCGAGCTTGGTCGGCCCGGGCAGGCGCCGCTCGAGCTCGCGCTGCGCCGCGTCGCGGATCTGCCGCTGCCGCCGCTCGACGTCGACCGGCCGCTCCGTCGCCTCGCGCCCGAGGTGCGCGCGCAGCGTCGCGAAGGGGAGGGCCGGGTCCTCCGACCACCGCGGCTCGCCGATCTCGGCCTCGCGCGCGCCGCGGTAGCCGTACGCGGTGAGGAAGCGCTCCATCGCGCGCCGCGTCGGGCCGGCCGGCAGGTCGGTGACGCGCAGCGTGCGCGGATCGCTCTCGGCGATCTTCGCGCGCGCCTCGGGCTCGGCGCGCGCGGTCTCCGCGATGTGGAAGAGCGCGAGCCCGGGCGCCGCGCTCTCCACGTCGGCGAGCCCGCTCAGGAGGTCGCGCTCGATGCGGTCCGCTTCCGCAGCGGAGACGACGGAGAGCATGCTGCGCAACAGCACGAGCGTGCCCATCAGGTTGCCGTAGACGTTGAGCATCACCTGGCCGCTGTCGTCGAGCAGCCGCTCCACGCGCAAGAGCACGCGGTCGAGCCCCGAGCTCGACAGCACGCGGAAGTCGATCGCGGTCAGGCGCCCGCGCTCCTCGCCGAAGCTCTTCTCGAAGCGCTCGACGCGATCGGTGAGCCCGAGGTTCTCGCGGGCGTAGCGCGCGACGGTCACCGGCAGGCGCATCAGGAAGCGGGTCGAGCCGCGCGGCTCGACCTCGGTCTCGAGCCGCTCGACCTCGCCGCCGCCGGCGAGCGCGAGCAGCGTGCGTGGGCGCAGGCCCGGCACCTGCGACGCGATCTCCATGAACTCGGTCATGTTGAGGTAGATGCGGCCGCGGAAGCTCGCGACGAGCTCCGCGTCCTTGGGCACCGAGCAGCCCACCGCGCCGAACGCGCGGCGGAAGCCGCGCTCCGAGAACTCGCTGAGGATCGACCAGGTGAGCGGCGTCGCGACGCCCGGGAGAGCCTCGCCGACGTTGACGTTCGACCAGACGAGGCGCGCGCGCTCTCTCGCGCTGCGGCGGCGCCGGCCGCGGCGCTTGCGCGGCGGCGTCGCGAGCGCCGTCACGGGCCGCGCCTGAAGGATGTAGAGCGTGCCGCCCGCGAGCGCCCACTCGACGTCGCGCGCGTCGTCGAAGTGGTCCTCGATGCGCAGGCCGAGCGTGACGAGCGCCTCGAGCGTCGCCTCGTCGAGGCAGGCGCGCTCGCGATCCTCCTCGGGCACCGGCACGTCGGTGAGGCCGCGCGCCGCGTCCCAGCGGACGGCGATCGTCTTGTCGCCGAGCACGCGGTCGCGCACCCAGCCACTCGTCTTGTCGACCCGGAAGGTGTCGGGCGAGACGCGGCCGTCCATCACCGCGCAGCCCAGGCCCCACGACGCGTTCACGACGAGCTCGCCCGGATCGCCCGAGAGCGGGTTCACGGTGAACATCGCGCCGGCGACGTCGGCGGGGACCATCGCCTGCACGACGATGCCGAGCCCCGCGCCCTGCTCGCCGCGCCGCGCCGCGTTGCGGTGGTACGCGAGCGCGCTCGGCGCCAGCGCGCTCGCCCAGCACGTGCGCGCGGCGTCGAAGAGCTCCGCCTCGGTGCGCACGCCGAGCACGCTCTGGTGCAAGCCGGCCGCGCTCTCGCCCTCCTGATCTTCGCGCGTCGAGGAGGAGCGCACCGCGACCGCGGTGGCGCCGTCGGCGAGCAGCGCACGCAGCGCGTCCGCGAGCCCCGAGCGCACCGCGGCGGGGATCGGCGCCTCGCGCACCCGCGCCGCGAGGCTGGCGAGCCGCTCCGGCGTGAGCTGGCTCGCCGGCGCGGCGACGAGGCGGTCGGGGCGGTCCGCCTCGTCGAGCGCGCCCGCGAAGAAGTCGTCCGCCGCCGACGCGGCGAGCGCGAACGCGGCCGGCACCGGGAAGCCGGCGCGCGCGAGCGCGGCGAGGTTCTTCGCCTTGCCGCCGAAGGCCTCGGCCTTGCGGGGGACGATCGACTCGATGCGGCGGACGAGGGCGCTCACGAAGGGCGCGCAGGATAGCAGAGCCGCCGCGCGACGGACCCGGGCGTGCGCCCCCGACGCCGCCGTGTCATGACGCGTCGCGTCATCCTCGGGCCGCCGTGAAACCGCGGGGCGCGGGGAGTATCGTCCGACTCGAGAGGTCCGCATGAGCCCGTCACGCACCACGCTCTCACTCTTCTTCACGCTCTGGGCCCTCGTCGCGGGCTGCGCGCAGGGCGGCGGGGACCTGGTCGACGCGGCGCGCCCGCGGCTCGACGCGGGGGAGCCCGCCGACGGCGCGGCGGAGCCGAGCGACGCCGCGGAGCTGCCCGGGGTCGACGCGGCGGGCGATCCCGGCGGTGACGCGGGCGCGATGGAGCTCGACGCAGGCACGATGATGGGCACCGACGCGGGCACCACCGACGCGGGCACGATGATGGGCACCGACGCGGGCACGATGAGCGGCTGCTCCGTCGCCGCGGACTGCGACGACGGCCTCGGGTGCAACGGCGCCGAGCGCTGCGTCGGCGGCGCGTGCATGCCGGGGACGCCCCTCGCGTGCGACGACGCGGTCGCGTGCACGCGCGACGCGTGCGTCGAGGGCTCGCCGGCGACCTGTCGCTTCACCGCGGACGACACGCTCTGCGCGGCGGGGCAGCGGTGCGGCGCCACGGGCTGCGTCGCGTCGTGCGCCGAGACCCCGTGCCGGCTCGTCGGCCCGCAGTGCGGCTGCCCCGGGGCGCAGGGCTGCTACCTCAGCGGCACCTCGCGCGTGTGCGCGGCGGCGGGCACGGCCGCGTTCGGCGCGACGTGCGCGGGCGCCTTCGCGTGCGTCCCCGGCGGGATCTGCATCAACGTCGCGCGCAGCGGCGCTGCGGCGAACATGTGCAGCCGCTTCTGCGCCGCGGACTCCGACTGCGCGGGCGGGCTCTGCCTGTACACGCTGAACGACGGCGCGGGGGGCAGCGTGCCCGGCGTCACGATCTGCTCGACGCCGTGCAACCCCGTCACGAGCGGTGGCTGCCCGATCGGGACCGCGTGCCGCGTGTTCCAGGAGTCCGCCGGCGCGATGCGCTTCTTCAGCGACTGCTCGGCGCCGGTCGGCGCGGGCGGGCAGGGCGCGGCGTGCACAACGGACGAGCAGTGCCGCGCCGGCTTCGCCTGCGCCGGCTCTCAGTGTCTCCAGTGGTGCACCGGGATCGGCCTCGCCGGCAGCCTCGGCGGCTGCCCGACCGGCCTGCGCTGCTACGGGTTCGCGACGCCGATCCGGGTCGGCGGCACCGAGCACGGCGTCTGCGATCTGTGAGCTTCGGGGGCCGCGCCGCTCACCGCCGGCCCTTGAAGCCCATCATGTCCTGGATCACCGACTCGGAGTCCTCGGCGATCTGGGCCTCCTCGCGCAGGCGGTCGGCGCAGTCCTCGCAGACCTTCACGGTGCGCTTGCCGACCTTCACCTTCACGAGCTCGTCGACCTCGTCCTCGCACTCCTTGCACACCGCCATGCCCGCCTCGCATTCTCGCCTTGAAAGCGTGAGCGCGAGATTCTACGCCTTACCACCCTCCAGCAGTAGTACACCCCCCTCCGGAGGCCGAGAAGCGTGGCCATGGAAGAAAAGATCGGGGAGATCTTGAGCTTTTGGTTCGACCCGCCCCCCGCGGGCGAGGAGCGCCCCCACGGCCCCGACCTCTGGTTCGAGAAGCACCCCGCCGTCGACCGCCAGATCACCCGCCGCTTCGGGCGCAGCGTGGAGCGCGCGCGGGCGCGCGAGATCGACGGGTGGGGCGCGACGCCGCGCGGCCGCCTCGCGCTGATCCTCCTGCTCGATCAGTTCAACCGCCGGATCCACCGCGAGACGCCTGAGATGTTCGCGGGCGACGAGCGCGCGCTCGCGCTCTGCCTCGACGGGCTCGACGACGACATGGACAAGGCGCTCGGGTCGCTGGAGCGCGCGTTCTTCTACATGCCCTGCATGCACGCGGAGGACGTGGACATCCAGCTCACGAGCGTCGAGGTCTACCAGGAGCTCGTCGCCTCCGCGCCGCCCGAGCAGAAGAAGCTGTGCGAGCGCTTCCTCGCGCTCGCCGAGTCGCACCGCGACGTGGTCGAGCGCTTCGAGCGCTTCCCGCACCGCAACGCGATCCTCGATCGCACCTCGACGCCGGAAGAGTCCGCGTTCTTGCAGCACAGCGGGCACCTCTAGAGGGCTTCGCTCGCGCCCTCACGCTCCTGGCGCGCGCCGGGGGTGGCGGCGCGCTCGAAACTGCGACAGGGTTCGCGGCATGTGCGGCGTCTTCGGCATCGTCGGCGCGCCGGAGGCCGCGAACCTCGCGTACCTCGGGCTGCACTCGCTTCAGCATCGCGGCCAGGAGAGCGCGGGCATCGTCAGCACCGACGGCGAGCGCCTGTTCGCGCACCGCGGCCTCGGGCTCGTGCAGGACGTCTTCGGGGAGCGCGTCCTCGACCGGCTGCCCGGCGCGCGCGCGATCGGGCACGTCCGCTACAGCACCGCCGGGGACAGCGGGCTCAAGAACGCGCAGCCGATCGCCGTCGACTACGCGCACGGCTCGCTCGCGGTCGCGCACAACGGCAACCTCACGAACTTCGACGAGCTGCGCGCGCGCCTCGAGGCCGAGGGCTCGATCTTCCAGACGACGAGCGACACCGAGCTGCTCGTCCACCTGATCGCGCGCAGCCGGCAGGCCTCGACGGTGGAGCGCGTGATCGACGCGCTCGGGCACGTCGAGGGCGCCTACTCGATGGTGTTCCTGACGCCGCGCGAGCTCATCGCGGTGCGCGATCCGCATGGCTTCCGCCCGCTCTGCCTCGGCCTGATGAACGACACGACGCACGTCGTCGCCTCCGAGCGGGGCGCGTTCCACCTCATCGGCGCCGAGCACCTGCGCGACCTCGAGCCCGGCGAGATGATCGTCATCGACGAGCGCGGCATGCGCTCGCTCAAGCCCTTCGCGGCGCAGCCCCGCAAGATGTGCATCTTCGAGTACGTCTACTTCGCGCGGCCCGACTCGACGACCGAGGGCATCGGCGTCTACGGCGCGCGCAAGCGGCTCGGCGCCAAGCTCGCGGAGGAGCAGCCGGCGGAGGCAGACGTGGTCATCCCGGTGCCCGACAGCGGCGTCGCCTCCGCCATGGGCTTCGCCGAGCGGCTCGGCCTGCCGTTCGAGCTCGGGCTGATCCGCAGCCACTACGTCGGCCGCACGTTCATCGAGCCGGCGCAGTCGATCCGGCACTTCGGGGTGCGGCTCAAGCTCAGCCCGGTGCGCGACGTGCTGCGCGGCAAGCGCGTCGCCGTCGTCGACGACTCGATCGTGCGCGGCACCACCAGCCGCAAGATCGTCGCGATGCTGCGCGACGCCGGGGCGCGCGAGGTGCACCTGCGCATCGCGTCGCCGCCGACGCGCTGGCCTTGCTTCTACGGCATCGACACGCCCTCGCGCGCGGAGCTGATCGCGTCGAGCCACTCCGTCCAGGAGATCGGCCGCTACATCACCGCCGACTCGCTCGGGTACGTCAGCCTCGAGGGTCTGCGCGCCGCCGTCGGCGGCGAGGGGTACTGCGACGCGTGCTTCAGCGGCGACTACCCGATCCCGGTCCGGCGCCGCGACGAGTCCATCCGCCGCCAGCTCCCGCTCGTGGGCGTGTGACGCCCGGCTAGCCCGGCTCGGGGGCCACGGGGACGGCGGAGAACACCAGCTCGACCTCGTGCTCGAGCGCGCGCGCGACCTCCGCGTCGAGGCCGAAGAGCCCCGGCGCCATGCGCTCGACGTTGCGCTTGTAGACGAAGATGCGGCCCACCTTGTCGGGCTCGTCCGGCGCGGACAGCGCGTCGAGGAGCACCGGCGTGCGCGGGTCGGCGCCCTCGGCGACCACCTCCGCGCCCGGCAGGTCCGTCACCACGACGAGCGCGCCCTCGATCACGCGCGATACGTGCTCGGGGAGGCTCGCGAGCGCGCTCTGCACGCGGCGCTCGAACTGGTCGGTCGGGAGCGACCACGGCGGCCCCTCGCTCGTCCCGTCGAGCTCGCGCGACTGCAGGAACGCGATCTGCGCGCCGGTCGGGTCGCCCTTCACCTCGCGCGCGAGCGCCAGGTAGTAGAACGCGTCGGCGCTCGGGGGCTCGCTCGCGAGCACCTCCTCGAGGCGGGCCATCGCGGCGTCGACCTCGCCGACGTCGAGCAGCGCGCGGGCGATCGCCGTCGGCAGGCGCGGGCTCTCGAAGGGCCCCTCGGGCAGATCGCGCACCACGCTCGCCGCCGACACCGCGTCGCCGCGCGCGAGGTGGATGTCGACCTCGAGCAGCATCGTGTCGGCGAGCTCGTCGGGCGTCCCGTCGTCCTCGAGCCAGTCGCGCGCTTCGCGGACCATGTCGAGCGCGCCGTCGAGATCGCCGAGCGGGCTCATCAAGACCTCGGCCGCGTTCAACATCGCCTCGACGTAGCTCTCGTCGAGATCGAGCGCCTGCCGGTAGTGCTCGAGCGCCTCCTCCGCGCGGCCCTCCGCGTGGAAGATGTAGCCGATCAGGTTGTGCGCCTCGGGCGAGGCGTCGTCGAGCTCGAGCGACTTCTCCGCGGAGAGCATCGCGCCGGCGAAGTCCCCGCGCGTGACGAGGTCCCAGCCGCGGTCGAGGTGCGCGGAGAGCTGGCTCATGGGGCCTTCGGACGGTTCGTTCATGGTCTCGCCCGGCGAGGGCGGGGGCTTGATCCGCGAGGATGCCTGCGTCAAGTCGCGGCCGTGTCATCCTGCCGGCGTGCGCCCCTCCCGTGCCCTCGCGCCTGCTCTCGCGCTCGGTGCGCTCGGCTGCCTCGGGCTGACGCCGATGCCCGACGCGCCGGTCTCGTACGGGCTCACCAACGCGGGCGTGCTGCTGCGCGGGCGGCCGCTGCCGGACCAGGGGGAGGGCTTCGTCCGCGCGCGGCCCGGCGAGGAGACGCGGTACGGCACGCCGGCGCTCGTCGGCGCGCTCGAGCGCGCGTTCGCGAGCGTCGCCGCGCGCTTCGAGGGGACGGCGCCGATGCGCGTCGGCGATCTCAGCGCGCCGCACGGCGGCCGCCACCACCGGCACAACTCGCACCGCACCGGCCGCGACGCGGACGTGCTCTTCTACGTGACCGACCCGAGCGGTCGCTCGCGCACCGGGCGCGGCTGGCTGGCCTACAGCCGCTTCGGCCACGCGGTCGAGCGCGAGCGCGAGGACGGCGGGCCCGCGGGCGGGCTCTTCTTCTTCGACGACGCGCGCAACTGGCACTTCGTGCGCACGCTCCTGCTCGACGAGCACGCCGCGGTGCAGTGGATCTTCGTCAGCCGCGGGGTGAAGGCGCGCCTGTTGCGCTACGCGATCGATCACGAGCCGGATCCGCGGCCGATCCTGCGCGCGGCGTCCGTGCTGCACCAGCCGATCAACGCGCACCCGCACGACGATCACTTCCACGTCCGCGTGCTGTGCACCCCCTCGGAGCGGGCGTCGGGCTGCCAGGAGCGCGGGCCGATCTGGGCGTGGCTGCGCGAGCACGAGAAGGACCCGGACGTCATCGGCGCGCCGCTCGACGACGAGGCGCTGGTGCGCGCGATCCTCGAGCCGATCGACGCGGCGCCGATCGACGCGGAGCCGATCGACGCGCCGAGCGAAGCCGTCAGCTCGACGCCTTGAAGGCTCAAGGCGGGACGCCCGCCTCTTCGCACCACACGCCGCCGAGGGCGGTGATCGGGCGGCAGGCGAGGCCGCAGCGCGTGCAGAACGCGCGGCGCACGAGCCCGCCCTCGCACCACTCGGCCGTGCCGTCCTCGGTGCAGCGGCCCTGCAGGGTGAGCCCGTCGCACGGATCGCCCGGCGCGGGATCCGCGCCGCGACAGCGGTAGCCGTCGGCGCCGTCGCGGCAGGTGGTGCCGCCCGCGCACGTGTCGCGGCGCAGCGTCCCGCCCTCGCACCACTCCGCCGTCTGGCCGTCGCAGCGGCCGCGCGCGTCGAGCCCCATGCACGGATCGCTCGGCGGCTCGGGGGTCGCCGCGGGCCCGGCGTGCTCGCGGATCCAGTCGGGGTCGACGCGCGTGTAGTTGTCCTGCCCCACGCACGACGGGTCGCCGCCGGTGAGCGCACCGAGCACGAAGACTTGCCCCCCGCTGTCCTGGTAGAAGACCGGCCCGCCGGAGTCGCCGCCGCAGAGCCCCCTCCGCCCCTGGCCGTCGACGGTGACGTACGTCGCGCTCACGCCCGAGATCGGCTGCGCGGTGAAGCGCCGCTGGCCGATCGTCCCGTTCTCCTGGCGCCCGTAGCCCGCGCATTCGACGGTGCGGCCGCTCCAGCTCGCGTCGATCGACGCGGTCCAGTACGGGATGAAGGCCACGCTCGGCGCGCGCCCGCGCACCGGCTCGCTCAGCTCGAGCAGCAGGAGATCGCGGCTCGCGTGGCGCACGACGCGCGCGACCTCGATCGAGACGTTGGGCGCGTCCGGGTCCTGGCCGAGCAGCACGGTGCCGCGCGCGCTCCCCGAGGGGTTGCAGTGCTTGGCGCTGAGCACCCAGCGGTCCGCGATCACCGTGCCGCTGCACACGCCGCCGCCCGTGCGGTACATGACCACCGCCAGCTTCTGGCCCTCGCTCATCGACAGGAGCGTGGGCTCGCGCGTCCCGTGGTAGACGGCGGCCGGGCGCGCGTCGCCGACGTCGCACTGCGCGCCGTCGCCGAGCGGCGGCGCGTGACCCGCGTCGAGGTGGATGCTCGGCGGCGGGCGGCCGTCGGGCGGCCGCTCCGCCTGCGGCAGATCGAGGACGAGCAGGCCCTCGCACGCGCTCAGCGCGAACAGAGCGAGCACCGAGGCGAAGCATCGCACGGGGCCCGAGAGCGCAACGCGCGTACCAGCCGCGCGCACCGAACGGACGCGCCGCGGCCGCGCGGGGCTGTCACTCCGCGGGCGACACGCGCGGGCCGACGTAGCGCGCCCGAGGTCTCAGGAGCTGCCCGCCCGCGCGCTGCTCGAGGGCGTGCGCGATCCAGCCGGCGGACCGACCGACCGCGAAGAGCGCGGCGGCGCCGCCGCGCGGAAGCCGCAGGGCCGCCTCGAGCGCGAGGAGGCCCACGTCGAGGGTGGGCCGGTCCGCGCCGACGAGCTCGAGCGCGTCGACGAGCGCGACGAGGGTCCGCACGCGCAGGTTGCGCGGCGCGATCGCCTCCGCGGCCTCGAGCAGGGGCGCCGCGCGGGGATCGCCCGCGGGGTAGAGCGGGTGGCCGAACCCGGGGATCGCGTCGCCGCGCCGCAGCCGCTCACGCACCGCGCGCGTGGCCCGCTCGGGCGCGCCGATCTCGTCGCACAGGGCGGCGACGCGCTCGCTCGCGCCGCCGTGACGTGCGCCGCTCAGCGTCGCGAGCGCCGCGGACGCGCACGCGTAGAGGTCGGCGCCCGCCGACGCCGCGACGCGGCACGCGAAGCTCGAGGCGTTCAGCTCGTGGTCGGCGCACAGCACGAGGGCGCGGTCGAGCGCGGCGAGGCCGCGGCGCGTCGGGCGCGCGCCGAGCGCCCTCGCGACGGCGCGCGACCGTGGCTCGGTCAGCGTGGCGGCGCGCGCGTCCGCGGCCGAGCGGCCGCGGCGCCGATCGGTGGTCATGAGGTCAGCGCACGAGGCGCGCGCGGCGCCCGTTCGTTGCCACCGACGCCAGCGCGCGGGAACCGCGCGCCGAGCGCCGCGAGCGCGATCGCCGCGGCGTCGAGCGGGCGCGCCTGCGGCGGGACGAGGCGCGCGATCGCGGCCATCGCCTTCGGGCTCGGGGACGGCGGCCAGCGCGGCGGCCGCGTCGGGAGCGCGCCCGCGACGAGCAGCTCCGCGACCGGCTCGAACGGCAGGCCGCGCGCCGCGAGCGCGATCGCCGGGTGCCCGCGGTACGCCGGGCCGCCCGCGTCGAGGTGCGTGATGGCGGAGTCGAGCACCGGCTCGCCGAACGCGAGCGCGCCCGCGGCGACCGCGGCGTGGCCGGCGCGCGCGCGCGTCTTGGCGGCGAGGCGCGCGAGGTCGTCCTTGGCGTAGGCGCGCGCGCGGCCGGCGGTGACCCGGCTGCGCAGGCGCCCGCGCGCGACGTACGCGTAGAGCGTCTCTCGCCGCACGCCGAGGAACGCGGCGGCGGTGGGTGCGTCGAGCCACTCGCCCGGCGGATCGTCGATTCCATCAGGTTGATTCATCAATCAACGTTGATCAATCTACCACGCGCGCCCACGTTCGTCGCGACCGAGGAGGTGCGCGATGGAAGGCATGGAGGGCGTGGTCGTGGCCGAGACGCGGACGAGCTGCGTCGACGGGGAGGCGGGAGAGCTCCTGATCCGCGGGTGGCCGGTCGCCGAGCTCGCGGGGCGGGCGCCCTTCGAGGCGGTGTGCGCGCTCGTGCTCGACGGCGCGCTCGACGGGCCGCCCGTCGCGCTCGGGCCCGCGCGCGCTCGCGCGTTCGAGCGCCTCGAGGCGCTCGGCGGCGCGCTCGCGCTCGAGGACCCGATGGACGCGCTGCGCGCCTCGATCGCGCAGCTCGACGGAGGTGCGAGCGCGGCGGAGGTCATCGGCGCCGTCGCCGTGTTCGCCGCCGCGTGGGCGCGCCGCGCGGCCGGCGCGGCGCCGCTCGCGCCCGATCCGCGCGCCGGGCACGCGGCCGACTACCTGCGCATGGCGCGCGGCCGGGAGGCGTCGCACGCCGAGATCGCGGCGCTCGACGCGTACTTCGCCGCCGTCGTCGACCACGGCATGAACGCGTCGACGTTCGCGGCGCGCGTGGTGGCCTCGACGCAGTCCGACCGCGTCAGCGCGATCGTCGCGGCGATCGGGGCGCTCAAGGGGCGCCTCCACGGCGGCGCGCCGGGCCCCGTCCTCGACATGCTCGACGCCGTCGGCGAGGCCGACGCGGGGGGCGCGGCCGAGGCCGCCGACGCCTGGGTGCGCGCGGCGCTCGCGCGCGGCGAGCGCATCATGGGGATGGGGCACCGGGTCTATCGGGTGCGCGACCCGCGCGCGGAGGTGCTCGAGCGCGCGGCCGCTTCGCTCGGCGGGGCCAGCGGGCGGCTCGCGCTCGCGCGCGCGGTCGAGGCGGCGGCGGACCGCGCGCTCTCGCAGGGTAAGCCGGGGCGGGCGCTCCGCGCGAACGTCGAGATGTACACGGCGGTGCTGCTCGACGCGCTCGGGCTCGCGCGCGCGCTCTTCACGCCGACGTTCGCGTGCGCGCGGGTGGCGGGCTGGTGCGCCCACTACGACGAGCAGCGCCAGGGCGGGCGCCTGATCCGGCCGCGCGCGCGCTACGTCGGGCCCGGCGCGACGGATCGCTCCGCCGCGTGAGCCTCACCCCGCGATGCCGAGCGCCTCGGCCGCGGCGCGGACCGCCGCCATCAGCTCGCGCATGGTCTGCCACCGCTGCGAGACGTCGCGCAGGAGCGCCCGATCGATCGCGCCCGCGAGCGCGGGCGGCGCCTCGGGCCACACCGACGCGAGCTTGGGGCGGTCCTCGGTCATGATCGCGAACATCGTCGCGGTCGGGCTGACGAGCCCGTCGACCGGCGGGCGCCCCGCGAGGACGTGGAACCAGACCGCGCCGATGCTCCAGATGTCCGCGCTCGCGCCGACGGGGCCCTCGCTGATCGCCTGCTCGGGCGCCATGTACGTCGGCGTCCCGAGCGTGGTGCCGGCGGCGGTCATCATCGTGCCCTCGAGGACCTTCGCGATCCCGAAGTCGAGCAGCTTGGGCACGAGCCCGCCGCGGAAGCCCGCCGCGAGGAAGACGTTCTCCGGCTTCACGTCGCGGTGGACGATGCCCATCTCGTGCGCCGCGGCGAGCGCGTCCATCACTGGGTAGAGGATCGCGTAGGCGCGCGGTGGCTCGAGCCGCTTCTCCTCTGCGAGCAGCGCGCCGAGCGAGCGCCCCTCGAGCAGCTCGAGCACGATGAACGCCGAGCCGTCCTCGTCCTCGCCCATGTCGAGGATCTCGACGACGTTCGGGTGGCGCAGCTTCGCGGTGGCCTTCGCCTCGCGGAAGAAGCGCTTGAGCAGCGTGGGGTCGTCGGCGAGGTCCGCGTGCAGGAGCTTCACCGCCACCGGCCGCTCCGTCCACGTGTGCGAGCCGCCGTAGACCATCCCCATGCCGCCGCGCCCGATGACGCGGTCGATCTGATACCGGTCCGCGATGATGCGCCCGATCCGGTCGTCTTGGGCCATTGCCCACGACTCTATCAGACACGGCGACAGAGGGGTTCCATCGGCGGGGTTCCGTCCCTCTCGCGGCGTGATCCGCGTTAGCGTGTCACCGGGCGCCAGCGGAGGCAGTCGGCGATGAGCACGGACGAGGATGCGGTCGAGTGGGTGGACGCGTGGCTCGCGAGCACGGCGTTCGACGGCGCGGGGATGCGGGTTCGGCGATGCCGCGCGCGGAGCGGCCTGAGCACGCTGTTCGAGGTGGAGCTGACGTTCACGCGCGACGAAGAGCTCCCGGCGGACCGTGACACGGTGCAAGAGATCTTGCGCTCTCCGTGCGCCGTCGCCTTCGGTGAGCGTGGCGACGTCGGCGACCCGATGTACGGCGTGCTCCGCGAGTGGGAGCTGCTCGACTGCGTGCCGGGGCACACGAGCACGTACCGCGCGGTGCTCGTGCCGCGGCTCTGGTACCTGACGCGCACGGTGCGATCGCGGGTCTTCCAAGAGATGAGCGTCCCGGACATCGTCGCGGCCGTGCTCACCGAGGCCGGCCTCGCCGAGGGCGCGGCGTTCGAGCGCGCGCTCGTCGCGAGCTACCCGACGCTCGAGTACGTCGTGCAGTGGGAGGAGTCCGACTTCGACTTCGTCGCCCGGCTGCTCGAGCGCGAGGGGATCTTCTTCTACTTCGACTTCGCGGGGGGCACCGACAAGGTGGTCTTCGGCGACTCGAACGACGCGTTCCGGGACGCGCCCGAGCCGACGCTCGCCTACGTCACGCGCGCGGGCTTCGTCGCGGGCCGCGACGGCCTGCGCACGCTCACGCGCCGGCACCGCGTCGTCTCGCACCGGCTCGTCGTGCGGGACTCGAACTACCGTACGCCGCTGGTGCCGCTCCAGACCGAGGCGGTCGTGCACGCCGACGGCGTCGGCCTCGTCGCGCTCTACGGCGATCACTTCGAGGACGAGTCACGCGGCGCGCGCGTCGCGACCGTCCGCGCCCAGGAGCGCGCGGTGGAGGAGGAGCTGCTGTTCGGCGCGGGCACGGCGCGCTCCGTCGTGCCCGGGCAGATCGTCGAGATCACCGGGCACCCGCTCGGCGAGCTCGACCAGCAGCGCTTCGTCGTGGTGTCCGTCGAGCGCGACCGAGCGGGCGCCGCGGCGGACGGTGACCGCCTCGCGTTGTTGCCGCGCGGCGTCGCCTACCGGCCGCCGCGCGTGACGCCGCGCCCGCGCATCGAGGGCCTCATGCACGCGCGCATCGACGGCGCCGCGGACCGCTCGGCGCCGCTCCTGGGCGCGGTGCCCAAGCTCCTCGGCGGCGGCGGCGGCAGCGGTGTCGCCGCGCCGATCGACGACCAGGGGCGCTACCGCGTGCTCTTGCCCTTCGACGGCGTCGGCGCCCCGGGGGGCCGCGCGACGCGCTGGATCCGTCGCATCCAGGTCTACGCGGGCCCGGCCTATGGGATGCACTTCCCGCTGCACGTCGGGACGGAGGTGCTGATCGCGCACCTCGGCGGCGACCCGGATCGACCGGTGATCGTGGGCGCGGTGCCGAACCCGGCGACGCAGTCGCCGGTCACCGCCGACAACGCGACGCAGAGCGTCGTGCGGACCAAGGGGAACATCGTCACGGAGTGGGAAGATGACGCGTGAGGCCGTCTCGCTCGATCTGAGCAAACACGAGGGCGCCGTGCGCTCGACCCGCGCCGCGCAGCGAGCGCTCGCGGACGACGCCGCCAAGGTGATGAAGCAGCGCCTCGCGGTGCCCGAGGTCAGCACGCTGACCGGCGAGCACCAGCGCCACCAGGTCCGCGTGCCGACGCGCAAGAAGGAGGATGGCACGGTGATCTCCGCCGGGCGCCGCCAGGACGGGCGCAACTACGACGGCTACGGGCTGACGACCAACTCCCACGTCGTCGCGAGCGCGGAGGGCGGCAAGAAGGAGAGCACGATGACGCTGCAGTCGAACGGGCAGCTCCTCGTGCAGTCCGACGACGACAGCGCGTACGTCGTGTCGGCCGGGCCCGCGGTCCTCGCGTCGGCGGCGGTGACGAACGTGGTCGCCTCGGGTGGCGTCGTGATCGCGGCGGGCGGCGCCATCGCCGTGAAGAACGACCCGGTGGCGGGCAAGGCCCCGAAGGCGCCGGCCGCGCTCGCGAAGCACGGCGCGCTGATGGGCGAGGCGACCAAGGGCTGGGGGACGTGGTCCGGGGCGGTCGACGCCGCCGTCGCGGCTCGCGACCAGCTCAGCGAGCTCGCCGACCCGGAGTTCAAGACGGAGTGGACGGCGACGCAGGCGTCGGTCACCTCGAGGGACCTCGCCTCCGACACGCACGGCACGCGCAACCCGCTGGGCAAGAGCGCCGCCGCGAAGAAGGGCGGCGTCGCCGTGTACGGGGAGGCCGGGTTCGTGATCGGGACGCCGAAGTTCGGCGCCGTGCACGCCGAAGAGGCGCTCTCGCTGTCCTCGAAGAACCCGTCGATCGCGGCGACCGAGCACCTCGACCTGAGCGCGGCAGAGGACGCGTCGCTCACGGCGGGGAACAACGTCGCGCTGATCGGCTCGCAGCGCGTCCGGGTGATCGCGAACGAGGGCGACCTGACGCTCGCCGCGCGGACGGGGGACGCGGTCGAGGTCATGGGCAAGGCGATCCACCTCGGCCAGCTCGAGCCCGATGAGCCGCAAGAGGAGACGGAGCTCGTCTCGGTCCGCGCGAAGAAGCGCATCTCGCTCGCGACCGACGACGACGGCGAGCGCGAGGAGGGGGACGACGGCATCTGGCTCAAGACGCCCGAGGTGATCGACGGGCTCGCGGACTCGACGATCCAGCTCGCCGCGGGCGAGTCGATCACGCTCAAGATCGACGACGACACCGAGTACTCGATCATGGTGGAGAGCGGCGGCGCGATCACGATCACGAGCGACGCCACGACCTTCACGATCAGCGACGACGACGGGCTCGTCTTCGGCGACGACGACGACGACTACCTCAAGGCGAGCTCCGACTCGATCTACGCCGGCGTCGACAGCGATCACTGCATCGAGATCAGCTCCGACGAGGTGTCGATCAAGGGCGACTCGATCGAGCTCGGGTAGGGCGGATGAAGGTCGTCCGCGCGTCGCCGTTCGAGCTCGGCACGGTGCTGTGGCCGCTGCGGCCCGGCTCGCCGCTGATGCTGCTCGTCGTCAAGGCGACGTACGAGCTACAGCACGGCGTGGCCGCGCGCATCGCCAAGGCGCAGGACACCTGCTCGGGCCCGCGCTTCGTCGACGACGATCCGGACCTCAGCCTCGTCTACCCGGGCGACTTCGACCCGCTCAAGCCGACCGGCGAGTGCTTCCTCGTCGGGTCCTGTCACCCGCCGGGCGGGCGGGCGCGCGCCTCGGAGGTGCGCTTCAAGTGCGGCGCGATCGACAAGCGCATCGCGGTCTTCGGCGATCGCCACTGGGAGGGGAGCCTCCTGACGCGGCGCGCGTCGGACCCCGAGCCGTTCACGTCGATGCCGCTCACGTGGGAGCGCGCGTTCGGCGGCTCGGGCTTCGAGCCCAACCCGTTCGGGCGCGGCGCCTCGCCGATCGAGACCCCCGAGGGCAGCCGCCACCCGCTGCCGAACCTCGAGCGCCCGGGCGCCCTGCTCGACGGGCCCGGCGCGCGCCCCGACCCCGCCGTCGTCTCACCGATCCACCCCACGGCGGCCGCGCGCCTGCGCCTCGCCGGCACCTACGACGAGGCGTGGCAGCGCGACCGCTTCCCGTACTACCCGGTCGATCTGCACCCCGACTACTTCCTGAGCGCGCCGCCCGATCAGCGCATGCGCACCTACTGGGCGGGCACCGAGACGATCGGTCTCGGGCACCTGCACCCTGAGCACGCGTGGCTCGAGTGCCGCCTGCCGGGCCTGCGCCCGCGCGCGTTCGTCGAGCGCGACCGCGCCGCCGCCGGCAAGCTCGACGAGATCCACCTCAAGCTCGACACGATCGTTGTCGACGCCGAGCGCCTGCGCGTGATCTGCCTCCACCGCGGGCTCTTCGCGGTCCGCGACGCCGCCGCGAGCGACATCCGCACGCTCTTCCTCCTGCACGAGCGCGTCGGCGAGCAGCAGAGCCTCGAGGCCTGCGAGGATCTCTTCGAGGCGCAGCTCCGCGTCGTCGCGCTCGAGGAGGCGGGCTTCTCGCCGCTCGATCCGCAGGACGACGCCGACGCCCAGACGCTCATGCGCGTGCGCGACGCGGCCAAGAGCCTGGGCGCGAAGAACGAGGCGGCGATGACGCTCGTGCAGGTCATCGCGACGATGGTCGACATCCCGGCGCCCGCGCTCGACGCGCCGCCCGCGCCGGACGTCGAGGGCTCCGCGCCCGCGCTCGACGCGGCGGCGGTCGCCGCGGGGTTCGGCAAGCGCAAGAAGCCCATCCCGGTCGCGATCGAGGAGGACCCGATCGTCGGCGAGTCCGTCCACGAGCGCGCGCTGCTCGACTACGCCGAGGGTCGCCCGTGGCGAGGCGACCTCACGCGCGTGAAGCTCGCGGGCGAGCGCTTCGACGACCTCGACGCCGAGGGCGCGCTCCTGCGCGGCGCCGATCTGACGGGGTGCTCGCTCCGCGGCGCGCGGCTCGCCGGCGCGATGCTCGCCGGCGCGCGGCTCGCGGGCGCGGACCTCACGGGCGCGCGCCTCGAAGGCGCCGATCTGTCGGGCGCGCTGCTCGACGGGGCGCTGCTCGACGGGGCGCTGCTCGACGGCGCCGTGCTCGATCGCGCGTCGCTCGACGGCGCATCGCTGGTGAAGGCCTCGCTCGCGAAGGTCGAGGCGCGCGGCGCGAGCTTCGTGCGCGCGAACCTCGAGGGCGCGAGCGCGTCCGAGCTCGTGCTCGTGCACGGGACGCTGCGGGAGGCGCGCTGCAGAGGGGCGAGCTTCGCCGACGCGCGCCTGCGCGGCGTCGACGCGACGGCCGCCGACTTCTCGGAGTGCGATCTGAGCCTCTTGCGAGGCTACGGCGGCGCGCGGTTCGACGGCGCGAGCCTGACGCGCGCGCGCGCCGACCGCGCGCGCTTCGGCGGCTCGTCGCTCGTCGAGGCGGACCTGTCGTTCACGACGCTCGAGCGGGCGAGCTTCGCGGGGGCGATCCTGCGTGGCGCGGTGCTCGACGGCTGCCGCCTGAAGAAGGCCAAGCTCAAGGGCGCGGACCTCACGCGCGCGAAGGTCCGCGCGGCGGACCTCATGCAGGCGAAGCTCGGCGGCGCGATCTTGTCCGAGACCGATCTGCGCGGCTCGAGCCTGTTCGCCGCGGAGACGCGCGACGCGATCGTGGACCGCGCGCGCTTCGAGGGCGCCGACCTCACCGGCACCAAGCTCGCGAGGTTCGCGTGATCGAGGTCCTCGCGGATCGCGAGGCGGTCCTCGCGCGGCTCGAGCGCCGGGGCGAGCTCGCCGACGTCCACATCATCGACGTCGATCTGAGCGACGCGGCGCTCGAGGGCGCGGTCCTCTGCCGCGTCCACCTCGTGCGGGTGCGCCTCGACGGCGCGGTCCTCGCGCGCGCGCGGCTGACCGACGTCGTGCTCGAGGCGTGCGCCGCGCCGCGCGCGTCGTTCGAGGGCGCGGCGCTCGCCGGGGTGCTCTTCGGCCCCGGCACGGACCTCACCGGGGCGCGCTTCGGCGAGGCGACGCTCGCGGAGGTCACGCTCGACGGCGCGCGCGCCGCGGAGGCGGACCTCGCGCAGGCCCGCGCCGCCGGCGTGCGGCTCGATGGCGCCGACCTCACGCGCGCGCGGCTCGACGGCGCGGTGCTCGAGGCCGCCTCGCTCGAGGGCGCGACCTTGGCGCGCGCGAGCCTGGATGGGGCGCGGCTCGCCGGTGCGCGGCTCGCCCGGGCGAACCTCGGCGGCGCGTCGCTCGAGGGCGCGGACCTGCGAGGCGCCGCGCTCGACGGGGCGAGCCTCCTGCGCGCGAAGCTGGGCCGAGTCGACCTGCGGGAGACCGATCTGTCGGGGATCGTCTCCCCTCCGGCGCGCTGGCTGCGCGCGCGCCTCGACGGCGCCACGCTCCGCGGGCTCGCCCTCGCGCGGGCCAACCTGCAGGACGCCTCGCTGCGCGGCGCGGATCTCACCGGCGCGGTGCTCGAGCGCGCGGTGCTCGCGGGCGCCGACGCGACCGGCGCGTGCTTCGCGGGCGCGCGGCTGCGCGGCGCGAGCTTCGCCGGCGCGCGCCTCGCGCAGGCGCGGTTCACGAACGCGGAGCTCGAGGACGTGCAGCTGCGGCGCGCCGACCTCTCGGGCGCGGATCTCGAGGGCGCGCGGCTCGCCGGCGCCACGCTCGAGCAGGCGATCCTCACGGGCGCCCGGCTGCGGGGGGCGAAGCTCGCGGGGCTCGCGCTCGCGGGCGCGGCGCTCGCGGGCTGCGATCTCGAGGGGGCCGAGCTCGACGGCGCCGATCTCGTGAAGGCCGACCTCTCGAAGGTGGCGCTGCGCGGGGCCTCGCTCGCGGGCGCGCGGCTCGACGGCGCGAGCCTCGACGCGGCCTACGCGGAGGAGGCGCGCTTCGAGGGCGCCTCCATGATCGGCGCGACGCTCGTGGGCGCCGTGCTCGACCGCGCGGAGCTGCGCGGCGCGAACCTCTCGCGCGCTCGCCTCACCCGCGCCTCGCTCGACGGGACCTCGCTCGCGCGCGCCTCGCTCGTGCACGCCAAGCTCGACGGCGTCGACCTGCGCACGGCGATCCTCGGCGGCGCCGACCTCGATCACGCCAGCCTGACCGGGGTCAACGCGCGCGGGGTCAGCTTCGCGGGGGTGCGTCTCCCCGACGCGGACTTCAGCGAGGCGGATCTCTCGAGCGCGGATCTGCGCCGCGCCGACCTCACCAAGTGCTGCTTCGCGGAGGCCTCGCTCCACAACGCGAAGCTCGCGGGCGCGTCGATGCGCTCGACCGTGCTCGTGCGCGCGGATCTGCGCGGCGCGGATCTCGCCGGCGCCGATCTGCGGAGCGCGCAGCTCAAGGGCGCGAAGGCGGTCGGCGCGCGGTTCCTCCTCGCCAAGCTGTCGCGCGCGAGCCTCGTCGAGGCCGACCTGCGCCGCGCGAGCTTCGATCACGCGATCCTCGATCACGCGCGGCTCGACCACGCGGACGCGACCGACGCGGACTTCTCCGACGCGAGCCTCGTCGGCGCGAACCTGCACGCGCTCGTCGAGGAGCGCGCGCGCTTCCGCGGCGCCGATCTCACCGAGGCCAAGCGCACCGACCCTGCGCGCGCCGCCGCCGAGGCCTTCACCCCCGCCCGTCCCGAAGGAGGAACCTGAATGCACGCCCTGACCCCGCTCCCCGAGACCGCTCACGTCGCCCGCGGCGAGGTGATCGCCGACGCCGGCTCCGCCGCGCTGGTGCGCCTGCGCGATGGACGGACCGTGCGCGCGAGCGTCTGTCTCGAGCACCGCGCTGCCGTCGGCGACGAGCTCGCGCTCGCGCGCGACGCCGACGGATGGTTCAGCGTCGGCACGCTGCGGCGCGCCGCGCCGGCGCCGGACGGGGCCGTCGCGCTCGAGGCGGAGCGGCGGCTCGTGCTGCGCGCGGGCGAGTCGATCGAGCTCGTCGTCGGCGAGACGTCGTTCACCCTCGATCCCGAGAAGCTCGCGCTCACCGCGGCGCGCGCGGAGCTCTCCGTCGGCGACACGCTCTTCACCGGAGAGACGGTGGTCGCGGTCGTCGAGCGGGCCAAGCACGTCGCGGGCGTGCTCGAGACGGAGGCGCAGCGCGTCGTGACGCGCGCGAAAGAGACGTACGCTGACGTCGAGGACGTCGCGCTCTTGCGGGCGGGGCGCATCCGCCAGCTCGCCAAGGACGCGCTCCACCTCTTCGCGGGCCGCGCCGTGATCCGCGCGGACGAGGACGTGGCGATCGACGCAGAGAAGATCCACCTCGGCTGAGGCCCGCACCGAAGGAGACTACCCCGATGTACGCATCCACCACCGAAGGCGGCCAGACGTTCGCGTTCCCGAACGTGTGCAACACCCCGTCGGCGAGCGGCACGATCCCGATCCCGTACACGAGCCTCGGGGACGTCAGCGACACCGACAGCGACACTTGCTCGGACAAGGTGAAGATCTCGAACAAGTACGTCTGCACCGTCGAGAGCGAGATCGGCAGCACGAGCACCGACGAGGGCGGCACGAGCGGCGGCGTGATCAGCGGTCAGAACAGCGACCTCTGCGTGTGGGAGAACGGCTCGAGCAAGGTCAACGTCGAGGGCGACGCGATCGCGCGCTTCCTCGATCCGGTCGCGAGCAACGGCGACAGCGCCAACGCCTACGGCGCGCAGATCTCGCCGAGCCAGACGACGGTCGACGTGAACAGCTGAGCTGGCGAGGGGTTGTTCAACCCTCCCCCCTGCGGCAGAGCCGCATGGGGCCCCCCACCCAACACGAACGGGCGCCGCGCTCGACCCGATCGCGAGGCGATGGGCCCCCCTCGGCCAACGGCCATCGCTGCGCGATGGCCTGGCCTCGAACGGCGCCGTCGGCCGCGCAACCGGCCGTGCGATGGTCCGATGGATCGCTCGTGACCCGACGAACCACCCCCCGCGTCCTCGTCGTCGAGGACGACCCGCTCGCCGCCCGCGCCCTCGCCCGGCTGCTCTCTCTCGATCCCGTCGTCGCCGTGATCGCGCCCGACGTCCGCGCCGCGCGCGCGCACCTCGCGCCCTCCACTGCGTGGGCGGGCGTCCTCTGTGACTTCGAGCTCCCCGACGGCACCGCCCTCGACGTGCTCGCCGCGCTCGCGCAGCGCCCCATCCGCGCCCCCGCCCTCGTCCTGACGGGCCACGACGCCGCCGAGCTGCCGAACGCGGTCGCCCGCCTGCGCGTCCCGTTCCTGCGCAAGCCCGCCAGCGTCGAGGACCTCGCCCCCTTCATCGCCGACGTCCGCGGCCCCGGCGCGCTCGCCGCCGCCCTCACCGAGGAGCTCACCGAGCTCCGCCTCACCGAGCGCCAGATGCGCATCGTCGCCCTCGCCGTTCCTCGAGCGCCGCACTTACGAGGAGATCGCCCGCGAGCTCGACATCACGCCCCACACCGTCAAGCACCACGCGAGGCGCGCCCTCGAGCGTGCGCGCCTCGTCCGCTTGTCCGACTTCCGCGACCGCATCGTTCGCGATCACACCGTCCGCGATCGCCTCGACGATCGCCTCGAGCCGCGCGCGTCCACGGATGGGGCTACCCCTGTGCGGGTAGCTCTCGATGGCGACGACCTGGGGATAGAGTGACCCCGATGTCGCACCGCTCCGGCATCCGCCTGCGACCGGTCCGTCGCGCCGGGCTCGACCTCGTCGCGCTCGCGCTGACGAGCGACGACGCCACCCTCGAGGAGCTCGCCCGCGCCGCTCCGCCCGCGCTCCGGGTCGAAGGGGTCCCCGATCGCGAGGCCCTCGCCGACGCGCTCGGCGCCGGCGCCGTCCTCTGCGCCGTCGTCGCCGACATGGATATGGTCCGCACCCTCGGCGAGCACCTCGCGCAGGTCGGCGAGCGGTGGGGCGGCCTCCCCGTCCTCGCGGTCGTCCGTGCCGCCTCGCCGGACGCGCTCGCCCGCGCCGCGGACGTGGCCTCGCACCGCGTCCTGCGCAACGACCCTGTCCTCACGCGCGAGCGCATCGAGCATCGCTTCTTGCGGGGTGCGCTCGACGCCCGCCTCGCCGCGGTCGCGCGCGTCCTCGCCTACGCCGACGCGCGACGCCTCGACGGCGCGACGCGCGAGACCTTCGTCGCCTACGCCATCGAGCAGACCCGGCGCGACGAGCTCGCGGACCGCCTCGGCGTCGAAGAGCGATCCGTCGAGAAGCGCATCCGTCGTCTCTGCGAAGCGCTCGGCGTCAGCCGCCTCGCGGACGTCGGACAGCTCCTCGCCGGCCTGCCCCCGGTGCCGCCCGACCCCGAGCGCCTCCGGGCCATCGAAGACCTCGCCGCCGCGCGTCGCGGGATCGACGGGGCGGGAAAACCCGCCCCGCGCGCCCCTCGATCTCCCCACGATCTCGCGGCCCCGCGTCGGCCCTCGTCTCGCTCGACCGGCTGATCTCACCGAGATCGTTGCGCTCTCTGCTCCCCACGCAGAAAGCGACGAAGGGCGGGTTCTCTCCCCTCGATGGACGCGCGCTCCACGCGTCATCGTCGCTTGCGATGATGCGCTGCACCCTCCTCGCCGCCGTCGCGCTGCCGATCCTCTGGTCGGGCGCCGCGCGCGCGACCACGTTCGCCGACGTCACCGTCGACGAGCTCGTGGCCGCGAGCGACCTCGTCGTGGTCGGCCGCGTCCTGACGACCGACGTGCTCCCCGAGGGCCCGGCCGGGCAGCCCGGCATCCACACCCGCGCGCGCGTCCGTGTCGACGAGACCCTGCGCGGCCCCGGGTACACCGTCGTGGACGTCTGGGTGCAAGGCGGCCGCCTCGGCGACCGGCTCCGCGTCGTCCCCGGGCAAGCCACGTTCCGCGCGGGCGAGGACGTGGTGCTGTTCCTGTTCCGCGCCGGCGGCGGGCTCTGGCCCACCGGGATGGGCCGCGGCAAGTGGACCCCGGAGCCCGGCAGCCCGGGCGCGATCCACCCTCGAGACGCGCTGCGGGCCTCGGGCCCCGCGCTCGCGCCCGTCACCCTCGACGCCGTGCGTCGCGCCGCGCGTCAGACGTCGTCCGGCGAGGTGCGCCCGTGACGCGCGCGCTGCTCGGAGCCTCGCTCGTCCTCGTCTCGCTCGTCCTCGGCGTCGCCGCGCCCGCGCACGCGTACCGCACCGGCGCCGACCTCCCCGAGCTGCGGAGCACCGAGCGCGTGGCCTGGGCGCCCGGGCGCATAGGCTATCGCGTCCACGAAGCGGGGGGCCCCGGGCTCGCGGCGGCGAGCGTCGTCGACACCGCCTCGCTCGCGTTCTCCGCCTGGAGCGAGCCGGCGTGCGCCGCGCTCGACGTCTTCCACGCCGGCACGAGCAGCCGCCCGCCTCGGCCCGAGGACGGACAGAACGACCTCTATTGGGTCCGCGAGACCGGCAACTGGGCCGCGCTCGGCCTGCCTCCGGACGCGGTCGGCGTCACGGACCTCCTCTACGAGCGCGACGGGAGCGGCGAGTGGCGCATCGCCGAGGCCGACATCCTGCTCAACGGCGTCGACTACCGCTGGGCCCGCGACGCGGGCGATCCGGGCGCCCCCGTGCGCAGCCTGCGCGCCGTCCTCACCCACGAGGCCGGTCACTTCCTCGGCCTGCTCCACGCGTGCGGCCTCGGCCACGACCCGGGCGCGCCCGACTGCGGCGGCATGTCCGACGCCGAGCAGCACGTGATGTACCCCGCGTACGTCGGCCCTTCGCACTACGCGCTCTCCTCGGACGACGCCGCCGGCGCGTGCTTCCTCTACGACTGTCGCACGCGCGGCTGCCCGCGCGGGCTGGCGTGCGCGGACGGCGCGTGCGTCGCCACCTGCGGGGAGGCCACCTGCGGTCTCGGCGAAGCGTGCGATCGGGGCACCTGCCGCGCGCGCTGCACGGACGGCGCGTGCGACGGCCGCTGCACCAGCGACCCCGACTGCGAGCCCGCCCACCTGTGCCTCGCCGGGACGTGCGTCCCGGACGGCGCCCCCGACGGCGACCCGTGCGCGAGCGGCGCCGAGTGCCGGAGCCGCACCTGCTCCGCCGAAGGCCGCTGCGTCTCGACCTGTGGAGAGGATCTCTCCTGTCCCGCCCGTCACGACTGCGTCCGGCACCTCGTCGCCGGCGAGTGCGTCCCCCGAGCCGGCGTGCTCGGCGACGCCTGCGCCGTCCCTGGCGACTGCACGACCGGCCTCTGCCTGCGGAGCACGAGCGGCGCGTCCGCGTGTACGCGGGCCTGCTCCGCCGCGCGCGCGTGCCCCGCCGGGCACGATTGCGCCCGCGTCGACGGCCGCGACGTCTGCGTGCCGCGCTCCACGGGCGGCTGCGCCGCCGCGCCCGCGGCCCCCGCCGGGGGCTTTGTCGTTCCCATCCTCGCGATCGCGTTCATCATGTCGTTACGACGCCCACGGAGGTCGACATGATGAACCGCTGGATCCCCTACTTCGCTCTCTTCTTCGCCATCGCGCTCGTCAGCTGCGGCGATCCGCCCACCGACCCGCCGGGTACCGACGCCGGGTCGGACGCGGGCGCGACGAGCGCCGACGCCGGAGATGCCGGAGGGACCGGCTTCGACGCCGGCTCTCCCGACGAGCCGTGCGACCCGGGTGAGGTGCGCTTCGTCACGTGCGGCCGCTGCGGCGGCGCCCGCCAGGAGTGCGGCGCCGAAGGCCGCTGGGGCACGCCGGGGGCGTGCTCCGGCGAAGGCGTCTGCATCGCCGGCGAGCCCGAGACCGAGAACACCCTGCTCTGCGGTGAGCGCACGAGGCGCTGCACCGAAGACTGCGACTGGGGCGAGTGGCGCGTCGTCGTCCCCGACGGCGAGTGCATGGCGGGTGAGACGAGCCGCGATCTCGCCGGGTGTGGTCCGAGCGAGGTCGAGGAGCGCACCTGCCAGGCCGACTGCACGTGGACCGCCCCCGTCTGCGTCGATGCGTGCGGTGGCGTGCGGCGTACCAGTCCCGCAGACGCCGAGGAGATCTGCATCCCGGCGGGGCTCTTCAACCGTGGGCTGAGCCCACCGGATGACTACTACGTGGGTTCGAGCCCGATGGCCGAGGTCTACGTTTCCGCCTACTATATCGACCGTTTCCCCGTCACCAACCAGCGCTACCAGGCATGCATCGACGCCGGCGGCTGCCCGCCCATCGTCGGCAGCACCGGCGCATCGCGTCTCGCGAACCCCGACCTCGCGCGCAATCCCGTCCGCGAGGTCCCCTTCGAATCGGCGGTTGCGTTCTGCATGTGGGATGGAGGTCGCCGAGTCCCCACGGAAGCCGAGTGGGAGAAGGCGGCACGCGGGCCTGCTCCGCGCGAGGTCGTCTATCCCTGGGGTGATGACTCGCGGTGCGAACTCTACATCAATTGCGGACAAAGCGGAGAGCTGCGCGATGTAGACGCTCACCCTCTAGGCGCCAGCTACTACGGTGTCGAAAGACTCGTTGGCGGTGGTCTGCAATGGGTGTCCGACTACTGGAGCGAGGCCTACTACCTGCTCCCTGAGTCTCGGACGGATCCGACGGGTCCGGCCACCGTAAACTTTCGAGTGCGACGCGGCTGGCAGCACTCGTCGTCCATCGACCGGGTGCGATTTCCCGTCTTCTATCGTTACCGCTTCGGGTGGTCGACGGCCGCCTCCTTTACCACGATACGATGCGCTCGCGGCGCAACATGAGGTAGGTATGTCCAGATGCTGCGGATCTCGTCGACTCCACCGTCGCGTGCGTGCACGGGACCTCTCCGGAGTCCTTCTTGCGTTGGCATGTGTCTGGACGTGCACCAGTTGCATCGAGAGCGAGGGGTGGTCGCTCTCGAAGAATCCCGGACGCTCCCATGAGCGCCTTCGACAGAGACAGCTGCTTCGCGTCCTCGGGCCGAACGGCAGCGAGACCCGCATCGATATTCTCGGCCACGGCGAGGATACCGATGGTTTCATGACCAATCTCGACGAGTACTGTAAAGACCAGCTGCCGAGCATCTGCGGCACCGTGGAGGGCGCCTGCGCGCATCACCACTGTTCCTTGCACGCACACTTGTGTGTCGCCAACTCTTTGGTCGAGATGGCTGGCGTGGTGGCGAGTCCCATCGACCTTTTGCCCGCCGGGGTCGTCCCTCCGCAGACCACAGCCGTCAATGCCGCGATCTTCGAGCGCGCTGCCCGCGAGGCGAGAGCGGCTGTGACGATGGCAATGGCAGGGCTCCGTCAGGGCGGCGACCTCGACGCAGCGACGATCTGCTCCCTGGCGGATCTGGAGCAGACGTACGGCCCTGCACCGGACTGGGGTCCGGGTGCGGAGCCAGTGACGTTGGCGCGCTCATACGCCACGGCGTTCATCGAGGCCGTGTCAGTCATGCGCGAGGCCACGATGGCGGCCGTGAGCGCCAATCGCGCGGTCGCCGACGGCCACTTCTCTACCGAGGGCACCATCGCTGACGCGGCCCGCCTCGCCAACTCCGCCCCGGTGCTCTCCAGAGCCTACGGGGCACACCTGCTCATCGGCGGTGATCCCGGGCTCGGTGGCTCGCTCGCGGGGCACGGTGGGACGGTTGAGATCGATGGTGGCGTCGCCGACGCCGGGACCGGCGACGGGGGCGTGCCGGACCCAGCCGCGGGCGCGCTCGACACCTGCTGGTGCACGACCGACCTCCCGAACGCCCGAACCCAGGCGGCGATCCAGATCATCCGCGAGGCCGCCCCTCCGCCGAGCACGATCACGAACCTCGACACGCCGTCGTTGGCGAACTTCCTGGTCGGCGGTGCGGACAGTATTCGGTCGCGCCTTCTAGCACTCCGCGGCCTCCCGGATGGGACGTTCTCGACCACTGCAGGAGTGTTCGCCGATGAGCTAGGCCTCACGGTCGAGGACTTCGCCACGGCGCGCTCGTACCTCCGCGACCAGCATCGCGCCTTCGCCCGGAGTACCGCCGACATCTTCCTTCCGACCCGCACCCTCCCCGGCGGTGCGACCGTCGCGAACCTCTACGCCGCCACCGGCGGCCCGCCGGCCCTGCCCGACATGGGAGCACTACGCCTACGTCGCGCGCTGGAGCGCGGATGCACCGGCGTACGGGTCGGACATCCTCGACCCGGCGTATGCGGCGAGCAGTCTCTCTCACGCGCTCGACTTCGCGTACGACCAAGCGCTCACGCTCATCCGGGACGGCGACTGGGGGATGGATCCATCCATCGCCTCGTCGGTCTTGGATCCGCTGGCCATGTTCGTCGGCGCGGTCGAGCGCGAGCGCCCCGCCCGAGTGTCGATCTTCCGTCCGAGTTCGGTGTTCGACCTCACCGTGCAGCATTACGGCCTCGAGGACGAGGGTGACGTCGTCCTCGCCGTCGGCGCCGACGCGCTCTCGTGCACGGTTCGGGGGACCATCGAAGGGATCCCATGCGAGTGGAACTCCGCCACGATGGTTACCGCCGAAGCCTACGGCACGTGGTCCATGAATGGCTTCCGCGCTTTCCATACGTTCGTCAGCCTTTCGGTGAACGACGAAGAGCTGCACGTCCTCAGTCGTCGGCCCGGAGCGCCGCCGTTTCATCCTGGCTCGTACGACCCGCTAATCGGGGTCTGGCCACCCGCGGCCACCGGAGAGTTCGTCATCCCGGTCGTGCCCGAGCTGAGCCGGATGGCCGGCGAGCTCATCGCGCCGAGCCCGGACTGGTGTACGCAGCCGCAAGTCACGTGCGCCGGTGAGTCTTTCGACGGTCGTTTTCCCCTGGAGAACGAGCTGTCGGCGGACGGCGACGAGTACGAGAGCTCCTGGCGGTACTGGCTCGGCCTGGCCGCCCAGGCTGCCCGCGAGGCCGACGAGCTCGCCGAGCGCGTCATCGAGCAGGGCCTCGGCAACGACATGCGCGCCGAGGCGGCGATGGCCCGCCTCGAGGAGCTCTGCGGGGGCTCGGTCGATCTCGATGGCATCGTCGAGCCCGAGGGTGGCGACGCGCGCGGTGGCCCGTGCCCCTGTGGTGAGGGCTACGTCTGCCGCGTCGGCGAATGCATCCGCGACCCGATCGCCGTTCTGGAGGCGCGGGCCACGGCATCCACCCCGGATCCCGGCGCAGCCCGCCTCTACGAGTGCCTCGGCGCGGATACGGTGCACGAGTTCGTCGCGCTCGGTACCTCGGCGCTCTGCCTCTGGCGCCACGAGGACAACCACGCTGACGTGTGCCCGAACGTAGAGATGAGCGCCGTCCACAACGTGAGCTGTCCCATCGTCGTCGCCGACCCGAACGCGACGGACTGCGAGGGCCTCGGCATCACGCTCCCGGCGGGGTACGAGTGGTTCTTCGTCAACGAGCGACTCGGCTACTACGAGAGCCGCGAGCCCGGCGCCGGTCAGCAGTTGAGGCCGCCCCCGTGCGCCGCCCTGCGCCAGATACGACGCCCGGACGCAGAACTGACTTGGGAGTCTGCGACAGCCCTCTTCTCAGGCTTCTTCGACCCGGTGCAGATGAGCCGCTTGGCTCGGCGCGTTGGGTTCGAGGCCCGGATTCACGACTACTCTGGTCTCACCCTGGACGGAAGGCCCTGGCGCCTATCAACCGGTGACCCGTTCAGAGGTCCCAGCGAGACGGGGCTTCTCTGTGACCCGATGTCCGACGCGGAGTTCTGTACTCACGACGGGTACTACGGTGAGTCTCCGTTCGCCTGTCGTCTTGCGGCGAGCCCGATGGGCGCTGCGGACTGTGGCGACGCCGACCTGCGCGCCATGTTCAACGACCGACTGCTCAGGGCCGTTCTAGTTGCGCGGACGCTCAACAACCAGCCCCTCGACGGCGTTCACGTTCCCATGATGGCCGCAGCCGCCCAGCCTTGGGTCACTCCGCTGGTCCAGCGCCTCTCGCCTCACTCCGGCGCACTGATCTCCTGGGCGCGCGCGGAGCTCCCGTCGGATCTGCGAACTTCTGCGAGTGACGGGTCGGTGGTCGACTTCTGTCACACCGGATCGGATCTGCCTCGCCTCTGGCGGTACTACGGTGACGCCTACAGAGTCACCGGATACACCTTCGGGCCGGGTGCGCAGAGCGGCACGTGCGGCAGCGGCTCGTTCCCGCGATGGCTTCTCGTGGACGCCGGGCACATCTCCCGCTCCACCGGAGCCGACGTTCCCGCCTACGCGTTCTGGGCGGGGATGGGGGTGACACCGGTCGGGGTGGGCGCGACGGGTGAGGTCACGGGAGGCAGAGCCACCCTTCCGTCGGCCCCCCCGCTGTTCCAGGTGCTGCTCGGTACACCACCGTTGCGTGCCGAACCATCACGCGTCGTTCGCCCGGGTGGCGCTTCACTGACGTCCATGATCCCGCTGCCCAACGGCTTCGCGATCGGCGCGATGCTCGACTCGGTAGAACTGCTTTGCGAGGCCGCGCAGGAAGCCTCCGGAGGCGGAGCGGGGTGCGACTTGGAGGACGTGCCGGACACCGTGGTGAGTGCGCGGGACCTGTCGGCGGTGACTCGCTACATCGAGTGCGCCGCCAACTCGCTCCAGGAGCGTGCGGAGAGTACCGTGTTTGCGCGGGTGCCCGCGCGCGCCGTCGACGCGTTGCGTCGTCAGTCCTCCGTTGGAGCGTTCCCTGCGACCGGAGGGGTGTACTCGCAGAACGTTACGCAGTTACGACAGGGGCTCGTGGAGTTGGCGTCGGTGCCCCCGCTGCTCGCGAACGAGGTTCGGGGCATGGCCAACGACCTCGACCGCTTCCGTACGCGCGCCGAGCGAATCGAGAACGAGCGAGATATCGCAGAGCTCAACATGTGGTCGAATCTTGCCAATCAGGTCGCGCAGTGTCTCACCTCGGCGCTTCAGGGCGATTGGTCGAACCCAGCGACCTATGGGATCGTTGGCGTGGCCTGCGGCAACGCTGCGATACAGACGGTGATCGCGAGAGAGGTCCACCGCATCCAAGGCGAGAACGCCGACCTCGACGGTTCACTGGCATTGCAAGAGCTGCGAGGTAGCTTCTACTCCCGGATCGCTACACTTTCTCAGCTCACCTCGCGGATGCAGGTTCTGCTCGAGCAGGTCGACACCTCGCTCGCCGGCATCGACAACACCCGCCGCCAGGCCCGCTCCGCCCTGAGCCAGGCCCTCTACCTCGACTCCGACCCCGCGGACGTCCACGCGCGCGTCAACCGCGCGACCCGGAACCGCTACAACCTCACCCGGGTCCGCTACGAGCGCGCTCACCAGGACGCGGTGCGCATGGCGTTCATGGCCAAGCGCGCCGTGGAGCAGCGCCTCGGGATGCCGCTCGCGATGATGCGGGACGACATGGCCCTCGTCGAAGCTCCCGCGCGCTGGGAGGCCCGCGTCTGCGAGCTCTCCGGCGTGGACTACGCCCGCCTCCGCGACGAGACCGACCTCGACGTGCAGGCGTTCGCCGACGAGTTCATCGGCGACTACGTGCGCCGCCTCGAGCGCGTCGTGCAGAGCTACCAGATCGACCACCCGTTCCAGGACGGGCGCGACACCGCCGTCGTCTCGCTGCGCGACGACGTGCAGAACATCCGCGGCTGGTGCGAGCACCCGACGAACAACCTCCTCTACGAGGCGGGCCAGCTCGACATCCCGACGAACGCGGAGACCGGCGAGCCCGTCTGGACCGCGCAGGCCTGCGACACCGGTGAGCCCAACTGCGTCGCCGCGGTCCGGCTCGTCGAGACGGACGGCTCCCACGACCTCGTGCCGTTCATCCTCTCCTCGCCGGAGCTCGAGGACCTGACGGCGCACCGCGTCTACTTCGGCAACCCCGACGGCTCGACGTGCAGCGGGAGCACCTGCGGCATGACCGCCAACACGACGCTCGGGCAGGACGTGTCGCTGCCCCCCGGCCGCTACCGCATCTCCTGGTACGGCGCGTTCGCCGAGGCGATGAGCTCGCTCGACCCCGCCGACGTGATCGACGTGGTCGACTCGGGCTCGACCTCGCTCGTGTCCGGGGCCCCGCAGTCGACCACCGACGGCTGCGGCACGGGGTGGACGCGCTACTGGCGCATCTTCGATCTCGACACCTCCGACGTGGTGCGCGTCCGGATCGTGCCCGACGGCTTCGGCTCCCAGGCGGTCGACCTCGCCGGCCTCATGCTCGAGGACGTGAGCCGGCGCGTGGTGAGCTCGCCGAGCGGGCCCTACGACCCCGCGGCTCATCCGCCCGGCATCTTCGAGAACACGCGCAGCACGCTCACGCGCTGGCAACGCACCTGCGAGGACACGCGAGGGGACGAGTTCCGCTCGCGCGCTTGGCGGCGCAACTGCGTCCGCCTCTGCGCCGAGGGCTTCGGCCGCGGGTGCGAGCGCTCCGCGGCGACCTCGTACTGCTACTGGGAGACGAGCTTCACCATCAACCAGCGCGACATCGAGCACGCCCGCACCTTCCGCGGCGCCGGCTTCGCGCGCGGCAACTACAACTACCGCATCGACTCCATCGCGCTCAACGTCGTCGGCACGGGAGTCCGGGACTGCGCGGCGGCTGGCCTCCCGTCCACCTGCTACTCGGGCGGCTTCGTTCCCTACACCCTCGAGCACCTCGGTCCGTACACCGTGCGCAACGTGCTCGGCAACGACTACGACGCACCGCTGTTCACCGCGCGCATCGAGCAGGCGCGCGCCCTCGGCGCCGAGCGCCACATCACCAACCCCGTCTCGAGCGCGGATCGCACCCTGCTCGACCCGTACACTCGCTACGAGCTGCGCGGCCGGCCGATCAACGGCACCTACCTCCTGCGGATCTGGGACGAGCCCGGGATCGACTTCCAGCGCGTCGAGGACGTGCAGGTGGTCCTCGGCTACCGCTACTGGACGCGCTCGCGGTAAGCGCCATGGAGCACCGTCTCATGGCGCTCGCGCTGGCTCTCGTCGCCGGCTGCGAAGTCGGCCCGCGCCCGGCGCTCGACCTCATGGACGGCGAGGCCGGGCCCGACGCGGGCCCCCTCGCCGCGCCGCCCACCCTCCTCCTGCCCCCCGCCGACCCCGCCGTCCTCGCCAGCGCCCCCGCGCTCGGCGCGCCGCCGGCGTCGTGGATCGACCCGCCCGAGTGCCCGCTCGCCACCGACGACGCGCACTGCGCCCCGTGCTGGGCGCACTCCGAAGCAGGCCCCGCCTCGCTCGACCGTGACGAAGCCGGCGACGCGTTCGGCGCCGCGTTCGCGGTCGGCGACTTCAACGGCGACGGCTACCCGGACCTCGCCGTCGGCGCCCCGGGCGAGACCGTCGACGACACCGACGCGGCGGGCCGCGTGTACGTCTACCTCGGCTCGAGCCGCGGCTTCCAGCCGTGGCTCGCGCTCGAGGCCGCCTCGCCCGTCGAGGACGCGCGCTTCGGCGCGCAGGTGCTCGCGCTCGATCTGGACGCCACCGACGCGCACGACGATCTGGTCGTCGCCTACGGCGGCCCGCTCGCCGACACGCCGATCCTCGTCTACCGCGGCGCGGCGGACGGCTTCGGCGCCCCGACCGCGTACGCGCTCTCGGACCTCGACCCGTCGTCGCGCACGGACGCCGACAGCGAGCTCGGCTTCGCGCTCGTCGCGGGCGACCTCGACGGCGACGGCGATCAGGACCTCGCCGTCGGCGCGCCGCACTACCACACCGGCGGCACGGCGCACCGCGGCGCGGTGTTCCGGCTCCTGAACGCGTCGGGCACGCTCGTGCCCGAGGACCGGCTCGACGGCGACGTCGACGGCGACCGCTTCGGCCACGCGCTCGGCGCGGGCCGCGTCGGCGGCGCGCCGCAGGACCAGCTCGTCGTCGGCGCGCCGGGCGCCGAGGAGGTCTACGTCTACGACGAGGCCACGCGCGACGACACGCTCTCGTCCGCCTACTCGCTGTCCTCGTTCGGCGCGTCGCTCGTCGTCGGCGACCTGACGACCGCGACCGGCGACGAGGTGCTCGTCGGAGGCGTCGGCGCCGGGTTCGTCGAGGTGAGCGCCGATCGCTTCTTCGCCGACTTCGTCGGGTCCGTCATCGAGCTGCGCCCGCTCGCCATCGCGGACCTCGACGCCGACGGGAGCGCGGACGTCGTGCTCTCGCTCTTCGCGGCGAGCGTCGGCTCGCGCCTCGTCGTCCACCAGGGCGATCGGACCACCACCCCCGAACCGTGGTTCCTGATCGACGGATGGTCCGGGCGCCCTCCCGGCGACGGCCTCGGAAACGCGGCGCGGGCGCTCGACGTCACGGGCGACGGCGTGCTCGATCTGGTGGTCGGCGCGCCCGGCACGAGCTCCGGCGCGGGGCGGGTCTACGCCTTCGTCCCCGCCGACGCGGCGAGCTGGGAGGACACGCTCGCGCCCACCGGCGCCGTCGGACAAGAGACCGCCATCGTCGCGTGCGACGAGTGCACCGTCTACGCGCGCCCCGACGGGAGCACCGAGTGCGGCGGCGACGGCGACGACTACATCTGCGTGTTCGGAGCGTGCCGCCTGCGCGGGTGCGGCGACGGCTACCGGCAGACCGGCGAGGAGGTCGGCGTCGACTGGCCGCGCGAGAGCTGCGACGACGGCAACACGCGCAACGGCGACGCGTGCTCGTCCACGTGCGAGAGCGAGCGCGCGGTCATCTCCTCGCGGGCCGATGGTGTCGACGCATCGAGCCGTCTCTCACCCGCGCTCGCCGAGGACGGTCTCGGCGAGCTGCTCTTCGTCTTCGTGGCCGAGACCGGCGACGACGCGGAGCTGCGCGCGCAGCGCACGACGTACGGCGGCGTGCGCTACCCGCTCCCGTCGGACGTCGACTCGATGATCGAAGAGGGCTGGACGGGTATTCCCGTGCCGGTCGAGCTCCCCCCCGGCTGGCTCGCCGACCCGCTCGTCCTCGCGACCCTTCCCGGCGCGGGCTGGGACGCCGAGGCAAGCGTGGCCGGACGTCTGGGCGGCGGTTGGGCCGTGGTATGGACCTCGCCCGAGCTCGACGGCGCCGGCACCGGCATCGCGCTGCGCATCGTGGAGAGCTCGCCGGACGACCTCACCTTCGTCCATCCCGTGCGCGCCGCCAACGCCACCGTCGCCGGCGACCAGCGCGAGCCGCGGGTCGCGGCGCTGTCCGACGGCTTCGTCGTCGTGTGGACCGACGCGAGCGCGACCGAGAGCGGTCTCGGCGCCACCGTCGTCAAAGCGCGCCGCTTCTCGAGCGCCGGCGCGCCGATCGAGGACGAGTGGATCGTGTCCGGCGCGACGGAGACGGCGTCACGACCGGCGCTCGCGGCGATCGGCGACACCTTTCTCGTCGCCTACGCCGTCGCCGCGTCGGCGCCGTTCGGTCGCCCGTCGCTCCGCGCGCGCCGCTTCGGCCCGGGCGGCGCCGCCACCGCGCCGTTCGCGCTCTCGAGCGCCGACGGCGCCGAGCCCGCGCTCGTCGCGCTCGACGCCTCGACGTTCGTCGCCGCGTGGACGGAGCGCGACACGGACTACGCGGGCGACATCATCTCGCGCACGATCGCGGCGAGCGGCGACCCGCCCTCGCTCGGCACGCTCGAGCGCCACGGCGAGGAGGGGCTCGCCGACGAGGCGCCGAGCGTCGCCGTCCGTCCGGGCGGCGGCTACGTGGTCGCGTGGGAGCAGAACGGCCGGCGCGCCGGCGTCACCTACGAGGCGGTCGACGCGGCCGCGCTCCCCGCGGACGAGGCCGAGGCGCTGAGCGCGATGCTCATCGGCGGCCGACAAGGCGACGTGTCGGTCTACACCACCTCCCGGGGGACGTGGTTCACCTGGAGCGACGGGCGGCGCTCGGTCGGCGCGTCCGGCGCGCTGCGGTCGGTCGTCGCGTTCCTCTTGCCCGGGAGCTGAGCCGATGCGTCGATCTTGGTGGAGCTCACGACCTCTCGCCCGCCGCCCCGCCGGCTTCGCGACGCGCGCGCTCGCCGCCGCGCTCGCGACGCTCATGACGTGGGCCCCCGCGCTGGCGTACGCGCAGGACGGCGAGCCCGCCTACCTCGAGACCGACGTCGACCTCGGCGATCGCTTCGACCCGGCCGACCTCGGGGCCGGCGGTCACGACCTGCCCGACGTCGATCCGAACGCCCCGCACACCGAGCCGGACCCGAGCGCCACGCCCATCGCGCTGCCGAGCACCGAGCAGGGCGGCAGCGGCGTCACCCCGCAGGCCATCAGCCTCCCGAGCGCCGAAGGATCCGTCGAGGGGATGGGCGAGAGCTTCTCCCCCGTGCTGAGCTCGGGCACCGCCACCTTCAGCGTCCCGATCGCGGTCGCGCCGGGCCGCGCCGGCGTCCAGCCCGGCCTCGCGCTCTCCTACGCCACGAGCGGCGGCAACGGCATCGCCGGCTTCGGCTGGGACCTCGCGGTGCCGTTCATCAGCCGTCAGACCGATCGCGGCCTCCCGCGCTACGTCGATCGCGCGACGTGGCATCCCGACGAGGACCGCTTCATGTACAACGGCGGTCAGGAGCTCGTCCCGGTCGACGGCGCCGCGATGGCGATCGTCGACGACCACCTCCGCCACGGCGGCAGCTCGGCCGCCATCCTCCCCGCCGAGGTCGTCGGTTGGCAGCAGTACCGCGCGCGCATCGAGGGCGGCTTCATGCGCTTCTTCCGCTCCCCCGACTCGGAGCGATGGGTCGTGCAGAGCCCCGACGGCACGCGCTTCGACTTCGGCCAGCTCGTCGCCGGCGCGCCCGAGGCGATCACCGCGTCGGCCAACGCGGTCGAGCGCGATCCCGAGCGCACGCGCGGCGGTGTCTATCGCTGGGCGCTGACGCGGATGAGCGACGCGCACGGCTCGACCGTCTACTACGTCCACGAGTCGCAACAGGGGCGCAGCTACCTCGCGGACGTCTTCTACGTCTCGCCCGCCTCGTGCGGCTCGACGAGCCCCGCCACCGCGCGCGGCTGCACCGCGTCGCTCGCGAGCTACGGCGCGCGCGTGCGCCTCGTGTACGAGGCGCGGGCCGACGCCTTCGCCGGCTACGTGTCGGGCTGGCGCATCGCGATCGCGCGCCGTCTCGTGCGCATCGACGTCTCCGCCTACGACGACACGAGCGGCGCGCGCGCCCGCGTGCGCCGCTACCACCTGAGCTACGACCCGACGTCGTTCCACAGCCTCTTGACCGAGGTCGTCGTCGAGGGCCGCCCGAACCTCACGTGCGCCGCGGGCGTGTGCGTCGGCGCCACCGGGGTGCCCGAGGGCTCGAACGTCCCCGGCGCGCGCCTGCCGCCGATGCGCTTCGAGTACACGCGCCTGCCGAGCGGCCGCGACGCCTCCGAGCCGGTGCCCGGTTTCGGCGGCATCAGCACCCGCGTGCGCACGGTGACGAACAGCCCGCCGCACTCGGTGGACGAGGCGCGCGCGGATCTGTTCGACGTGAACGCGGACGGTCTGCCGGATCTGGTCGTGACCGATCCGGCGCGCTTCCGCACGAGCGACGGTCGGCCGGCGGTGGGCGTCTACTTCAACGGCTTCACGGGCCGGCGCGCGCAGCCCGCCGGCGCGGCGGGCACGTTCAGCGACGCGGTGGCGATGGCGATCCCGGCCGGGCTCGACACGGTGCTGAGCCTGGGCAACGCGAACGTCGTCCCGATGGACATCGACGGCGACGGCCGCGGGGACCTCTTGCACATGCCGCGTCGCCGGGACTACGGGTGGTGGGCGCCGACGCGGCGCGGCGCGGACGCGGTCGCGCTGGCCGACCAGGGCTGGGAGTGGACGTACGCGCGCGTTCGGTTGCCGGCGTCGGACACGGACCCGCGCATCGACCTCGGGCGCGACGGCGCGCACCTGCGGGCGCTCGACGTCAACAACGACCACCTCATCGACGTCGTGCGCACGACGGGCACGGTGATGCAGACGTGGCTGAACCTCGGCTGGCTGCCGGAGGGCGAGGGCCGGTTCGGGAGCTACCAGCGCGCGAGCGACGGCACGGTGCAGCTCAGCACGGAGCCGCTCGAGTCGTGCCTGCTGCAAGGGGGCACGCCGATCGACTTCGAGGACCCGGAGGTGCGGCTGGGGGACATGAACGGCGACGGCCTGCAAGACATCGTGCAGATGCGCAGGGGCCGCGTGATCTACTGGCCGGGTCGCGGCGAGGGGGTGTGGGGCACGGGCTCGCGGCGCTGCCCCCGGGGCGAAGGCGCCGACCGCTACGTGGAGATGGCCAACCCGCCGTGGGAGCTGAGCCCCGAGCTCGACGGCGTGTACCTGTCGGACGTCGACATGGACGGCGCGGCGGACCTGGTGCAGGTCCGCTTCCGCGAGGTCGACGTGTGGTTCAACGAGGCGGGGGAGGGCTGGACGCGCCGCACGATCGCGCGGGACATGCCGGCGGCGCCGGCGTTCGCGCCGCGCGTGCGCTTCGCGGACGTGGACGGCAGCGCGACGACGGACGTGGTCTGGGCGAACGCGGGGCGCTGGGAGTACGTCGACCCGACGGGTGGCCGCCGGCCGCGCCTGTTGACTCGGGTGCACAACGGGCTGGGCGCGGTGACGACGATCGAGTACGGCTCGAGCGCCGAGGACTACGTGCGCGACCTGGCGGCGGCGGAGCGCGCGTCGGCCGGGGCCGACGGTCGCTTCACGTGGAGCCCGGCGCCGAGCGGCCCGGACCTGGCGCTGTGCGAGCTGAGCGGCCAGCTCGGGGGCGCGCGCTGCACCGGCAGCGAGGCGTCCGAGTGGCTGATGCGCGCGAACGGCTCGCCCGTCGTCAGCACGGTCGTGCGCGGCGTCTCGACCACCGACAACCTCGCCGCGCTCGGTCGCCCCTCGCAGGTGTCGGTGAGCCGGTTCGCGTACCACGACGCGTACTACGAGGGCATCGAGCAAGAGTTTCGGGGCTTCGGCGCGGCCGACGCGACGACCGAGGGCGACTGGAACAACCCCACGGTCCACACGCGCACGTACTTCCACCAGGGCCGGCGGCCGAGCGAGCTCGAGGGAGACCGGCTCGCCCACAACCCCTTCGAATCGCTCAAGGGGCGCGAGTACCTCACGGAGGTCTTCGACGACGAGGGGGTGTACCTGAGCAGCACGCTCGCCACGGTGTCGAACCGGCGCCTCGCGACGGGCCTCGACGGCCGCCCGATCCACTACGCGTACGTCTACGACACGAACGAGTTTCGGTACGACACCAGCCCGTTCGTCCCCGGGAGCGCGAGCGCCACGATCCCGCTCATCGTCGCCGAGACGGTGGACCCGTCGACGGGCGTACCGCAGCCGCCGCAGGCCCACACGAACACCGTGCGAAGCCACGCGCTGCGCGTGCGCGCGGACGCGTCCCACACGACCCGCGTGATGACGCGAAACTCCAATGTGACGAACCTCGGCCACGTCTTCGTCTCGCAGCAGCGCGGGCGGACCGGGGTGCTCGGCGGCGGCTCGCTCGAGCCGATGATCACGCCCACGAGCCTCACCTACCTCACGAACGCCGCGGGCGAGTGGCGCACCGGGGTGCTTCGCGCGTACGTCTACGACTATGCGACCCACCCGCTCGGGACGACGCTGCGCCGCCGAGTCGACTATACCTATACGTCGATCGGGGACGTGGCGCGGTCGTTGTATGTCATGCACGCACACGACACGTTCACGTTCGCGGGGGAGTCACCAGAGGAGGGCAGCGCGCGGTCGTACACCCAAACAGTCGCCAACTTCGACGAGAGCTGGCCCCGAGATGTGTGGGGGCAGCCGCTCGCGCACTGCGTGGGCGGCAACGTCACCAGCCCGACGGCCTTCAACGCGGCGTGCATCCGCTACTTGCGCACGACCTACGATACGCAGTACGCGCAGGTGGTGACGTCGGAGCAGATCTTCACGAGGCGGCTGTCGCCCGAGACGTCGCTGACGAGCGTCGGCCAGTGGGACCGCGGTCTGGGCGCCATCGTGTCGGTCACCGACCCGAACGGCCTCGAGAGCTCGGTGACGCACGACGGCCTGGGCCGGCTGACGAGCGTGACGCCGCCGGCGGTGGCCGGCTGCTCGTCGGCGGTGGCGACGCACCTGCGCTACGAGCTCACGTCGGACCCCGGCCGCCAGCCGCTGAGCCGGGTGGTGAGCACGACCGAGCTCGACTGCAACGGGGCGGGCGGCGGCGGCGCGCTCGTGTCGATCGCCTACGTCGACGGCCTGGGCCGCACGCGCGCCACGCTGTCGACGAACGATCCCGGGTCGGGCCCCGCGTGGGTGCGCGGCGGCCTGACGACGCTGGACCAGAAGGGGACGGTGCGGCGCACGTACCAGGCGGACCTCTACGCCGGCAGCGACACGGACTACGCGGGCGTGCTCGCGCTGCCGGCGTCGACCCCGTATGCGGTGGTGCGCTACGACGCGTTCGGCCGGACGCGCGGGGTGATCGCCGAGGACGGGTCGGTGACGTGGACGAGCTACCACTCTCGGTCGATGGACGTGTGCGACCCGCTCGACAACGACCCGTCGAGCCCGTTTCACCACACGTGCACGACGAGCGTGATGGACGGTTTCGGCCGTACGATCGAGCAGATTCTGCGCAACGTGGACCCGGACACGGGCGAGACCGAGACGCACCGGCTGTGGTCGTACTACCGGTGCGACGGTGTGGTGATGGGGCTGGTGCGCGCGCGGGGCGGGACGCGTCCGGACTGGTACACGGGCTCGCTGCCCGAGGACGCGGTGGTGCGGACGTTCACGTACGACAGCCACGGGCGTCGGCTCTCGAGCGCGGACCCGGACACGGACTGGCCCGGGGGCAGCGCTTCGACGCGGTCGTGGCGGTACCTGTACAACGAGGCGAGCGACCTGGTGGCGGTGCGCGACCCTCGCGGGTGCGGTCAGAACTTCTTCTACGACCACGCCGGCCGGCTGCGCGGGGAGCAGTACGTCTCGTGCGGCGAGGCGCAGCCCGCGCGGGCCGAGCAGCCTGCCCACACCGTCAGCAGCGTGGTGGGGCTGACGCACGAGACCACCACCTTCACGGTGGACGTGGCGTACGACTACGACACCCGCCCGAGCTGGGCGACGACGCCCGTGGCCTTGGTGCCCGAGAGCCCGACGCAAGGACGCGCGACCGGCGTGCGCGACCGCGGCCAGCGCGCGGCGATCGCGTACGACGACCGGGGCAACGCGATCCTCACCGCCCGGCAGATGGCGCTCGTGAGCGCGCCGCTCGTCGTCGAGCCGAACCCCGAGACAGGCGATGACGGCCGCCCTGAAGAGGAAGAGGACCCGCCGACGAGCAGCGCGCAGGTCACCTACGACGAAGCGCACACGTACGTCCGCCAGGCGCACTACGACCACGCGGGCCGGCCGCGCGCCGTCGAGCTGCCGCTCGACCCGGACCACGCGGGCACGGCGCCGCTGATCGTCGGCCGGCTCCTCTACAACGCGCGCGGGCTGCCGGCCGCGGCGATCGCCGGCCTCTACGACGAGGAGTTCGTGCCCGCGGACCCGAACGACAACCTGCTGCGCCAGCAGGTCGTGGTGCAGAGCATCGCGTACACGCGCGACGGGCTCGTGTCGTCGATCAGCTACGGCGACACCGACGACGGCTCGAGCTCGGGCTCGCGCACGCCGACGGTGAGCTCGATGAGCTACGACGTGCGGCGCCGGCCGATCCGCATGCGCACCGTGCGCGAGACGAGCGAGGGCGAGCACCCGCTCGACGGCGTCACCGTCGTGGCCGACCAGGAGCTCGCGTGGGACCGCGCCAACAACCTCGTCGCCGTGCTCGACCACCGCGACCCGCTCGAGTGGCCGGCGGGGCGGCGGCCGCAGTCCGTCCGCATCCGGCACGACGGGCTCTACCGCGTCACGCACGCCGACTACGAGTACACGCAGGAAGACGGCTCGCACGGCGTCGAGGACGACGGCACCGACTGGCGCGGCGCGTTCAACGCCGCGCAGGGCAACGACCCGATGCGCCAGGAGCCCGCGACGATGGCGGTGGTCCCGCCCACCGGCGCCGGCGCGCGCGTGGTGAGCCAGACGTGGAGCTGGGACTTCCTCGCGAACCAGACGGAGTCGACCGACGACCGGGCGACGTTCTACGAGCGCTCGCTCGGCGCGATCGCGAACGGGCACGACGACGCGGCGCTCACGCGGCCGACCGCGCTCTACTTCGCGCACACGCTCGGCGAGCCGGTCGAGCGCAGCGGCTGGCTCGAGGCGGACTACGGCGCCGGCGGCAACCTCGTGGCGCTCACGGTCCACGCGCAGTGCCACGCGGAAGGGGACGCGGAGGCGGCGTGCGAGGTGGGGACCGGCAGCGTCTCGAGCCTCATCGGCGGGCTGCGCGAGAGCTGCGAGTGCGAGCACGAGCAGCACTTCGTCTACCGCTGGGACGAGCTCAACCGGCTCGCCGAGGCGCGGCGCTACGACCGGGTCGCGCTCGGCGACTGGACGCTCGGGACGCGGCAGCGCTACCGCTATGACGGGGCGAACCAGCGGACGCTCAAGCAGGCGATCGGGCAAAGCGGCTGCGTGACGCCGCCGACGAGCGGGACGCCGTGCGAGCGGACTGCGTTGTATGTCTATCCCGGCGACTTCGAGCGGCGGGGGCTGTTGCGCGGGGGCAGCGCCTACGAGGCCAACGCGACGCTCGGGACGGAGACGCAGTACGTCGTGGCCGGGGCGCGGATGGTGTTCCGCTCGCAGAGCTTCTCGAGCGACGACTACCTGCGCGACGAGCGGATGGTGGTCGCGGTGGGCGACTTGCTGCACACTACCAGCGCGGCGTTCGACGTCAGGACCGGTCGGCTGGTGGAAGCTTCGACATACTACCCGGGGGGAGGCAGGGAGACCTTCTTGTCCGTGCCGTCGGCGGCGGCGGAGGCGAGCGGCTTCACCGGGAAGGAGGCAGACGAAGAAGTCGGGGTGGTGTACTTCGGGGAGCGGTACCTGGTGCCGCGGCTGGGGAGGTGGGCGAGCCCGGATCCGCTGCATGTGCATCAGGTCGGCGGTGGGGAGGCGCTGAACTCGTATCACTATGTGAGTGGGAATCTGCTGCAGGCGCGGGATCCGTTGGGACTGGATTGGGTCTCCGACAGGCAGATCCGCCGCGGCGAAACGCGTGCTTTCTATCAATCGGTGGATAGGGAGCGGAGCCAAGTCGAGGCATTTGCCGAGACTGTCCGTGCATTCGGCACCCGTCGCACGGTTGAGGATTTCGGCGAGCCGTTTACCATGCTCTCCATGGAGTTCCCTCGCCTAGTCCGGAACACGGGACGCGGGCGGATCGATCTGGATCAGGGTGACACAAGGCTGAATATCGGCCTTCGATCGGAACTCGATGATGGGACTGCCACGCAACTACACCACTTCCTGCAAGCGGTCTCAAATGGAATGACCGCGGCGCGGAGCGGTTTCGAGGTGAGGGTATTGTTGCAGGCAATGTCGATTGGTCATGAAGACCCGAGCGTTCCATCTGCCAGCCAAGGAGCCGCCGCCGCCTCGGGCGCGAGGTGGGTTGCGGAGTTTCAAGCTGCTGTTGACTACATTTCGGCCAGTACCCGCTCAGACAACTTCAGTATGGGGGAGCTAGATACGTTTCTCCAGCCGATAATCAACGCGTATCAACTGCCAGAGCGCGTTGACATGTCCAATCGAATCAACGCTGGGGCGTCGGTCGCAGACCTCCGTGCCACAGCCATGGGATTCGCCTTCGGCCGCATGGTCGTACGAGGAGACCTCGATGCCGCTGCCCAGGCCGAGTGGCTTGACCGCTACGTCGGAGATGGTTCCGACCGAGATCAATCTGTTGAGGCGCGCCAAACGGAGCCCGAGGCGCCCTAGGGACGACGAACAGTGAGCTTTGATGTTCGGTGAGATCCAGGGCACTCGCCCGATATGGCGCCGAGCTGCCCTCTTGAGCCTAGGCTACCCTGTGGCGCCTTTGGGGCTGAGTCTCACCTATTGGATGAGCGAGCGCGTCACGGGGATCGTAGCCCAAAGGTGGTGCATCGCTGATCCGGAGTCCTTCGAGACTGTCTGCGAGCCTGAGTTGACAGCGCTGAGTTTGCTTATGACGTTGCTGGCCGTGGTCATTCCTTTCATCGTGCTGGGCCGTATCGCGGTGGCATTGCGTTCCAGTAGTGGGGTGGTGATGACTTTTCGCGACTACTTCTTGACGAACGCGGGCGGTGTCCTCGCTGCTCTTGTGACTGGCCTGGTGCTCTATGGAGCGTGCGCCGGCCTCGGTGTGGCCCTTGCGGCAATGGGTGTGGTGCTGATTGCTGAGTCTGTGGTTCACGTGATGAGGCGACATGATGATCCGTCCGAGGTACAGGGGAGGAAGACATGATCCGTCCGAGGTACGCGCCCCCGGGGAGGGCGAGGCGCGGCCCCGGGGCCCGCTCGAGCCGCCGCCTCGGGGGCCGAGGCGACATG
>JAHBWG010000025.1 GCA_019637095.1 Sandaracinaceae bacterium | reverse complement strand
TACGGCTCCGACGGCATCCCCGGCGCGCGCCCCGGCGTCAGCTACACGCGCTTCGACGAGACCACCTTCTACGGCGTCATCCCGGGCACCATCGTCGAGTTCGCCGTCGACTTCTACAACGACGTGCGCATGCCGGCGGAGACCGCGCAGGTGTTCCAGGCGCGCATCATCGTGCTCGGCAACGGCGTCGCCCGCCTCGACGAGCGCCGCGTCTTCATCATCGTGCCGCCGGACGGTGGTGTCGTGTTGATCTGAGTTGGCGAAGGTTCCAACCCTCCTCGGCTCCCCTCCTCTCTTCGCCTCCCGTGAGAGACGGGAGACCTGGAGGCGAGGAGAGCGCGCCTCCGGCGCGGGGAAGGATCTCGCGCGGACGCCTCGACGGGCGCTCGCCGGCGTGGGCGCTCGATTCCCGCCGTTCGACCGCGGCGAGCGTCGAGGGTACGGTAGCGGCCTCATGCTGGTCCGCCGCGCCTTGGTGCTCACCTCGTTGCTCACGCTCGCGGCCTGCGACGGCGGGAGCGGCGGAGGGCTCGACGCCGGGCGCGACGCGGCCGCGCCCTCCGACGCAGGCGCGGACTCGGGCCGCTGCACCGAGTTCACGCCCGAGTACTGCCCGCGCGAGTACCCGATGGCGCCGATCCCCATCGGCGAGGTCTGCCAGGCGTTCGTCGACGCGTACTGCCGCGCGAACGGCCTGTGCTGCAGCGACGACGCGCGCGTCTACCCGAGCTTCGCCGCCTGCGTGAGCGACCAGACGGTGCGCTGCGAAGATCGCGAGCGCGGCTACGAGCTCACCGAGCTGCTCGCCGCCGGGGCCGTCAGCTACAACCAGGCCGCGGCGGGCAACCAGTTCGCGCGGCTCGCGACGATGGGAGACATGTGCGTCCCGATCCGCTACGGAGACGCCATCCTCGGCATCTATCGCGGCCTTCGCGCGACGGGCGACGCGTGCGTGCGCGCGGTCGAGTGCGCGAGCGCCAACTGCGCGAGCGGGCGCTGCGCGCCGGCGCCTCTGCGCTTCGATCCGTGCACGAGCCACGACGACTGCGCGTCCGCGGGCTTGCGCTGCGCCCCCGGAGGTTGTGACTTCCGCCTCGCCGAGGGCGCGGCGTGCGCGGACGACGACGAATGCGAGAGCCGGGCGTGCCGCGCGGGCGAGTGCGTCGCCGCGAGCCCGGACGCGACCTACTGCGCGAGCTCGATGGGCTCGGGCCCCGCGTTCGAGTAGCGCGATGCCGCTGGAACCGCGGCGCGGCTTCCCGTAGCTTGTGGGCTCGGGTCGCTGGCTCGGGGACGAAGTGGGATGACACGATGGGCGTTCGTGCGCGGGCTCGCGGGAGCCTGCGCGGTGATCGGTCTGCCGGGGCTGTTCGCCCCGGGGTGCGCGGAGTTCGACACGACGCCGCTCCCCGCGACGCACGGCACGCTGGGCGAGGAGATCGTCCAGGTGTTCTGCGAGCGCATGGCGCGCGAGTCCGATCCGACGGACGTCCAGGGCACGCGCTACAAGCCGGTGTGCGAGGGGCGCGTGCCGCCGCCCGCCGACGCGCCGCCGCGCCTCGTCGCGCTGATGGCGAACCGCGCGCGCCTCGCCGACGCGCTCGACCGCACGCTGCCCGCGGCGATGGGCGACGAGCTCGGCCACTTCCTCGGTGAGCTCATGCCGTTCTTCGACCCGCCCGAGGAGCGGCTCCCGCGCCAGACGCGCCGCCTCGCGGACTTCCTCGCGCGCTTGAGCGCCGACGACGAGGCGATCGCCGCGCTCGAGCGCTTCGGCATGCGCCGCGGCTACCGGCCGCTGCGGCTCGCGCTCGGCGTCACGCGCCCCGTGATGGCCTACCCCGACTTCGATCGGTTCACGGATCTGGCGCTGCGCGTCCTGCTCGAGGGCGCCGCGCACCAGGAGCTCGACGAGCTCTCGCGCGCGCTCGCGCTCGAGATGGCGACGATGACGATCGACCCGAGCGACGACGAGGCGACGCGCACCACGCTCGCGCTGACGAGGCAGCTCATGTTCACCGAGAGCGATCGCTTCGCGAGCGGCGGCGCGCGCTGGGTCGTGACGCGCGACCTACGCGGCCTCGCGCTCCCGAACCGCCCCGCCGGCGCGCTGCCCGCGCCCTTCGTCGACGCGGACGGTGACGGGCTCGCCGACGTGGACGGTCTCGGTCGGTTCGTCGCGGCGGGGGGCGTGCTGCTCGATCTGCCGACCCCGTTCCGCGTGGTCGACGAGGGCAGCGTCCCGCGCGACACGGCGGGGCGCGCGCTGCGCTCGGACGGCACCCGGGTCTGGTCGTACTTCGACGCCGACCGCACCATGCTCGCCGGCGTCACCGCCGAGCTCGCGCCGTGGTTCGACCCGGACGCGCCGACGTTGATGCAGCTGTCGCGCGGGCTCCCCGTGCTCCTCGGGCCTTCGACGCGCGCGTCCGCCCGCTACGGCGCGCACACGCACGAGTACGACGCGTTCGACACGAGCGCGGGACCGCTCTTCGATGCCGTCTACGCGCTCGGTCAGCTCCTCTACCACGACGAGACGGTGGACGCGCTGCGCACGACCGAGACGCTGCTCGCGGACCACGAGTCGGCGGCGGCCGGTGTGGTGCGAGGCGCGCGCTACCTCGCGGTGCGCGGCGACGACTACCCCGACGCCCAGCTCTCGCCCGACAGCATCTTGTGGGACGAGCTGATCGAGCTCGCGCGCCGCATCGCGCAGCGCCCCGGCATGCTCGAGGCGGTGATGCGCTCCTTCTCCGATCCGCGCTCGGCAGGCGTCGGCCCGACCTACGCGTCGTTCATGCGTCACCGCGACCGCGTCACCTACGATCCGACGAACGTCAACGGGACGCCGCGCGGACTGCCGCTCGACGAGGCCGTCGCGTGGTCCTCCCCCGACACGTTCGACAACGAGAGCCTCTTCCAGCGCACGCTCGCGCTCATCGACGGATTGAACGGCGTGACGGTCTGCAACCGCGAGGGAGCGCGCCTCAACATCCGCCTCTTGGGGATCAACCTGCAGTGGCCGCTCTTCGGCACCGCGCGCCAGTGCGAGCTCATCCGCATCGACAACGTCGCCGAGGCGTACGCGCGGACCATCCTCGGCACCTACCAGCTCGAGCTGCAGTCGGGGCTGCTCACGGCCATCACGAACTTCGCCGACGCGGTCGGCCTCGACGTCGACGAGGCGCTCGAGCAGGCCTCCGGCATCGAGGGGCTGACGCGCCGCCCCACCCCGCAGGCGATGAACCGGCTCGTGTTCTGGGGGCTCTCCGACGCGTCGGGGACGCGCTCGTGCGTCCCCGACGCAGACGGGGGCAACTGCAACTCGACTTTCGCGGGACAGATGTTCGCGCCGGTCCGCGACCGCCACGGCAACGCCGTGATCGAGCGCTACCACGGGACGATCTTCGCGTGGGAGATCCCGGGCTTCTACGAGGGGATGCGCCCGCTCCTCGAGGTGCTGCACCGGCCCGGCTTCACCAACGACACGAACGGGGACTACTGGTTCGGCACGATCCTCGGGACGCTCCACCGGCACTGGGCCTCGGCGGGCTCGAGCGAGACGTGCGGTCCGGGCCCGTGCCGGCCCGGTGACGCGAACTTCAGCTACCAGTCCAACGCGCGGAGCTACGAGCCCCTGCTCGCCGACGGCTTCGACGACGCGCCGGGCCGTGGCGCGCTCACCGCGCGCCTGCACGCGATGAACCTCGCCGCCGAGTCGATCGAGGTGCGCCCCGGCGTCGACGGCGTCGCCGCGCTCGCGGCGGCCGCGCGCGTGATGGTCGACCCGAGCCTGAGCCCCGGCCTCACGGATCGGCGCGGCCGCGCCACCGCGTCGTACAACGACGGATCGCGCACCGTCCCGCTCTCGCCGATCTACCTCCTGACCGACGCGCTCGGCGCGATGGACACCGCGTGGGCGGGCGCCCCGGCCCGCCGCGCGGAGTTCCTGATCGCGCGGCGCACGATCGCCGACCAGTTCCTCGCGACCGAGACGCTCGGCACCGGCTTCCGCATGGGCAACCAGCGGGCGCGCGCGATCCTGCTCGCCGCGCTGCCGTTCGTGCGCGAGCGCGTCGACGAGCACCGCGCCGAGGGCGACCTCGAGCCGTGGGCGAGCTCGCTCCACTCGCGGCTCGCCGACACGATGCGCGAGCCGCTCTTCGCCGCGCTGATCCGGCTGCTCGACGCGGTGAACGAGGACGAGGAGGCGCGCGGCGCGCTCGCGGCGCTGCTCGGCTACCTCGTCGACGAGGCGAGCGCGAACGACGCGTTCCTCTCCACGCTCTACGGCCTCGCCGACGCGCTCATGGTCTTCGAGGACGACGAGAACCTCGTCCCCTTGATGAACGCGATGGCCGAGGCCCTCGCGCCGAACGTGCACGACGTGTTGCGGGGCGGCGGCGCGTCGCTCGACGTCCGCGGCAGCGCGTTGCGCGACACCCTCGAGCTGTTGCGGGACGTCGCCGAGGTCGACGACGAGCGCACGCTGCGCCGCGTGCTCCAGAACGCGGTCGCGATCCCCGCGGACGGCGACGAGATCACGCCGCTCGAGACGATCATCGACGTGATCGCCGAGGTGAACCGCGCGCGGCCGAACGCGGGCGGCCCGCTCGATCAGAGCGATCTCCGCGCCGTGCTCGGCCAGACCACGGACTTCATGCTCGACGAGGACCGCGGCCTCGAGCGGCTCAACCGGGTCATCCAGCAACGCAACTGCATGCCCGAAGCGGGCCTCGCGTGCACCACCCCGGGCGATCAGCTCGCGTCGCGCGGGACGTGCTACGCCGGCGTGACGTGTACGTGCACCGACGAACGGACCTGGCGCTGCGCACGCCCGTGACGCGGACGCTCCTCGCCATCGCCAGCGCCCTCGCCGTCTCGAGCGCCGCGTCGCTCGCGCACGCGGGCGGCTTCTACCTCGCGCCCCGCGGCGTGCGCCCGCTCTCGCGCGGCGGCGCGTACGTGGCCGGCGTCGAGGACCCGCACGCGCTCTGGTACAACCCGGCGGGCCTCGCCTACAGCGGCGACCAGCTCCTGCTCGACGCGAACCTCACGCTCTTCGAAGCGTGGTTCGAGCGCGTCGACGGCGGCGGCACCACCCTGCCCGAGGCGCGCGGCTACCACGGCTACTTCCCGATCCCGACCGTCGGCGGCTCGTTCGGGTTCGACGAGGTGCCGGAGCTCACGTTCGCGCTCGGCATCGCGGCGCCGAACTCGGTGCTCGCGAACTGGCCACAGGAGCCCGACGCGCCGCAGCGCTACTCGCTCTTGACCCTCGAGGGGAGCCTGCTCGTCTCGCTCAACGCGGGCGTCGCGTGGCGGCCCATCCGCGAGCTCTCGATCGGGCTCGCCACGCACGTGCTCATCGGCAACTTCGACGCGACGGTCGCGCTGAGCGCCTGCGACGGCGTGATCTGCTCGTTCCCGGAGGACCCGGAGTACGACGGGATCGCGAACCTCTCGCTGCCGTCGGTGTTCCCGTTCGTCGTGCTCGGGACGATCGTCGACCTCGGCGTCGTGCGGATCGGCGCGTCGGTCGCGACACCCTTCAATCTCGAGGGCACCGCGCGCGTGCGGGTGCGCCCGCCCTCCGCGGCCGCGTTCGAGGGGGCCGAGGTGGTGAACCGCAGGCCCGGCTGCAACTGGATGGACGAGAGCGATCCGTGCCGCCACGACACCGTCGCGAACGCGCAGCTCGAGTTCCCGTGGATCCTGCGGCTCGGCGTCGAGGTGCGGCCGGTGCCCGAGCTGCGCGTCGAGCTCGCCGCGGTCTACGAGACGTGGTCGGTCCAGGACGCGGCGCGCATCGATCCACAAGACACGTGGATCCAAGGCGCGCTCGGCGGCGGCCTCGAGTACCAGGTCGGCCCGCTCGACATCCCGCGCAACATGAACGACACGATCAGCATCCGGCTCGGCGGCGCCTACACCATCGAGCGCACCGTGACGGTGCTGCTCGGCGTCTCGTTCGAGAACGGCGCGTTCGGCAACCCATGGCTCACGCCCCTCACGATCGACAGCGACAAGGTGATCGTCTCTGGCGGCGCGGGGATCGACGTGTCTCCCGAGGTGAGCCTCGATCTCAACGTGGGCTACGCGTGGCTCGCGCCGCGCACGGTGACGGACAGCATGGTGCCGCAGGCGAACCCGATCCGACCGCCGGGGAGCGACGACGCGCGGGTGTTCGTCGGCAACGGGACCTACACGATGAGCGCGCCGTTCTTCGGGATCGGCATGCGGTGGCGCCTCGACGCCGGCAACGTGCGCGGCCCCGGTCGCGAGGACCGCACCGACGACGCCGACGAGCCGGCGAGCGCAGAGGAGCCGACCCCGGACCTGGAGCCGCCGGGCGAGGGCGCCGAGGGCACGCCCTGGTACCTGCGCGGCGGCGCGCAGCGACCCGCGGTCGAGCCCGCACCGGAGGTCGAGGCCGAGGTCGAGGCCGACCCCGAGCCGGAGCCCGAGGTCGCCCCCGCCCGCCGCCCCGCGCGCCGCGCCCGACGCCGCCGCCGCTGAAGCTCAGCGCGGGTGGCCGGGCGGCATCCCGGACGGCATCTGCAGGATCTCGATCAGCTCGATGTCGAACACGAGCGTCCCCGGAGGCGCGCCGGGCTGGCCGCGGTACGCCAGCTCCTGCGGGATCCACAGCCGCCGCTTCTCGCCGACCACCATGAGCTGCACGCCCTCGGTCCAGCCCGGGATCACGCGGTTGAGCAGCAGGGTCGCGGGCTGGCCGCGCACGATCGACGAGTCGAACATCCGGCCGTCGGTGGTCCAGCCGGTGTAGTGCACGCGCACGGCGCTCGTGGCCGTCGGGTGCTCGGTCCCGGTGCCCGCCTCGAGCACGCGCGAGGCGAGCCCCGACTCGGTCCGCGTCGCGTTCGCCGGGATCTCCGCGACGTCCGGCGGGGTCGGCGGCGGCGGCGGCGGCGTCTCGAACGAGATCAGCTCGACGTCGAACACCAGCATGCCCGCCGGCGCGCCCGGCTCGCCGCGGTACGCGAGCTCCTGCGGGATCCACAGGCGCCGCTGCTCGCCGACGACCATGAGCTGCACGCCCTCGGTCCAGCCCGCGATGACCTGGTTGAGCGCGAACGTCGCCGGCTCGCCGCGCGCGCGCGACGAGTCGAACATGCGTCCGTCGGTGGTCCAGCCCGTGTAGTGCACGGTCACCCGATCCGTCACCGCGGGGCGCGCGTCGCCGGTGCCGGCGCGCAGGACCTTGGACGCCAGGCCGGACGCCGTGCGCTGCGCGTCCTCGGGCGGCGCGGCGACGTCGTCGGGCGCGGGGATGCCGTGGTCGGGGGGCATCTCGGGCCGAGGTGGCTCCTCGCGATCCGCGGTCGGGGTCGGCGTCGGACGCGTCGTCTCCACGGGGGACGTGGTCTCGCTCGCGTCGTCGCCACCCCGGCTGTTCCAGTACCAGAGCCCAACCACCGCGAGGATCGCGACGACGAACGCGCCGAGCGCGAGCATCGTCGAGCTGTCCTCCGGCTCCTCGGTCTTGGCCGGCGCCGCGTCCCGCGCGCCGCTCGCCCGCTTCGACGGCGCGGCGCGCTTCGCGTCGTCGCGCGCGCGCGCGGCCTTTTTCGAGCCGCTCTTCGCCGAGGGCTTCCCCTTCGACGCCGCCCCCTTCGCGCCGCTGGTCTTCGCGGACTTCGCGCTGGCCTTGCCCGCGGCCTCCTCGGGCCCGGCCGCGGAGCCCTTCGTCGTCTCGGACACCGTCGGCGGCTCCGCCTCGGCCTCGTCCGACGCGTCGTCTTCGTCTTCGTCCGACGCGTCGTCTTCGTCTTCGTCCGACGCGTCGTCTTCGTCTTCGTCCGACGCGTCGCCTTCGTCCTCGTCCGACGCGTCGCCTTCGTCCTCGTCCGACGCGTCGCCTTCGTCCTCGTCCGACGCGTCGCCTTCGTCTCCGCCCGACGTCTCGTCTTGGTCCGACGCGTCGTCAGCGCGGCCCTCGCGGGAAGACGCCTCACCGTCCTCGTCGGCGTCCGTCTCCTCGCGCTCGTCGTCGTCGCTCGTCTTGTCGTCTTCGTCCGCCATCTCGCGTTCCCGGCTGGGGTTGGGTCCGGGGAGTCTACCTGCGGACTCGTCCGGAAGGGTGTCACCGTAGCCGGAACCGCCTAGACTGTCCCATGTGCGGTCCACCGCGCTGATCCTCCTCGGCGCCCTCGCGCTCGCCTCCCCCGCGCTCGCCCAGGGCCCGCGCGACGCGCTGGCCGCGCCGAGCGACGCCATCCGCCCGACGCCCGCGCCCCCGAGCCCCGTCGCCGAGGAGACGGCGGGCGTGCCCGAGCCGCCAGGCGCGCACCTCGGCGAGGTCCGCTATCCCCTGCCCGGCCTCGAGCACGACGCGAGCGCCGAGCCCGCCATCCGCATCCCGAGCCGCACGACGACCCGGCTCCGAGCGCTCGACGCGAACCTGCGCGCCCTCGCGCAGCGCGGCGGCGGCAACGTCGTCAACGCCGTCCTCAGCATGCTGACCGGCGGGCTCGCGATCACGCTCGGCGCGCTGCAGGACAACCCCACCGACTGGATGTCGGTCTACCTCTACGTCTACGGCGGCGCGTCCGCGCTGCGCGGCGTGCTCGAGCTGGTCCTGGCGCCGAACGCCTCCGGTCCCGCGATCACCTACCAGCACATGCCGATGACGACGAACGAGGAGGTGGACGCGCGCGTCGCGTACGGCGAGGCACAGCTCGAGGACCTCGCGCGCCGCGGGATGCTCGCGCGCGTGCTCGACGCCTCGATCAACCTCGCGGCAGGAGCGGCGGTGGTGCCGTTCTACCTCGCGCCGAGCGGCTTCGAGCTCGGGAGCCCCATCGACTACTTCGTGCTCATCGGCGCAGGCATCTCGATCGTCAGCGGGATCATCTCGCTCGCCACCTCGTCCGCGGAGGAGCAGCGCTGGGAGGCGTACGCGCGCCTGCGCGACCGCCTCGACGAGGAGCACCGCGACGAGCAGCGCGGGCACACCGAGCCGCGCGGACGAACCGAGCCCGCGCAAGACGAGCTGAGCTGGCACCTCGACGCGTCGCCGGCGCCGACCGGCGGCTTCGCCACCTTCGGTCTGACGTTCTGAGCCGCGTCGCCACACCCCGGCGCGTCGGCCTCTGCGCCGCCCTCGCCGTGTGCCTCGCGCTCACCGCCTGCGCCGGCCGCGTGATCCCGCGCGTCCAAGCGGCGCACGCGCGCGAGTTCCGCTGCGACCGCCGCTACGTGCGCGTCGACCCCCTGGACCGCGGCCGCTATCGGGCGCGCGGCTGCGGCCTCGAGGGAGAGTGGCGCTGCGCGGACGGGGAGTGCGTCCTCGAGGACGCGCGCGCGTACGGCATGGGCGCGCCCTGAGCGACCTCGCGCGCTTGAAGCGCGCGTCCGCCCGACGCACGCTCCGCGGATGCGGGCGGGCCAGCTCTCCATCGTGTGCTTCCTCCTCGGCTGTGGGTCGGGCCCGCTGGTGATCGACGCGCGCACGGACGGCGGCGTCCGCGCCGACGCGGCCGAGATCGACGGCGGCGCACCCGACGCGGGCCACCTCGACGGCGGCGCCCCCGACGGCGGCTGCGCGGTCCCGACGCTCCCGAGCTTCACGCCGATCGACACGGGCGGGCCGGCCGGCGAGCCGATCGCGACCTGCGTCGCGCGGGTCGGCCCCCAGACCGACGCGCGCTCGCCGGTTGGTCAGCGCTACGGGCTGACGACGTTCGGCGGCGCGAGCGACCCGCGCGCGGTCTCCTGCGCCGGCCGCCCGGCCGCCGACGGCAGCTGGTTCTACGCCTCGGGCGCGCAGCGGTTCCGCTGCGGCCAGCGCGTGCGGCTCGTCGACGAGGCGCGCCGCGCCTGCGTCGTCGTCGAGGCCGCGGACGACGGCCCGCACGCGTGCGTGGAGGAGGCGGTCGACCTCCCCGTCTGGGACGTCTCGCCGCTCGCCGCCCAGGCCCTCTTCGGCACCTCGAGCGCCACCCCGAGCGACGGCCGCGTCGTCTTCGGCGCGCCGGTCGGCTCGACCAACCCGCTCGGCGCGTGCGACCTCGGGGAGCGCCGCGACCGCCTGCGCGGGTTCGTCGGCGGCCCTTGCGACGCGCCCGGCGACTGCGCGTTCGCCGACGCGGTCTGCCTCACGGACTTCCCGGACGGGGCGTGCAGCCTCGCGTGCGAGACGTCCTGCCCCGACCGCGAAGGGCCGCACGCGTTCACTGCGTGCGTCGACCTCGGCGCGACCGGCCGCCGCTGCCTGCCCCGCTGCGACTTCACGCTCTTCGAGACGGGGTGTCGCGACGGCTACGCGTGTCAGGTGCGTCCACACCCCACAGGCGCCGGGCCCGAGCGGTGGGTGTGCCTCCCGGCCGAGTGCTGAGCTCGGACGGGCTCACCCGCGCGCACCGAGCCAGCGCCGGCGAAGGACCCACTCCGCCACGAACGCGCCGACGACCACGACGAACGCCCACGGGCTCGAGAGCGGCGCCGTGCGGTCGACCCCCTGCGAGCGCCGGCGCGTCGCGTCGATCCGCTCGAGCGCGGGCGCGTCCTCGGGCCGCGCCCAGTGCTCCCCACCCGTCGCCTGCGCGAGGCGACGCAGGAGCGCCGCGTCGGCGCGGGGGTCTGCGAGCTCGTCCCCGCCCGTCTCGACCACGAGCCACTCCTCCGCGACCCCGGAGTCACGCCCCGCGCGCCGCGCCTCGACACGGTAGGCGCCGGGTCGGTCCGGCAGGCTCAGCGCCCCCTCGAGGCGGCCCTCGCGGTCGAGCCGCTCCGTCGTGCGCGCGACCTCTCCCCCCGCCGCGTCGAGCAGCACGAGCTCGATCGCCTCTCCTGCGTACGGGACGTAGCGCTCGTCGCGCAAGGTCCCTTGCACCACGACACGCGCCCCGGGGCCGTAGCGTTCTCGATCCGTCGTGAGGCGCGCGGGCTCGAGCGTCGGATCACGAGAGAGCCACCGCACCGCGCGATCCCAGAAGCGCTCGTACGCCGACGGATCGCCCGTGAGACCGCCCGTGGTGATCCCCCAGCGCCAGGACGTATCGGTCGTGAAGGCGAGCGTCCGCCCCTCCCCCGCCGTCCCGAGCACGAGCACCGGGTGCCGGGCGCGCTCGTCCGTGGTCTCGCTCGGGTGCTCGAGCAGCACCGCGGCGCCGGGCCGGACGCGCGTGACGCGGTTGATCCCGTGCAGCTCCGCGAGGCGCCCCCACGCGGCCGCGTTCTGCGCCGGATCGGGCACGAGCTCGATCAAGGGATGCCGCTCCATCCCTTCCGCGAGCCGCGGCGCGAACGCACCCTCCGCGATGGTCCGCGAGGCCCCGCGCCGCGGGAGCTCGACGGGCAGGACGTCGGCGATCGGCGTGTCGGTGTAGCCGCCGGAGTGGAAGGAGAGCGGCCCGCCGATCATCGCGAACGAGCCTCCGCGAAGCACGTACTCGCGGATGCGCGGAAGGTACGACGCCATCTGATACGGCCCGTACTCGAAGTTCTGGAAGATCACGAGGTCGAAGCTGCCGAGGTGCTCGTTGAAGAGCTCGTCCGTCGGGAACGGGATGAGCGCGAGCTCGTCGGGCCCGGCCATCGTGAGGTCGGTCGTGTTGCGCAGGATGAAGAACGAGATGAGATCGGTCGCGGGATCGCGCTTCAGGAACGCGCGCAGGAACCGCTGGTCCCAGCTCGGCTGCCCCGCGACGAGGAGCACGCGGAGCTTGTCGCGCACGACCCGGACGAGGAACGCGCGCTCGTCGTTCTCGGGCACCGCGTCGCCGCTCGCGCGCGGGACGCTCACGCGATACACGGCGCGGCCGAGCCGCTCCGGGGTGAACGGGATCTCCACCGCCGCCTCGCCGTTCGCCGGCACCTCGACCGCCACCTCGCGCACGACCTCCTGATCGCGGCGCAGCGTCACGGGGATCGGGCCGCCGGGCCCGCCGAGCGAGCGGACGACCACGCGCACGCGCGCCGGTCGCCGCAGGAACCCGACCGCGTCCGCCTGCACCTCCGCGATGGCGTCGTCGCGCAGCCCTTCCTCGGCGACGGCGACCGAATGCACGCGCACGCCGTGCCGCGCGAGGCCCGCCGGATCGAAGCCGCTGCGGTCGGCCCCGTCGCTCACCACGACCACCGCGCCGAGGTCGTCGTCGCCCGCCACGAGCTCCGCGAGCGCCGCTCCGAGCCGGCTCTGATCCGCGCGCGCCGGCGCCTCCTCCGCGAGACGCTCGAGGTCCGCCGCCTCGAGCCGCTCGCCGAACGTGAACACCGAGACCCCGCCGCGCTCGCTGTCGGCCCACCGTGACAGCAGCGCCCGCGCGCGCTCCTGCCGCGCCTCCCCGTCGCGCGGCAGGCCCATGCTGCGCGACGCGTCGACGAGGACGGCGAGCCGCCCGTCGCGCTCCTCGAAGCGCTGCGTCAGCCACCGCGGCTGGACCGCGATCGCCCACGCGCCGAGCCCCGTCGCGATGCGCAGGGCATAGAGGACGCGCCGCCGCGTGGTGCGTGGCTCGGCGCGCAGCGCGCGCAGGCCGAGGGCGACGAGCGCGACCATCGCCGCGGCGAGGATCCCGGCGCTGACGGCGCCGCCCGGGATCCCGAACGAGAAGCCGGTGCCCACCGCGGCTCAGGGGCCCCCGCCGCGCCGCCGCATGATGAACGGCGCGTGCACCTGATCGTCCTTGTAGTCGAGACAGAGCGCGTACATGACGATGTTGACGCCGAGCCGGATGGCGCGCTCTCGCTGCTCGTCGCCTCCCGGCGTCACCGGGTGCTCCCAGGTCCCGAGGTTGTCGCGCGCCCACGCGCCGCCGAGATCGTGGCGCGCGTAGAGCACGGCGACCCGGTCACCGAGCTGGATCGCCTCGAGATGGTCGGGGCCCCGCACGCGGCCCTCGGGCCGGTTCAGGAGGTAGAACGACCGGAACACCGTGTGGGTGTTCGGCAGCTCGCGCAGCCGCCGAGTCGGAAACGCTCGCCCGAGCTCGCGCCGGATCGAGCGATCGAAGCCCGCCGTCCCCGGCGCCGCGTCGTCGATGAGGACGAAGCCGCCGAACCGGACGAAGCGACGCAAGCCCGCGAGCTCGCTCTGGCTCAGCTCGTCGAACTCGGCGTCGCCCGACCAGTAGAGGAACGGGTGATCGAAGATCGACGCGTCGTCGAGGCGCGAGCTCCCGGGGGTGCGCAGCACATCGACGCTCGTGCGCTTGTGGACCTCCCAGCCGAGGCGGCGCGGCGCGTTCGGGCGCGGGCTCGCCTGCCCCCCCTCGTACGCGACCGCGCGCACCTGGAAGCGGGTCGCCTCGCCGAGCGCGCGCGCGGCGCGCGGGGCCACCGCGGCCAGGACGAGCCCGATCGCGATGGTGACCGCCGTCTCGGTGACCCCGAAGGCGCGCATGCGGACGGGAGGCTAGCCCGCCGGACGGCTGGGATCACGCGAGGCTCGCGGTTATCCTCCAGCCACCATGCGCTGGCCCACCCTTTCCCTCTGCTTCGCGCTCGTCACCCTCCCCGGCCTCGCGGCCGCGCAAGCCGCCGGCGAGCCCCCCGACGACGAGGAGCCGGCCGCAGACGAGCCGGACGAGGGTCCCACCGGCCCGCGCGAGGCGACGACCGCCGACCCGATGCCGGAGCGAGGGACCTCGTCGGTCGTGATCGACCAGCGCGAGGCGGCGCTGCGCCGCGAGCAGGCCGAGTTCCAGGAGCAGGAGCGCCGCGAGGGGGACACGGCGGGCCCTGCGCGCGAGGACGACGGCGACGGGCTGCACCACGAGTACCAGGTCGGCCTGCGCGTCGGGGTCGGCGTCCCCTTCCTCTTCGCGCTCCGCTACAACAACGGGCCGCGCTGCAGCGCGGTGGACCCGCCCGAGGCGTTCTGCCTGCTCGTCGGGTCGACCGCGATCACCTTCGATCTCAGCTTCGGCGTGAGCCGAGACATCGAGATCGTCGTCGGCGGGCGGATCGGCGCCATCGTGAGCGCGCCGACCGAGACGAACCACGCGCAGATCCTCGCCGGCATCCGCGCGTACCTCGGCCCCGACTCGATCTTCAAGGCGTACCTCGCGCCCTCGGTCGTGCTCGACGTCACGCCGAACGGGCTGATCCCGAACTGGGGAGACGTCGACTTCGGCGTGCGCGGCGCCTTCGGTGTCCAGGTCGACCCGATCCGCTTCCTCGGCATCTACGCCGAGATCGGCGTCAACATCCTCTTCCTTCGCTCGTTCGCGATCTCGCCCGATCTGAGCGGCGGCCTGCAAGTGCGCTTCCCGTGAAGTGGCAGAGCGCCGCGCTCGCGGTCGCCCTCCTCGGGTGCGGCCGCGGCTCCGATGATCGCCTCCAGCCCGTGGAGCTGGCCGACCCGACCCCCGCGCGACCGGAGCCCGCGCCGGAGCCCGCGCGCCCGCCGGCGGAGGGGCCGCTCGTGCGGCGAGAGCGCTCGATCATGTCGACGCTCTTCCAGGTCAGCTCGTTCGGCGTCGAGGAGGAGCGGGCGGGGCCCCTGCTCGAGCAGGCGCTCGACGAGATCGCGCGGCTCGAGGACGTCCTCTCCGAGTGGCGCCCGACGACCGACGTCGGCCGGATCAACGCCGCCGCGGGCGGCGCGCCGGTGACCGTCGGCCCGGACACGCTCGCGGTGGTCGAGGCCGGGCTCGAGGTCTCGCGACGCTCGGGCGGCGCGTTCGATCTCTCCTGGGCCGCCCTGCGCGGGCTCTACACGTTCCAGCCCGGTGAGGAGCGCATCCCGCCGATCGCGGACGTGCGCGCGCGGCTCGCGCTCGTGGACTGGCGACAGATCCACGTCGCGGGCGACACCGTTCGCCTCGGGCGCGCCGGGATGGCGATCGGCACCGGCGGGATCGGCAAGGGCTACGCGCTCGATCGCGCGGGCGCGATCCTGCGCGAGGGTGGGATCGAGAGCTACATGCTGTTCGGCGGCGGACAGGTCCAGGTCCACGGCCTGCGCGGCGATCGACCGTGGCGGGTGGGCATCCAGCACCCGCGCGACCCCGCGACCTACATCGGGTTCATCGAGGCCACGCACGGCTCGATCTCGACGAGCGGCGACTACGAGCACGCGTTCGTCGACGAGGAGGGCAACCACTGGCACCACATCATCGATCTGACGACCGGTCTCCCGGCCAATCGGACGATGCAAGTCACCTTGCTCGCGGAGCGGGGCATGTACGCGGACGCGTACTCCACGGCGGCGTTCGTGCTCGGCGCCGAGCGCGCGCTCGAGATGATCCGCGACGCGCCCACCCCGCTCGAGGCGGTGATCATCGATCGCGACCTCCGCGTCCACACGACCCCCGGGCTCGGCGACCGGCTGGTGATGCGCGTCGCGCTCGACGAGCGCGGGCGGCTCCCGGGCGATCCCGCGTTCGGCGGCTGGCGCCAGCCCGCCTCTCCCGTTGCCGAAGGGGCCGGCGCGCACTAAATCGGCGCCGACATGCCCGTCCTCGAGGTAACCGATCGCACGTTCGAGACCGAGGTGCTCCGCTCGGAGCTCCCCGTGCTCGTCGACCTGTACGCAGACTGGTGCCAGCCCTGCAAGCAGCTCTCCCCGCTCGTCGAGGAGGTCGCCGGGGAGCTCGCCGGCAAGCTCAAGGTCGTGAAGGTCGACGTCGACCGGAGCCCGGGGGTCGCGCACGCGTTCCGGGTCCAGTCGATCCCCACGCTCGCCCTGATCGCGGGCGGGCGCGTCGTCGATCTCCAGCAGGGTCTCCTGCCCAAGGCGGCCATCCTCGAGATGGTGCAAGCGGTGCTGCCCGCGGACGCGTCGGAGGTGAAGCCGCCAGAGCTCGCCGCGCTCGTCGGCCAGGGTCGCGCGGTGCCGATCGACATCCGCGACGCGGTCTCCTTCGCGCGCGCGCGCATCCCCGGCGCGGTGAACGTCCCGCGCGACGATCTCACATCGCGCGCGGGCGAGCTGCGGCCGACGGACGGGCGCGTGCGCGTGCTCTACGATCGCACGACGGCGGGCGCGAAGGAGGCCGCGGAGGCGCTGCGCGAGCAGGGCCTCGACGTGGCGTTCCTCGACGGCGGGCTGCTGCACTGGGAAGCGGACGGCCTGCCGATCGAGCGCGCGAGCTGAGCGCGCGGCGCGATGCCGACGCCGCTCGAGCGCCCTGCCCTCCCGCACGTCGACGCGCCCGTGTCGTGGCCACACGCCTTCGTGATCGCGGTGTTCGGGCCGGGCGAGGCGCGGTTCGCGCGCGCGCTCGCCGACGCACGTCCCGGCGCGGCCCTCTTGACCGTCGCGCTCCGGCACGCGCCGGGCTTCGAGCTGCGCGACGGGGCGATCTTCGCGCACCCGAGCGCGCTCACCGCCGCGCTCGAAGCGAGCGACCCGCACGCGGGCGTCGTGGTCGGCGTCGGCGGCCCCTTCGCGGTCGCGGTCCGCGCGGACATCGTCGTGTGGATCGCCGACGGACAGCCGGCGTGGTCGCTGCCGCCGCCGCTGCGCACGCCCGCACGCCGCGCAGCGCTCGTGATCGAGGAGGCGCGCGAGGGCGTGGCCGCGGCGCTCGGCGCCGCGCTCCGAGCACGGGCGGCGTAGCGCGCGAGGCTCACTCGAGCGGCTCGGCGCGAGGCGCCGGCCGCTCGGGGTGCTGCGCGAGCAAGCGCTCGATCGCGTCGAGGAGCGCCCCGACGCCCGCCCCCGTCACGGCGCTGAAGACGTGGAGCTCCTCGATCCCGCGCGCGTGGAGCGCCTCGCGGAGCCCCGCCTCGGCCGCGCGCGTCTCGGGCAGGTCCGCCTTGCTGAGCGCGACGAGCCGCGGCCGCGCCGCGAGCTCCGGCGCGAAGCGGGACAGCTCGGACGCGAGCGTGTCGAAGTCGCGCGCCGGCTCGCGACCGGGCTCGGGGTCGAGCGAGAGCACGTAGAGGAGCGCGCGGCACCGCTCCACGTGCTTGAGGAAGCGATGCCCGAGCCCATGCCCCTCCGCGGCGCCCTCGATGAGCCCGGGGATGTCGGCCACGACGAACGAGCGATCCACGTCGCGGTGCACGACGCCGAGGTTCGGCGTGAGCGTCGTGAACGGGTAGTCGGCGATCTTCGGGCGCGCGCGGGAGATGCGCGCGATCAAGGTGCTCTTGCCGGCGTTCGGGAAACCGACGAGGCCGACGTCCGCGAGCAGCTTCAGCTCGAGGCGCACCGCGCGCCGCTCCCCGGGCGTCCCGGGCTCCGCCTTGCGCGGCGCGCGATCGGTCGGGGTCGCGAAGTGGATGTTGCCGCGCCCGCCGCGGCCCCCGCGCGCGATGACCCGAGGCTCGTCGGGCACGTCGAGATCGGCGACGAGCTCGCCGCTGTCTCGGTCGAACACCTGCGTCCCGATCGGCACCTCCACGATCGCGTCGGCGCCCGCCTTCCCGTACTGGTCCTTGCCGCGCCCGTGCTCGCCGCGCTCCGCCGCGATGCGCCGCCGGTAGCGCAGGTCCATGAGCGTGCCGAGCCGCGTGCGCGCGACGAGCACGACGTCGCCGCCGTCCCCGCCATCCCCTCCCGAAGGACCCCCGAGCGGCCGGTACTTCTCGCGCCGGAACGCGACGCACCCGTCCCCTCCGTCGCCGGCGACCAGCTCGAGCTCGACCTCGTCCACGAAGCTCATGGCCGCCCTCAAGTAGCAAGCGCGGAGCCTCCGCGCACTCGGGCGCGACCGAGGATGCGGTCCCCCGGCCCGGAGCACGCTAGTATCCGCCTCGCATGGGCGAGAGCCGCCAGACCGCGCTCGGGGCTGCGCGGGAGCGCTTCGTGGAGTCGCTGCCGAAGAAGGCACGCGAGATCCGCGCCTCGCTCGCGCTCCTCGCCGGCTCCCCTTCGGACCCACGCAGCCGCGACGAGCTCCGACGGCGCCTGCACGCGCTCTACGCGAGCGCGCAGGTCTTCCGCATCGGACCGCTCGCCGACGCGGTGCGCGACGCGGTCGGACGCGTCGACGCGATCCGGCGGCGCGACCGCGCGTTCACCCAGCGCGAGCTCGACGATCTCACCACGCTCGCGGCGACGATCCCGGCGCTCGGCCACGAGACGCCGCGCGCCGAGTCCGTCCCGCCCGGCCGCGCGCAGAGCGGCCCGCCGAGCCACCCGCCGCGGCCGGCGCCGGAGCGAAGCCCCTCGGTCGAGACGATCGTCAGCGTGCTCGTCTGCGACACGCCCGACTCGCAGGCACGCATCCGCGCCGCGCTCCCACCCGAGCGGTTCGAGGTGCTCGCGGCGGAGGACCCGGAGGAGGCGCTCCGCCTCGCGCGCTCGGGCGCGCCCGACATCGTCCTCGCAGACCGCGGGATCGCGCTGCGTCCCGGCGTCGAGCTCATCAAGCGCCTGCGCGACGACCCGCTCACCGACTTCGTCCCCGTCGTGCTGCTCTTCGCGCCGGGCACCCCGCTCGACCCCATCGCGGTGCGCGAGGCGGGCGCGGACGAAGCGCTGCTCAAGCCCTGCGATCCGGAGCGCCTCGTCGAGACGGTGCATCGTGTCGCCTCCGTGCTCGGCGGGCCCCGCGGCGCCTCGACGCTCACGGGCGATCTCACCGTCGAGGAGATCGCCGAGCGCATCGCCGAAGAGGTCCGCCGCGGGCTCGTCGAGACCGCCGCGACCGGCAAGGACCTCGCGATCCCCATGGGCGACGGAACGCCGCTGCTCGCGGCGACGTGGAGCGCGATCGGCCGCGTGCGCTCGCACCTCGCGGAGCGCAGCGGCGGGCGCGTGCGCTTCCGCGAGAGCCCGGAGCGCGGCGGTCCGTCGTTCGTCTCCGTCGTCGGCGAGGAGTCCCCGGAGCCCGACCACGAGCTCGTCGACCTCGCGCATCGTCGCGTGCTCGTCGTCGACGACGACCCGGCCGTCGTGTGGTTCTTCGCCGGGCTCTTGCGCGAGCACGGCGCGATCGCGATCGAAGCGGAGGACGGGATGGAGGCGCTCGAGAAGGCGCGCCTCAACCGGCCCGATCTCGTGATCAGCGACATCCTGATGCCGCGCCTCGATGGCTTCGGGCTCACGCGCGCGCTCAAGCGCGACCCGATGCTCGCGGACGTGCCGGTCATCCTGATCAGCTGGAAGGAGGACTTCCTCCAGCGCATGCGGCAGCTCAAGTCCGGCGCGAGCGGCTACCTCCGCAAGGAGGCGGGCAGCGCGCAGATCCTGAGCGCGATCCGCGACGCGCTCCGGCCGCGCGCGCGGCTCGAGTCGCGCCTCGACGCCGGGGGCACGGTGCGCGGGCGGCTCGAGGAGGTCGGCGTCGCCACGCTCCTCGAGACGGTCGCCCGCGCGCGCCCGGACGCGCGGGTGACGGTGCGCGACCCATCGAGCCTCTACGAGCTCGAGCTCCGGGATGCCGAGATCGTGGACGTGACGCGGACCGCCGCGGACGGCAGCTTCCGGCGCGGCGAGGAGATGCTCGTCGGGCTGCTCGGCGCGACCACCGGGCGCTACACCATCGCCGAGGCCGGGGGCGCGGTGCGCAACCGCATCGAGAAGCCGCTCGACGAGGTGATGCGCGACGCGATCCTCGAGCTCGCGGCGCGCGTCGACGCGGTCAGCGGGCGCAACCTCGCGAAGGCGCTGCGCGTGGAGCTCGACGAAGACGTGCTGCACGGCGTGATGACCGCGTCGCCCGAGGAGCTCGAGCGCGTGGTCGAGCCGTTGCGTGCCGGGCTCGGCCCGCGGGACCTCCTCATCGGCGGCGACGTCGAGCCGCTGGTCCTCGAGGAGTTCCTCGTGGATCTCGCGCGCCAGGGCGCGATCCGGCGCGTGTGGGGCCCCGACGGTGAGGACCGCATCGCGCTCGCCCGCGACGCGCGCGGGATGGGGCTGCACCCCGAGCTGAGCGAGCACGACGAGCAGGGGACGCTGAGCTGGTTGCCGCACGAGGAGACGACCGCACAGATCGTCCTCGAGGCCGAGCAGATGGCGCGGGAGGCGGCGATGCGCACGCCCGTCCCACGCCCGCCGCTGCCCTCCGGGCGACGCCGCGTGGAGACCCGCTCGGACGAGGCCGTGCTCGAGCTCACGCTCGACGGCGACGGCGACGGCGCCGCCGTCGACGAAGACGCCGACACCCTCGATCTGGCCCTGCGCAGCAGCGGTGCGCCGCTCCCCGCGCCCGAGCTCGAGCGCATCCCCGGGACCTCGGACGATCCCGACGCGGACGCCGAAGCGGTGCAGGCCCTCGAACCGCACGACGCCGACGCCCACCCACACGCGGACGACGACGAGGAAGACGCGGGCGAGGAAGACGCGGGCGAGGAAGACGAAGGCGAGGAAGACGAGGGCGAGGAAGACGAGGACGGGGAAGACGCGGACGGGGAAGACGCGGACGAGCTCGGGACCGAGACCGGCTCGCCGGCCGACGGCGCGCCCCCGACCCTCAGCGTGCCGCCGGCGCCAGCGCTCGTCACCGACGCCGACGAGGAGGAGCCGCTCTCGGTGCCGCCGCCGCGTCCGCTCGACCCCGCCGAGCTCGCCGCCGCGAGCCCTTCGCCCGCGGCGCCGCCCGCGACCAGCGAGGGGACGAGCTGGGTCACGTGGGTGCTCGTCGCGCTCATCGTCGGCGCGGTGGGCTTCCTCGGCCTGCGGTTCATCCTGGGCGCCCCGCCCTCCCCTGAGCCACCCGAGGGCCCGCTGCCTCCGACCGCGCCGAGCGGTGCGGAGCCCGCGCGCGCCACAGCGGACGACACACCGGCAAGCGAGACGCCGCCGGCGCTCGAGCCCCCGCCGGTCGAGGCCCCCGGCGCGGAAGAGGCCGTGGAGGTCGCGCGGACGCTGCCTCCCGCGCACGGACGCGAGGAGGCGGGCATCGCGAGCCTCGGCGTCGCCGTCGGCGCCACGCAGGGCCTCGTCGTGCTCGAACCGAACGCGGCGCGCGCGCCGATGCGCGTCGAGCTCGGCGGGCGAGAGCTCGCGGTGGGCGCGGAGCCCGTGGCGGTCGCCCTCGCCGAGGGTGTGCACCACGTCACGTTCGTGCGTGGCGATCACTCCGACTTCGTGTGGATCGCCGTGCGGGCGGGCCACACCCGCTACGTCCCCCCGCTGCCTTGAGCCTGCGCGAACAGCTCGAGGCGATGGCCAGACAGCTCGGCTTCGCCCGCCTCGGCGTGGCCGCGGTCACGCCGCTCGGCCGCGACGCCGAGGCGCTGCGCGACTGGATCGCGCGCGGCCGGCACGCGTCGATGCGCTGGATGGCCGACACGCTCGACGTCCGGCTCGACCCCGCCGACCCGGCGCTCCTCGCCGGCGCGACGCGCGTCGTCGTGCTCGCGACACCCTACGCGCGCGCCGACGGACCGAGCGGGCCGCCGCCATCCGTCGTCGCCCGCTACGCGCGCGGCCGCGACTACCACAACGTCGTCGGCAAGCGCACCCGCAAGCTCGCCGCGCTCCTGCGCGACGCGGGGCACCGCGCGCGCGCCGGCGTGGACAGCCTCCCCGTCCTCGAGCGCGCGTGGGCGGCGCGCGCGGGCATCGGGTTCGTCGGCAAGAACGCGTGTCTCATCGTGCCGGGCCTCGGCTCGCACGTCTTCTTGTCGGTCGTGGTGACCGACGCGCCGCTCCCGACGGACGCGCCGATGCCCGAGCGCTGCGGTGAGTGCCGGCTCTGCCTCGACGCGTGCCCGACCGGCGCCTTCCCCGCGCCCCGGACGGTGGACTCCACGCGCTGCGTCTCCTACCTCACGATCGAGCACGAGGGTCCGATCGACGAGGCCCTCCGCGAGGGGATCGGCGCCCACCTGTTCGGCTGCGACGTGTGTCAAGACGTCTGTCCATTCTGCAAGACGTCGCCGCCCCCGCCAGAGCGGACGGCGCCGTTCGCGCCCCATCCTCGCCTCGACATCGCGGTGAGCGCGCTCCTCGAGATGACGGAGGAGGAGCACCGCGAGTGGTGCGTAGGCAGCCCGCTGCGCCGCGCCGGCCGTGGCGGGCTCGCCCGCAACGCGGCGATCGTGCTCGGCAACCGCGGCGCGCGCGTGCACCTGCCCGTGTTGTCGCGCGCGGCGCGAGCGCACGACGACGACGCGGTCCGCGAGGCCGCGCAGTGGGCGATCGCCCGCATCGAGGCGCGCGATCCGTGAGCACGCGGAGACTCTCGATGGAGCGAGCGCCCGCGCGGTCGAGCGCGCCATCGGGACCAGCCCGTCGCTGCGCGACGCGTCGGTCGCGGCGACTCTGCGCATGGCGGTTGGAACCGGCGGCTAACCCACACGCGTGAGGACGCCGACCACGACCGCCACGACGAGCGCGACGATCACCAGGAGCAGCAGGCCCAGGCCGATCACGAGCCACGCGTCCGAGCGCTCCTTCGGCTCCTTCTTCTTGCGGCCGAGGGCGGGCAGCATGACCTCGGTCGGCGGCGCCACGTGCCGCGGCGCGCGCGCGGTCGTCGTGCGCTCCGGAGGCCGGAGGTCGGCGAGCGCGGAGACGTCGTACTCCATGCTCTTCGAGATCTGGATCTTCGGCGCGTCGGGCGGCGGGACCTCTCCCACGAGCTTGCGCCCGGCGTACGGGTCCGTCGCGAGCTCGTCGAGCCCGATCTCGGCGCTGACCGATGGCCCTCCCATCAGCGAGGGCAGTCCGTCGGGCACCGTCGGCCCATCGGGCGAGGGCGCCGGAGCGACAGCGCTCGAGGGGACGTGGATCACCTGAGGTGCGGCCGCGCCAGGCTCGCCCGTCCACTCCTTGACGCGCGGCTCGGGGAACCGCGCCGCGGGCATCCCCTGGATCGTCCGGGGCGCGCGCGGATGGAACGGCGAGATCTGCTCCTCGATCGTCGGGGGGCCCGACGCCGGCGGATACGGCGGCTTGTACGATCGCTCGTCCTCGGACACGCGGCGACGATCCTACCCGTCTGCTTGCCAACGCGCGAGCCCGACCCGACGATGGCGCCGTGACGCCCGCCGAGCTCCCCTTCGCGCTCCTCGATGATCCTTCGTTCGACGACCACCGCGCCCGCGGGCCCCACCCGGAGCGCCCCGAGCGGCTCGAGGCCGCACGGGCCGGGGCGCGCGCCGCGCTCGAGGGCGCCTCGGTGCTCGCGCTCGCGGCGCGCGAGGCCTCGCGCCGGGCGCTCCGCGCCGTGCACGACGAGGGTTACCTCGACGCGCTGGAGGCGGCGCTGGCAGAGGGCTGGGGCCAGCTCGACGAAGACACCTTCTGCTCACCGGGGAGCCGCCTCGCGGCGCTCCGCGCGGCGGGGGGCGCGGCGCAGCTCGCCGAGGCGCTCGTCGCCGGCGAAGCCCGCCGCGGGCTGGCGCTCGTACGCCCGCCCGGCCACCACGCCGAGGCGGACCGCGCGATGGGCTTCTGCCTCCTGAACAACGTCGCGGTCGCCGCGGAGGCTGCGCGCGCCGCAGGCGCCGAGCGGGTCGCGATCGTCGACTGGGACGTGCACCACGGGAACGGAACGCAGCACGTGTTCGAAGCACGCGACGACGTGCTCTTCATCTCGCTGCACCAGTGGCCCCTCTACCCGGGGACGGGCCGCGCGAGCGAGGTCGGGCGAGGCCCCGGTGAAGGCCGCACCGTCAACCTCGCGCTGCCGTCGGGCTCGGGTGACGAGGTGTACGCCGAGGCCTTCCGGCGCGTCGTCCTGCCCGCCCTGCGCGCACACGCGCCCGACCTCGTCCTCGTGAGCGCCGGCTTCGACGCGCACGCGCGCGACCCGCTCGCGTCCATGCACCTCTCGAGCGCGGCGTACGCCGCGATGGCGAGCGCGATCGTCGAGGTCGCCGACGAGCTCGGGCACGGCCGCGTCGGCTTCTTCCTCGAAGGCGGCTACGACCTCTACGCGCTCGAGGAGTCGGTCGCGGCGACCGTGCGCGCGGCGCGCGGCGCCCACACCGAGCTGCCCGCCGAGGGTGCACGCGGTCCCGCGCGGGAGGCGATCGACGCGACGCTCGCGTGCGTCCGGGCCGCCTGGCCGGCGGCGTTCACGCGCTGAAGACGATCACGGGCCGCGCACGCGGCCGACCTCGTCCTCGTCGACCGTCACGCGCGCGGTGCCGACGGTCTGCCCCTCCACGAACCAGAGGATCGCGCCGCCGATCGCGAGGCCGATCGTCGCGCCGAGCAGGCCATCCGAGAACGCCGCGAGCGTGCGCGCGTCGTCGAGCGACACGGACTGCCGCGACGCCGCCTCCACGCCGAGCCCGATCGACGCGCCGAGCGCGCCGACGCCGAGGCCCCACACGATCCAACAGAAGATCGGATCGTTGCGCTCCGCGCGGTAGCGCGTCTCCGGGACGAGGTCCGCGTACGCGGCGGTGGTGACGCCGCGCTCGACGCCGACGTCCGCGCGAAACGGGATGTAGCCCTCTCGCGAGACACGCAGCGCGTGGCGCCCCGCCTCGACCTCGCGCGGCGCGTCCCAAGGCGTCGTGCCTGCGCGCGCGCCGTCGAGCTCGACGTCGGCGCCGTCGCGGTTCGCCGTGAGCCGCAGCGTCCCGGTCGTCGGCCGGGTGCGCGCCCGGGCCCGCTCGGCGCTCGCGCGCTCGCGCAGCGACGCGATGTGCGCCTCGAGCTGCGCGCGGTCCGGCGGATCCACCCGATCGCGCAGGTACGCCTGGTAGCGCTCGATCGCCTGGTCGTACTCGGACAGCTCCTCGTGCGCGCGCCCGATGTTGTACTGGAGGTCCGCGCTCGGCACGAGGCGCCGCGCGAGCTCGAAGCTCTGGATCGCCTGCCGGTACTGGTGGTTGCGGAACTGCTCGATACCGGCGAGGAAGTGCTCGCGCGCCTGGCGCGTCGCGTCGACGTTCTCGGGCGACGGCGCGCTCTCGGGCGACGGCTCCGCGGCCTCCTGCGCGGAGGCGAAGGCAGGGAGCGCGAGCGCCGCGGCGAGCGCCGCGAACGGGACGAGCCGGTTCACTCCCGCGAGGATACCGAACCGCCGCCGCGCGGGTCCACCTGCTATGCTGATGCCATGCCCCGTCGCCGCCTCCCTGCCCTGGCCACCTCCGCCGCTCTCGCGCTCGGCGCGCTCGCCCTGGCCGCGTTCGTCGAGGCGCAGCCCCCGGCGACCCCCGCCCCGAGCGACCTCTTCGAGGCCGCGGACCGGCTGCGGGGCGCAGCGGTCTCCGTGCCCCCGCGCGCCCTCGCCGTCATCCCCGAGCGCCACGTCGACCGGCTCATCCGCGTGACCGACGATCTCGCGCGCATCGAGCCGCAGTTCGACGACCTCGCCCGCGGCGCCGGGCTCACCTCGCGCACGTCGATCCAGCTCGTGACGCGCGAGGCGAACCTGCCGATCTTCGTCCGCAAGACCGACGCGACCGTGTCCACGGTGCTCCAGCTCGAGGTCGGCCAGCGCATCGAGGTGCGCGGCGTGCTCTTCGAGCGGGGCAGCCGCTACCTCTTCGTCGCGTCCGACGTGCGGACGTTCGCCCCTCGCCGACGGCCCGAGTGACCCGCGCCGCCTGGATCTCGTGCGACGACGCGCAGCTCGCGGTCGAGTGCGCGACGATCGCCGCTTCGCTCGGGATCCCGGTCGAGCCGCGGATCGACGACGCGCCGCTCGCCCACGCGGCCGCCGCGCACGACGGACCGCTCGCGGTCGCGCTCGCGACGCCGCCGACCCCCGAGGCGCTGGTTCGCCTCGCCGCGGGGCGCCCCGCCGGCGCGCCCCCGCTCGCCCTCGCCGTCGTCGCCTCGACCGACGCCGCGCGCCGCGCGCGCGTGCTCGCGAGCGATCTCGGGCTCGCCACGGTCGACGAGGTGGAGCCGCTGCTCGCCGTGCTCGCGCTGCTCGCGGCAGGCGCCGAGGCGCCGTGGACCGCGAGCGTCCGCGGTCTGAGCGCGCTCGATCGCGCGCGGCTCGGCCCCATGGAGGCGGGACGGACCGGCGGTCGGTTCGAACCGGCCGACGATGGTCGGCTCGCGTGGCGCGGCCGACCGCGCAGCGACGCGGCGGTGATCGGCCGCCCCGCGCCGGTCGGCGCGGCCGTCGAGGCGCTGCGTCTGCGTACGCTCGCGGCGCCGCGCGCGCGGGCGACCGTGGACGGAGTGGATCGGCGCGCCGTGCACGACGTCCTCTTCGGCCCTCCCCGCGCGCTCTCCGACCCGGCGAGCAAGTCCGCGCTCGCCCCGTATGGACTGCCCCTGCCGCTCGAGGAGCTCTGCGGCAGCCCCTCGCGGGCCGCGGCGGAGGCGTCCCGCATCGGCTTCCCGGTGCGGATCTCGCTCGCGAGCCCGGACTTGCGGATCTGGGACCACCCCGACCTCGCGGTCGACGGAGTGGACAACGCCGCCCGCGTCCGCGACGTGTACCGCCAGGTCATGGTCCTCGCGAGCGAGCGCCAGCCCGACGCGCGGTTGCTCGGGGTCCACGTGACCGCGACGACCGCGGCGCTCGCCGTCCTGCGCGTCGTCGCCGAGCCGCTGCCCGAAGGCTACGTGCTGACGGAGATCGGCTTCGCGGACCCGCACGGCGAGGCGTCTCGCGATCGGACCTCGACCGTGCTGCCCGCTGGCCCCGACGCGATCGAGCGCGTCTTGTCGCGCCTCGCCGCCGCCGACCTCCTCCTGGCGGGCACGCCCGCGCAACGCAAGTCCGCCGTCGGCGGTATCGCCGACGTCTTGCTGCGCGTCGCCGCCTTCGTCTGCGATCACGCGGAGGAGGTCGAGCGCGTCGAGATCCACCCGCTCGCCGTGTTGATCGGCGGCGGGATCGAAGCGCGGGAGGCCTGCGTCACCGTGGGCGACGCGTTCCTCCGCACGCTCCGTGCGCCCGCACGGCGGGCCGGCGCTACTGGAGGCTGACGCCGCGCGACTGCTGCACGCACTCGCCGTCGACGCACGTCGAGTTCTCGGGACAGCCGCTGACCGTCGCACCGTTCGCCTCGTGCGAGCACTTCGCCGGGAAGGGGAACAGCCCCATCCCCCACGCGACCCCGAGGTAAATCAACCCGATGACCCCGACGATGATGGCGCCCTTGACGATGGGGCTCGAGTCTTCCCAGAACGACATTCCGTCGCCTCCTTCGTTGAACCTGCGTCGAGAGTACGAAAACGCGCGCCGCGAGGTCAACAAAACTCTCTTCTCGAATGACGGATCTTTGAATAGATAGTGTACGAACGATGATGACGACGACGACGACGAGGATCGAGGCACGACGGTGGTTGGGGCGGGCGCGCGCCGCGGCTCGGGTGGCGCTGCGCAGCGGGATCCTCGACGCGCCCTCGGCGAAGGCGGTGGCCGTCCTCCTGAAGCAGCGGGCGGGAGGCCCGCTCGGAGTCCCCGCCCTCTTCCGCGTCCACGCCGCCGCGCGTGGCGATCACCCCGCCGTCATCGATCGCGACGGCGCGGTGACCTACGCGGAGATCGACGAGCGCATCGACCGCCTCGCGACGGGCCTGCGCGCGCGGCTCGGCCTCGGCGCAGGAGACGCGGCGGTGATCGTGCTGCCCAACTGCCGGGAGATGATCGAGGCGCAGGCGGCCCTCGCGCGGCTCGGCGCCGCGAGCGTGGCGGTGAGCTGGCGCTCGACCGCGCCCGAGCTCGAGTACATCGCCGAGCACTCGGGCGCGCGCGCGGTGATCGTCGGCGCGAGCGTGATCGGGGCGGTCGCCGACGCGCGCCCGCGCCTGACCGGCGTACCCGAGCGCAACTACGTCGTGGTCGGGGGCGAGGCGCCGTTCGGGCACGCCTACGACGCGCTCGTCGAACAGTCACCGCCGGAGCGGCGCGACGGTCGCGAGGGCAGCGTCGTCATCTACACGAGCGGGACGACGGGCAAGCCCAAGGGCGCCGTGCGCACGTTCCCGGAGGACGTCGTGTGGGCCATCCTCCACGTGCTCGACGAGCTCCCGATCCGCGCGGACGACCGACACCTCGCCGTCTGTCCGATGTACCACTCGACCGCGTTCGGCTTCATCTCGTTCACGCTCGTGCTCGGAGGCACGGTCGTGATCGAGCCGTTCGATCCCGAGGGCTTCCTCGCCGCGATCGAGCGCCACCGCATCACGACGACGGCGGTCGTTCCCACGATGCTCCACCGCGTGCTCGAGCTCCCCGCGGAGGTGCGCGCGCGCTACGACACGCGCAGCCTGCACGCGGTGTTCAGCGGCGGCGCGCCGCTCTCGGGGACGCTCGCGCGACACACCATCGAGGAGCTCGGCCACGTCCTCTACAACTTCTACGGCGCGACGGAGACCGGGCTGAACACCCTCGCGACGCCCGACGAGCTGCTGCGCGCGCCCGGGACCATCGGGCACGCGATCGCGGAGAACGAGATCCGCATCCTCGACGACGCGGGGCTCGCGCTCCCCGACGGTGAGACGGGGGAGCTCTGGGTGAAGAACGGGATGCTCGTCGCCGGCTATCACGCCGACGCGGCCGCGACGAGCGCGTCGATGCGCGAAGGGTTCTTCAGCGTCGGCGACCTCGCGCACCGCGACGCCGACGGGCTCTACCACCTCGACGGACGCAAGCGCGACATGATCATCAGCGGCGGCGTGAACGTGTACCCGCGCGAGGTCGAGGAGGTGCTGCACGCGCACCCGCAGGTCGCCGAGGTCGCCGTCGTCGGCGTCGAGGACCCCGAGTGGGGCGAGCGCGTCCGCGCCTGCGTCGTGCCACGGGACCCGGCGATCGATCCCGCCGAGCTCATCCGTTGGGCGCGAGAGCGGCTCGCCGGGCCGAAGGTGCCGCGCGAGGTGCGTCTGCTCGACGCGCTGCCGAAGAACCCGACCGGCAAGGTGCTCAAGCGCGAGCTCCGCGGGCTCCCCTGAGCGGCTCAGGGTGCGGACCCCTCGAGCCAGGCGCGCAGGGAGCGTCCCGTGTGCGACGCCGCGCACGCCGCCACGTCCTCGGGCGCGCCGGCGACGACGACGCGGCCGCCTTCGGGCCCACCCTCGGGCCCGAGATCGACGACGTGATCGGCGCGCCCGATCACGTCGAGGTCGTGCTCGACGACGAGCACCGTGTCGCCCTGCTCGACCAGCTCGTCGAGGGCGGCGACGAGCACCTCCACGTCCGTGAAGTGGAGCCCGCAGGTCGGCTCGTCGAGCACGTAGAGCGTCTTGCCCGCGGCCGGCCGCGCGAGCTCCTTCGCGAGCTTGAGCCGCTGCGCCTCGCCACCGGACAACGTCGTCGCCGACTGGCCGAGCGTGAGGTAGCCGAGCCCGACGCGCCGGAGCGCGTCGAGCCGCCGCCGCGCCTTCGGGATCACCTCGAGCAAGTCGAGCGCCTCGTCCACGGTCAGCGAGAGCACGTCGTGGATCGAGAGGCCGCGGTAGCGCACCTCGAGCGTCTCGGGCTCGTAGCGTCGGCCAGCGCACTCCTCGCACGTCACGACGGCGTCGGGGAGGAACTGCATCGAGACGCGCACGACGCCCTCGCCCGCGCACGCCGCGCACCGCCCGCCCTCGACGTTGAAGCTGAAACGTCGCGCGTCCCAGCCGCGCGCCCGCGCCTCGGGGAGGCTCGCGAAGAGCTCCCGGATCAGGGCGAAGAGCCCCGCGTAGGTCGCGGGGTTGCTGCGCGGGGTGCGCCCGATCGGCGCCTGATCCACCTCGACCACCGCGTCGATCCCCTCGAGCCCCGACAGGCGCGCGCCGCCCGCGTCGCGCGCCTCGCCGCGCAGGGCCGCGCGCACGAGCGGCACGAGCGTGTCGCCGACGAGCGAGGACTTGCCGCTGCCGGAGACGCCGGTCACGCACGTCAACGTGCCGAGCGGGATCGCGACGTCGACGCCACGGAGGTTGTGCGTGCGCGCGCCCTCGATCACCAGCGCTCCGCGACCGCGCCGGCGCGAGAGGCGCGCCGGGCGCCCGCCCTCGCGCAGATAGCGTCCGGTGGCCGAGCGCGGATGCGCCGCGATCTGCGCTGGCGTCCCGCAGGCGACGAGCTCGCCGCCGAGCCGGCCCGCGCCCGGCCCGAGATCCACGACGTAGTCCGCCGCCCACATCGTCGCCGCGTCGTGCTCGACGACGACCAGCGTGTTGCCCGCGTCGCGCAGGTGCAGGAGCGTCGACAAGAGCCGGCCGTGGTCGCGCGGGTGCAGCCCGATCGACGGCTCGTCGAGCACGTAGAGGACGCCGACGAGCCCCGCGCCGATCTGCGTCGCGAGCTGCACGCGCTGGAGCTCCCCCCCGCTCAGCGTGGAGGCGCCGCGCGCGAGCGCGAGGTAGCCCAGCCCGACCTCGTCGAGGAAGCGCAGGCGCGCGCGGATCTCCGCGACCACGCGCTCGGCGATCGCGCGCGCCGCCCCCTCGAGGCGCAGCGCGTCGAAGAACGGCCGCAGCTCCTCGATCGGCGCGCACGTGAGCGCGTGGATGGACCGCTCGCCGACGCGCACGGCGAGCGCCTCGCGCCGCAACCGCGCGCCGCCGCAGCCCGGACAGGGTGCGCGGTGCGCGTAGCGATCGAGCTCGCGCTCGAGGTAGGCGAGCGCGTCGTCCGCCTCACCGTCCGCGCGTCGCCCGACGTACGCGCGCGCGCGGCGCTCGAGCGAGGCCACGACGTGCTCGAGCACCGCCGCGCGCTTGGCCTTCGAGAGCCGGCGCCACGGCGTCTCGAGCTTGACCTCGAGCGCTTCGCGCAGCTGCCGCGCCATCGCCTCGAAGAACGGCGCGCCGGGCTTGCCCCACGGCGCGATCGCGCCACCCGCGATCGAGCGCGCGGGGTCGGGCACGACGCGCTCCGGGACGAAGGCGCGGACCTCGCCGAGCCCGCCGCACGTCGCGCACGCGCCCTCGGGCCCGTCGAACGAGAACGTGCGCGGGCTCAGCTCGTCGAGCACGACGCCGTGCTCCGGGCACTCGAGCCGCTCCGAGAGCTCGAGCGGCGCGCCCTCGGCGAGCACCACCCGCACCCGCCCCGCCGCGAGCCGCGCGGCGAGCGCGAGCGACTCGGCGAGGCGCGCACGCGACGCGGCGCGCACGACGAGCCGGTCGACGTGCACCGTGACGTCGTGCGGGCGATCGGGCGCGAGCGGCCCGACGTCGGTCAGCTCCAGGAGCGCGCCGTCGATCTCCACGCGCACGTAGCCGTCGCGGCGGAGCCGATCGAGCAGCGCGGCGTGATCGCCCACCTGCGCGCGCACCATCGGCGCAGCGACGACGACGCGCGCGCCCTCGGGGAGCGCGAGCACCTGCGCCGTCATCTGCGCGATGGTGTGGGCGCGCACCGGACGATCGCAGGTCGGGCAGTGCGGGGTACCGGCGCGCGCGAACAAGAGCCGCAGGTGGTCGTGGATCTCCGTGAGCGTCCCGACGGTCGAGCGCGGCCCGGGGCTCCCGCCGCGCTGGCGGACCGCGATCGCGGGCGAGAGCCCCTCGACCGAGTCGACGTCCGGCCGCGGTAGGCGCTCGAGGAAGCGGCGCGCGTAGACGCTCAACGACTCGACGTAGCGGCGCCGCCCCTCCGCGTAGATCGTGTCGAAGGCGAGCGAGCTCTTCCCCGACCCGCTCGGGCCGGTGATGACCGTCAGCCGGTCGCGCGGGATGCGGACATCGACGCCCTTGAGGTTGTGCTGGCGCGCGCCCGAGACGACGAGGTCCGTCACCCGCGCCCCTCGGTCAGCCGCAGCGCCATCGAGAGGGCGGCGATCATCCCACGCTCGTCGGCGCGCCCCGCCGCGGCCGCGTCGTACGCCGCGCCGTGATCGACGCTCGTGCGCACGAACGGCAGCCCCCAGGTCACGTTCACGGCCTCGGTCCAGTCCGCGAGCTTCGACGCGATGGTCGCTTGGTCGTGGTACATCGCGACCACTCCGTCGACCTCGCCGGCCGCCGCGAGCCGGAACGCGGTCTCGGCCCCGACTGGGCCCTCGGCGCCGGCGGCGCGCGCGGCCGGCGCGATCACGACGCGCTCCTCGTCGCCGAACAAGCCGCTCTCTCCCGCGTGGGGGTTGAGCCCGGCGACGACGGTCCGCGGGCGCGCCACGCCGAGCGCGTGGAGCGCCTCCGCGAGGTGGCGGCACGCGCGCTCGACGCGTGGCTGCGTGATCGCGTCGGGCACCGCACGCAGCGCGAGGTGCGTGGTCACGAGCGCGACGCGCACGCGCGGGCCGAGGAAGAGCATCGTCACCGCGTCCGCGGCGAGCCCGGCGCGGCGCGCGAGGTGCTCGGTCTGCCCGGTGAACGGCGCGCCGGCGCGCTCCACCGCCTCCTTCGCGACCGGCCCGGTGACGAGCGCGCGCCCCTCGCGAGCGAGCGCGCGGTCGATGGCGGCGTCGAGCGCCGCGAGCTGCGCGGCGCCCCCCTCGGGCGTCGGTCTGCGCGCCCCGACCACGGCGTCGGCGACGCGCCCGACGTCGACGACGTCGAGGTCGGCGTCGAGCGCGAGGAGCCGCTGCGCGTCCCCGAAGAGCCGCGCGTGCGCGCCGAGCGCCCGCACCGCGCGGACCGACACCAGCGGGCCCACCCCCGCCGGATCCCCCACCGGCACGAGCAGCGGCGAGGTCACGGCGACTTCATCTTGTAGCCGACGCCGCGCACCGTCTCCACGGGCAGCGCGTCCACCCCGAGCTTCATCCGCAGGCGGCGCACGTGGATGTCGACCGTCCGCGAGCCGCCGTAGTAGTCCACGCCCCACACGCGCTCGAGGAGCTGCTGCCGGCTGAACACGCGCCCGCGGTTCGTCGCGAGGAACCGGAGCAGCGCGAACTCCTGGTGGGTCAGCGTGATCGAGCGGCCGTCGACGCTGACCTCGTGCGCGGCGAGGTCGAGCACCACGTGCCCGACCTTGATCCGCTCGGAGCTGTGGAACTCGCTCCGGCTCCACTCCGCGCGCCGAACGCGCACGTAGAGCTCTACGGGCACGTACGGCACCAGCACGACGTCGTCGAACGCGTCGGACGGGCGGATGGACTGGAGCGCGTTGACGGTGACCGCGAGCAGGACGGGGACGTCCGCGAGCACGGCCACCGCGCGCACGCGCATGAGCGCCGCCCGGCCCGCGTCGACCTCGTCGATGGACTCGACGAGGATGGCGTTGGGCGGGTCGCGCAGCAGCCGCTCCTCGTCGAGCCGATCCCAGAGATCGAGCTTCTCGACGCGACAGCCGAGGTCCGAGAGCACCGCCGCGCCGCCGTCCGGTCGGTCCGCGACGTGCGGGGGCGAGACGACCAAGATCCACACGGGGCGAGCACCGTAGCAGACTCCCGGCGGGACGCCCCCCGGCCGACGCTTGACCGGGGGCGAGCCGCGTGGCTTCATCCGATCGCTCGCGTGGGCGCCACTGTACCCCCACCCCGGGCATCGTTTGGCGGATAGGACGTTGGCCTCCAAGAGCTGGAGACTCGTGGTGACGGAGATCGGCGGATCCGCCGTGGTCTCCGAGGCGACCGTCGAGGCCGGGAACTGGATGACGGCCCTCAAGCTCGCGCGGGCCGCCATCGGCGAGTCGGGCGGCGTCCCGCCCGGCGCGAGCTGCAACGTCTCCCCCGACGGGCGCGTGACCATCCACGACGCGGTGGCGCGCAGGACGTACTCGCTCGCGCCCGACACGCAGACGAGCTTCCTCGGCGGCCGGACCGCGCCGAGCGGACCGCAGGTCCCCGCCGATCGCGTCCCCCGGCCGAGCTCGGTGCCGCCGCCGAGCCAGGTGATGGCGGACCGCAAAGCGCGGAGTCAGACCGTCGCGTACGACGCGGGACAGCTCGGGCTCGCAGCCCTCGCCGCGCACACGACGAGCGCCATGGGCGCGCAAGCGGCGCCTTCGAGCCCGAGCGTGCCTCAGCGGACGATCGCCTACGACGCGCGGGAGCTGGGCCTCGCGCCCGTGGCGGAGACGTCACCCGCGCCGAAGGCGGCCGAGGCGAAGGTGAACGACAAGAAGCGCTCGCCGAAGGCCACCGTCGCCTACGACGCAGGGCAGCTCGGGCTCATGAGCGCCCCGCAGGCCAACGCAGCGGTGTCGCCAGCCGTCGCGACGGCGCCGGCCGCCGTCGAGCCCGGCAGCCCTGGGTCGAGCAAGAAGAAGAAGATCCCGCAGTCGACGATCGCCTACGACGCGAGGGAGCTCGGCCTCATGCCGCCCGCGGCGATCGAAGCGCCGCCCGCCGCGCCCGCGGTGGAGCCGGTCGCTCCCGCGGAGCCCGCGCGGGTGGCTGAGCCCGCGCCGCGGGACGAGCCCGCGCCAGCGGACGAGATCGAGGGCCGGGTCACCTTCCCCGACGGAGTCGACGACGCGCCGTCCCTGGTGCTCATCCACGCGCGCGACGCGGAGCCCGACGCGAGCTCGCCGCTCTGCTACCGCGAGCGCGTCTACTTCGCGGCGTCCGTCCCGTCCGCCTACGTCCTCGAGGCGCTCCTGTCGGCGCGGTTCGAGGAGCTGCGGGCCGATCTCGAGGGCCGTCCGAAGGGGAAGCTCGTCAACCTCGCGGTGTTCGACCACGCGTGGGAGGGCCGCCCCGAGCGTCCGCCGCTGGTCACGCTCCAATGGAAGGACTGGCGCGGCGAGCCCGTCATCCAGATCCCGGCCCTCGCCGCGGAAGCGATCGAGAGCGCTCCCTCCGTCACGACGCCGGCCGCTTCGTCGCCGCCGGAGTCGGCTGCGTCGGCGCCCGCGCCCAGCAGCCCACCGTCGCCGACGCCCGCCGCCGCGACCCCACCGGCCGCCGCGTCGGTGCCGCCGCCCGCGGTCGCGCCCTCCACCCCGCCGCCCTCCACCCACGATGCAAGCCACGTCTCCCCGCCGCCCGCCACGCCGCCGGCCGCGGCAGCTGGCGGCGGCCGCCCCCCTCCACGCCGCCGCCGCCCGCGAGCACTCGCGCCACCCCCCGCCGCTACCGCTGCGCTGCCGCCCGCGGCCGCGCTCCTCCACGCCGCCGCCCGCGACCACTGCAAAGCGCCACCCGGCGGCCGCGCGCTGTCCACGCCGCCGCCCGCGGCCACGCAGAGTCGCCCGCCGCGTCAACTGCCTGCGGCCGCGCCCTCCACACCGCGCCTGCGGCCACGCTTCGCCCGCGGTCGCGCCTCCACACCGCCGCCCGCGGCCGCGCCCTCCACACCGCCGCCCGCGACCACCTCCGCGCCTCCGCCCGCGGTGGCGCCCTCCACGCCACCGATGGACGCGGCTCAGCCGCGCGGGCCCGCGCCCTCGGTCCCGCCGCCCCCCCGGGCCTCGGCACCTCCGCCGCGGGTCTCGCAGCCTCCCCCGCGTGACGACCGGCTCGCGATCGCCTTCGAGGCGCTCCAGGACCTCTTCTTCCTCACCACCCCGATGGAGGGCGTGGACTTCGTCATGCAGCTGCTCGACGACCTCATCCCGAGTGAGGCGCGGGGCGTGTGTCTGTACGACATCAACACCGACGAGCTGCGCTTCGTCGCCCTGGCCGGACCGGGCGCCGACGAGCGGCAGGGCGAGGGCGTACCGCGCCTTTCGGGCCTGCTCGGCGTCGCGGCGCTGTCGCCCAACCACCCGTTCTTGGTCGAGGACGCAGCGAACGATGATCGCTTCGATCCCGGCGTGGACGGACGAATCGGCCTCGAGGTCGAGACGCTCGCGGTCGTGGCGCTCAGCCACCAGGGGCGCTTGCTCGGCGCGGTCCAGCTCATCAACCGCCTCGAGCAGATGCAGTTCAGCCGCACCGACGCGAACATCCTTCAGTACATCGCGGAGAAGCTCGCCGAGTTCCTCTACGCCGCGCGCCTCGGCGGGCGCGGCTGATCAGCGCTGGGCGAGGAGCGCGCGCACGTGCTGCTCGATCGTGCGCGCGTCGCCAGCGCGGTAGCCCTCGTGGATGTGCCGCACGACACCCTGCCGATCGATGATGTAGCTCGACGGCATGCGCGGCGGCGAGTAGCGGCCCGCGACCGCGTGCTGCGCGTCGTGCACGACCGGGAACGACACGCGGTGCTGCCGCAGGAAGCTCTGCATGTTCTCGGCGGTGCGGTCCTGCGAGACGGCGACGACCCGGAAGCCCTGGCTGCGGTACGTCGTGTAGAGGCGCTCGAGCACGGGCATCTCCTCCGCGCACGGCTCGCACCACGATGCCCAGAAATCGACGAGCACGACGTTGCCGCGCAACGAAGCGATCGTGACGTTGTTCCCCTCGGTGTCGCGCAGACCGATCTCGGGCGCGCGCGCGCCGACCTCCAGGGCGTACGCGGAGGCGGCGATGGCGCAGACGGCGGTGGCCGCGAGGACCGAGGGGATGGGGCGGAAGATGCGGGACAACCGGTTCATGACGCTCCCTTGGACGACGGAGTGGGGGGACGATTCAACCCCATCCTATCCAAGGACGGGGTCATTCATCGAGCGCTTCTCGCAGATACTCGGCGAGCTGCTGCGGCGGCTCGCGGTAGCGGCGGCCGTTGACGAAGATCGCCGGCGTCCCCTCGACGCCCGCGGCGCGCCCCATCTCCTTGTTCGCCTCGATCCGTCCCTGCGTGCGCGAGGACTCGAGATCGGCGCGGAACCGCGCCATGTCGAGGCCGAGCTCCTCGGCGTAACGATCGAGGTGCTCGGGCTCGAGCTGCTGCTGATGCTCGAAGAGCAGGTCGTGCATCTCCCAGAACCGGCCCTGGTTGCCCGCGGCCACCGCGGCTCGCGCGGCGGGCATCGCGTGCGGGTGGTTGCTCAGCGGGAAGTGCAGGAAGACGAGCCGGACACGCCCCTCGAACTCGCGCAAGACCTGTTGCAGCATGGGGTGAGCGCGGCCGCAGTAGGGGCACTCGAAGTCCGAGAACTCGACGATCGTCACCTGCGCCATCGGCGAGCCGCGGCTCGGCGCGTTCTCGATGTCGAGCTCGACGCGGGTGCTCGCGCCGTAGCGGCTCTCGTAGAGCGCCTCGATCTCCTGCCGCTCGTAGCCCTCCTGGATGAGCCGCACGAGGTAGCGCGCGGCCGGCACGCAGGCGCGGCACGACCGCTGCTCGGCCACGCAGCGCCCCACGCTGATCGGCTCGCCGCAGGGCGACAGCTGGTCGTTGATCAGCTCGACCCAGATCCGCCGCTCCGAGCCCGTGAGCTCCCCTATGTCGACGGGCTCGAGCGATTCGACCCGCGAACGGGCCGGCGGGCGCTCGCTGCCCTCGCTCCCGGTGCCGCCGCTCCCGGCGCGGTCGTCCGCGTCGCCGCTGCAGCTCGCGCCGAGCGAGAGGAGCCCCAGGAGGATGACGGGCACCACACGCAGATGGGCGGGAGTGGTCATCGGCGCCGACCTTAGCCCGGATCGCGGAGGTCGGCACTCGAATGGTCGCTCACGGGGTCGGCGCGCCGGCGCGGATCCAGTACGAGAGTCGGAGCAGCTCCTCGCGCGACGGAGCATCCGCGAGCGGCTCGTAGTGGCCTGCGCCGCCCTCCTCCAGCAGCGTGTACATCAGGAAGCTCTGGGCGGGCCGCCCCACCCCGCCCACGACGTCGATGCGCGCGAGCCCCGCGAGGGTCGGGGCGCCGTGCCACGGGCGGTCGGCCTGGGTCCCGACGCGCGAGCGCTCCGCGACGACCCCGATGGCGGTCGCGCGGATCCCCTCGGCGCTCGAGAGGTCGAGGCCGAGCGCCGGCGCCTCCGCGCCGTGACAGCCCGCCGACGCGCAGCGCGCCAGCGTCGGCGCGACCGCCTCGAACGTCTCGGTGCGCGCGGAGGGCGGCGACGCGTCGGGCCCGGTGCCGAACACGATCTCGACGGGCTCCGCCATCGGAACGAGCGAGAGATCGTGGATGCCCTCGGCGATCATCCGGTAGCGGACGTCGGGCGCGAGCGGCCCATCCTCGAGCTCGATCGAGAGAGCCCGCGCCACCGGCTCGAGCCACACCGACACGAACGCGCCGCGCGCGCCGCTCTGGATGCGGACGCGCCCGCGGTGGGCGTCGCGAGGGAAGATGGGACGATCGAAGCCGAACCGGAACGGCCCGTTGCGGTCGACCCCGGTCGCGCCGTCGGCAGGCTCGCTCGCGACCACCACCGGGCCCGTGCCGAGCTCGCGCGAGCTCGGCAGATCGCACGCCGCCGTGGCCAGCGCGACCAGCGCGAGCGCTGCCGGCCTCAACTCTCGCTGTAGAACTGGAGCTGCTGGCGGATGACCTCTTCGTCGATCCCGTTCGGGATGTGCTCCTTGAGGCAGTCGGCGACCGTCACGAGCATGTCGTCGACGCCTTTGTCCTCGATGAGCTTCGCCAGGAGCGTCCGCGCCTCGCGGGAGTCGTCCTCTCGCAGGAACTGGCGGATCTGATCGATCGAGACCTCGCCCGAGAAATCGAGCTGTGCGTTCGAAAGTAGGAACCGGGCAAGCTCTTTCACGCGCGTCCTCCGTGTTGGCGTACGCCGACAGCCGGAGGTTGTAGCCGCCGGGGGTCCGCCGGTGCAAGGGGTTTGCCCAACGCCCCCGCATCCGGTGCGCGTGGTAACTTCGCGTCGATGACCGGTCCGAGGCTCCGGATCCTGGGCGCCGCGTTCGCCACCGTCCCGGGCGCGCGGCCCCATGGCGCCTCGCTCCAGTCGATGATCGACGGACTGCGCGGCGACCTCGATCTCGTGACCCTCAAGTCCGAGGACCTGCCGCACATCAAGCGCATCGGCGACGCGCGCATGTTCCGCGTCCCCGTCGGGCACGCCGGCGAGGACGAACAGCGCGCGCTCTACGCCCGCGCGGTGGCGCGGCAGATCGAGGCCGAGCCGTACGACGTGGTCCACGTCCTCGACCCCTGGGCCGGCGTGGCGGCGGCGGAGCGCAAGCCCACGCGCGGGTACACGCTCGTCTACGAGCTGACGACGTTCCCCGAGGGCGACTCGCTCGCCTGGCTCGAGGCGCACGAAGCGACCGCCGCCGCCGCCGACCGCGTCCTCGTCGCCACCGCCGCGTCACGTACCGCGCTCACACGCAGCCGCGCGCTCGCCGGCCGCGTCGACGTCGTCCGCCCAGGCGTCGACGTCGGCGGCTACGACTGGGGCGCCGTCGGCTCCTTCGGGGTGCCTCGCATCCTCTTCCTCGGCACGTTCGTCCCCTCGCGCGACGTCGACACGGTGCTCGACGCGATCGCGCGCGTCTCGGCGCACCGCAAGGTGCGCGCGCTCTTCGCGGGCGACCGATCCCCCGCACGCCGCGCCGCGCTGCGCGACGAGGTCGAGCGGCGCGGCCTCGACGGCGTCGTCGACGTGCGCGGCGAGCCCGCCGCCGCGAAGCTCCCCGCCATCGTCGCCGCCGCCGACGTCTGCCTCGCGCCCTCGGCGGGCCGCCTCGCGGCCGGCTGCGCCGAGCTGCCGCAGCCGCTCCTCGAGTACCTCGCCTGCCACCGCCCCGTGGTCGCCGCGGCGGTCCCCGGCGTCGACGAGCTCGTACGCGACGAGGTCGAGGCGCTGCTCTACCCGCCCGGCGATCCCGCGGCCCTCGCGGACGCCATCCTCGAGGTGCTGCGCGACGCGACGCTGCGCGAGCGGATCACCGGCGCCGGCTATCGGCGCGTACGCGACGAGCTGAGCTCGGGCGCGCGGCGCCGACACGTGCGCGCGCTCTACGAGCGGATCGCCCCCGGCTCGCAGCTCCACGATCCGTGGCTCGAGGAGTTCGAAGAGGTCACCGGGCTGATCGAGCTCGAGACCGGCGCGCTCGAGCTGCTCGACGCGACACCCGACACCGGCGAGGGCTCGCTCCCGCCGCCGCGGCGCCGAGACATCGACACCGCGGAGACCGAGTCGCCCGCGGAGCCCCACGTCGAGGGCACGCGCCCGCGCGCGCCGCCGCCTCCTCCTCCGCCGACGGACACCAGCCCGGGGCTCGTCGTCCCCGACACGGATCCCGGCCGGCCCTGACGCGCAGGCTCGAAGGCTGTCGACTGATCGGGCGCGCGCACGACCTCGAGACCAGGCCATCGCGCAGCGACGGCCGTTGGGCCCCATCGTTGGAACGTGCTCCTCCGAAGAGTCAGAGGCAGCGACGCCGGAGCGCGTCGAGGTCTCCATGGCACGTGACGCACGCCCGCGCGTTCGTCGCGAGCGCCGCGCCGCAGCTCGCGAGGAAGGACGGCGGGTGAGGGCTGAGGCCGGCGCCGATGCCGAGCGCGCCATGGCAGACGACGCAGTCGCGCTCCGCATGGCAGCTCGCGCACGTGCTCATCGCGCGCCGCGCCTCGAGCGCGTGCCGGATGGGCCCGCGCACCCAGACGGCGGGCGGCGGGTGGTAGCGCTCGGTCGCGCGCACGGACGGCGCGCTCAGCGGCGAGAGCCCGAGCCGCGCGTGGCACTCGGTGCAGAACGTCGAGACCTGATGGCAGGACGTGCAGCGCGGCTGGTCGCGCCGGGCTTGCGCGACGTGCGTCGTCAGGTAGTCGCCGGGGTGGATGCGTCGCAAGCGGACCTGTCCGTCGTGGCACTCGGCGCACTCGGACTCCTCGTGGCAGCTCGCGCACGCCGCGCCCTGATCGGCGCCGACCCAGCGGTGCCGCACCAGCCACTCGTGGTCGTGGCGCATGTCGAGCAGCCACCCCGGCGGGTTCATGTCGCCCTCCGGGAAGCGCGCGCGAAGCCGGCCGTCGGGCTCGGTCAGGTGACAGGTGGGGCACGCGCTCGGCGCGGAGGCCTCCGCGGCGAAGCCCGGCGGGCCGTGGCACTCGAAGCAGGAGCGCATGCGCGGGAGGTGGCGGCGGTCGGCCACGCGGGCCTGCTCGACGCCCTCGTGGCAGCTGAGGCACCGCATGCCGCGCGCGACGTGTGCGCGGTGCGAGAAGCGCAGCCGCGCCGTCGGGAAGTCCGAGACGGCGGGAGCCTCTCCGTCGCGGTAACCGACGTGGCAGAGGCCGCAGCGGGCCGCCGTGGGCGCCTCGCGATCCAGGTCCGCGTCGTGGCACGGCGCGCAGCTCTGCTCGCGCGGGATCAGCGAGTCCGCGGCGCGCTCGCTGAGGCCGGCGCCGCGGTGACAGCGCACGCAGCGCAGCTCGCGATGCGCGGGCAGCGAATGATCCATGCGCAGCGCGATGCGCTGAGGCGGGTACACGAGCGGCGAGGGCCCGCGCGGGTCGGGCGGCATCGCCGCGCGCGAGAGCGCGGCGCGCGGCGCCCGGCTCTGGGCGCGCACCTCGGAGAGCCACGCCGCCGCGGTGACGGCGCCGAGCGCGACGAGCAGCACGAGGAGCGGACGCCGCCTCACCGCCACGTCTCCACTCGCAAGGCGAGCACGCCGCGGAAGCGATGCCCGATGACCCGGCTCGCCGCGTGTTGGACCTCCGCCACCACGAGCACCTCGTTCGTGACGCGGAAGCGCGCCTCGAGCACCTCGGAGACCACCGCGCCGTAGAGGTCCGCTCGGTTCGGGTCGTCGAAGTGCCACACCGAGACGTCGAGCGCGATCTCGATGAACCCGAAGAAGCGGCGGCGCACGTCGAGCGAGACGCCGGCGAGCGGGCCGAGGGCGCCGGACCAGCCGAACCCCGAGACGCTGAGCTCGAAGCCCTCCCAGCGCCCGCGCACCCAGCCGTCGAGGCCTCCGTCGAGGTCGTCCGTCTGCCGATCGCCGAGCTCCGCGTGCCGCCCGCGCAGGGCGCCGCCCATCGCGAAGTCCGCCGTCACCGTCCAGTCGACCGACAACTCCGCTTGCGCGATCGGCGCGACGGCGAACCACGCCCAGATCGTGCCCGGGTCGAACCGCGGGACGTGCCTCGAGGCGCCGGCGTGCACGCGTAGCGGACCGTCCCCGAGGCTCGTACGCGCCGACGCCTCGATGAGCTCCGCGGTGAGGAAGTCCCACACGCCGACCGCGTCGAGGCGCAGCCACGAGAGCGGCTGCGACGAGAGCGCGCCGCCGAGCCGCGAGATCACCGCGCCGCCTGGCTCCCACGCGTGGCGGAACGTCGCCGACGCCTGGAGCGCCCGGCCCGGCCCACCCGCGACGCTCGCGCCGGCCACCCAGCTGTCGACGCCGGGCTCCGCCCAGGGCACGTCGACGGCGCTCGCCAATCGCAACGCGCCTTGCGGATCCGATCGCGCCGTCCCCGCGATCGTCGTCCCGCGGACGAGCCACCCCGCGAGCGCCTCGACGCGGATCCACGACGCGGGCATGACCCGCGCGGACGCGCCGTCGAAGCGCGCGAAGCCGAGCGCGTCGAGCACGAGCTGGCGGCCCACGCGGGCCGAGGTCCCGAGCGGGAGCCCCGAGATCTCTGCCCAGACCGCAGGGACGTCGAGGCGCGTGTCGGCGGCCAGCGGCTGCCACGCGCCCGGGTCCTCGGCGTCGGTCGCGCGGACGCAGAGATCGCGGTCGACCAGGCACGTCTCGCCGAACTCCTGCTCGAGGCGCAGCTGCGCGCCGGCGGCGAAGCGGATCGCGGTCCCATCGTCGCGGCGCTCCGTCAGGTCCTGTCCGACGGTGAGCGCGAGGTGGGAGAGCAGCCTGCGCCGCGCCATGAACGCGCGGGCGCCCGGCGAGCGCACCTCGTAGACCTGGAAGCTCGTGTCGCTGTCGATCCGCACGTCGAAGGCAGCGGCCGGCGTGGCGAGCGAGAGCGTGAGCGCGAAGGCCGAGCCCCGGACGAGCCGGCTCATCGCAGTCCTGCTCAGGCGTCGCTCGAGCGCTTGAGCGAGAACGCCGTCGAGAGCTCGTCGTCGTAGCGGTCGGCGACGCGGCCGACGTTGCGGACCATCGCGTCGACCTCCGAGGCGTCGAGGTCGCGGAGCGCGCGCTCGGCGACCACGACCACGTCGTCCCCGCTGATCGCGAACGCGGCGCCGACGAGGTCGGTCGCGTTGGCGGTGAGGAGGTGGCGCAGGAGCTCGAGCTGGCGATCCGCGGCGGGCAGCACCACGACCGGCGCGACCACGCGGATGCGGCCCTCGGTGAGCTCGCCGCTCGGCGCGTGGATCGCGATCAGGATGCGCGCGCTGCCGCGACGCAGGGCGTAGACCACGTGCCCGTCCCGATCCCGCCGACTCGAGGTCGGGTCGATCCCGAGCGCTCGGATGGTCTGTTCGACGAGCGCGCTCGCCCGCTCCACCTCCCGCTTGGCCTCGTCCGTCGACATCGCCGACCGTTTTCCGCCGCGCCCTCGCGCCCTGTCAAGGTACAAGGTGCCCGCTGTGCTCGACGATCGACGGATCGAGCTCTGGATCGGCGACCTGACCGGCCGGGGCGGCGACGCGCTCGACCGCGCGCGCGAAGTGTTCCACCAGCGCACCGGCGCCTTCGAGGTGGGCGACCCTTGGTACGAAGAGCGCATCCGCGCCTTCTTCGAGTGGTACCTCTGCGACCACGGCGGCGCCGAGCGATGGCTCGAGGCACAGGCCCGTCCGTCGCCCGAGGACCGGGCGCTCGCGCGCGCGTGCGCTCGGAGCGCGCGGAGCCTCTACACGGTGCGCGAGGTCGGCGCGGACGGGGCGACGCTCGCGCTCGACGATCGGCTCTGCGGCGGCCGGTTCGAGGTGCTCGGCCCCGCCCTCGCCGTCGGGGACACCTTCGACGGCCGCATCCTCGCGCTCGACGCGCTGCACCTGAGCCCGGGGCTCGTGTTCCACCCGCCCGAGACGCACGAGCCGCTCGCGGCGCTGCTCGACGCGATCACACCGCTCGACGGCGACCGCGCGCCGATCCTCGACGGGCTCTTGCGCATGCGCATGCGCCTCGACCGCTTCACGAGCATCCGCGCCAAGCACCTCTACCGCGTCGAGGCGCTCCACGACCGCGACATCCTCAGCGCCGGCTGGGCGCGTCGCGGCTGAGCTGGCGGAGGAGCAGGTTCCAACGATGGGCCCCCTCGGCCGACGCCCGTCGCTGCGCGACGGGCTGGCCTCGATGGCGCCGGCGCTCGATGGCTCGACTCATCGACAGCCTTTGATAGGCCTCGGAAATGCCAACGGCGTCTCGCGAGCGAGACGCCGCCGGGTCGGAGGGACCATAAGCCGAGTTCTGTTCCCGCGTCCGTCGCCGGGGTCGCGGGCGGTGATCATTCATCTAGGATGCGCGTTGCCGCGCATCTCGAGCGACACAACCCAGAAGCTCGGGCGGGCCGCCCTCGAACGCTTCCCTATTCGGTCTTGCTCCGGATGGGGTTTGCCGTGCGACCGACGTCACCGCCGGCCCGGTGAGCTCTTACCTCACCCTTTCACCCTTACCGCGGGGCTCGCGCGCCGCGGCGGTCTACTCTCTGTGGCACTTTCCTGAGGGTCACCCCTACCAGCCGTTAGCTGGCATCCTGCCCTGTGGAGCTCGGACTTTCCTCCCGCTCGCCCGGAGGCGAGCCGGCGACCACCTGGGCCGCTCCGACGCGTCCATCGTGGGTCGCGCGCGGGCGTGGCGCACGCGAAAAGTTGACCCCCGGCGCCCCGTCGATACCGTCGCGAGGTGCCTCGGACCGCCCCGCTCCTCGTCCTGCTCGTCGCCTGCGCCGAGCCGCCCCCAGCACTCGACGCCGGGGCGCCCGGACGGATCGAGCAGGAGCCCGCGGCGGCCGCGCCCTCGGCTCCCCCGCAGGCGTGGGAGGCCGCGGCGACGGCGCCGCCCCAAGCGGCGGCTCGCCCGCGCCCGCCCGCTCCTCACGCCGGCGACGTCGTCGCGATCGCGGCCGGGACGCTCCGCGTCGGGAGCCGCCCCGGCTGGCCCGGGCGCAACCCGGCAGCCGAGGCGGACCTGGTGGCCGTCGAGGTGGCCGGCTTCGACGTGGACGCGCTCCCCTTCCCGAACGATCCCGCGCGGCCCGCCGAGCTGGTCGCGACGCGGGCCGAAGCGGCGCGCGCGTGTGAGGCTCGCGGCCGTCGCCTCTGCCACGAGCTCGAGTGGGAGCGGGCGTGCCGCGGCGACACCGACGAGCCCTTCGCGACCGGCGATGCGCTCGACCTCGCGGCGTGCGTGGCGTCGCCGACCGCGTGTCCGTCGTCCACCGGCGTGTTCGACCTCGGGGTCCGCGCGCCGGAGTGGACCGCCTCCGACGCCGACGAGCGACTCGCACACCTGGCCCGCACCGCGGTCGCACGCGGCGGCCGCCCCGAGCACTCCGAGGCGGCCCACCGCTGCGGCAGCCGCCACGCCACCGATCCGAACGCGCCGCCGCGTCCGCTCGCGTTCCGATGCTGCGGCGGCGAGCCGCCCGCGCTCTCGTACCCCGACGTCGGCGTCCGCCGCACCTTCCGCGACCTGGCGCTCGAGACGGATCGGTGGCGCGAGATCCTCGCCGCCGTGCCCGAGCTCGCGCGCTACGCGGGCGAGTTCGCACCTCACACGGAGCAGGTCGCGGCGCGCGCGCTCGCCCGCGGCGGCGCGAGCCCCGAGACGGTTGCCTGGAGCGTCGCGCCCGGGCCGTTCGCGTGGTCGCCCACGACGGGCGAGGAGGTCTGGATCGTGTCCGGACAGAGCGGCGGCGTCGGGCTGCTCGCGGCGCTCTACCCCACGCCGGACGGCGCGTTCCACCACGCCGCGAGCTTCCTCTTCGACGAGCGCGACACCCCCATCGCGGTGCTTCGCACGCCCGGCCAGCGCCGCGAGCTGCTCTGGACCACGTGCTGGGCGTGCGGGGGCGAGAGCGGCGCGATCCTGCTCGACGACGACACGCGCGTCGTCATCGTGCAGCGCTGAAGGCCTGTCGATGAATCGGACCGAGCACCGGGGTCGAGGTGGGTCCAGCCGCAAGGCGACGCGAGGAGTCGTGCGAAAAGCACGGCGACGAGCGGCAACGCCGCGGATGGGCCCGCATCGGCCGCGGGGCGACGGGAGATTCATCGACAGGCCTTGAGATATCCTCCCCCCCATGCGCATCGCCCGCACCGCGCGCGGCTGGGCTCGCCTCGACGGCGAGCTCTCCCACCGCCTCGACGCACCGCCCTGGCTCGGCGGCCGCGAGACCGGCGAGACCCTCCTCGCGGCGGCGCTCGAGGCGCCGGTCGCGCCGAGCAAGATCATTTGCATCGGCCGGAACTACCGCGCCCATGCCGAGGAGCTCGGCCACGCGGTCCCGACCGAGCCGCTCTTGTTCCTCAAGCCGCCGAGCTCCCTGCTCGCGCCGGGCGGCGTGATCGAGCTGCCGCCCGAGAGCGCGCGCGTCGACTTCGAGGGCGAGGTCGCCGTCGTGATCGGCCGGCGCGGGCGCCGCATCCGCGAGGCGGATGCGGCCGCGTACGTCTTCGGGATCACCTGCGCCAACGACGTGACGGCGCGCGATCTCCAGCAACGCGACGTGCAGTTCACGCGCGCGAAGGGGTTCGACACCTTCTGCCCGATCGGCCCGTGGATCGAGACCGAGCCGCCACCGCTCGACGCCCTCGAGCTCGTCACCCGCGTCGATGGCGAGGTCCGCCAGCGCGCGCGCACCGACCGCATGCTCTTTTCCATCGCGCACCTCGTCGCCTACGCGAGCGGGGTCATGACCCTCGAGCCCGGGGACGTGATCCTCACCGGGACCCCCGAAGGGGTCGGCCCGCTCACCGGCGGGCAGCAGGTCGAGGTCGAGATCGCAGGCGTCGGCGTGCTCGCGAACCGCGTCGCCGCAAGCGTCGTGGCGTAAGAAAGCTGACGGACCGGGCGCCGGAGGCCGGGTGCCGGCTTGATCCCGCGGTGTTCTGGGGCAAAGACACGGAAGCGCCGCTGGCACACGCATTGAGTGTCCGCGGGCGACCCCCCTTCCCCGAGAGGCTTGTGAGAACCCTCGCACGCATCGTGGTCGTCGTCGCGCAGGCGATGGCCAGCGCCGCCGGGCTCGGCGGCTGCTATCTCCTCCACGGCTCCGGCCCCGCGACCGACGGCGACAGCGGGACGCCGGGGACCGACGCCGGCTCGTTCACGCCGTTCGACGCCGGCCCAGACGCGAGCCTCGACGCCGGCGTCGACGGGGGGTGGGACGCCGGGTACGACGCCGGCACCAGCATGGGCCGCGACGCGGAGCCGCCGCTCGGCCCCCCGCCCGACCCCGAGACGTGCCGGATCGATCCGCCCCCGTTCCGCCGCCCGCGGCTCGAGACGCGCTGGCCCGACGACCGCTCCAACCTCGCGCACTCGTCCTCGGTCCACGTGTGCGCGACGCCCGTGGCGGTCGACCCGGACCCCTTCGACGGCGTCGCCGATTCGGTGGTCAGCTTCATCAGCTACGCGACGCTGGCGCGGCAGGAGCGCGGCATCCTCCGGATCTGGAACCCGCGCACGCGCGAGACGGTGAGCTACCCGCCGGAGCCCGAGCCGGGCGTGTTCGAGGCGACGGGCAACGTCGCGGCAGGTGACGTCGACGGCGACGGCTACGTCGACTTCGTCGCGATGGGCGTGTTCGACGGGACCTACGCGATCCGCCACGACGGGACCCTCCTCTGGCACTCGCCCTTCCCCACCGTGCGCGACCGCGGTGAGCGGTGGGAGCGGACGATCGGGACCGCCATCACGATCACCGACCTCGAGGGTGACGGCATCGTCGAGGTCATCGCCGGCCGCAACGTCCTCGATGGACGCACCGGCGACCGCCTGTGGGTGGGTGACGCCGCGACGACGACGCGGGGGACGAACCAGTTCCTCGGCCCGATCGCGTGCGCCGCGGACCTCGACGGAGACGGCGTCGAGGAGGTCATCGCCGGGCGGACCGCGTTCCGCGCCGACGGCAGCATCTACTGGAACCAGACGGCGCTCGGCGATGGGCTCTGCGCGGTCGCGGACATCATCCCGTCGAGCCCGGGGCCGGAGGTCGCGCTCTCGTCCACGGGCTACCTCTACATCCTGTCGGGCGCGACGGGCGCGATCCTCTACTCGCGCGTGATCGAAGGGCGCACGGGGGTCGGCGTCGGCGGCGCGCCGACCATCTCCGACTTCGACGGGGACGGACGCCCGGAGATCGGCATCGCGCACGGCGCCGCGTACGGCGTCTACGATCTCGACTGCATGGCGTACGACCGGCCGCGCGGCTGCGCGGCCGAGGGCCTGCTCTGGAGCACGCCGGCCGGCGACGACTCGTCGAGCGGCACCGGCTCGATCGTGTTCGACTTCAACGGCGACGGCCGCGCCGAGGTCGTCTACAACGATCAGTTCTACTTCCGCATCTACTCCGGGACGAACGGCCGCGTGCTGTTCGAGCAGCGCAACAGCTCGCGGACGCGGACGGAGAACCCGATCGTCGCCGACGTCGACAACGATGGAGAGGCGGAGGTGATCTTCAGCGCGAACGCCGAGGCGTTCTTCATCCGCGACTTCTGGACCGAGCCCGGCGTCGAGATCTGGGGCGAGCCGCGCGGGACCTGGGTCGGCGCGCGCCGCATCTGGAACCAGCACGCCTACCACATCACCGGCGTCAACGAGGACGGCTCGATCCCGCCCCCCGATCCGCGCTGGTGGGAGACGCAGAACTCGTTCCGCGAGAACCTGCGCGAAGGGGGCGACGTCCTCTCCGTCCCGGACCTCTGGGGCGGGCGCGGTCGCTACGAGTGCCTCGGCGAGGGGCGCGTCCGCTTCGAGATCGACGTGGCCAACTACGGGCTCGAGCGCGTCGGCGCGGGCGTCGTCGTCGGCTTCTACCGCGACGTGCCGGCGCGGCGCGACCGGATCGGCCAGACGGAGACGACGCGCACCTTGGAACCGCGCGGCGACTCGGAGACCGTCTACTTCGAGACCGTGCTGACGGGCGAGGTCGTCGACTACTGGGCGGTGCTCGACGACGACACGGAGGCGGGCGGCTTCGTGTTCGAATGCCGCGAGGGGAACAACGAGGTGTTGATCTGGCGCCCGGCGTGCCCATAGTCGGGCCCATGACGGAACCGAGCGGGGACGACGAGCAGGGCGAGCCGAAGAAGGTCGACGCCACCGGCGCGGACGCCGAGGAGGGCGACGCGAAGGAGGAGCTGTTCGAGGCGATCGATCACCTCAAGAACGCCGCGTCGATCCTCTTCACGCGCGCGAAGAAGGACCCGACGGTCAAGACGGCCACCAAGGAGGCCGGCAAGGTAGTCCGCCAGATCGGGGACGCGGCGGAGCCCCTCGCGAAGGAGCTGACCAAGGAGGTCGGCCGCCTGACGCGCGACGTGCTCGGCGCCATCGAGGGGACGCGCAAGCGCCCCCGACGGAGCGAGGAGGAGGAGTGATCCCCCCGCGGGATCACTCGCCCAGGTAGTCCTTGAGCCGGTTGATGTCGCGGAGCGCCTCGAGCTTGCCGAGGCCCGCCGTCTCGACCTGACGCACGCGCTCGCGGGTCAGGTTCATGATCTCGCCAACCTCCTCGAGCGTGATGCCGCCGCGATCCGCGACGTCGAGCGCGCACGTCTCGGTCATCTCCCAGACCTCGAGGTCCGGAAAGTTCACCTTGATCGCGCCGCGCACGGGGTGGACGTCGATGTAGAGGTGGAACTTGCAGGAGACGTACGGGCACGGCCGCTCCATGTCGACGCAGTCCGCACGCGTCCGCGGCTTCCAGTAGTCGGCCTCCGGGTAGAGCACCTTGCCGCGGTTCAGCTCCGTCTTGCTCAAGCGACGGATCGAGATGGTCCGCGCGCGCGCGCGCGTGCGGCGCTTGCGACGGCTACGGCGACGGCGCCGCGGCTCCTCGTCCGGCTGGGGCTCCAGCGCGAGGGCCAGAGACCCTTCGACGGTGGCCGGCTCGACCTCTCGCACCCACGTCGGCTCGCTCGCCGCTTCCTGCACGTCAGACATCGTTCCTCCCAGAGTCCTCGTCGTCCCGTCGGGCGCGCCCACGCCCGGCGAGCGTCAAACCACCGCGCGCGCCATCCGCGCGCGCAACGACATGCGCGTCTCGATCGCCTCGAAGCGCGCCACCAGCTCGCGCCCGAGCGCCCGCGCTTCCTCGAGCTTCCGCTCCGCGAGCGCGTCCCGCTCGCCCCCGCGCGACGCGAGCACGCGCTGCACGGTCGCCTCGATCTTGTCGATCTGCCGCGCGAGCTCCTCCAGGTCGCCGCGGATGAACAGGAACTCGCGCTGGATCTCCTCCATCGTGTGCCCCTGCCCCATGAGCCGGCGGACCGCGTCGATCTGCCGGACCACGCCGGCCGGATAGAGCCCCTGAGAGCCGCGGCGCTTGCCCTTGCGCGCGACGCGCACGCTCCGCGGCAGTAGGCCGACCTGCACGTACTTGCGGAACGTCGCCTCGGACAAGCGGTCCCCGCGCGCCGCGAACGCCTCGACGATCTGCTGGACCGTCATCCCCTCGGGATGGGCGCCCTCGATCGCCGCGAGCTCCGCGTCGGTCCAGTTGGTCCGTCCGTGTCCCTCCGCCATCGCGCACGAATGTATTCGCGGGAATAGAATCCTGTCAAAGAAAATGTGCAGAGCGAGGACACTTCAATATATCCCGTGTGATTTCAATAGCATAGATCGCACACAGGCTGCCTCGCGGGGCGCGAATGGCGATCTCATCGATCGCGTCTCGATCGCGATCGACCGCCTCGGATCGGCGATCGCTCGAAACGAACGCGATCGTCTTTGCGCTCGCCGTCCCCCGGCGGCAGGCTGCGAGCGATGCCCCGCCGCGCCCTCTCCTTCGCCGGCCTCCTCGTCCTCTTCGCCGTCGCCTGCGGAGGGCGCGGTGAGAAGGCCGTCGGCGAGCCCTGCGGCGACGCCTCCGAGTGCCGCCACGGTCTGTGCGTGGCGGGGGTGGCCGGGGAGGCGCCGGTCTGTACGCGGAGCTGCGCGTCCACCTCCGAGTGCCCGCGCGGATGGTCCTGCGGCGGCGTGACGAGCCAGGACGTCGTCATCTGTACGCAGGGCGCGGCGAACCCATTCGGGATCGGCGCCCGCGAGTGAGCCGAGCCGGCGCGGGCTCTCCGCGCGCGCGCGCCTCGACCGACCGCCCGCCCGGACGCGGGCGGAGGCCCGATCACACGGCGACGTCGAAGTCGCGCAGGGCCGCCTCGAGCGAGGTCTTCCGGTCCGTCGCCTCGGATCGGCGCCCGATGATGAGCGCGCAGGGCACCCCGTACTCCCCGGCGGGGAAGCGCTTCGGCCGCGTGCCGGGGATCACGACGCTGCGCGCCGGGACGCGGCCGACGTGCTCGACGGGCTCGGGGCCGCTCACGTCGATGATCCGGGTCGAGGCCGTCAGGACGACGTTCGCGCCGAGCACGGCGTCGCGCTCGACGTGGACGCCCTCGACCACGATGGCGCGGGAGCCGACGAAGGCGCCGTCCTCGACGATGACCGGCCGCGCGCCCGGCGGCTCGAGCACGCCGCCGATGCCGACGCCGCCGCTGAGGTGGACGCCGCGCCCGATCTGCGCGCAAGACCCGACGGTCGCCCACGTGTCGACCATCGTGCCGGCGCCGACCCAGGCGCCGATGTTCACGTAGCCAGGCATCAGGACGACCCCCGCCTCGAGGAAGGCGCCGTAGCGCGCGACGCCGGGCGGCACGACGCGCACCCCGGCCGTCTCGAGCCCGCGCTTGAGCGGGATCTTGTCGCGGAACACGAACGGGCCAACCTCCATCACCTCCATCGAGCGGATCCCGAAGTAGAGCAAGATCGCTTGCTTTATCCAGGCGTGGACGCGCCAGTCCCCACCGTCGCTCGGCGCGGCGACGCGGAGCTCGCCGCGGTCGAGGCGGTCGATGACGTCGAGGACGGCGGCGCGGTGATCCGCGTCCTCGAGCAGGGCGCGATCCTCGAAGGCGGCGGACACGCGCGCCTCGAGCGTGACGAGGTCGATCATGGCGAGGGTTGTAGCAGACCGCGTCCGCGCGCGAGCCGGACGATGATCTCGGTCAGCCGCTCCGGTCGCCCGGGCGCGCGGCAGCGGACGATGGGCCCCGCGGTCGAGCACGCGCCCGGCTCGACGAGCTCGGCGTCGCGCCACAGGCCCGCCGCGTCCTCGACGCTCGCGCCGCGCAGGACGAGCTCGGGCGGGGGGAAGAGCGCGGGCGGCAGCTCGTGGAGCGGGCGCGCGACGAGACGGTCGAGCTCCGCGACGTCGAGCCCACGGAGGGCGCCGCTCACTCGGCGAAGCTGCACTCCGTCGGCGCGCGCGACGCCCTCGAGGCGCAGGCGTACGCCCTCTGCGGAGCCGGGCTCCCGCAGCCACACCGCATACGCGACGGGGCCGTCGCCCACCAACGGGTCGATCTGCTCCGCGAGGCGCCGCAGCTCGACCAGATCGAGCGTGCCGAGGAGGGCGATCACGATCGATCCGCCGGCGCGCCCGCGGGTGACCACGAGCTCGGGGACGGCACGGCCCACGGCGTGCGGCGCGTGCTCGGCCACCGTCGTCACCACGACCTGGAGCGTCCCCCCGGGCGCGAGCCCGCCGATGCGCGCGAGCGTGACGAGCGCGCCGAGCACGCCGCGCCTCGACAACGTTCCTTGCGATAAGACAGGCGCCGGCTCGACGGACAGCTCCCGACCGAGTCGCCACGCGCTCTCGGCCCACTCGTAGGCGATCCCATCGGCGCGAAGCCGCCGCAGATCCTCCGCGCCGCGGCGCGCTTCGGCGCCCCCGTCCGCGATGCCGTCCTCGACGAGCGCGGCGGCCAGCTCGGCCGCGTCGACGCCCGCGAGCGCTTCGCGGCGGAGCGCGGCCCACGCCTCGCGATCGCTCGCGCGGGCTGTCGCGAGCCGGCGCTCCGCGAGCGCGCGCGCCGCGTCTGGTCGTCCGGTCTCGCTCAGCCAGACGCGGGCGAGCCGCTCGGCGAGCCAGTGCTCGCCCGGGTGCGCGTGCGCGGCGCGCTCGAGGAGCCCCGCGAGCAGCTCCGCGGCGGGCCGTCGCGCGGCTCCGCGCGACCGCGCGAGGACGGCCTCGCGCAGCCGCAGCTGATGGCGGACCACGTCGAGCCGCGTCACGTCCACCTCCGCGACCGGCAGCGGGGTGGCGCGGCGCGACTGGTGGACGAACGCCGCGGCGTCGAGGCGCTCGTCGGCCTGCGCGAGCTCGAGGTCGGTGTAGGAGTGCCCGTCGCGGATGCGGACGCTGGCCCCCCGGCGCTCGACGACGCGCTCCCGGCTCTCGACGGGCTGGAGCGACTCGAGGCGCGGGCTCGCCTCGCGCACGATCTCGAGCGCCCGCTCGGCGTCGGCCACGCGCGCGAAGTGCAGCGTGGTCGAGAGCTCGACGCCGCGCCGGTCCGCGAGGATCGTGCGCTCGAGGCGCGCCGCCGCGAGCGCCCACGGCGCGCTCGGTCGCGCGCGCGCCGCGACCTCGACCGCGCCGGAGAGCTCGCGCGCGAGCCGAACGCAGGTCGCCGTCGCGAGGGCGCCACCTGCCGGCCACTCGTATTGCGCGACCTCCACCGTCCGCTCGTCGACCCACCGCGCCGCGGGTCGCCGGCAGGCGATCCCGTGGCACGGATCGTCTTCCCAACGGAACGGGAGCGCGCGCCCGCGCGCCCGCGCCTGGTCGGGATCGCCGGCGAAGCGGAAGTACGAACGCAGCGCGCGGCGACCGTCCGGGTGGGCCGCCTCCGCGCGGGCGTAGGCGGTGACGTCGAGGTCGTTCTCCCAGACGTTCGGGTCCGCCCAGCTCTGCCGCATCAAGAGGCCGCGGCGGCGCGACGGGAGCCGCCCCGGCCGCACCACGACGCAGCGGTCGGCCTGCTCGGGAAGCCAAGCCGCGAGCTCCGCCCCTTCGTCCGACGGCGGGAGCGGCGCGCGGACCACCGGCGTGCGCGGCGCCGCGCACGCCGCGGCGAGGAGCACGAGCGCCACCCGTGACCGCATCGTGTACAGGATACCGCCGCGCGACGCCCGCGGCCGAGGGGGTCCCATCGCGCCATCGCCCCCGCGATGGGGTCGAACGCGGCTCCGCCGCGGTCGTCTCGGGGCCCCATCGCGGCTTTGGCGCGATGGGGGGAGGGGCTGGAACAGCCCCTCCAGCCAACTCAGACCTCGTAGCCGGGGAAGAAGTAGCGGATCTCGGTGGCCGCCGTGTCGGGGCCGTCCGAGCCATGCACGGCGTTCTCCCCGACGTCCTTCGCGTAGAGCTTGCGGATGGTGCCCTCGGCCGCGTTCGCCGGGTTCGTGGCGCCCATCAGCTCGCGGTACTTCGCGATGGCGTCTTGGCCCTCGAGCACGCTGACCACGACCGGGCCGCGGGTCATGAACTCGACGAGCTCACCGAAGAACGGGCGCTCCTTGTGCACCGCGTAGAAACCCTCGGCCATCGGACGGGTGAGGTGCAGCATGCGCATCGCCTTGATGCTCAAGCCCGCCCGCTCGACGAGCGCGAGGATCGCGCCGATGTGCTGCTTCTCGACGGCGTCCGGCTTGATGATGGAGAGGGTGCGCTCGACTGCCATGTTGGTCTCCGAAGTGGGTCCTGGGTGGGAAGTCGCGGCCTTCTAGCAGTCCCGCCCGCCGGAGCAAGCCTCTGCGCGAGTCCGACCGCGCCGCGTTCGCGTCCGCCGCGAGTGCAGGTCCCAGGGCGAGAGCCCCTCGCCACCTCGAAGAGGGCGCGCCCGGCGGCCTTGCCTCGACGGCACCGATGGAGGGGACTGGAACGGCCCCGAGGCCTCAGAGGCTGTCGATGCCCCATCGCCCCGCGATGGGTCGAACGCGGCTCTTCGCGCCGGGGTGGGGGCCCCGCCGCGGCTTTGCCGCAGCGGGGTGCGAAGCCCCCCCCGCCCAGCTCAGAGCAGATCTTCGACCGCGGCGGCCTCGTCCTCGAGCTCGCGCGCCGTCGCGTCCATCTTGGCGCGGCTGAACGCGTCGATCTCGAGGCCCTGCACGATCTCGTACTCGCCGTTCGCGCAGCGACACGGGAACCCGTAGATGAGGCCCTCGCGGATCCCGTAGCTTCCGTCGGAGACGACGGCCATCGACGCCCAGGTGTCGGCCGCGGTGCCGAGGGCCCAGTCGTGGATGTGGTCGATCGCGGCGTTGCCCGCGCTCGCCGCGGAGCTCTTGCCGCGCGCGTCGATGATGGCCTTGCCGCGGTCCTGCACCGTCGGCAGGAACGTGCCCTCGAGCCACGCCTGATCGTTCACGATCGACGCGACGGGCCGGCCGCCGATCTCCGCGCGGAAGAGGTCGGGGTACATCGTCGTCGAGTGGTTGCCCCAGACGGTCAGCTTCTTGATGTCGGACACCGAGGAGCCGGTCTTCTCGGCGACCTGACTGACCGCGCGGTTCTGGTCGAGGCGGACGAGCGCGCTGAACGCCTTCTTCGGGAGGTCCGGCGCGTTCTTGTAGAGGATGTAGCAATTCGTGTTGGCGGGGTTGCCGACGACCACCACCTTCACGTCTCGATCGGCGCGATCGTTCAGCGCGCGGCCCTGCGCGGTGAAGATCGGGCCGTTGTCACGCAAGAGGTCCTTGCGCTGCATCCCGGGGCCGCGCGGCTTCGCGCCGACGAGCAGCGCGTAGTGCGTTCCGTCGAACCCCTTCATCGGGTCGTCGTACGCCGCCATCCCGGCGAGCGTCGGGAACGCGCAGTCGGCGATCTCCATCATGACGCCCTCGACCGCCTTCATCGCGGGGCCGATGTCGATCAGCTGGAGGAACACCGGCTGGTCCTTGCCGAGCATCTCGCCGGCGGCGATCCGGAAGAGCAGGCTGTAGCAGATCTGACCGGCGGCACCGGTCACGGCGACCTTGACGGGATCCTTCATGTGCGTTCGCGCTCCTTGCTTCGGGGGCTCGATGGGGGAGCGGACCCTAGCGCCCGGACGCGCTCAGCTCAAGAGCGCCTGGATCGTCTTGCCCATGTCCGACGGCGTCGGCGCGACCTTCGCGCCGGCCGCGTGCAAGGCGTCGATCTTCGCCGCGGCCGTGCCCTTGCCGCCGCTGATGATCGCGCCCGCGTGGCCCATGCGCTTGCCGGGCGGCGCCGTGACCCCCGCGATGAACGCGGCCACCGGCTTGCTGAAGTTCTCGGCGATCCACGCCGCGGCCTGCTCCTCCGCCGCGCCGCCGATCTCGCCGATCAGGATCACGCCCTTGGTCGCCGGGTCGGCTTCGAACATCTCGAGGATCTCGATGAAGCCCGTGCCGTTGATCGGGTCTCCGCCGATCCCGACCGCCGTCGTCTGGCCCATGCCGAGGGCCGTCACCTGACCGACCGCCTCGTACGTCAGCGTGCCGCTCTTGGACACGATGCCGACCCCGCCGGGGCGGTGGATGTGACCCGGCATGATCCCCATCTTGCACTGGTCCGGCGTGATCACGCCGGGGCAGTTCGGCCCGATCACGCGCGTCGCCGACTGACCTTCGATGACGCGCCGGACCTTGACCATGTCCATCACGGGGATGCCCTCGGTGATCACGACGCACAGCTCGAGCTCGGCGTCGATGGCCTCGAGGATCGCGTCGGCGGCGAACGGCGGCGGCACGAACACGAGGCTCGCGGTCGCCCCCGTCTTCTCGCGCGCCTCGCGCACGGTGTCGAAGACGGGCGCGGTGCCCTTCCCGCTCGGGTTCGTCCACGTCTCGCCGCCCTTGCCGGGCACGGCGCCGGCGACGATCTGCGTCCCGTAGTCCTGGCACTGGCCGGCGTGGAAGGTGCCCGCCGCGCCGGTGAGCCCCTGGACGATCACCTTGGTGTTCTTGTCGACGAGGATGCTCATGCTCAGGCCGCCCTTCCCGCGAGCTCGACGATCTTCTGCGCGCCCTCGGCCATCGTGTCGGCCGGCGTGATGTCGAGCCCGCTCGCCGCGAGGATCGCCTTGCCCTGCTCCACGTTGGTCCCCTCGAGCCGCACGACGAGCGGGACCTTGAGGCCGAGCTCGCGCGTCGCCGCGACGACGCCGTTCGCGATGATGTCGCACTTCATGATGCCGCCGAAGATGTTGACGAAGATCCCCTTGACGGAATCGGAGCGCAGGATGATGCGGAACGCCTTCGTCACCGCCTCTTGCGAGGCGCCGCCGCCGACGTCGAGGAAGTTGGCGGGCTGGCCGCCGTAGTGCTGGATGGTGTCCATGGTGCTCATCGCGAGCCCGGCCCCGTTCACGAGGCAGCCGATGTTGCCGTCGAGCTGGATGTAGGAGAGCCCCGCTTCGCGCGCCTCCGTCTCGGTGGCCGCCTCCTCCGAGAGATCCCGCAGGTCCTCCCAGCTCGGGTGGCGGAAGGAGCCGTTGCCGTCGAAGTTGATCTTCGCGTCGAGCGCGACGCACTCCTCGTCGGCGGTGACGATCATCGGGTTCACCTCGGCGATGGAGCAGTCCTCCTCGACGAAGAGGTGCGCCAGCGAGCTCAGGAGCTTGTGGAAGGAGCGCTGCGCCTTCTTCGAGAGCCCGAGCCCGTACGCGAGCTGCCGGATCTGGTAGGGCATGAGGCCGACCGCCGGGTCCACGAAGACCTTGTGGATCTTCTCGGGGTGCTTCTCGGCGACCTCCTCGATGTCCACGCCGCCCTCGCTCGAGGCCATGATCACGACGCGCTTGGACTCGCGATCGACGGCGGCCGCGAGGTAGTACTCCCCGGCGATGGCGAGGCCCTGCTCGACGTAGAGGCGCTGGACCTTCTTGCCCTCGGGGCCCGTCTGCGGGGTCACGAGGACCTTGCCGAGCAGCTCCTCGGCCGCCGCCTTCGCCGCGTCCGCGCCCTTGACGACCTTGACGCCGCCCGCCTTGCCGCGACCGCCGGCGTGGATCTGCGCCTTGACGACGACGACCTGGCTGTCGGTGTCGTGGATCAGGCGCTTGGCCGCCTCGACCGCCTCGGCCACCGAGAACGCCGGGATCCCCTGGGGCGTCGGGATGCCGTAGCGGCGGAACACCTCTTTGGCCTGGTACTCGTGGATGTTCATTCGGCGCGCCTCCTCAGCCCATGTTCTCGATGATCTTGTCGCCGAACTCGGAGCACTTGACCTTGGTCGCGCCCTCCATGAGCCGGTGGAAGTCGTAGGTGACGGTCTTGTTCGCGATGGACGTCTCGATGCCCTTCACGATGAGGTCGGCGGCCTCCTGCCAGCCGAGGTGCTCGAACATGAGCACGCCGCTGAGGATGACGGAGCTCGGGTTGACCATGTCCTTGTCGGCGTACTTCGGCGCGGTGCCGTGCGTGGCCTCGAAGATGGCGTGACCCGTCGCGTAGTTGATGTTGCCACCGGGCGCGATGCCGATGCCGCCGACCTGCGCGGCGAGCGCGTCGCTCAGGTAGTCGCCGTTGAGGTTGAGCGTGGCGATGACGCTGAAGTCGGTCGGACGCGTCAAGACCTGTTGCAATGCGATATCCGCGATCGCGTCCTTGACGATGACCTTGCCGGCCTTCTGCGCCGCGGCCTGCTCGGCGTTCGCGGCCTCCTCGCCCTTCTCGGCGACGGTGCGCTCCCACTGGCCCCAGGTGTACGTCTGGTCCGCGAACTCGCGCTCCGCGACATCGTAGCCCCAGCTCCGGAAGGCGCCCTCCGTGAACTTCATGATGTTGCCCTTGTGCACCAGCGTCACGCTCGGGCGGCCGTGGTCGAGCGCGTACTGGATCGCGGCGCGCACGAGCCGCTCGGTGCCCTCGCGGCTGACCGGCTTGATGCCGATCGCGGCGGTGCCGGGGAAACGGATCTTCGAGAATCGATCGGGGAAGCTCTCCTTCAGGAAGGCGAGGACCTTCGCGTTGTCGGCGCTGCCCGCCTCGAACTCGATGCCGGCGTAGATGTCCTCCGTGTTCTCGCGGAAGATCACCATGTCGACCTCGTGCGGGCTCTTCACCGGCGAAGGAACGCCGGTGAACCAGCGCACGGGGCGCAGGCACACGTAGAGGTCGAGCCGCTGGCGCAGGGCGACGTTGAGCGAGCGGATCCCGCCGCCGATCGGCGTGGTCAGCGGGCCCTTGATGCCGACGAGGTAGTCGCGGAAGGCGTCGAGCGTCTGGTCCGGGAGCCAGCTGTCGAACTCGTCGTACGCCTTCTGGCCGGCGTAGACCTCGTACCAGGAGACGCGCCTCTCGCCGCCGTACGCCTTCTCGAGCGCCGCGTCGAACACGCGCACGGACGCCTTCCAGATGTCGCGACCGATTCCGTCCCCCTCGATGAACGGGATGATCGGATCGTCCGGGACGATCAGCTTTCCATCCTCTCCCATCTTGAGCGGCGTACCGGACGCCGGGGGCTCGAAGCTCGCCATGCCGTGACCTCCACAATGAACGGTAGGGTCCGGGCTTATACCACGGCGCGCCGCAGATCGGGGGCCCCTTCGGGTCAACCGCGGGGATGGAACTTCTCGTGCATCTGCGCGAGGTGCTCGCCGCCGACGTGGGTGTACACCTCGGTCGTCGCGATGTCCGCGTGGCCGAGCATCGCCTGCACCGCGCGCAGGTCGGCGCCGCCGAGCAAGAGGTGCGTCGCGAACGAGTGCCGCAGCGCGTGCGGCGAGACGTTCTTGACGATGCCCGCCGCGGCCGCGTAGCGCTTCACGTTCTTCCAGAACGCCTGCCGCGTCATCGGGCCGCCGCGAGACGTCACGAAGAGCGCCGGCTGCCCCGGACGCGCCCACCGCGCGCGGTCGGCGAGGTAGGCCTCGATGCGCTTGCGGGCCGGGACGCCCATCGGGACGAGCCGGCGCTTGTCCCCCTTGCCGAGCACCTGCACGAACCCGCTCTCGAGGTTCGCGTCGCCGAGGCCGAGCGTGACGAGCTCGGTGACCCGGAGCCCGGCCGCGTACATCGTGTGGAGCATCGCCGCGTCGCGGCGCCCGCGCGCGATGGCGCGGTCCGGCGCCGCGAGCAGGCGCCCGACCTCGTCGCGCGAGAGCACCGACGGGAGCTTCTTCAAGAGCTTGGGCCGATCGATGAGCCGCGTGGGGTCCTTGCCGACGGCGCGCTCGCGCAGCAACCAGCGGAAGAGGCCTCGCACCGCGGAGAGGTGGCGCGCCTGCGAGCGCGCGCTCAGCTCGCGCCCGCCGAGCGAGACGAGCCAGCCGCTGAGCGTCGCCGCGTCGACCTCCTCGAGCTCGATCGACTCCTCCTCGAGGTACGCGAGCAGGCCCGAGAGGTCGGCCGCGTACGCCTCGATGGTGAGCCGGCCGAGCCCGCGCTCGACCTTGAGGTGGGCGAGGAACGCGTCGACGTGGAGGTCCCGCGCGGCCATCCCCAGCGTCGTACCAGCGGCCCGCGCGCGCTCAAAAGAACTGGTCGAACCCGATGTAGAAGCCGATGGGGTTGCGCGGGCGGTCCCCGGCCTGCGGCGCGAGCAGCCGCGTGAGCGGCAACCCGACGTCGATCGAGATCACGCCGGGCTGGACGCCGCCGTACTCGTAGTGGACGCGCACCCCGCCGCCGACGTCCGCGCCGCCGACCGCGTCGTCGCGGCGGCCGGTCGCCGCGTCGGTGCGGTCGAACACGACCCCGGCCCCGGCGAAGAGCGCGAGCTGGATCTCGCGGACCCAGATCAGGTGCGCGAGGTTGATCGCGAGGTCGCGGAAGGCGCGGAAGCGATGCTCGACGACGCCGTAGACGACGCCCCGCCCGAGCAGCTCGCCCGACTCGAAGCCGCGCAGGCGGCTGTCGCCGCCGAGCGACTGGAGCTCGGACGCGAGCGCGTCGCCGAAGGTGAAGCCGCCGCCCGCGACGAGGACGAGCGTGTTGAGGAGCGAGAGCGGGATCGCGACGCCCCCGCGCGCGCCGCCTCGGAACGTGTAGCCGAGCGTCCCGTCGTCGCGGACGGCGAGGCCGCCGGTCACCGAGGCGGCCCCCCAGAACCCCTCGTTCGGGTCGAGCGCGAACGCCACCGAGTTGACGCTCGTGAGCAGCTCGACTTGCGTGCGCCAGCCGCCGAGGTCCGCGTCGCCGAAGAACTCGTGCAGGCGCGAGAAGCTCACCGACGCGGCGAGCCGCGCGAGGCGCCGGTTCGTGTGGACCTTGTCGCCGAAGCCGTGCTCGTAGCGCAGCGTCCCGCCCGTGAAGGCCCGCGTGCGCTCCGCGCGCAGCCCGAAGCCGTGCTCGAGGTCGTAGCGGCGGCGCAGGACGAAGTCGACGAGCCCGACGAAGTCCGCCTCGGTGACGAAGACGTTGAACACGAACCCGTTGAGGATCGGGAGGCGCCACGGGTGGTCCGTCGCGTCGTCGATACGCGGGTGCCCATCCGCGAGCGCGGGGCTCTGCGGCAGCCGGTGGCGCGGGTCGAGCGTGACGCCGCCGAGCCGCCCCGGCATCTCGACGGACACCTCCCCGACCGCGCCGGGCGCGTCCCACACGGCGCGCCGGGTGTGGCCGCGATCGTCTTCGACCCGGACCTCGACGGGCTCGGCGCGATCCGCGCCGTCGCGGTGCAGCGTCACGACGTGGCGGAAGCCCGCCTCCGCCGGCTCGCTCCGGCGCTCGCCGAGACGATAGTTGACCGGCTCCCCCGTCGCGGCGAGCCAGCCCTCGAGCCGCTCCGCGCGCTCCGGCGCCGCGCGCGCGAGCGCGGCCCGCGCGGGGCGGCGCGCGTTGACCAGCATCGCCACGAAGCGAGCGAGCGCGCGCTCGTCGAGCGCGTCGCGCGCGGCCTCGAGGACGCGCCGCCCGCGCGACAAGGGCCGCCGCGCGCGGACCGGATCGTCGCGGAACGGATCGCGCTCCTCGATCGCCGCGAAGTAGGCGTCCTCGAACGCGATCTGGGGCGCGTAGAGGAGCTGATCGACCGCGGGATGGAACGAGAGGACGCCGAGCAGGTCCTGCGGCGTCTGCCCGTTGCGCCGCCGCCGCGCCGCGTCGAGATCCGACAGCACGACCGCGCGCAGGTCCGTCGCCCACCCGCGATCCGCCGGCGCGTCCACCCGCGCGAGCGGCGCGGCGAGGTGCGACAGGAGCGCGCGGCGCAGCACCTGGCGGTGGAAGTCGAGCGTCTGGTCGAGCGGGATGATCTGGAAGAGCCGATCCGAGAACAGCACGACGCCGGGCGCGTTCGCCACGAGCTCCGTGCGCGACGGGATCTCGACGAGCTCGACGCGCGCGGGCACCGGCAAGCCGAACGCGCGCGCGGTGCGGATCGCCTCGCGCGCCTCGGCGCGCACGAGCCCGATCACGTCGACGCGCCCGAGGTCGATCATGCCCTCCTCTCCGCGCACCGACGCCGGCGGCTGGACGTAGAGCCGCGAAGGAGACCGCAAGACTACCTGCACCCCTTCGACCTCGACGCGCGCGTCGTGGAGCGCGGACGCGGCCCCCGCCGGGACGTACGGCGCGACGCGCTCGACGCGACCGGTTCGCCCGAAGCGGCGCTCGCCGAGCCACAGCGCGCCGTCGTCGAGCCGCACCTCGACGTCGTGCGCCGCGTCGTGGTCGAACGCGTCGTCGCCGCCGACGACGAGCGGGTACCACGGGGCCGCGAGGGAGAGCATGCCGCGCGCGCGCCCGAGCCGACCGTAGCGATCCGGCACGCGGAGCTCGAACGCGAACGTGACGCGCACCGTGCGCGCGCTCGGTCGCGGCGCGACGAGCACCTCGAGATCGCTGCCCGCCGCGTCTCGCGCCCGGGCGCTCCCGACGGGGAACGACACCCGCCGCGTCCGCGCGGGCGCGCCATCGACCCGCACGCCGCGCACCCGCAGCGCGCCGCGATCGATCTCGCCGGGGTAGATCCAGCGAGCGCTGCGCTCGTCCATCGCGGCCGGGGCGACCGCGAGCCGGTCCCCGTAGAGCCAGAGCCGGATCGCGTCCTCCGAGGGATCGAGGCGCACCGTGACGGCGACCTCGCCCGTCACCACGCCGGCGTCGCGCGCGATCGTCGCGCGCACCACGTACGACTCCGGCGTCGTTGCGCGCGCGGGCGCGGCGGCGAGCACGCAAACCGCAACGGAAGCGAGGACTTTCGCGAGGCCCTTGCAGAACGCCGCGGAAGGGATCACCTCTAGAGCGTAGGCTCGACCCGCGTGGCTCACCTGGATCTCGACTTCACGGCCCCCATCGCGCTGCTCGCAGGCGCGATCGTCGCCGTGTTGGTGGTTCGAGCTCTCACCGTGCATGGTGACTCGCGCGCCGCCGCGCGGACGCAGCGTTTGTTGCGCGAGCACTCGAAGGATTGAGAATCGGTCATGGGCGCTCCCGGCGCGCCGGCCCGCGCGGACCTCGGTCCCGCGCGGCGCCCGAGCGACGGGCCCAGGATCTCCGCACTCCCCACGACGAAAGACAAGCACACGATGGGACGTCTAATCGGCTACATGGCAAACCGCCGCGATCGGCTCGGTGACGTCCTCGACGAGGAGCACGAGGCGATCGCGCTGCCGCCCGAGTTCCGCCCCGACGCGTGGGGCATCGGCTTCTATCAGGCGGGCGAGGTGCTCCACAAGAAGCGTCCCAAGCTCGGCGACGGGCCGATCGACTGGGAGAGCGTCGCGCGCGGCGTCGCGTCCGATGCGGTGCTCATCCACTTCCGGAAGGCGACCGTGGGCGACTTCCGCGCGGACAACACGCACCCGTTCCGCATGCGCTCGTGGCTCTTCGCGCACAACGGCACGATCCACGGCTTCGAGGCGATCCGGCCCCGCCTCTGCGAGTCGCTGCCCGACTTCCTGCAGCGCGCGATCCGCGGCTCGACGGACAGCGAGCACGCGTTCGCGGTGCTGCTCTCGTTCCTGCACGACGCGGGGCAGCTCGATCGGCCCGACGCCGATCCGAAGGTGGTCCTCGGCGCGATCCGCTCGACCGTCGCGATGCTCGATCGGCTGTGCGCGGAGGTCGGCGCGCCCGCGCCGACGCTCAACCTGATGCTCACCAACGGGCGCGAGCTCTACGCGCTGCGGCGCGGGGGTCACCTGTACTACGTGCAGCGCGCGTCGACGGCGCCGTCGGCGACCGGGACGTTCCGCTACGTGCTGCTCTCGAGCGACGGCGAGAAAGCGCCGGCGGGCTGGGAGTCGCTCGAGGCGTCGTCGATCCTCGTCGTGGATCGGCACCTCGACGTGACGATTCAAGCGCTCTGAGCGCCGCGCACCCTGCGTGTCGTCCCGGCAGCAGCACCGGCTCGCCCCGATCGCGCTCGCGTGCGCGCTGTGCGGCGCGTGCGGCGCGGTCGCGCCCGCGAGCGAGCGGCCGCGCGCGCCCGCGACGGACCGCGATCCGCTCCCCTACGCGCCGCCGCCGGCCGAGGTCGCGCTCGCGGGGGAGCTCTCTGCGGTCTGGGCGGCCGGCGGCGAGGATCAGGCGCGCGCGATGCTGCCCGCCCTCGTCGACGCGCTGCGCGCCCCGGAGCAGGCCTCCGAGCGCGCGCTCGCGGCGCTTTTCCACGACGAGGTCGGCCTCGTGAACGACCCGCGCGCGGAGATGACCTGGCCGCGCACGACGGTGGTGCTCCGGCTGTCGTCCAACGCGCGGCGCGGCGTGGTGCCGGCGGACACGCCGGTGAGCGAGCTGTTCGACCTCGAGGGGATCGTCGTCTCGCGCGCGGCCCAGTTCTTCGCGAACGGCGCCCTCCCGAGCACCGTGATGCCGACCGATCTCGTCGTCGCCGCGCCGATCCTGGGGCCAGGGCGCGCGGCGATGGGCGCGCTCTTCGGCTGGCGCGGCCGCGCGCACCTCACGGTGCGGCCGGGCCGCGAGCCGCGCATCGTCGCGTACTGACGCGCGAGCGCGCGATCAGCCGCGCGGCGCGCGGACGTCGAAGCGGATGATCACCTGATCGCGGATGAGGTCGTCCTCCATCCCGCGGTAGTTGATGCCCCACTGCTGCCGGTCGATCGCGAAGCGCGCGCGCGCGCGGACCTCGGCGTCGCTGGTCTCGAGGTTCACCGGAAAGGTGATGGTCTGCGTCGTGTCGCGGATCGTGAGCCGCCCGGTGACGAGGTGCGTCGCCTCCTCCGTGCCCTCGGGCGCCGGCGCGAACGCCGTCGACTCGAAGCGCGCGGTCGGGAAGCGCGCGACGTCGAAGAAGTCGTCCGTGCGCAGGTGGCGCGTGAGCCGGTCCACGTCCGCCTCGATGGTCGCCATCTGGATGTCGATGCGGACGCGGCTCTGCGCGATCGGCTCCCCGATCACGAGCCAGCCGCTCCACTCGCCGAAGTGGCCGGTGTGGCTGCCCGTCACCTTGCTGCCGACGAACTCGAGCGTGCTGCGCGCGGTGTCGATCGCGAGCGCGCCCTCGGGGCGATCGTCCGAAGGTCCCGGATCGCCCGTCGGCGCGGAGGGCGTCGCGGGCGTCTGCTCGACCTGCGCGGACGGGACGGTCGCGGCGGGATCGGAGCACCCGACGAGGAGGATGAAGGCGAAGAGCGAGAGGTCAGCGCGCATACGCCGGTGTCTAGGGCGCGCGCGCGGCGGTGTCGAGCCCGCCTATGGCGCGCACGGATCGCTGACGACGATGCTCGAGACGAGCCCGTTCTGGATCTGCTCGCACCAGACGCCGCTGAAGCGGAGCGAGGTGCCCGACAGCGTCCAGCCGCTCGAGGGCACCCGCGCGCCGTCGAAGCGCACCTCCGCGCGGCTGGGCCGCGCGGGGGCGCTCGCGAGCGTGAAGCGACAGTCGGTGGCCGCCGCGACGATGGCGCGCAGCGCGCTGGTGAGCGCCGGGCCGTCGACCGCCTCGTAGTAGCGCGTCGCGCCAGCGCGCGGCCGGCCGCCCGCGTCGGCCATCTGGTTGAGCCCCGCCTGCAGCGCGGGGATCCCGGAGGTGTCGCCGGCGCGGTCGGGGCCGACGATGCCGATGACGAACGTGTCGACCCCGAGCGTCGTGCGGATCGCGCGGATGGCGGTCACCGTCGCGTCGACGGTGGCGCCGCACGCGGGCTCGGGCAGCCCGTCGGTCAACAGCACGGCGAAGCGCAACCGGGCGCTCGGCATGCGCGTGAGCTCGTTCGACGCGGTCATGAACGCCTGCGGCGTCGGGGTGTCGCCTGCGCGCGGCGCCTGCGTCGAGAGGAGCGACAGGATCGACGGCCGCGTGCCGCGCGCGATCCCGACCTCGAGGGTCGGCGAGACCATGCAGTTGCCGCGCTCCGCGTCGCCCGTGTGGCGCGGGAACATCAGCGTGCCCATCGGCAGCGCGTCGAGCATCGGGAGCACCGTGCCCATCGCCGTCTCGAGCTCCTGCCAGCGCGAGCGGGTCGTGCCGACCGCCGGCCACTGCATGCTGCCGGAGCGATCCACCAGGAAGAGGATCTCGCCCTCCGCGGGCACGACCGGGAGCGTCTCGCTCCACGGCACGCAGCAGCTCGCGGTGCAGTCAGGGTCGGCGCAGTCGACGAGGCCGTCGCAGTCCTCGTCGGCGCCCCCGGCGCAGATCTCCACCATCGGACGCACCTCGCCGGTGCAGCCGCTCCAACCGACCGTTCCGTCGGGCAGCATCACGCAGTCCTGCGAGCCCGCGCGGCAGGTGCCGACGCCCGCGGTGCCGGGCGGGCCGCCGTAGCAGGAGTGGCTCGTCCCGAGCAGGCAGTCGCAGCCCTCGTCGATGCGCTCGTCGCAGTCCTCGTCCCCCATCCCGTCGCAGACCTCCTCCGACGGAAGGACGGAGCCCTCGCACGGCCCGAACGCGCTGCCGCCGCCCGGCCGCGGCAGGCAGGTGATCCGGCCGCGCACGCAGCTGCCGACGCCCTCGGTGATCGGCGGCCCGTCGTAGCAGTCGACGGTGACGCCGATCTCGCAGTCGCAGCCCTCGTCGACGGTGCCGTCGCAGTCGTCGTCGACGCCGTTGCAGTCCTCCTCGGACGGCTCACCCCAGCCGACGCACACGTCCCACTCGCCGAACTCGAAGTCGTGCACGCAGCGCTGGGTGCCCCACACGCACGCGCCGATCCCCGCGTGCGCCGCGTCGCCGTGGAAGCAGCGCTGGACCTCGCCGGGCTCGCACTCGCAGCCCTCGTCGATGCGCCCGTCGCCATCGCCGTCGAGCCCGTCCCCGCACGGATCGAGCGGGCCCGCGTCGCGCGGCGCGCCCGCGTCGTGTCCCCCGTCGAGCGCGGCGGGCGGGCCCGAGTCCGCCATCGGGAGCGGCTCCCCGGCGCAGTCACAGCCCATGGCGAACGAGAGCCCCAACGAAGCGACGATCCAATACCGCATCCGGTCGAGCGTAGCGCAACCCACGGGCGCTCGCGCACGGGATCGCGCGCGCCACCGCCCGGCCTCCTCCGCGCGGCGCGCGCCCACCGGGGTCGCAGCCAGGGTATCGTGGCCGCATGGACGACGACGGATTCTTGGTGGTCCTCTGCACGGCGCCGGACGGCGAGGTCGCCGCGCGGCTCGCCCGCGGGCTCGTGGAGGCGCGCCTCGCCGCGTGCGTCAACGTGATCGGCGGGCTGCGATCGTTCTACTCGTGGAAGGGCGAGCTGCACGACGAGCCCGAGGTGCAGCTCCTCGTCAAGACCCGGCGCGCGCGCTTCGACGAGGTGGTCGCGTGGCTCGGCGCGCACCACCCGTACGAGGTCCCGGAGATCCTCGCGCTCGAGGTCGCCGCCGGCGGCGCGCGGTACCTCGACTGGATCCGCGCGCAGACGAGCGGGGGCTGAAGGCGCCGACGCTACGGCGCGCGCGCGAGCCCACCGCCGGGCGCGGGCGCTGGCGGATCCGGGTCTCGCGCGAGCGCGGCGCCGAGCTGGCGGCGCAGGGCCTCTCGGATCACCGGGCTCCAGCTCCGCCAGCTGTGGTCCCCCTCGAAGACCAGCCGCTCGTGCGGGACGCCGTGCGCCGCGAGGTGACGAGAGAAGGCCTCGCTCGTCTCCTGGATGGCCCCGCGGTCGCGCGCGCCCCACGCGAGCATCAGGCGCATCGCGCCGAGGTCGTCGGGAGACGACCAGCGCAGGTACGGATCGTCGCGGCGGATCCGATCCACGTCCCCCGCCGGCCCCCAGATCCGGTCGGTCGGCAGGAGCGGGACGAACAGCGGGTTGCGCACGAACGAGATCATCTGCTCGGTGTCGAGGATGGGCGCGCTGATCAGCGTCGCCGACGCCCACATGCCGGGTCGGTTCAGCGCGAAGCGGAGGCTGCCCGCGCCGCCCATCGACACGCCCATGACGTGGCAGCCCTCGGGGCACGGGCGCGTGCCGAACGCGCGCGCGACGTGCGGGACGAGGTCGTCGAGCACCCAGTCCTCGTAGCGGTGGCTCCCGTCGTACCAGTTCGCCCAGAAGCCGAGGTCGCCCTGGGGCAAGACGATGATCGCGCGCGGCACGTCGCCCGCGGCGACCGCCGCGTCGAGGGCCTGACCGATCGCCGCCGCGTCGAACGCGTCGGGGTCGTCGCCGCCGCCGTGCAGGAACACGACGAGCGGGAGGCGCTCCGCGGGCGAGAAGCCCGGCGGCGCGTAGACCGCGTAGCGCATCTCCGCCCCCATCGCGGGGCTCGCGAGCCGATCGTGCGCGAGCCGTCGCACCGGAGCAGCGCCGCAGCCGAGGGCGACCACGAACGTGACGAGCGCAGCCGACGTTCGAGCCATGCACGGAGCCTGAGGCCGGTTCCGCCGGAACGGAACCCCCTGATCGACCGAACCGCGCAGAGCCTCGCTCTGGCGCTACTCGGTGCGGACGGTGATCTCGCCGCGCATGACGCGGCGGTTCAGGTCCGCGAGGTGGCGGCGGACCGAGACCGACTCTGCGCCGCGCGGCCATCGCCGCAGGAACGTGCGCAGCGCGTTGCGAGCCTCGTCGATGTCGCCGAGGTCCTCGCTCGCGGCGGCGTAGAGCAGCAGCGCGTCGTCCTGCAGCTCGCGGTCGATCGTCTGATCGACCACCTGCTGCGCGAGCACGCGGGCCTCCGCGTGCCGCCCGAGGCGGCGGAGCGCGCGCGCGAGCTGGAGCTTGACGCCGGGGATGTGCGCCGCGTCCTCCTTCTGGCGGATCGCCTCCTGGAACGCCTCGGCGGCCTCGGCGTAGCGGCCGGTGCGCATGAGGTCGAGGCCGCTCTGGTACGCCTCGACCGACAGATCGAGGTGGAAGCGGTCGACGGTGTCGCGGAAGAACGCCGCCTCCGCTCGCGTGAGCTGCTCGCGCCGCACCTCGGGCCAGCGCTCGACGACGTCCGTGCGCCGCCGCTCGCGCACCGCGCGGTAGAACGCGGCGGCGGCGTTCTCGGCGCGCACCCGGCGCTCGTTCTGGTTGTTCGCCTCCGTGAGCTCGGCGCGCGCCTCCGCGAGCGCGGCCTCGAGGCGCTCGAGCTCGCGCTCGGCCTCCGCGACGCGGTAGTTCGTGGCGAGCCAGAGGCCCACGAACGAGAGGCTCGCGAACAGGATGTACGCGATCCAGCTGTTCCAGATGAACCGCCGCTCGTAGCCGGCCTGACGCTTCGCGATCGACTTCACGTCGGCGGCGAGCGAGTTGGTCAGGTTGCTGCTCTTGATGACGAGGCCGCGAGACTCGATGATCTCCTTCTTGATCTCGCGGATCTCCTCGTCGACCTCGCGCATGACGGGCGTCCGTAGCCCGCGACGCGCAGACCGGCAAGGAGCGCGCACCCATGCTTGACGCTCGCCCAGCCCCGGAATACAAGCGGATCTCTCCGGAGGCACGATGCTGCGACACCTCGCCCCTTGGCTGATCCTCGTCTCCCTGCTGATCGCGGGCCCCGGCTGCGGCGGCGGCTCGTGGAGCTACCAGATCGTCGGGACCCAGCGCGATCCGGGCGCCCAGGGCCGCCTGCAGGTCGAGCGCATCGAGGGCGGCAACCGCCTCGTGACGGCGTCGCTCGAGCACATGACGCCGCCGACGCGCCTCGGGGCGAACCTCACGACGTACGTGATGTGGTTCCGCGACCCGCGCGGCCAGTCCACCAAGGCGGGCGTGCTCGAGTACGACGAGGGCTCGCGCACCGGTCGGGCGACGGCGACCACGCCGATGACGCGCTTCACGGTGCTCATCACGGCCGAGCGCGTCCCGGACGTCGTCGGCCCGTCCGAGAACGTGGTCTTCACCCAGTCCGTCGAGACGGACTGAACCTCTCCCCAGGCGAGCCCGATGTACGACACCTCCGACATCCGCAAGAACCTCAAGATCGTCCTCGATGGCGCGCCCTACGCCGTCGTCGATCACCAGTTCGTGAAGCCTGGCAAGGGGCAGGCGTTCACCCGCACGAAGCTGAAGAACATGATCACCGGCGCGGTCCTCGAGAAGACCTTCAAGAGCGGCGAGAAGCTCGAGAAGGCCGAGATGGAGGAGCGGCAGATGCAGTACCTCTATCCCGAGGGCGACGCCTGGGTGTTCATGGACACCGGGAGCTACGAGCAGATCAACCTCGGCGGAGATCTGCTCGGCGACACGCCGGACTACCTCCAGGACGGGATGATGGTCGACGTGCTCTTCTGGGGCGAGAAGCCCATCGGCGTGACGCCGCCGACGTTCGTCGAGCTCGAGGTCGTCGAGACGGAGCCGGGCTACAAGGGCGACACCACGTCGAACGTGGGCAAGCCCGCGACGCTCTCGACGGGCAAGGTCATCTCGGTGCCGCTCTTCGTGAACCAGGGCGATCTGCTCAAGATCGACACGCGCACCGGCGAGTACGTCGAGCGCGTCAAGCGCTGAGCGTGCGGCTCGAGCGCCTGCGCGCGCGGGCCGCGATCCTGCGCGCGCTGCGCGGGCACCTCGACGCGGCCGACTACCTGGAGGTCGAGACGCCGCTCGCCGTGCCCTGCCCGGGGCTCGACGTCCACCTCGCGGCGCTCGAGGTGCGCGGGCTCGGCGCGCCGCGCTGGCTCGCGACGAGCCCCGAGTACCAGATGAAGCGGCTGTTGGTCGAAGGCCTCCCGCGCATCTACCAGATCGGCAAGTGCTTCCGCCGCGGCGAGCTGGGGCGACACCACGAGCCCGAGTTCACGATGCTCGAGCTCTACCGCGCGCACGCGGGCGCCGAGGAGGTCATGGCCGACACCGAGGCGCTCGTCGCGCACGCGGCGCGCGCCGTGCTGGGCGGCACCGTCCTGCCCTCGGGCGTCGACGTCGCGCCGCCGTGGGAGCGGATCACCGTCGAGGACGCCTTCCGCGCGCACGCGGGTGTAGACGTGCACGACATCTTGCCCGACGAGGCGCGCTTCTTCGAGCTGTTGATCGATCGCGTCGAGCCCGCGCTCGAGGCGCGGCGCGCGCCGGTGTTCCTCGTGCGCTGGCCCGCCTCCATGGCGTCGCTCGCGCGCCTGTGCCCCGACGACGCGCGGTGGGCGGATCGGTTCGAGGCGTACGTCGGCGGCCTCGAGCTGTGCAACGGCTTCGGCGAGCTCACCGACCCGGTCGAGCAGCGCGCGCGCTTCGAGCGCGACCTCGCGAAGCGGCGCGAGGCGGGGCTCGACGTGTACCCGCTCGACGAGCGCTTCCTCGAGGCGCTCGCGCGCGGGATGCCGCCGAGCGGGGGCAACGCGATCGGCGTCGACCGGCTCGTGATGGCGATCACGGGCGCCGCGCACATCGAGGAGGTCCTGGCGTTCCCACAGGCGCACCTCTGAGCGCGCTGGCGTGACACCCTGGTGTGTCATGCTGTGCAACGTGACACGCGAAGGACGCAGACGGCGCTCGGCCCGCGTGTTGCGTACGGTCCGCGCGATGCCTCACGCCGGGATCGTCCTCGGGGTCACGGTCGCGCTCGCCGCCGGGTGCGAGCCGGAGCCGTCGAGCCCGTTCCCGGACGGATTTCCCGAGGGATGGACCGAGGCGCGCGAGGCCTGCACCCTGAGCCACGATCACGACCTCACCTACATCCGCGTCTACGCGAACGAGCTCGCGTACGGGCCGTACACGACGTTCGAAGGCGCGTACCCTCCGGGCGCGATGCTCCTGAAGCAGCTCTTCTACGACGAGGACTGCCGCGACCTCGTCGGCTTCGTGACGATGGAGAAGCTCCCCGAGGGCACCCAGCGCGTCGACTTCGACTGGCGCTGGCGCCGGTTCGACGCGCGCGGAGAGGAGATCGTGGACCCGCGACGCATCCCGGACACGTGCATCACCTGCCACCACTGGCACTGCGCCGCGCCGCCCTACGGGTGGGACCTCACGTGCTCGCAGGAAGGCCTCGAGCCGCCGACGCCGTTCCCGGGGGGAGGCTGACGTGGCCGCGCGCGCGCCCGGGGTCTGGCTGTGCCTGCTGCTCGCGACCACGGCGTGCACACCCGAGGACGAGTGGCACACGGTGTTCGAGGATCTACCGGCCGGCCTCTTGAGCGTCTGGGGCCGCTCGTCGACCGACGTCTACGCGGTCGGCGGGGACGACGGCGAGGGCCCCCTCGTGCTGCACTTCGACGGGAGCGGCTGGGAGCGCCTCCACACCGGGGCGCGCGGCGACCTCTGGTGGGTCAACGGGGCGCCGGGCGGACCGATCTTCATGGGCGGCACCGGCGGGCTGATCCTGCGCTACGAGGCGGGCGCGTTCACGCGCATGGACACGCCCGGCGACGGGACGGTGTTCGGGATCTGGGCCGCGTCCGCGACCGACGCCTGGGCGGTCGGCGGGCGCTTCGACCGCGCGGGCTTCGCGTGGCGCTGGGACGGCGTCGCGTGGACCGCGCTCGACGTGCCCGAGCTCGGAGAGCGCGGGCTCTTCAAGGTCTGGGGGACGAGCGCGGACGACGTGCTGCTCGTCGGCGCCGGCGGCGCGATGCTCCGCTGGGACGGAACCGCGCTCCAGCCCATCGCGGCGGGCACCTCGCGGACGCTCTTCACCGTCCACGCCGTCGGCGGCGAGGCCGCCGCGGTCGGCGGCGCCGGGACGGGCACGGTCGTCGCTCGCGCGGGCGGCGGCGAGTTCCGCGACGTGACCCCGGAGGCCGCGCCGCAGATGTTCGGCGTTTGGCTCACCGGCGACGGGGGCGGCTACGCGGTCGGCGTGAACGGGGCGATGCTCCGGCGCGACGCAGGCGTGTGGCAGACCTACGAGCCGGAGATCCCGTTCGTCCAGGCGTTCCACGCGGTGTGGGTGGACGAGACGGGCAGCGCGTGGGCGGTGGGCGGCGCGGTCTTGGCGAGCCCGCTATCCGATGGGATGATCGTGCGCAGCGGCAGGCCGATCCCCACGGGAAGTTTCAGGCCATGAGAGAAAGGCTCGGGAGAACATGATGCGATCGCAAACGTCGTTGACGCTCGCCGCGGCGCTCGCGCTCGCCGGCGCGACGGGCTGTGAGCCCACGTGCCCGGACGCGCCGGGCATCGCGTGCCGCTACGCGGGGACGGGCCGCCTCGGGCTCGGACCGGACGGGCTCACCCCGCGCGAGACGTCCATCTACTGGGCGATGGACATGGAGTTCGCGCCCGACGGGACGCCGTACTTCATCGACTGGAACAACCACCTCATCCGCCGCGTGAACCCGGACGGGCGCGTCGAGACGTTGGTCGGCGACTTCGTCGGCGACGGCGCCCCGGACATGGCCGACCTCGTCTATCCCGGCGCGCCGGGGCTCGAGGTCCAGCTCAACCACCCGACCGATCTCGACTTCGACGGGGACGGGAACCTGATCATCACCGCGTGGCACAACCACAAGCTGCGCGTGCTCGACGTCCAGACCGGGCTCGTCCACGTGATGTGCGGCCGCGGGCCGGGCTTCGCGGGCGACGGGGCGGGGATGATGCAGGTCCGCTTCAACCAGCCGAACAGCATCGAGCGCGCCGACGACGGAACGCTCTACATCCTCGACCAGCGCAACCACCGCATCCGGCGCATCGGCCCCGACGGCATGGTCTCGACCATCGCCGGCACCGGCATGGCCGGCTACGGCGGCGACGGGGGCCCGCCCGCCGAGGCGCAGCTCCGGTTCGAAGCGGGGGGCAACCCGGAGCCCTCCGGGGGCATCGAGCTCGGGCCCGACGGCGCCATCTACTTCTCGGACGGGCTCAACCACCGCATCCGCCGGATCGACCTCGTGGCCGACCGCATCGACACGATCGTCGGCACCGGAGAGCCGGGTTACGGCGGCGACGGAGGCCTCGGCACGGCCGCGCAGATCAACCACGCGCGCGACGTCCAGTTCGGCCCCGACGGGCGCCTCTACTTCGCCGACACCGAGAACCACCGCGTCCGCGCGTGGGATCCCACGACGCAGCTCGTCGAGACGGTGGTCGGCACCGGCGCCGCGGGCGCGGGCGAAGAAGGCCAGCCCGCCACCGAGGTCGCGCTCGACCGCCCGATGGGGATCGCCTTCGGACCGGACGGGGCGCTCTACGTCGCCGACACGCTCAACAGCCGCTACCTGAGGATCCCGCGATGACCAAGCCGACGATTCGAGCCACCCTCGCCGTAGCCGCGACGCTCGCGGCCGCCTACGGGTGCGACCCGTACTGCGAGCCCGCGCCCGACACCATCTGCACCATCGCCGGCCGCACCACGGCGGGCTTCTCGGGGGACGGAGCCGACGCGCGCGACGCGGAGCTCTACCTCCCCATGGACATGGCCGTCGGCCCCGACGGCCGCGTCTACGTCGCCGACTGGAACAACCACCGCATCCGCGCCTTCGCCGTCGGCGGCGCGATCGAGACGGTCGCGGGCACCGGGCTGCTCGGCGACGGTCCGCTCGGCCCCGCCGTCGACGCGGCGTTCAACCACCCCACGAGCGTGCTCTTCGACCTGCCCGGCCGCATGTACATCGCCGCGTGGCACAACAGCCGGATCCGGCGCGTGGACCTCGCGACGGGGGCGCTCGAGGACGTGTGCGGCACGGGCGGCCGCGCGTACGCGGGCGACGGTGGACCTGCCCTCACGGCGGTGCTCGACCTGCCCGCCGGCCTCGCGTTCGACCCCGACGGCAACCTCCTCGTCGTCGATCAGGCCAACCAGGTGATCCGCCGCATCGCGGGCGACGGCATGATCCACCGGGTCGCTGGCGCGTGCTTCGTCGACGAGTGCGCGCCCGGCGCGACGCCCTCCGCGTGTCCGGGGACCGACAAGTTCTCTTGCACGATGGGCGAGGATCCGACGGTCTGCATGAACCCGTGCCAGCCCGCCTTCGGTGGTGACGGCGGGCCGGCGCTCGAGGCGCGCTTCAGCATGCCGTTCGGCCAGTCCGCGGACCCGGCCGGCCGGATCGCCGTCGCGCTCGACGGGACGATGTACCTCGCGGACACGCGCAACCATCGGATCCGCCGCATCGGCACGGACGGCATCGTCACCACGTACGCGGGCACGGGGACGCGCGGCGCGTCGGGCGACGGCGGGCCGGCGACGGCGGCGGAGCTCAACAACCCGGTGGACCTCGCGGTCGCGGACGACGGCACGCTGTACCTCACGGACACCTTCAACTCGTGCGTGCGCGCCATCGACCCGGCCGGGACGATCCGGACCGTCGCGGGGATCTGCGGCCGGCGCGGCTTCGGCGGCGACGGAGGGCCGCCCGATCAGGCGCTGCTCGACCGGCCCTACGGCCTCGAGCTCCACGGCGGTCGGCTCTACATCGCCGACACCCACAACCAGCGAGTGCGGGTCATCGTCCTGTGAGGCGCGCGCTCTCCCTCGCCCTGGCGGCCGCCCTGTCGGGCTGCCCGGGCGAGCCGCCGGGGCCCGCGATCGATCCCCTGTTCCCCGTGGACTACGCGTCCACGTGGACGGAGGTGCGCGACTGCCGGCTCAGCGTGGAGCACACGCTGGTGCACGTGCGCGTGTGGGCGAACCCCGTGGCGCTCGGCGCCTACGAGCGCCGCGACGCGCCCTTCCCCGACGGGAGCATCCTGCTCAAGGAGGAGTTCACGGACTCGGGCTGCACCGAGCGCTCGGGCTGGACGGTGATGGCCCGCGAGGCCGGCTTCGCGCCCACCCTCGGAGACTGGCACTGGCAAGACGTCTTGCCCGATCGACGCGTCGTCTCGGACGGAACCGTCTCGACGTGCTTCCAGTGCCACGAGGACTGCGGCGTCGCCCCGGACGGGCACGACTGGACCTGCGCGGTGCCCTGACGAACGCCCGCGAAGGCGCGGGAGCAGTGGTGGTAGCCTGGCGCCCATGAAGGCTCTCCTCCAGCGCTCGGGACCCCTGAGCCGCCTCCCGTTCCTCGGCCTCGGCGTCGCGCTGTTCGGGCTGAAGATCGGGATCGACTGGGCGGTGGCGCGGGCCTTCGGCCAGCCGTACTCGGTGCTCTACTACGTGAGCCCGATGGACGCGCCGCTGATGTCGCCGGGCGGGCGCGAGACCTACTGGCTCGCGATGTGGGGCGTGGCGCTCCCGTTCATCGCGATCGGCGTGTGGCTCACCCTGCGGCGGTTGATGGACGCGCGTCTGCCGCTCTGGCTCGTCGCGCTCTTCTTCGTCCCCTTCGCCAACCTGATCTTCTTCCTCGCGGTCGCCGTCGTGCCCTCTCGCGAGCGAGACGGGCGCCCTTCGCTCGTCGGCTACGAGCCGCCCGACGGGCCGCGCCGCGGGATGGGCGCGGCGCTGCTGATGGCGGGCGCGGTCGGCGCGGTGGTCTCGCTCGGGATGGTCGGGCTCTCGGTGGGCTTGCTCGGCACCTACGGCGCCGCGCTCTTCCTCGGCGCGCCGACGCTGAGCGCGTTCGTCGCGACGCTGACCTTCGGACACCTCCACGGGCCCAAGGCGGCGCCCTCGTTCGTCGCCGCGATGCTCGCGCTCTGGATCGGCTTCGCCGTGATGGTCGGGTTCGCGATCGAGGGCCTCGTCTGCCTCTTGATGGCCTCGCCGCTCGCGATCGCCAGCGCGGTCCTCGGCTGGGCGCTCGGGTTCGTGATGGTCCGCCTCGCCCACGAGGCGGCGCCCCGCACCGCGTCGGCCGCGATGATCCTGCCGCTCTGGCTGATCGCCGAGGTGGTCTCACCGCAGCCCGCCGAGCCGGACCGCGTGGTCGAGTCGGTGATCGAGATCGACGCGCCGCCCGAGGTCGTCTGGAACCGCGTGCTCGCGTTCGAGGAGCTGCCGCCGCCGACCGAGCTCGCGTTCCGCATGGGTGTGTCGGCACCGACCGGCGCGGTGATCGAGGGCGAGGGCGTCGGCGCGGTGCGCCGCTGCCGCTTCACGACCGGCGAGTTCGTCGAGCCGATCACGGTGTGGCGGCCCGCCGAGGAGCTCTCGTTCGATGTCGCGCAGATGCCCGACCCGATGCGCGAGATGACGCCGTACGACGGGCCGCGGCCGCCACACCTCGACGGCTACTTCGCGACGACGCGGGGTCAGTTCCTGCTCGAGCGGCTGCCCGGAGAGCGCACGCGCCTGCGCGGCCGCACCTGGTACGAGCTCGAGGTGTTCCCGCGCGCGTACTGGGCGCTCTTCGCAGAGCACCTCGTCCACACGATCCACCTGCGCGTCATGCGGCAGATCGCGGTGCTCTCCGAGCGCGACCACGCGCACGGGGCGTGACGGGACAGCGCGCGGCGCGGTGCCTACACTTCGAGCGTGAGGCTCGGCGGGCTCGTGCTGGCGGTCGCGCTCGCCGCCGGCTGCGGCGGCGGGCTCCGCGTGGGTGGCGAGATCGATCGCCCGGCCCGCATGCCGGTGCGCGCGTTCGCCCACATCGTGGTGGTCGCCGACGAGAGCGAGGCGTCGCGCGCGATCGCGGAGCGGCTGATCGAGCACCTGCGCGGAGGAGACTCGCGCGTGGAGCTCCGCTCCGGCGCCGAGCTCGAGGCGCTCCGCGCGGCGGGACGGGTCGCGCGCGGCACGATCGCGCTCGGCGTCGAGGCCACGCTCCTCGAGGAGGCGCGGCGCGCTTGGAGCCGGCGCCCGATCCTCGAGTGCGGGGCCTTCGGTTGCCTGGACACGCCGCACCCGCGCGTCGTGGAGCTCGGCGCGGTGCGAGGGCACCTCACGCTCACCGTCGCGGATGGACCGAGCGGCCGGCCGCTCCAGCGCGAGGAGCTCGCCGCCGAGGAGGAGGGCACGGATCCGCTCGGCATGCGCCTGCGCATCCTCGAGCGGCTCTCGACGGACGCGACGCGGCTCGTCGATGCGCAGCGCGAGACCGTCGACGTCGAGCTGCTCGCCGTCGACGTGCGCGAGGTGCGCGACGCGCTCGACGCGATCGGCGCCGGCCTCTGGGACCGTGGCGCGGCCGCGCTCGACCGCTTCGTCGCCTCGCCGGCGTTCGGCGCGCTCGGCGCCGAGGCGCGCGCCCGCGTCCTGTACGACCTCGGCCAGGCGCGGCGGTTCGACCCGTCGCTCCCGCCCGACGAGCGCCACGCGCGCGCGGCCGAGGCCTTGCGCGCGGCGATCCGCCTCGACCCGCGCCCGCGCTTCTCGCGCGCGCTCGACGACGTCGCCGCCGATCGGCGCAGCGGCTCGCTCCTGCGCGCCCAGCGCGAGGCGCGCGCGCACAACTTCCGGCTCGCGCGCGGCGAGGACCCAGTCCCCGAGCCGCCCGCGACCTACCGCTGATCGCGTCCGTCGGTCTCCGCCTTGGCGCGCTGCCACAGCCGGTCGAGCGCGTCGGCGTCGAGCGCCTCGAGCGCCACCCCGTCCGCCGCGGCGGCGCGCTCGACCGCGCCCATCCGCGCCGTGAAGCGCGCCAGCGCGCGGCGCAGCGCCGCCTCGGGGTCGTGCCCGCGCTTGCGCGCGTAGCTCGCGAGGGCGAACAGCAGGTCCCCGAGCTCGCGCTCCTCGGCCTCGGGCGAGTCGGCCGCGTCGAGCTCGGCGAGCTCCTCGTCGATCTTCGCGCGGACGCCCTGCGCGTCCGCCCAGTCGTAGCCGACGCGCGCCGCCTTCTCGCCGATGGCCACGGCGCGCGCGAGCGCGGGCATCGTCACCGGCACGCCGTCCAAGAGGCCGCGGCCCGCCTTCTCGGTCCGCTTGATCGCCTCCCAGCGCTCGAGCACCTCGGCCGCGTCGCGCGCCGTCGCGTCCGCGAACACGTGCGGGTGACGGCGCACGAGCTTGTCGCGGATCCCCTCGATGGCGTCGTCCGTCGTGAACCACCCGCGGGCGCGGGCGAGCTCCCCGAGCAAAACGACTTGCATCAACAGATCGCCGAGCTCCTCGCGCAGCGCGCCGGGATCACCGGCGTCGATGGCCTCGACGAGCTCGAAGGCCTCCTCGAGCACGAAGCGCCGCATGCTCTCGGGCGACTGCGCGCGGTCCCAGGGGCAGCCGTCCGGGCCGAGCAGGCGCTCGATCACCTCCACCAGGGCCGCGAAGCGCTCGCCGTCCATGGCGCGAGTACGTAGCATGGAGGCCGGTGCGCGCGCTCACGATGCTGTCCGTCGCTCTGGCGCTCGCCGCGTGCGACGCGCCGCGGTTCGTGCCGGCCGACGCGGGGCGGCGCGTGGTCGGCGCGCTCCCCCCGCCGCGCCCAGAGGTCGCCGACGTGGTCGACGCCCCGCCGGTCACGCTCGCGCTGCGCGACGTGGTGATCAGGAACGACGGCACGCGCGGCTGGGATCTCGACGCCCGCTGCACCGAGCCCCCCGAGTGGGACGCGGAGTGCGCGCCCACCAACGCGCGCGGCGAGCACGTGCGCGACCTCGCGGGCTGCCGCGACGACGCGTTCGCGACGCAGCTCGCGGCCGCGTTCGCCCCGCTCGGCGGCACGCTCGAGTCCGCGCTGAGCGCATCCATGGCGCTCGGCGTGGGCGCGCTGCTCGTACGCATCACGGGCTGGTCGGGCGAGCCCGACGACCCGTCCGTCGAGGTCGAGCTCGCGCCCGCGGTGTTCGGGGTCCCGCCCGGGGGAGCGCGCGGCGACCCGCTCGGGTGGATCGGCGAGGACGTGTTCGCGCCGCTCGACGCGTCGGTCGGAGCGGACGGGCGCGCGGTCCTGCGCGATCCGAGCGCGTACGTCGCCCGTGGCGTGCTCGTCGCGCGCTTCGAGAGCGACCCGGTCATCCCCCTCCACGGCGGCGATCGCTCGCTGACGTTGCGCCTCACCGAGCTGCTCGTCACCGCGGTGCTCGCGCCCGAGACGCCCTTCGCGTTCACGCTGAGCGGCCGCTGGCGCGTGGCCGACCTGATCGCAGAGCTCGACGCGGCCGGCCCCTGCCGCGGGGATCCGCTCCGCACCGCAGCGGAGATCCGCGCGCGCGACGCGGCCGACGTCCGCGCGCGCTCGCGCGGCGGCGAGGGGACCGGCGCCGCCTGCGGCGCGCTCAGCGTCACGCTCGGCCTCACCGCGTTCGGCGGCGCGTGGGGCGAGCCGGCGCCAGCGGACGGGCCCGCGCCGGCCCGGTGCCCCGCGCCGTGAGGCGTCACGAGGCCGCCGCCGCGCGCCGATCCGTGGTACCCAACGCGTCGTGAGTGGGCACCTCCGCGCGCGGATCCGGTCCTCGCTGCTCTGGCCTTCGCTGGTCGCGTCGTCGCTCCTGTGCGGGTGCGGCGGCCCCGAGCTCGCGTGCCCCTCGCCCGCCCTCCCGAGCGCGACCCCGGGCTACGCCGCGACGCTCACCGGCCTGGTCGTCGTCCCGACCCGCGCCGAGCTGCGCGCGGCGTCGGCGCGCGAGCGGGAGACGTTCGAGGACTTCGCCGCGCGGCTCCAGGAGGCGTGCGCGCCGAGCCCGCCGCGGAGCGAGTGCGCGCTCGCGAGCGCCCGCGCCCGCCTCGTCGCGCTGCCCGCGCCGGATCACCCGGCGCTCTTCACGAGCGTCGATGGCGCGCTCGACGCGGCGCTCGCCTACGCGCACGACGAGGTCGCCGTGCCCGACCGCGACTGCGAGGGGCTGAGCGAGAGCGCGTGCGACGCGCGCGCGATCACCCGAGCGTTCGCGCGCGCCGCCTGCGAGCTGCGCGGCGGAGGAGGACACCCATGACGATCGCGATCGTGCTCGGGGGCGGCGGCTCGCTCGGCGCATTCAGCGTCGGCGTCGCGCGCTGGCTCCTCGTCGACAAGGGGATCCGGCCCGACATCGTCACCGGGACGTCGACCGGCGCGCTCGCGGCGGTGCTCGTCGCGAGCGGAGAGATCTCGCTCCTCAGCGACCTCTACGCCAACGTCGCGACGCGCGACGTGCTCCACCGCTCGTTCCTCGGCGACCTCGGCGTGGTCGTCCACGGCTACGCGAACAGCGTCGATCCGCTGCGCGACCTCATCGCGTCCTACCTCACCGAGGCGCGGCGGCAGCGCATCGTCGACCGGGGCGTGAAGCTCCAGATCGCGGCGACGAACCTCCAGCGCGGCCGCGTGGAGTACGGGACCGAGGCCGACGACCTCGCGCGTCTTCGCAAGTTCGTGCTCGCCTCGTGCTGTCAGCCCGCGCTGATGCCGACGGTCGAGATCGACGGCGCCGACTACCTCGACGGCGGCGTGATGCAGATGCTCCCGCTCCAGCGCGCGCTCGATCTGGGCGCGACGAAGATCTACGCGTGCGCGACGAGCGCGGCCCGCGCGGATCGTGGCCCGATCACGCGCCGCTTCCCCAACTCTCCCGGCACCGACGTGTTCAACTACACGCTGCGCCGCGCGGTGCTCCTCATGACCGATCAGGGCACGGACGACACGCTGGCGCTCGCGCGCGCTCGCGGCGTCGACGTCACCGCGTTCCGCCCGGCGACCACGCTCGCCGCCGACCCGCTCGCGTTCGACCCGGCGCGGATGGCCGCGATGGTCGACGAAGGGTACCTGCGGGCCAAAGCGATCCTGCCCTGACGGTTCAGGACGGCGGACGCACCCGGAGGCTGACCGCGGCGCTGGTGATCGAGGCGAGCCACGGCTCCCGGTCGGGACCGGCGGCGCGCCACTTCGTGAAGTGCTCCCGCATGTGCTCGAAGAGCGCCTCTTGCGCCGACGAGAGGTCCATCTTCCACGGTGAGCTCGCCACGAACGCGGCGAGCTCGGCGAGCTTCTGCGCGCGCGCGAGCGACTCGGGCTCGGCGCGCACCGCCTCGACGACCTCGAGCAGCGAGCCGAGCAGGCTGGCCCCGAGCGCGATGGGGTCGAGCACGACCTGCGCTTCCATCGCCTCCTCGAGCACGCGCGACAACCGCAAGAGATCGATCTCGACCCCCGCCGCGACCGCGCGGTGCAACCGGATCTGCACGGTGTACTCCGCGGCGGCGCGGAAGACGCCCGGCGGCGCCTGCCCGAGGCTCTGCAGGAACCGCATGAGCGGCGCGATCTGATCGTAGACCTGCTCGAGCGTCTGCTCGACCGCGCGCGTGCGCGCCTCGAGGAGCCGCTCGAGGACGGCGCTCTGGTCCTCGTGGAAGAGCGAGCGGAGCGAGAACGTGCGGCCGCCGAAGTGGCGATGCACCTGCCGCACGACCTCGGTGATGTCCGCGCGGTCGAACGGGTGGCGCACCGCGCCGTGCATCCCGACGTGCCGCGCCGGGTGCTCGAAGTCGCGCAAGCCGCCGATGAGGTTGTGATCGCCGAGGTGCAGCACGGCGTACGAGTAGTCGCCGTCCTCGAGCGTCGTGCGCGAGCGCACCGCGAGGCGCCCGGTCGCGAGGCGCGACACACCGCTCACCGCGACGTCGTGCTCGAGGAGCTCCGCGTCGTAGCCGCGCAGGGCGCGCGAGGGGACGTCGTCGAACACGGACGCGATGGCGAAGTGCGCGGCGACGTCGGCGAGCTCGATCTGCGAGGGTCGCACGAGCTCGCGGTAGATCCCGTCGACATCCCCGTACTCGGGGCGGTTGCTCGGCGCCTTCGCGAGGAGCGCGCGGAAGCGCGGCTCGAGGTCCTCGCCGAAGACGTCGCGCGCGAGCTGGATCGCGCGCGCGGCGTAGCGTAGGACCTGGATGGTCTCGAGCCCGCTCGGCTCGTCGAAGAACCAACCACAGCTCGTGTACATGAGCATGGCGTGCCGCTGCATCTCGCACAGGCTCAGCGCGCGGCGCCGCCCGGCTTCGTCGAGCCCGGGCGCGCCGCGCTTCGCGAGGAACGCGTCGATCGTGCCCTCGCTCCGGTCGAGGACGACGTCGACGTACGCGTCGCGCGCAGCCCAGGGATCGACGAGGACCTTCGCGCCCTCGGTCTCGAACCGCGGGGCGAGCTCGCCGGCGAGCCAGTCGAGCGCCGCGCGCACCGGCGCGCGCCACCGCTGATGCCAGCCGGTGCCGCTGTTGCAGCCGCAGTCGGAGCGCCAGCGCTCGACGCCGTGCATGCAGCTCCACGACGTGGCCTCGACGATCTCCGCCTCCCACGCCGGCGGCTGCATCGCGAGGTACTGGCCGTAGTTGACGAGGCGGACGCCGCTCTCCCGATCGATCCGCGCGAGCGCGGCAGCGAGCGCCATCTCACCGTACGCGTGGTGGTGCCCGTACGTCTCCCCGTCGGTCGCGATGTGCACGAGCTGCGCCTCGTCGCGGCCGTCGAAGGCGCCGAGCAGCCGCCCGGCGAAGCGGTGGCCGTCGTCGAGGAGCCGCTCGAACGCGACCGCGCGCGAGATGGGGCCATCGTAGAAGAAGAGCGCGATGCTGCGCCCGGAGGGGAGGCGCGCGAGGTAGGGGCGGCGCGGATCGACGCGCTGGCCGCGCGTGTCGAACCAGCCACCGCCCGGCGGGCGCACGCGGGCGCACTGGTGCGGCGCGAGGATCGTGTAGGCGACGCCCTCGGCGGCGAGGGCCTCGAGGCTCGCCGTGTCGACGGCCGTCTCGGCGAGCCACATGCCCTCGGGCTCGCGGCCGAAGCGCCGGCGGAAGTCCGCGAGGCCCCAGCGCACCTGCGTCACGCGGTCGCGCGGCGAGGCGAGCGGGAGGATCATGTGGTTGTAGACCTGCGCGATCGCGGAGCCGTGTCCGTCGAAGCGCTCGCGGCTCTCGCGATCCGCGCGCAGGACCGCCGCGTAGACGCGCGGCCGGTGCTCCTCGAGCCACGAGAGCAGCGTCGGCCCGAGGTTGAAGCTCGTGCGCGCGTAGTTGTTGGTGATGGCGACGATGCGTCCGTCGCCGTCGAGCATGCGGGCCGCGGCGTTGGGGCCGTAGCACTCGTCCGAGACTCGCTCGTTCCAGTCGTGCGCCGGCCACGCGCTCTCTTGGCGCTCCACCGCCTCGAGCCACGGGCTCTCCCGCGGGGGCTGGTAGAAGTGCCCGTGGATGCAGACGTAGCGCGGGCCGCTCACGCCCCCTCCGGTGCCCTCAGCCAGACGGCGGCCAACGGCGGCAGCGAGAGCCGGAGCGAGCGCGGGCGCCCGTGCGCCGGCACCTCCTCGGCGACCGCCCGGCCGAGGTTGCCGACGCCGCTCCCGCCGTAGATCTCCGAGTCCGTGTTGAGGATCTCCGTCCACGCGCCGCCGGCCCACACGCCGACCCTGAAGTCGTGGCGAACCACCGGCGTGAAGTTGACGACGACGACGACCGGCGGGTGGCCGTCCTCGCCCTTGCGGGCGTACGCGAGCACGCTCTGCTCGGCGTCGCTCCCGTCGATCCACTCGAACCCGCTCGCCTCGGTGTCGCGCGCGTGGAGCGCCGGCTCCGCGGTGTACGCGCGGTTGAGATCGGCGACGAGCCTGCGCACGCCCTCGTGGGCAGGCTCCTCGAGGAGGTGCCAGTCGAGGCTCACGTCGTGGCTCCACTCGCGCCACTGCGCGATCTCGGAGCCCATGAACAGGAGCTTCTTGCCCGGCTGCGAGTACATGTACGCGAACAAGAGGCGCAGGTTCGCGAACTTCTGCCAGCGGTCGCCGGGCATCTTGTTCAACAGCGAGCCCTTGCCGTGCACGACCTCGTCGTGGCTGAGCGGCAGGACGAACGACTCGTGGAACGCGTAGAGCGAGCGGAAGGTGATCTCGTTGTGGTGGAAGCGACGGTGGACCGTGTCGCGCTGGAGGTAGCGCAGCGTGTCGTGCATCCACCCCATGTCCCACTTCAGACCGAACCCGAGCCCGCCCATGAAGGTCGGACGCGAGACCATCGGCCACGAGGTGGACTCCTCCGCGATGGTCTGGATATCGGGGTGCGCGCCGTAGACGCTCTCGTTGAGCTGCCGCAGGAAGTCGATCGCCGCGTAGTTCTCGCGCCCACCGTCGCGGTTCGGGATCCACTGCCCCTCTTCGCGCGAGTAGTCGAGGTAGAGCATCGAGGCGACGCCGTCGACGCGCAGGCCGTCGGCGTGAAACGCCTCGAGCCAGAACCGCGCGCTCGAGACGAGGAACGCGCGCACCTCGTGCCGCGCGTAGTTGAAGATCGCCGAGCGCCAGTCGGGGTGGAACCCGAGCCGCGGATCCGCGTGCTCGTAGAGGTGAGTCCCGTCGAAGAGCGCGAGCCCGTGCGCGTCGGTCGGGAAGTGCGCGGGCACCCAGTCGAGGATCACGCCGATGCCCGCCTGGTGGAGGTGATCGACGAGGTACATGAAGTCCTGCGGCGTCCCGTACCGGCTCGTCGGCGCGAAGTAGCCCGTCACCTGGTAGCCCCACGACCCGCCGAAGGGGTGCTCCATGACGGGCATGAGCTCGACGTGCGTGAAGCCGTTGTCGCGCACGTACGCGGCGAGCAGCGGCGCGATCTCGCGGTAGCCGAGGGGGCGGTCGCCCTCCTCCGGCACGCGCCGCCAGGAGCCGAGGTGCACCTCGTAGATCGCCATCGGGGCGCGCGTGGAGTTGCGCTCCGCCCGCGCCTTCATCCACGCCTGATCGCCCCACGCGTAGTCGAGGTCCCACACCACCGAGGCGCTCTTGGGCGGCGTCTCGTGCATCAGGCCGTACGGATCGGCCTTGGCCTCCTCGTGCCCGTTCTTGCCGCGGATCCAGAACTTGTAGAGCGCGCCGCGCGCGACGCCCGCGACCTCGCCCTCCCAGGTCCCGCTCGAGGCGCGCGAGACGAGCGGGTGGGCGCGCGGATCCCACCCATTGAAGTCGCCGATCACGCTCACCCGCTCGGCGTCGGGCGCCCAGACCCGGAAGGACGCGCCGCTCGCCGTCGGGCGCGCGCCCAGGCACTCCCAGAGGCGCTGGTGGGTGCCCTCGTTGAAGAAGTGGAGATCCTGATCGGTGAGGCGAAGCCCGGCCATCGAGCGCCTGTGTAGCAGACCCCGCGGGGCTTGCCTCGCGCATCGTGCAGCGCATGCTCGGCGCGTGGCGCGCGGAGAGCACGGCGGCGAGGTCCCGGCGCGGAGCGGCGCGGTGGGGCTGTGGGCCGTGCTCGGCGTCGTCGCGCTGCTCTCGCTCTGGTGCACCGTCAGCGCGCTGCGCTCCTGCGACGGCGGCGTCGCCCCGCCCATCGCGCCGAGCCCGCTCGCGGACGTGCAGCGCGCGTTCGCCGCGCTCGGAGATCGCGATGGCGCCGCGACCCCCCACGCCGCCCGCGGCTACGTCTCGGCCGAGGCTCCGCACGTCGAGCGCGAGCTGCCGTTCGACTTCACGACCGACGGGCTCGACGGGCTCTGCGGCGTGGTCGAGCTCGTGCCCGACGCGACCTCCCGCATCGCCCGCGCGTCGCTCGGGGACCGCGCGCTCGTGCCCCACGACCGCGGCGTGTCGTTCGCCGCGTGCGGGGTGCGCGCCGGCCGCGCCGACGGGACGGGGCGGGCGTGGGTGCGGACGTGGGTGATGCCCGGGCTCACGCCCGCGGACGTCGCGGCGAGCGAGCTACCCGACGAGGTGGTCCTCGCGCTCGCGGAGGCCGAGCACGTGCTGCACGCGAGCGGCTGGCAGGCCGGCCGCGAGGCCCTCGTGATCGAGATCGCGTCGTTCGGCCCGCGCTGGGAGCCCCCTCGCCCCGCCTCCGGCTGCGTCGCCTGGGTGGTCGTCGGCGTGGGGCTCGAGCTGCTGCGCGCCGAGCGCGGGGTCGAGCACGTGCACACGGACACGCGGCGCGGGCGCCAGCTCCTGGGCGCGGTGAGCTGCCACGACGGCGGCGAGGTCGTGCCGACCGGCCCCGCGAACGAGGGGACGCTCTACGCGTTGCCGTTCGATCGGAGCGGCGGCCCGAGGGTCCCCTCGGCGCCCGGCACCCTGCTGACGACGGTGGGCGCGGTCCGCCGCGTGCGCCCCGAGGCGCTGACGCTCCCCGCCGGCGAGTAGCGCCGTGGCTTGCCTCGGTCGGGCGCGTCCACTACGGTCCCGCCCTTCTCGGAGGGACGGCAATGCGACGGCTCATGCTCACGCTCGGTGCGGTGGTCCTCTTGGCGGCCTGCGGTCCCGGCGAGGTCGGCGACCGATGCGAGGGCGGGCCCGCGCAGAACGACTGCGTCGACGGCGCGGTGTGCACGCCCGACCGCACGGTGAGCGTCGAGCCCCCGGAGGATCCGAACGACGATCTCTACTTCTGCCGCGCGCTCTGCGACCTCGAGGCGAACTGCCCCGAGGGCTTCGAGTGCCGGCAAGCGGCGGGGACGATGTTCCGCTCCTGCCAGCCGGCCCCCGCCGGAATGTAGCCGAGAGGGCGAGCCCCTCATGCGCTACAAGAAGTCCGCGATCAGCGCGGCGCAGATCGTCGACGCGGCCAAGCGCGTGATCGCGCGGCAGGGGTACGCGCAGACGAGCCTGAAGGACATCGCCGACGAGGCCGGGATGTCCAAGGGCGCGATCCACTACCACTACCCGACGAAGGAGGCGCTCGTCGCGAAGGTCCTCGAGGCCGCGACCGACGCGGTCGCCGAGCGCACCCTCGCGGCCTGGCGCGCAGCCGGCAGCGATCCGATGACCGCGCTGCGCTCGGCGGTGCGCGAGCTCTGGCTGGTGCGCAGCACGGGCAGCGACGAGGTGCACGTCATCTCGAACCTCCTCGCGCAGGCGCTCCACGACGAGTCGCTGCGCCCGCAGCTCGCCGCGTACTACCGCCTCGCCTCGGCGCAGACGAGCGAGCACCTCGTCACGGTGATGGCGAGCTACGGGCTGCGCCCCCGCGTCTCGGCCGCGCTGATCCCGCGCCTGCTCCTCGGGCTGCTCGACGGGCTGGTCCTGCAGGTGTTCGTCGAGCCGACGGTGATCGACCCCGACGAGCTCGTCCGGGCCGTCGAGCTCTTCGCCGGCGCGCTGTTCGAGGCCACCCCGCCGGGGAGCGCGTGAGCCGCTTCGCGCACGTCGAGGCGCAGGGGAGCGCGCTCGGGATCCTCGAGCGCGCGCTCGAGGCGGGGCGCGTCGCCTCGGCGTACCTGTTCGAGGGGCCGAGCGGCGTCGGCAAGGAGCTGACCGCGATCGCCCTCGCCGAGGCCGTCCTCGACACCGACGCGAAGGCGAGCGCGCGCGTGCGCGCCGGCGCGCACCCCGACGTGCGGATCTTCCGGCCGCGCGACGAGGGGATGCGCAACATCCAGGTCACCGCGCTGCGCGAGGAGATCCTCCCGGTCGCGCAGTTCGCGCCGTTCGAAGCGGGCGCCGCGTTCCTGATCTTCCCCGAGGCCGACGTCTCGTTCCCCGAGCACCCGCCGGAGTCCGCCAACGCGCTGCTCAAGACGCTCGAGGAGCCGCGGCCCAACGTGCACTTCGTGCTCGCGAGCGAGCGGCCCGACCGGCTCTTGCCGACGATCCGCTCGCGCTGTCAGCGCGTGCGCTTCGGGCGGCTGCCCGCGGACGTGCTCGAGCGGATCCTCGCCGCACGCGAGGTGCCCGAGGAGGCGCGCGGGCCGGCCGTCGCGCTCGCCGACGGCCGCGCGGACCGCGCGATCGCCCTCGCCGAAGGCGGCGCTCAGGCGCTGCTCGATCACGCCCTCGCGCTCGACGACGTGTGCGCCACCGGCAGCCCCGGCGCGCTGACCCGCGCCGCGGAGGCGCTCGCGGGCACCGGCGCGGAGCTCCCGCTCGTGCTCGACGCCTTCCTCGTCTTCTCACGCGACCTCGCGGCGGTCGGGCTCGGGTTGCCCGATGGCGCGCTCGCCTTCCGCCACCGCGCCGCCATCGTCCGCGAGCGCGCCGCGCGCACCCCACCCGCCCGCGCGGCGCGACGCGCGGAGCTGATCCGCGACGCGCTCGTGGCCCTCGAGCGCAACGGCAACCGCCAGATCGTGCTCGACTCGCTCCTCTTCGGCGCGCGGATGTGATGCTCCCGCTGCTCCCGCCGCTCCGCCCCAAGCTCTCGGCGGCCCTGCGCGACGTGACGAGCCGCGACGAGCGCGCGCGCGCCGCCGCCGCGGAGGCGCTCGGGAGCGCGCCACCGGAGCGCGCGGACGAGGCGCGGGCCGCGCTGCGCCCGCTGCTCGACGATCCGTCCGCGTCGGTGCGGTGCGCGGCGCTCTCCAGCCTCGGCCACCTCCGCGACGGCGCCTCGCTCGACGTGATCCTCGCGCGCTTCGAGGACGGCGATCCGACCGTGCGCCAGGTCGCGATGATCGCGGCGGGCGACATCGGCGACGCGCGCGCGGTCGACGCGCTCGCCCGCGGCCTGCGCCGCAAGCAGCCGGAGGTGCGCTTCCAGGCGGTCGCCTCGCTCGCGCGCATCCTCGGCGAGGAGGCGGTCGCGCGGCTCGAGGATCTCGTCGAGGACCCGGACGCGGAGGTGCGCGCGCACCTCGCCGAGGCGCTCGGCTCGATCGAGGCGCCGGCCGCCGTGCCGCCGCTGCGCCGCCTCCACGACGACGCGGAGCGGCGCGTGCGCGAGGCCGCCGCGATCGGGCTCGCGCGCTGTGGCGACGAGGCGGGCGCCGACACGCTCGTGTCCCTGTTGACCGATCGCGATCGCTGCTTCGAGGCCGCCTGGGCGCTCGGTGAGCTGCGCGTCGCGCGCGCCGCCGATCCGCTCGCGCGCCTCGCCGGCGCGCTCTTCGCGCCGCTCGCGGTGAAGGCCGCGGCCGCCGCAGCGCTCGTGCGCCTCGCCGATCCGCGCGGCGAGCCGGCGCTCGCGCGGGTGCTGCGCGCCCTCCGCTCCGACGCGCGGGGCTATGCGGCGCAGCTCGTCGGAGAGCTGCGGCTCGCCTCGCTCGCGCCGGATGTCGCCAAGCTCGCGGATCGCCCGCGCGGCGCGGACCCTATGGTCGTCGCGGAGGCGCTCGGCAAGCTCGCCGAGGTCAGCGACGAGGCCGCCCGCGCGCTCGCGCGGATGGCCGAGCGCGACGACGCGGTCGGCGAGCGCGCCCGCGAGCTCGCCCGCTGAGGGAGCGGTGGGGGTTGCGCGCGGGGCGCGACCGCGTCATGGTGCGCGTCCTTCGCAGCGAGACGACCATGAACACGCACCCCGGCCTCATCGGCAAGAAGCTCGGAAACACTCAGATTTTCCTCGACGATGGCGACGTCGTCCGCGTGACCGTGGTCCGGGTCGGCCCGTGCATCGTGGTCGGCAAGCGCACCCTCGAGAAGGACGGGTACAGCGCGCTGATCCTCGGCCTCGACGACAAGCGCGAGAAGCTCGTCAACAAGCCCGAGAAGGGCTTCTTCGACAAGGCGGGCGTCAAGCCCAAGCGCACCGTGCGCGAGCTGCGGCTGCCGGTCGACGAGGTCGCGCGCTACGAGGTCGGCCAGACGCTGAAGCCGTCGGACGTGTTCGTCGAGGGCCAGTTCGTCGACGTGTCGGGCACGACCAAGGGCCGCGGCTTCACCGGCGTCATGAAGCGCTGGAACTTCGCGGGCGCGGGCTCGGACACGCACGGCACCCACGAGTACCGCCGCCACGGCGGCTCGGTCGGCACGAACATGACGCCTGGCCGCACGCTCGCGAACCTCAAGATGGCGGGCCAGTACGGCAACGAGAAGGTCACGATCCTCAACCTGAAGGTGGCCCGCATCATGGACGACGAGCAGCTCGTCCTGATCGAGGGCGCCGTCCCCGGCGCACGCGAGGGCTACGTCACGGTGCGCGGCGCGGCGAAGAAGAAGAACGCGGGCCGTCCCGCCGCCGCGGCGAGCTGACGCGGGTGGCGCGGCGCAAGCGCCACCAGGACCACTTCGGCCAGAAGGCGCGGCGCGAGGGCTACGCGGCCCGCAGCGTCTACAAGCTGCAGGAGATCGACCGCCGCGTGGGCCTGCTCCGCCGCGGCGCGCGCGTGCTCGATCTCGGCGCGTTCCCCGGCTCGTGGACCAGCTACGCGGCCGAGCGCGTCGCACCGGAGGGCAAGGTCCGCGGTTACGACCTCACCGCCTTTCGCGGCGCGCTGCCGACCAACGCGGAGATCCGTCAGGCCGACGTGTTCGCGCTCTCGATCGAAGAGCTCGGTGGCGCCGGCTCGTGGGACGTCGTGATGAGCGACATGGCCCCGTCGACGAGCGGGCACCGCTTCACCGATCAAGCGCGGAGCGAAGCGCTCGTGATGCGCGCGCTCGAGCTCGCCGTCGCGGTGCTCGCGCCCGGCGGCGCGTTCCTCGCGAAGATCTTCCAAGGCGGCGACTTCCCGGCCGTCAAGAAGGCGATCGCCGCGCACTTCGAAGAGGTGCGCGTCGTGCGACCCGCGGCCGTCCGCTCGGAGAGCATCGAGGTGTTCCTCGTCGCCAAAGGCTTCGCGCCCGCCTCTGCGCCGCGCGATTGAGCGGGGATCAGAAGCCCGGGCAGGTGGTGAGGCAGGTGCCGAAGCCGCCGAACATGCAGCACATCTGGCCGGACGGGCAGTCGGTGTCCATCGAGCAACCACCGAAGCCGCCACCGTCGAAGCCGAACCCGCCGCCGTCGAAGCCCGGCAGCAAGCCGCCGTCGAAGCCGGTGGGGAAGCCGCCGTCGAAGCCGGTGGGGAAGCCAGCGTCGGAGCCGGTGGGGAAGCCGCCGTCGGAGGGCGGGAACGGGCCGGCGTCCGTGACGATCTCCGCGTCGATCGGGGCGCCGCCGCCGTCGGTCGGGAGCGCGCCGGCGTCGAAGTCGCCGCCGCCTCCGTCGAGCGCGCTGCCGCCCGCGTCGCTCCCGCCGCCGCCGCCGGCGTCGACGTCGCCGGGGCCGTCGCTGTCGCATCCGGCGCCCGCCCACGCGAGCGCGACCGCGAGCACCCACACCTCGATCCCGAGCCCAACCCGTCCGTGACCCCGTCGTGCCATGGCGGGGAGAGTACGCCCACGCGGGCTCGCGATCCACGCGGGTCGCGACGCGCGTCGAGGACAGCCCACGAGGCGAGCGGTGCCCGGCCGCGCCGCGATCTCGCCGCCGCGATCTCGCCGCCGCGACGAGCACTCCGCGACGAGCTCACCGCTGGCGGCGCACGTAGGCGAGGCGCCCCTGGGCCTCGGCGGCGAGCGGGCCGCGCGGCTCGAGGCGCAGGTAACGCTCGTAGTGCCGCGCGGCGTCGCGGTAGGCGCGCCGGGCCGCGAGCATGTTCGCGAGCAGGTAGTGACCGTCGGCGTAGTCGGCGCGCTCGCCGACGAGCCGGACGAGGATCTGCTCGGCCTCCTCCCGGTGCCCTGCCGCGAACTCGGCGAGCGCGAGCTCGGCGACCACGGGCGCCGGCGCAGGCTCCTCGCCCGCCTCGACCGCCTCGCGCAGCACGCGCGCCGCCATGGCGGCGTCGCCCGCGCGCCGCAGGCCGTTGCCGAGCGCGCTCAAGAGCGCGCGGTTCTCCCGCGCGAGCGGCGCGGCGCGACGCAACGTCAAGAGGGCTTGCTCTCGTTCACCCGCGTCGAGCTGCAGGAGGCCGAGCTGTACCCGCGCGGTCGGCTCGCGCGGCGCGAGCTCGATCACGCGCCGGTAGGCGGCCATCGCCTCCTCGTTCCGCTCGAGCTCTTCGAGAGCGAGACCGTAGTTGAGCTGCGCCGACGCGAGCCCCGGTCGCGCGCGCACCGCCTCGGCCAGGACGCGCACCGCCTCCTCGACGCGGTCGGTCTCGCGCAGGAGGACCCCGAGGTTGTTGAGCGCCTCGGCGAAGTCGGCGTCGATCGCGACCGCCGCGCGGTAGGCCTGCTCGGCCTCGGGGCGGCGATCCAGCATCTCGAGCGCGAGCCCGAGGTCGAGCTGCGCGCGCGCGTCGCGCGGGTCGGCGGCGATGGCGGCGCGGAACGCCGCCTCGGCGCCGCGCGCATCGCCCGAGGCGAGCAAGCCCTCGCCGCGCGTGACCTCCTCGCTCGCCGGTGGCGCGCGGTTCGCGGCGGCCTCGTCGTCGAAGGTGACCTCCTCGCCGCCGCTCGAGCTCGACGCTGCGCCGCCCGAGCCGCAGCCGAGCGCGAGCAGCGCGCCGAGCGCGGCCCCCGCCACCCTCACGAGAGCGCCTCCCGATCGAGCTCCTCGAGCGCGCGCGCGAGCACGCGCGGGAGCGCCGCGAGCTTGTCCGCGTCCTTGAGCTTCGCGCCGGCCGCGTCGGTCACGTAGAAGACGTCCTGCACCTTGTCGCCCTCGGTGTTGACCTTCGAGAGCGCGATGGAGAGCCCCTCCTCGCGCAGCGTGCGCGCGATGGTGTGGAGCAGCGCCGGGCGATCCTTGGTGAACACGTCGATCACCGTGAAGCGTAGGGACGCGTCGTTGTCGACTTGGATCTCGGTCTTGACGTCCGGGCTCTTCTTGAGCGCCCACGCGGGCTGGCGCAGGCGCTGCGCGAGGAGCGCGCGCGGGTCGACCTCGCCAGCGAGCAGGCTCGCGAGGTCGCGCTCGATCCGCGCCCGGCGTGGCTCGTCGACCGGCTCGCCCTCGGCGCCGACGGAGATGCGGCGGACGTGGAACACGTCGAAGGCCTCCGGCGGCAAGCCGTCGCGCTCGCGCGTGTAGACCTGCGCCGCGACGATCGAGAGCCGCTGCGCGGCGAGCGCGCACGCGACGTCTGCGAGCAGGCCGGGCCGGTCGTCGGTGACGATGACGAGCTCGGAGACCTCGGCGCTCGGGCCGGGACCGACGGAGACGTGCAGCGCGGCGTCGCGGCGGTCGCGCGCGACGCGCGCGTGGGCGCGGATCACGTCGACGGGGTTGGCGAGGAGGTAGCGGTCCGGCATCTGTCGGACGAACGTCTCGAGGGCGCTCGACTCGGAGTCGCCGACGAACCCCACCTGCACCTCGTCGCGGATCGCGTCGGCGCGCCGCGCCGCGCCCCGCGTGTCGCCCCCCTCGAGCTCCGCGAGCACGGCGAGGTAGCAGTCCTCGAGCATGCGCGCCTTCCAGGACGTCATCGCGTTCGGGTTCGTCGTCGAGAGGTCCGCGACGGTGAGGAGGTAGAGGTCGCGCAGCCGGTCCACCGTGCCGACCTGCCGCGCCACCTCGCGCAGCACCTCGGGATCGCTCGTGTCGCGGCGCGTCGCCCACTTGTAGAGGCTCAGGTGCTCTTCGACGAGCCAGACCACGTGCGCCACGTCGACGGGGCTGAGCCCGAGGCGCTCCGCGATCGGGCGCGCCATCAGCGCGCCCTGGCGCGAGTGATCGCGGCCGTGCGCCTTGCCGATGTCGTGGAGGAGGAGGCCGAGGAAGAGCGGCATCGGGCGCGGCAGCTCGGCGGCGAGCCGCGAGGCGAGCGGGAGCTCGGACGCGAGATCGCCGCGCTTGATCGCGCGCAGCCGATCCACCGCGGCCACCGAGTGAACGTCGACGGTGTAGACGTGGTAGACGTCGTGCTGCACCCGACCGGTGACCGGCTCGAACTCCGGCACCATCGCGAGCAGGAGCCCGACCTCGTGCAGCTCGGCGAGGATCGAGCCCTGCCGCACCGGCGGCCGCGCGGTGCAGCCGAGCGCGCTCAGGAACATGCGCGCCGCGTCGCGGTCCGCGCGCAGCCGCTCGCACCACGCCGGCTCGGCCGCCGCGCGCACGACCGCATCGCGGGCGAACGGATACGGCGCGACCTGCCGCTTCGCGACCGCGTCGTAGAAGCGGAACGCGAGCGCCGGGTCGCTCGCGAGCTCGTCGCTGTTCGAGAACGTGACCTGGTCGTCGAAGAGGATCACGCCGCCGCCGAGGTCGGTCCGCTTGGCCGGCGCGCTCCGGCGCGCCTCGCGCGCGCGCGCCACCATGCGCTCCGCCGTGCGCTCGACCGTGCGCGCGTGCCGATAGTACGCCTGCATGAACTGCTCGACGGCGAGGGTCACGCCCTCGACGAACCCGAGCTGCGTCGCGATCTCCTCCTGATCCTCGAAGGTCAGCCGATCCTGGCGGCGGCCGGCGCGCAGGTGCAGCAGGTTGCGCACGCGCCAGAGCAGCTCACGCGCGGCGGCGACCTCCTCCACCTCGCGGTGCAGGAGCGCGCCGTTGCGGACGAGGGACTCGGTGTCGTTCGCGCCCCAGCGCGCGCTCGCCGCCCAGCCCGCGATGTCGAGATCGCGCAGGCCGCCGCAGCCGAGCTTCACCTCGGGCTCGAGCAGGTAGAGCGAGCCACCGTAGCGCTCGTGCCGCGCGACGCGATCCTCCTCGAGGCGCGCGAGGAAGCGCGCGAGGCCAGCGTCGAACACGCTCCGGCGCGCGGCGCGCTCGAGCTCACCGAGGATGCGCTTGTCGCCGGCGACCCGGCGCATGTCGAGCAGCGTCGTCGCGGTGCTCAGATCCTCGCGCGCGAGCTCGAGCGTCTCCTCGACGCCGCGCACGACGTGGCCGACCTCGAGCCCCACGTCCCAGAGCGGATAGAGCAGCCCCTCCGCGAGCGCGGCGACGTGCCGATCGGTCGGGTCGTCGCAGAGGAAGAGCACGTCGACGTCCGAGTGCAGGCCGACCTGCCCGCGCCCGTAGCCGCCGACCGCCACGAGCGCGACGCGCCCCTCCGGCGCGTGGCCGGCTGCGCGCGAGGCCGCGTCGGCCGCGCAGAAGAGCGCGCCGAGCAGCCCATCGAGCGTGCGCGCGTGGGTGCGCGAGACCGCCACGCCGCCGTCCCCGCGGCGCACCGCCTCGGCGAGGCGCGCGTGGTAGGTCCGCGAGTAGTCCCCGCAGGTGTCCTTGAGGTCGGGCGCGAGCCGACCGAGATCGATCGCGGGGCGAGAGGTGGCCTCGGCCATGACGGCTGGCGCGGAGTATTGTGAGGGCGGGACGCCGACGCAAACCGAAGAAATCGGGGCGCTATCGGGCGGCCCAGCGCACGATCCCGTCGGCGATGCCCTGGGCGAGCGCCTGGCGGTACTCGGCTCCGCGCAGCGCGCTCGCCTCCTCCTCGCGGCTGAGGAAGGAGGCCTCGACGAGGATCGACGGCATGCGCGCGCCGACGAGCACGTGGAAGAGCGCGGGGCGCACGCCGCGATCGTGGAGCGACGCGAGGTGCGCGCGGCCGGCCGCGAGCGTCGCGCGGTGCACGTGATCGGCGAGCGCGCGCGAGGCGGCGACCTGCTCCTCCCGATGGAGCGAGGCGAGCAGGCGCGAGAGGCTCGAGACCTCGGCGAGGGTGGTGCGGTTCTCGCGCGCCGCGAGCCGCAGCGCCTGTCGATCGTCGGTGATGTCGAGCACGAACGTCGTGACGCCGCCGCGCGCGACCGGCTCGTCCGCGGCGTTCAGGTGGATCGAGACGAACGCGTCCGCGTCGACCGCGTTCGCGAGGGCGGTGCGCGCCTCGAGCGACACGAAGGCGTCCTCGTCACGCGTGGTGATGACCGCGACGTCGGGGAGGCGCGCGAGCAGGAGCGCACGCACGCGCCGCGCGAGATCGAGCACGAGGTCGGACTCGCGCATGCCGAACGCGCGGGCGCCGAAGTCGTCACCGCCGTGGCCGGGGTCGATCACGATCCGGCGCACCGGCCCGCGCGCGCGCGCGCCGCCCGACTCGAAGTCGAGGACCACGCGGAACGGGTCGGGCAACACGAACGTGTCGAACCGCGCGCCCTCGTCGAGCTCGAACGCGACGCGCGTGCCGCTCGCGCCCTCGCTCACGACGACGGCGCGGAGGCCGGCGCTGCCGACCGGGAGCGATCGCGCGACGCCCTCCCCGACCGTGACCGACGCGAGCTCGAGCCAGGTGCGCCGCGGCGCGATCGCGCTCGCCTCCGCCTCTCCGTGCTCGAACGCGGCGATGCGATCGAGCCGCAACACCACCCGGACCGCCGCGCCGCCGCCGCCCTCGTGACCGTAGACCACGAGCGACTCGAGCGTCGCGGCCTGCTCGTCCGAGTGCTCTCTGGCCCAGCGCGCGATCGGGTCCTCGGGCGCGCCGGGCGGCGCGACCGCGGCCGGGTCGGCGCGGATGGCTGCGAGCTCGGCCGCGCTCGGGCGCCACGGCTCGAGCGCGGGGAGCATCGCGCCCGCGGCGCGGGCGCAGTCCGGCGCGCTCGCGGCGAAGCGGAGCGAGGCGCGGAACGCGACGAGGTACGCGGCGCGCGGGCTCGCCGCGTCCCGCGCCTCGAGCCGCGCGAGCGCGAGCGCGACCTCGCACGGATCGCCGGTCGAAGGATCGCGCTCTGGGCTCGCGAGCCACTCGCGCGCCCGTCCGATCCAGCCCCCGTCGGGATCGCGGATCGACAGCACGCGCGCGAGCTCGGCCGCCGCGATCACGTCCGCGCCCGCCGCGCGCTCGGCCGCGTCGCGCAGGGCGGGCAACGGCGCGGCGAACGGATCGCCGAGCGGCGCCGGCGCCTCCTCTGCGCGCGGGGCGGGCGCCGGCGCGGGCTCGGGCGGCGGCGCGCCGCAGGCGACCACGAGCAACGCGGCGCACACGCGCGTTCTGTGTCGGCCCCGCGTGCGATAGGATGCCACGGCAGGTCGATTACCACGAACCCCGCGGCGAGGAGACCATGAGCGAGCGCGATCCGATCTACGAGGACCGGGGAACCCAGCGGACCTATCGCGACGCCGTCGAGATGGTCAACGATTACCTCCGCCGCTTCGGCGCGACCGTGGGGGTGGAGCTCGATCCGCTCGACGAGGACGGCTACACGGACGTGCGGCGCGGCTCGGCGACCGTCGGGATCAACGTGCTCGAGGAGCACGGGATCCTGCTCTTCCTGTCGCGCATCATGGACGTGCCCAAGGACGGACGCGAGGCGTTCTATCGGCGCTTGCTGGAGCTGAACTTCCTGGTGACGAGCGACGCCGCGTTCGCGATCGACAAGGACAACGACGCCGCGTACCTGCGCGCGCTGCGACGGCTGAGCGGGCTCGACTACGAGGAGTTCGAGGACCTGCTCCACACGATGGCGACCGTCGCCGACGAGTGGGACGATCGCCTCGCCGAGCTGTTCCCCGACGAATGAGGCGTGAAGCGTGCCGAGGGCTTTGGTACCCTCGGAGGGTCGTGAGCAGCGAGAAGGCGACGGGCGGTGAGGGCTCCCGCGGGGCGCGCGAGAGCGAAGAGGGGTTCTGGAGCGCCGCCGAGGGCGACTTCGACGACTCCGTCGCGGAGGAGCACGCCTCGAAGATCTTCGCGTTGTGGGAGCTCGGCGAGGAGTTCCAGAAGAGCATCGCGCCCGCCGCCGGGACCAAGGGCGAGGACGACGGCGCGTGGTCCGCCGAGCCGAAGGGCGGCGGCGCGACGACCGCCGCGAACACGAAGACCGACGGCGAGCCTGGCGCGAGGACCGGCGCGAAGCCCGGCGCGAAACCCGGCGCGAAGCCCGGCGCGAAGCCCGACGCGAAGCCCGGCGCGAAGACCGACGCGAAGCCCGACGCGAAGCCCGGCGCGAAGACCGACGCGAAGCCCGCCGCGAAGCCCGGCGCGAAGCCCGGCGCGAAGCCCGGCGCGAAGGCCGACGCGAAGCCCGGCGCGAAGGCCGACGCGAAGCCCGGCGCGAAGCCCGACGCGAAGACCACCGCGAAGCCCGACGCGAAGTCCGACGCCGAGCCGACCGCGAAGGCCGACACCGAGCCGACGGCGAAGGCCGACCCCGAGCCCGCCACGAAGATCGCGGGCGCCAAGACGAGCGGCAAGATCGAGGCGCCGCCGAAGCGGCAACGCGGCAAGCAGACGCTCATCGGCGTGGCGCCGAGCCCGGAGCCCCCCGCGACCGCGCCGGCCGAGACGGAGGAGGCCCCGTCCGCGGCGAGCGGGGACGAAGCGTCCGCGGCGATCGAGCCTGCCGAGCCGAGCGCCGCGGCGCCGAGCGCGAGCACGGCGACCCCCGAGCAGGACGCAGCGCCGTCCGTCGCAGGGACCGCGGAGGCCGAGGCGACCACCGCCACGGAAGCGGCGGAGCCCGCGAAGGCGACCGCGAAGCCCGCGAGCGCACCCCCGCGCGAGGCGTCGGCCGAGGCCGCCCCGGCGAGCGCACGCCCGGCCGCGGTGCGCGCCAAGCCCGTGCCCCCGGCGCGCGAGCCCGTCGCGGCCGCACGGCCTGCGGCCCACGAGGCCGAGGTCGAGCTGCCGGCCGCTCGGAGCAACCTCGTCTGGCTGATCGGCGGCGGCGTGATCGCGCTCGCCGCGGTCGTCGGGCTCGTCGTCGCGTTCTCGGGCGGCGACGCGCCGCCACCGTCTGCCGCGGCGGCGACGAGCGCCGCGCCGAGCACCGCGAGCGCCGAGCCGACCCGCGCGGAGCCGGTGGAGCCGGCGGCCGCGGAGCCGGGGCCGGACATTCCGCGCGGGCTCGATCCCGAGCCCGCTGCCGAGCCGCTCGCCGAAGCCGCGCCGCTCGCCGAGGCCCCGCTCGCCGAGGCCCCGCCCGCCGACGCACCCGTCGCAGAGAACGCGCCCGAGCCGCCCCCGCTGCCCCGGCTCACCGTCCGCACCGTGCCGGCGACCGCGACGCTCACCGTCGACGGCGCGCGCGTCGCGAATCCGTACTCGGCCCAGCTCGCGAGAGACTCGCGCCTGCGCATCGAGGCGACCGCGGAGGGCTACCGCGCGGCGTCGGAGCGCGTGCGCCTCCGGGAGGATCGGGAGATCACGCTGACCCTCGCCGAGCGCCCGGCGCCCCCGCC
>JAHBWG010000024.1 GCA_019637095.1 Sandaracinaceae bacterium | reverse complement strand
GCGTCAGCCGCGTGGCGTGGCCTCGACGGGCGCTCGACCGCGTGGGCGCTCGTTCGACCGACGCGGTTCGAGCGACGCACCGCTTTCTTCACCTCCGCGATCCGGCCGTGGTAGCGCGGAGGGCATGAGACGAACCGGAGCGGACGTGCGGGTCGTGGGCGTGGGCGGCGCGGGCGGCAACGCGCTCGCGCGGATGATCGGGCTCGGGGTCCGCGGCTCGACCTCGATCGCCGTCAACACCGACGCCGTCGCGCTCGCCGCGCACCCGGCGGATCACGCCGTCGTCCTGGGCGCACGCACGACGCGCGGGCTGGGCGCGGGAGGCGACCCGGAGGTGGGGCTGCGGGCGGCGCGCGAGTCGGCGCGCGAGCTCGGCGCGGCGCTCGACGGCGCGGACATGGTCTTCGTCGCCGCGGGCATGGGCGGCGGGACGGGCACCGGCGCGGCGCCGCTCGTCGCGCAGCTCGCGCGGCGGTCCGGGGCGCTCGTCGTCGGCGTGGTCTCGGTGCCGTTCGGCTTCGAGGGGCGGCGCCGCCGCCGCGTGGCGCAGGAGGGGATCGAGGCGCTGCGCGCGCAGAGCGACTCGCTGCTCGTCGTCGACAACGATCGCCTGCTCGCGCTCGACGGCGAGGAGCCGCCGATCGGCCGCGCGTTCGAGCGCGCCGATACGATCCTCGCCGAGGGGGTCCGGTCGATGGGGGACCTGGTGATGCGCTCGGGCCTCATCAACCTCGACTTCGCGGACGTGCGCCGCGTGCTCGCGGACGGCGGCCGCGCGGTGATGGGCACCGGCGTCGGGCGCGGCCCGGAGCGCGCGATGGAGGCGGTGCGCGGCGCCTCCGCGAGCCCGCTCCTCGATGACGACCGCATCGAGGGCGCGCGCGGGGTGCTGCTCGCGTTCCGCGCCGATCCGAAGATCGGCGTCGGCGCGCTCCACCGCGCGGCGGCGCGCGTCCAGGCGGAGGTGGACGACGACGCGGACATCCTGTTCGGCGTCACCATCGATCCGTCGCTCGAGGACGAGGTGCACGTCACCCTCGTCGCCGCCGGGCTGCCAGAGCGCGGCGCGCGCGCGCCCGCCGAGGCCGCGCCCGCGGCGGAGGTGCGCCGGCGCAACGCGCTCGTGCTGCTCGAGCAGGCGCCCGTCCTCGCCCGCGCGCGCGTGCGCTGAAGCCCGCGACCGCGTGTCAATGAAGCTTGCGACGGTCCGCTTCGTCGAGCGCCTGTCGCAGCGTCTGCTCGAGCGGGGTCTCTCCGAGGTCCTTCGCCTTCACGAGCTTCTTCTTCCACTTCTGCCGCGCGCGATGGCGCCGCCAGAGGTGGCCGAACAGCGGCCACGCCTCCGCGCCGTCGAAGGGCGCGAAGGGGATCAGGTTGAAGCCGGCGACGAAGAGGTTCGGCCAGAGGAACGCCTCGACGAGCTGCGCGACCCACGGGTGGCTCGGCGTCCCGAGCACCGCGACGGGCACGATGGTCACGGTGAAGAGCACGAGCTGCGCGAGCACGCCGCCCCACGCGACCCACGCCCGCTCGATCGGCGTGGGCTCGCCCGCCCACCGGCAGAGCCCGCCGATGCCCGTCAGGTCGATCCCCAGGTTCGCGAGCCCGAAGCGGCGCACGAAGAACGCGTGCCCGAGCTCGTGCAGCAGGATCACGAGCAAGATGCCGAGCCAGAGGCCGGGCGCGAACCGCAGGCCGCCGAAGAGGACGCAGACGAGCGGCACGCTCCAGTGCAAGCGCACCGGCACCCCGCCGAGGTGGAAGAGCGTCCAGTAGCCGCCGGAGAAGAGCGCGTTCATTCCGATGAGTCCCCAGAGAGACAAGTGGAGCACGCGCGCGCTCCGCGCAAGTTGCGGTTAGACTTCCGCGGTGCGGCGCGACGCGATGCTCCTCTTGGCCCTGCTCGGTGGCTGCGGAGGCGAGGCCGAGCCCGAGGCCCCGGGGCGAACCGACGAGGCGCGCCAGGGCGAAGCGCCCGAGGACCGAGCGCCGGGCCCGTCGGCCGACGGTTTGCCCGCGGCCGCCTTCGACGGAACCGTGGTCGCGGTCGGCCCCTACCTGTTCGAGGTGCGCGCGCACGTCGACGGCCTGATCGACGTCCACGTCCACCCCGGCGCGACCGCGCCGCCGCCGCCGACGGCGCGCGTCTCCGTGACGCTCACCGCGGACGACGGCGCGCAACATCGCGTGCTCACGACGTGGGACCCCGCCGAGGATCGCTTCCGCGGGAGGCTCTTCCACGTCCACGCGATCCCCGGCCCGATCCGCGTGACGCTCGTCGACGGCGACGCGACGTACGAGGGCCGCGCGAGCACGGTGGTCGTCGCGCCGCCGGGCCCGCCGCGCCCGCCCTCGGCGCCGCGGCGGCCGGGGACCGCCGAGCCCGGAAGCCGGCCGCCACCACGCGCCGACCGCCGAGCCGGCTCCGCCGCGCGGGCTCCGGCGCCCGCCGAACCTGCGCCCGCCCGTCGCGCCCCGATCGCGCCGCCGCGGATCGCGCCGGCGCTGCCCGTCGCGCGCCCGCCTCAGGCGGTGCCCTCCGTGCTCCCGCCGTCGGGGCCGCTCGTACGCCCCGCGCCCGCGCCGCTCGCGCTGCCGGATCGGCGCGCGCGCGCGACCGACGCGCCGCGCACCGAGCGGACGATCGAGGGCGACGCGGTGGTCCGTCCGCGCGAGTGACGCGCGCGAGCTCGCGCAGGTGAGGCTTGCGCTCGGAGACCTCGGCGCCGGAACCTCGGCGTCGAAGGGGTGTCGAGGTGGCCGTGACTTCGGGAGGCGGAGGGGCTCGCGGGCTCGCGCTCGCGTGTGCGTTGGCGTGCGTGCCCGCCGCGGCGCTCGCGCAGGAGGCGACCGGGGACGGCTACGAGCTCGCGCTCGACGGCCCGACCGAGGTGCGGCTCGGCCGGCCCGCGCGCTATCGCGGCGTCGCGTACGGGGTGCGCGGGCTCGCGCGCCTCGCGCCGATCGCCGCGCCGGTCTCCGCGCGCTTCGTCGAGCCGCGGCGCGGCGGGCGGAGCGGCCCGCGGGTGGAGGTGCGCGCCGGCGCCGACGGGCGCTTCACCCTCGACGTGCCCGTCCCCACGGGGCTCGGTGACGAAGTGTCGCTCGAGCTCGTCGTCGGTCCCGAGCGCGGCGGGCGCACGTTCCGCATGCCGGTCCGCACCCGACCCGCGGTGGTGCTCGTGCTGCGGACCGACCGGCAGCTCTACGAGCCGGGCGAGCCCGCGCACGTCTGGGCGTGGCTGCGGGACGAGGCGAGCGGGCGGCCGATCCCGGCGCAGCAGGTCGAGCTCGACGTCGAGGGCACGTCGATGCCCGCGTCCCGGCAGCGCGTCGCGACGGGGCCGTCGGGCGTCGCGCACCTCGCGCTCGCGGTCCCGCGCGGCGCGCCGCTCGGGTCGATGCGCGTGCGCGCGCGCGTCGAAGGTCAGCTCGAGCTCACGACGCACTTCAACGTCGGGACGCGCACGTGGGAGCGGATCTTCGCGCGCGTCGAGGTCGAGCCCGAGCCGGTCGCGCCGGGCGCCGAGGCGACGGCCCTCGTCACCGTCACCGCCACCTCGGGCGCGCCGGTCGCGGGCGCCGACGTCTCCGTCACGATCGAGCGCGCCGTCTTCACGGGTCGAACGCAGGCCGACGGGGTCGCGCGCGTAGGCTTGCGCGCGCCCGTCTACCTCGAGCACGACACCGGCACGCTCCCGGTCGAGGCCGAGGCGCGCCACCCCGGCCATGGCTCGGTGCGCGCGCTCGGTCGGCTGCGGCTCGCGGTCCCGCTGTCGCTGTCGATGGAGGTCGTGGCGCGCCACGGCGCGCTCGTCCCCGAGCTCGACGACCTCGTCTACGTTCGGCTACGCGACGGCCTCGGCAACCCGCCGGCGCAGCCGACCGAGGTGACGCTCGAGGGCTCGGCGGTTCCGTCCGGCCGCGCCCGCGCGACGACCGACGCGAACGGCATCGCGGCCATCCCCGTGCGCCTGCCGCCCGGCGCCTCGACCGCGAACGGGGAGCTGGGCCGCACGAGCCTGCTCGTCACCGCGTCGGGGCCGCTCGAGCGCGTCGCGCGGGTCGAGCTGCCGGTGCTCGAAGAGGCCGAGGTCCTGCCGACGCCGGACCGGCCGGTGCTCGATCCCGGGAGCCGTCTGGCGATCGAGCTCGCGCGCCGGCCGCGCGTCGCCCGCCGCGCGCTCGTGATCGAGCTGCTCGACCCCGTCGGGCACCTCGTCGCGCTCGAGCACGTCGCCGCGGGCGCCCGGCGCGTCGAGCTCGCCCTGCCGGCGGACCGCGTCGGCCTCTTCACCGTGCGCGCGCGCGCCGTCCACGCGGACGAGACGCTCGAAGGGACCGGCGGGACCGCGCGCGTGATCGTGCGCCCGGCCGCGCCCGACTTCGTCGACGTCACCCCGGCGCGCGTGCGCTGGACCGTCGGCGAGACCGCGCGCGTCACGCTCGGCACCGGCGCGGGAGGGCCGCGCCGCTGGGCGGCCGTGCTCGTGCGCGACCTCGCGGCGCACGGCGGCGAGCTCGCGTTCGTGCATCACTTCCTCGAGCGTCGGTTCGAGCAAGCGTTGTTGACGCCGTCGGACGAGGACGGCCGGCGCCTCGTCTCGGCCGTGCTCGCCGCCGCGACCCCCGCGGACGCGAAGCCCAGCCCCGCGGCGCCGCTCGCCGACGCGCTCGGCCTCGCCTCGCGCGCCGCGCTCTCTCCGCCGCGGGGCGGGCTGCGTGACCCGTGGCCGCTCGCGCGCGAGCTCGAGCGCCGCGGAGTGACGCGCCCCATGCGCGCGCTCGAGCGGCGCCTCGCCGAGGCGCTCGACGCGGGCGGGCTCGACGCGGTCACCACGGTGACGGCGGGGCGCCGCGCGCTCCGCGAGGACCTCCTCGGCCCGGGCGTGCGTGCCCTCGGCGACGTGCCGATCACCGCGTCGATGCTCGAGGCGGCCGATCCGAGCTTCACGTACGACGCGGTCGCGCGCCGCGTCGCCCGCGCCCGCCTGGTCCGCCTGCTCGTGGCGCTCTCGCACTACCTCGACCCGGGCGACGACGCGCCGCCCGCCGCGCGCGTCGCCGCGCGCGAGCCGCCCGCGCGCTGGCTGCCGCGCCTCGTCGAGCGCGGCCTCTTGCGCGCGACCGATCTCGACGACCCGTGGGGAGGCCGCTTCGCGCTGCGCCCCGCCGCGCGCCCCGTCTTCGCGCTCTCGCCGCACGCGACGTCGGTCGAGCTCGTCTCGGCGGGACCGGACGGTCGCTTCGGCACGGCGGACGACGTCCGCGATCCGTTCGCGCGCGCCGTCCCGCGCGGGACGCCGTACGCGCTCGCCTCGGGAGAGGACGCCCTGATGCGCCGGCTCGCCGTGCTCTCGCCCGTCGAGCGCACGCTCGCCGCGATCGGTGAGTCGTATGCGCGCATCTCCGCCGAGATGACCGAGGACGAGATCGGCGACGCGGTCGCCGCGGAGATCTCCGAGGGCACGATCGGCCTCGGCTCCCTCGGCACGATCGGTCACGGCGGCGGCGGGGGGAGCGGCAGCGGCTACGGGAGCGGCAGCGGCAGCCTCCGCGGTCGGTCGGCTCGGACCCCGCAGGTCCGTACGGGGGCCGCCGCGATCAGCGGGCTCGCCGCGGTCCTGCGCGAGCGCTTCCCGCCGACGCTCCTCTTCGCGCCCGCCGTCGAGGTCGATCCGAGCGGCGCGACCGAGCTCGCGATCCCGCTCGCCGACGCGGTCACCACGTACCTCGTCGAGGTCGTCGTGTGGCGCGAGGACGGTTGGGTCTGGTCGGGCTCGACGCGCATCGAGGTCGATCGCGAGATCGTGGTGAGCGCCCCGGTGCCCGAGGCCGCGCACGCCGGCGATCGGATCGGTCTGCCCGTGCGGGTGAGCAACCACGGCGCGACCGCGCGCGAGCTCGAGGTGCGCGTCGGCGGCGTGCCCGCCCTCGGGATCGCGCCGTCACCCGCGCAGCGCCTGCGGCTCGACCCGGGTGAGGCGCGCGCGATCGAGGTGGAGCTCGCGCCCGAGCAGAACGGGGAGGGCTCGATCGAGATCGTCGTCGCGACGCCCGAGGGCGAGGCGCTCGACGCGGTGCGGCTGCCGATGCGCGTCGTCGACGTGGCGCGGTGGGTCGAGCGCACCGAGCGCCGCCTCGGGGCAGGCCGCGTCGCCTTCGCGATGGAGGTGCCGGCGGGCGCCGATCCGCGCGGCGGCTCGATCGAGGTGGGCGCGGGCGCGAGGCTGTTCGAGCCGTCTCGCACGGCCCACGCGTGGACGCGCTGGGCGCCGGCGGCGGGCGTCCCCGCGGAGCCCGACCTCGACGCGGGCGGCGCGACGGAGCTCGCGCTCTCCATCGGCACGGCGTGGCTCGACGCGAGCCAAGACGACGCGCTGGTCGAGGACGCGCTCGAGCGGCTGACCGGGCTGCTCGTGCAGGCAGGCGCGACGGATCCGGGCAGCTCCGCCGCGCAGGAGGCGCGGGCGTGGGCGCTCTTCGGCCTCGCGCCGATCGGGCGCGCGCCCGCCCGGCGAGAGCTCGCCTCCGGGCACGCGCTCGTGGATCGGCTGCGCGGCGACGTGGGCGCGTGGGCGCTCGCGTCGACCGAGCCCTCGCACTGGGTGCTCGGCGCCGCCGCGCTCGCGTGGGGCGCACGCGGCGAGGCGGAGCTAGAGCGCGCGCGCGAGCTCGCGCGCCGCCTCGAGCGGCACGTCGTCGTCGTGGGGGACGATCGCTGGCTCGCCCTCGACGCCGCGGCGCTCCGCGCGAGCGCGCTGCTCGCGCTGGCCGAGCTCTCGATCGGGCGCCATGCGCAGGCGGCCTCGGTGCTCTTGACCCTCGCGCGCTGGGAGGAGAGCGGGGTGGCGCTCGAGCCCGACGTCAGCGCGCTCGCGCGCGCGGGTGTCCGTCGCATGCTGCGCGGTCGCGCGCCCGCGCGGGTCACCGTGACGATCGACGGCGCCGCGCGCACGGTCGAGCTCGAGGGCGGCGTGGCGCGGGTCGACGCCCCCGAGCTCGCGCGGCCGGGCGCGCACGAGATCCGCGTCGAGGCCGAGGGCGGCGCGCCGATCGTCGCGCGCGCCGAGGCGCGCTACGGCGTCTCGTGGGACGCGCCCGCGGGTCGCGGTCCGCTGGCGCTCGCGCTCGAGGGAGAGCCCGCCGGCCTCGACGACGTGTCGCGCTTCACGCTCGTGGTCCGGAACCGCGCGCCGCGCACGCTCGCGAGACCGCTCGTCGACGTGCAGCTCCCGACCGGCGCGGAGCTCGCGACGGACACCCCGACGCCGGGCGCGCGCCTGCGCCGGGTGGAGGACCGGGTGGCGATCGAGCTCGGCGCGCTCTTGCCCGGTCAGGAGCGGCGCGTGCCCCTCGCGCTCCGCTTCCGCGTCGCGGGCGCGCTGCGCGGCCTCGGTGTGAGCGGCCGCGCGGCGGACCGCCCCGACGCCGCGAGCGTCCTGGTGCCCCGCACCGTCACCATCCGAGAGGTGTCGCGATGAAAACCGTCTTGACGATGCTCGCCGTCCTCTCGCTGGCCGCGCCCGCGGCGGCGCAGGGCGAGCGCGCGCGTCGCCGCGTCGCCGCGGGCGAGGTCACCGGGCTCGAGATGCGCATCGACGGAACGCTGAGCGCCCCCCCCGGCGGGCGCCCGCGCTGGTTCGTCACGCTGTACGAGGTCGTCCGGCGTCGCGACCTGCGGCCGGCGCCGGACGCGAGCCTCGAGGTCCACGTCTCCTTCGCGCCCGGCGAGCCGCTCGTGCGCGTCGTCACGGACGCGGAGGGGCACGCGACGCTCGAGATCCCGCTGCCCGAGGACCTCGATCACCCCCCGCACGTGCGCGTGATCGCCGTCTCGCCGCGCGGCGTCCGCCGCGTCTTCTCGGTGGGCCTCGAGCTCGCCCCGCGGCACGTCATCGATCTCTTCGTGGATCGGGTAGCGGTCCGCCCGCGCGCGACGGTGGCCGCGTTCGGCCGCGTGCGCGCGGCGGCGAGCGGGCGGCCGGTGGCGGGGGCGACGGTGCACGTCGAGCTCACGAGCTGCCCCGCGTCGGGCGCGCCGGTCGAGCTCGTGACCGACGCACGCGGCGCGTTCTACGCGCCCGGGCTCGTGGTGCCGGACGCGCCGCCGCCGCCGGCGGGGCGGCGGCGCGCGGGGCCCGCGTGCGAGGTGGCGGTGACCGCGCGCTCCGAGCACGAGGGCGAGCGCGTGGCGAGCGCGTCGGTCCCGCTGCGGATCGAGGCGCCGCGGCCGCCCGCGCGCTGGGTCGAGGCGAGCGCCCCCGACGTCGTCGTGCCGGGCGCTACCTTCGACGTCGAGGTGTACGTGCGCGACCTCGACGGCGCGCCCGTGCGGGGGGCGCGCGTGGCGTGGCGCGATCCCGAGACCGAGGCGGAGCGCGAGTCCCGGCTCACCACCGGCGCGGACGGACGCGCGCGGCTCGCGTGGCGCGCGCCATCGGCCCTCGCGCAGCCGTGGGAGCGCCACGCGCGGGTGATCGTGGTGACGGATCCGGCGGCGGGCGTGGTCGGCCGCGAGGTCGCGGTGCGGGTGGCGCGCGTCCCCGTCGTCGCCGGCTGGGCGGTCGAGGGCGGCGCGCTCGTCCCTGGCCTCGACGGCCGCGTGCTCGTCCGCGTCGTGACGCCCGACGGCGCGCCGCACGCGGGCGAGGTCGGGCTCGAGGCGCCGCGCCTCGGCGGCTCGCTCCGGGCGACGACGGACGCCGATGGTGTCGCGGTCTTCGTCGGACGCGTCGCGCCGGGCGAGAGCGCCGGCGCGTGCGGCGGCAGCACCGCGCTCGACGCGACCCTCGTCGTCGGCGCCCACCGCGAGCGGCTGTGCTTGCCGCTCGATCCCGACGCGACCCTGCGGATCGCGTCCGCGGAGCTCGACGCGTCCGCGGTGCGCGTGGCGATCGAGCGCGCGCCGAGCCTCGGCCCGCTGCCGATCGAGCTCGTCGCGCTCGTGCGCGAGAGCCGCGGCTGGCGACCGGTCGCGCGAGCGCACGGCGACGCTCGCGCGAGCCGGATCACGCTGCCGCTGTCGGAGGAGCTGCGCGGCGAGGTGTGGCTGCGGGCGCGGGCGATCGCCGACGGCGCGCCGCTGCGCGGCGGCTCGCTCCTGATCCACCGCCCGCACGCGGACGTCGCCGCGCTCGCGCTCGACGCCGATGAGGCGCACGCGCGGCTCGGCGGGAGCGCGGCGGCGCTGAGCACCGCGATCTTCGCGACCGACGACGAGGCGCTGCTCGACGCCGCGCGCGCGCGGCTCGGCGAGGTCGGCGCCGCGCGGGCCGCCGGCCGCACCGAGGCGTTCGTCGCAGGGCTCTTGGCCGCGCGCACGCCGAGCGACACGTCGGCCAGCCTGGTCCAGCGCGCGGGCGAGCGCGTCGCGCTCCCGCTCCCCGCGGATCCCGTCGCGGAGGGGCTCCTGCGCGACCCGTGGCGCACGCGGGCGCGGTTCGTGCGCGGCCGGCTCGGCCGGCTGATGCGCGCGGTCGAGAGCTACGTGGAGATGTCCGTCCCGAGCCGCGTGACCGACGTCGCCGTCCGCGAAGGTGGCCGGTGGCGCTTCAACCGCGAGGTCCTGACGCCCGCGGTGGCGCAGGCCGGACTCGCCGAGGAGGGGACCGCCGGCCTCGACGGAGAGCCGCTCGACATCGACGCGCTCACCGCGCTCGACCCCACGTTCACCTACGACCGCGTGGCGCACCGGGTGACGCGCAGCCGACTCTGGAGGCTGCACGTCTTCTTGCGCGACGCGGTGCGCCGCCTCGGGCTGGATCTGCCGTGGGCGCGCCGGGGCGATCCCGCGGAGCTGGTGCTCTCGGTGTTCGACCACCAGCACGAGCTCGGCCTCGAGCACCACGCTTCGCAGGCGGATCTCTTCGACGGCTGGGGCCAGCCGTTCGTCCTGCGGCGCGCCCCCGGCGGGCGCGCGCGGTTCCGGTTCCTCGAGGTGCTCGAAGGCTGGGAGCTCGCGAGCGCAGGCCCCGACGGACGCCCGGGGACGGCGGACGACGTGACCGATCCGTTCGCGCGCGCCCTGCCGGCGGGGAGCCTCTACGCCGAGGCGGTGGGGGAAGACGTGTTGCTCGCTCGGCTCGGCGGGGTCGCGCTCGGCCGCGCGACGCTGGAGGCGCTCGCCGAGGCGTTCTCCCTCGCGGAGGCCGGCGCGCCGTACGACGGCGACCTCGCGAGAGCCCACGCGACGTGGGACGCGCTGCCGAGCGCGCCGCAGGGGCTGCCCCCGCCGCCGCCCGTGCTCGACCCGATCGAGGCGCCGATCGGCGGGCTCGGGCCGAGCCCCGCGTGGACGCTCCCGAGCGCGCGCCGCGGCTATCGCGCCGTGGCCGTCGGGTTCGGCGCGGACGGAGGCCTCGCGCTCGCCGAGGCGCGCTTCGTCGCGGGCGCGCCGTGGGTGGCGCGGCTCGAGGCGCCCGCGGTGATGCGGCCGGGCGAGCGGCTGCGCGTGCCGATCGAGCTCGTCCGGCTCGCCGACGCGCCGCCGCCGGGGCTGCGCGTGGCGGTCGCGGGGCGCGGGCTCGAGGCGCGCGTCGAGGGCGCGACGCTCGAGCTGACCGCGCGCGCGCCCGGCCTCGCCACGCTGACGGTCACGGTGCGCGACGGCGCGCGAGAGGTCAGCCGCCTCGAGCGGCGCCTGCGCGTCGTGCCGGACGGCCTGCTGCGCCAGCGCGTCCACGCGCTGCGGATCGAGCGCGAGGGCGAGCTCGTCGTCGAGGTGCCGAGCGGCGCGCGGCGCTGGCGCTCGGAGCTCGTCGTCTTCGCGCCGGGCGCGCTCCACGCCGACCCGGCGCTCGCGCCCCTCCTCGAGCGCTCGCCCGCGATCCTCGCGTGGGCGCGCGCGATGGCGGACGCGGCGCCGGACGAGGCGCTGCTCGCGCGCGCCGAGGGCGCGGCGAGCGCGCTCGAGGCCGCGTGCGCGTCGGTCGCGTGGGCCCCGCACGAGCGGCACGCGCAGCGCGCGAGCTGGGGGGTGACGCGGACGCGCGAGCTCCTCGACGGCGACCTCTCCTCGCGCGCCGCGGTGCTCGCGGCGCTCGCGCCATGGTCGCCCGTCGCTCCCGAGGCGCATGGCGCCGCGAGCATCACGTCGCGCCTGCGGGAGGACGGCTGGCGCGCGTTCTCCCCCACGGGTGACGCGCCGGCGGTGCTCGCGCGCGTGGCGGCGGCGCTCCTTTCGGTGGACCGCGAGGACGCGCGCGGCCGCGCGCTCCTCGCGCGCGCGGCGGGCGCGCTCACCGAGGACGCGCACGGGCGGCGCGGGCTCCCGGGCGACTCGGCGCGCGTCGGCGACGGCTGGATCGGCACGCTCGCGCTCGCCGTCGCGGCGCGGCAGGCCGGCGACGACGCGCTCGCGGACGAGCTCGGCGCCTCGGCGACGAGCCGGCTGCACCTGCTCGAGCGCACCGGCGCCGAGGGGGCGTTCTGGGCGCTCGCCGCGAGCGCGTACGGCGCGCTCGGCGCGAGGGAGCCGAGCGAGGCGAGCGAGGCGAGCGAGGTCGCGGTCGAGCTCGACGGACGCGCGCAGGCGGTCGCGATGGACGGGGGCGCGGCGCGCGTGCCGGTCGGCTCGTCGGCCCGCGTGCGCGTGCGCGCGACGCAGCCGGTGTGGGCGCGGCTCGAGACGCGCTACCTCGCGCCCGTGGTGGCGCGCGACGGAGGCCCGCTGCGCGCGCGGATCGAGGGCACACCGGGGCGCGCCGGACAGACCGCGGGGCTCGAGCTCGTCGTCGAGAGCGCGAGCGAGCGCGAGCTCGGGCGCCCGACGCTCGACCTCGTGCTCCCGTCCGCTGCCGCCCTCGACGACGCCGCGCTTCGCGCGCTCGAGCGCGTCGAGGGCGTCGCCGCGGTGCGAGCGCCGGACGGCGCGGGCGTCCTGCGGATCGAGCTCGCGCCGCTCGCGCCCGGCGCCGAGCGGCGCGTCCCGCTCGCGTGGCGCTGGCTCGCGGCGGGGGTCACGCGCGGGCTCGACCTCGTCGCCTACGACGCGTCCGCGCCGCACGACGCGTTCGTGCGCGAGGGGCGCACCCTGACCCTCGAGGAGGCCCCGTGAGCGTGCTGTCCCGGTGTTGGCTCGTCGTGCTCCTCGCGCTCGCCGGCGCGTGCGGCGGGCCGCCGTCGCCCGAGGACGTCCCCGCGACGTGGACGAGCGGCGACGACGCGCCCCTCGAGGAGTGAGGTCAGCGCTTGCGGGGGGCGGGCTTCTTCTCGACGACGCGCGCGCGCGTCCCCCCGAGCAACCCGAGGAACGAGAGCACCACGAGCGCGCCGCCGAGCCCCGCGGCGCACGCCTGCGCGGCCGGTGACCACAAGAGCGGCTGGCTCGGGTGCAGGAACCAGCCGCCCGCGGCCGCCGCGCCGCCCGCCGCGGCGCCGATCGCGACGACCTTCGGCCGGTACGAGGCGAGCGCGGGCAGCAGCCCGAAGACGACGGCGCACGCGGCGAACACGAGGTCGTGGTGCGCGCCCACGCCCGGGAGCGTGCGGCCGGCCGCGGCGAGCGCGCGCGAACCCTCGCTCGCGAGCCAGCCCGTGAAGAACGACGCGAGCGCGAAGAACGCCGACGCGAGGAACGCGAGGGTGCCCGCGCCGAAGGTCCACTGGGCGCCGAGGAGCGGCTCCGCGCGGGTGTCGTCCGCGTCCTCGGGCGAGTCGGTGGGCTCGCCCGCGGCAGCGCTCGCCTCTGCGCCGGGCTTCGCGGCGGTGGGCCCCGCGCCGGCGGGCTCCGCGTGCGGCTCCGTCGGCCCGGGCTCGTCCGACACGACCGAGCCCGTCCTCACCTGCGCGAGGCGGTGCGTATAGCCCATCGCCTTCGCCTTCTTCAGATAGTGCGCGCGATCCTTGGTCGGCAGCGCCTCGTCCGCGACGATCTCGAGGCAGTAGCGGACGCAGCCGAGCTCGGCCATCGCCATCACGTAACCGGGGCTCGTGGGCTCCCCCTCGATGTCCGCGGCGCGGGCGACGCTTCGATACCAGACGTCGGCCTTCTCGCGGTCGGGCGCGTAGTGCACACCCATCTCGTAGAGGTTCGCCACGTAGACCCGCGCGCGCAGGCTCCCCCGCTGCGCGGCGGAGCGCAGGCGCTTGGCCCCCTCCGCGAGGTCTTGGGTGACGCCGAGCGCGTTCATGTGGGCGACGCCCACGAAGTACTCCGCCTCCGCGCTCCCGAGCCGGCTCGCGGCCTCGAAGCACTCGACCGCCTTGAACGCGTCGCGCTCGACCGCGCCGCCGATGCGGTACGCGGCGCCGAGCTCGAGCAACCCCTGCACGTCCTCGTTCGCGAGGAGCTCGTCGATGGTCTGCGTCGGGCGGGCCGCGCCGTGTGCTTCCTCGAGCACCTCGTCGAGCTCTTGCTCGGCCGGGCCCGCCTTCCCCTCCTGACGCGCGCTCATCGTGGCGATACTACGCCGATTCTCGGCCGCCTGTTCCGTGCGGGCCGTTGACGCGGGGGAGGAACCCTTGACGCACCGCATCATCGGCCCCACGTTGCGCCTCGTGAACCTCGACGTCGCCATCGCGTTCGTCGCGGCGAGCGCCCTCGGCGTCTCGCTCCTGCTCGCGATCGTCCGCCGCGCGCTGCGCTGACCTTCAGCGGACTTCGATCGTGATCGCGTTGGAGGCGAAGACGCCGCGCGTCACGTCGGGTCGCTGCGCGTTCGGGCCGAGCGGGATCCCCTGCGCGGGGCCGCCGCAGTAGCGGTAGACGACCCAGACCGCGTAGCGGCCCGGCGCGCCGACGGCGGCGCCGCGGAGGCCGCTCCAGCCGCCGGCCACGTCGTCCCGGCGCTCGCCGGGCGCGAGCGTGACGTAGTCCTCGTCGCGCACGGGGTTCACGTTGCCGCAGCGCCCGCCATGGTAGTCCCAGCGGTAGACGCGGCCGGTGGCCTCGTCGCGCAGGTGGATGTCGTAGTGCGGCTCGCGCCAGTGCTCGAGGCTTCCGTCGAGCGCGCGCATCACGACCGCCGCGCTCGCGCTCCGGTTCACGAAGCCCAGGGCGAGCCCGAGCGGCTCGTCCGCGCGCCGCCGCGCGGGTCCGGTGAGCTCGAGCTCGATCGGCGCGGTGGACGTCGTGCGCGGCCCGACCGCGGCGCCGTCGACCTCGAAGAACCCGAGCCCGCCGCCGAACCGCGGATCCATCAGCGACTCGCCCTGTGCCGGCGCCGGTGTCCCGAGCGCGGCGCCCGAGGTGGTCGGCGCCGGCGCCTCGCAGAGCGGCGTGGTGGGCGGGAGCACGGAGCGGTCCGGGCCCGAGGGAGCGGCGCTCACGAGCAGCGGCGCCGCGGCGAGGACGAGGAGCGATCGCATGGTGAAGCGTGAGACGTCCGGACACCCCGGACGGTTCCGGCGCGGTTTCGCTCGCGGTCGATCGGGGTCAGGCCTCGGGCTGTGGGCGCTCCGGCTGCTCGCGCGCGGGCGCGGCCGGCGCGGCCTTCTTCGCGCCGGGACGCATCGAGATCCCCGCCATCGCCGTCGCGACCCAGCGCGGGGTCCACCACTTGATCATCCACTCCATCAGCTTGTTCGCGAGGCCCGGCGTCACGGTGGCGCGCCCGCGCTCGGCGGCCCGAACGCCGATCTCGGCGACGGTGCGCGCGTCCATCATCAGCGCGTCCATCGACTTGGGCTTGATGTGGTCGGCGACCTCGTGGAACTCCGTGCGCGTGAGCCCGGGGCAGATCGTCGTGATGCTCACGCCCTTGTCGCGCAGCTCCCAGTTCGCCGCTTGCGAGAAGTCGCGGACGTACGCCTTGGTCGCCGAGTAGACCGCGTAGTACGGGCTCGGCTGGAAGGCGCCGACCGAGGCGACCTGCAAGATCTTGCCGCCGCCGTGCGCGACCATGTGCTGCGAGAAGCGGTGGGTGAGCTCGGTGAGGCTCACCATGTTGAGCTGCATCATCTGCGCGAGGCGCGCGGGGTCCTGCTCGACGAAGTCGCCGTGGACGCCGAAGCCGGCGTTGTTGACGAGGAACTTCACCGGCCGCCCGAGCGCGAACACCGCGTCGGCGAGCCGGGACGCGCCGCTCGGCTCGCCGAGGTCGGCCGCGATCACGGTGACGTGCGCGCCGTGGTCCTTCTCGAGCTCGGCCGCGAGCGCGCGCAGCCGGTCCTCGCGCCGCGCGGTGATCACGCAGTCGTGACCTCGCGCCGCGAGCACGCGCGCGAAGTCCGCGCCGATCCCGCTGCTCGCGCCCGTCACGACCGCGAGCGGCCTCTTCGCTTCCCCCATGCCACGCCTCCGGTCGGTCGCGAGCCCCGCGCTCGCGGTGCAGAGCCTGGGGACCGCGCGCCGCCGGCGCAAGCCTCCGATGCCGCGGACGCCCCACGGGCGGTCGCCTGCGCGCGGTCGCGCTCGTCGCTCGCTTCGTCGGGGACCGGCGGCGAAGCACCTCGCTGCGATCGCCACGAGGTCAGCGCCGCGAAGTCGTCAGGGGCAGGCGCGGACGGGGGCGCTCGGCGCGCCCATCCGGCAGTTTGCGCACAGACCGCATCGGCCGTTGGTACACGGAACGAACGGGGCGCAGGAGAAGAACGTGTTGTCGCAAGGGCCGATGCAGCCATCCTCGAAGCAGCGCTCGGCGCCCGGGCAGTCGGCGTCCGTGATGCATGAGACGCAGCGGCCCGTCGTGTGGCAACGACCGCCCGCGCACTGCGCGTCGTCGACGCAACGGTCGCGGCACTCGCCCGCCGCGCAGTACTGGTCGCAACGGCAGTGGGAGTCCTCGTTGCAGCGCGTGCATGCGCCGCTCCGGCACGCGAGGTAGGTCGCGCAGTCGTCGTTCGTGGCGCACGTGCAGCGGAGCTCCTCGTCGCAGGCACCGCTCGGGCAGCCACCCGCGAGCGCCTGGCAGGGGTCGCAGACGAACGAGCGCGGAAAGGGCGTCGGCTGGTCTCCGTCGCAGAAGGGCTCGCCGCACGGGGACGCGTGTGTTCGGCCGCGGCACCCGAGGGCGTGCGGGCAGTCTCCGTCGCCCGCGCAGATGGCGGAGCAGCGTCCGTCGCGGCACGCGCCCATGTCGCCGCACTGCGTGTCGTCGACGCAGGGTACGCACGCGCCCGCCTCGCAGACCCGTCCGTCGTCGCACGGCGTGTCCGCGTCGCAAGGGACGCATTGGTTGCGGACACAGACGCGGCCGGCTTCGCACTCGCTCGAGACGTCGCACTCGTACGGGACGCAGCGCCCCTCGGCGCACGCGGTCGGCTCCTCGCGTTCGCACTCCGACCCGTACTCGCAGGCGCGGCATCGCCCTCGCGCGCACACGGCGTCGGGGCAGTCCGCGGTCCGCGCGCAGTCGAGCGCGACGCACGCCCCGGCGACACACACCCGCTCGGCGCCGCACTCGGCGTGGTGCTCGCACGGCGGCGCGGCGCAGCGGCCGGATTCGCAGCGCTCGCGGCCCGCGCACTCGGCGGCCGCGCTGCACGTCACGCCCCGGCAGCGGCCGCTGCGGCACACGCCGTCCGGCGTGCAGTCCGAGCTCACCTCGCACCGCGGCGCGCAGCTCGGACCGAGGGCGATGAGCGCGAGCATGGCGAGAGCGCGGATCCCCATGGGGAGAGCGTGGTAGGCAAGTCTCGGGCGCGCGCGGCGTCGGGGGGCGCGGGGCGCGACGGTGCGCGTCGCGCCCCACACCTGTGGGCCAACAGGCCACAGGTTGGGCCGGAGCGACATGGGCGCGGGCTGGGCCGACGCGCGTGCTCGAGGCGAGCCCTGAGCGTGCACGACGCGCAGAGGGCGGGCCATGACGGCACCGTCACGTCGTGAGGCGAGGCCCGGGCGGCGGGTCGTAGCGGCAGAACGCGCCCGTCACCACGCTGCGATCGAGGTGATGGCCGAGCTCCGCGTCGAGCGCGCCGATCCGCTGGATCGTCTTGCGGATGCGCGAGGTCACCGTCACCCGCGTGCGCTCCGTGCGCGACGACGCGCGCCGGTCACGACCCCCGAGCCCGACCGCGCGGCTGAGCTCGACGCGCAGCAGCTCCATCTCTTCGCGGGCCGCCGCCGCGCGCCCGAGGTCGTCGAAGCTCTCCGCCTCCGCGAGCTGCTCGCGCAGGTCGGCGAGCCGGCCGCGGTACGCGGCCTTGGCCTTCGCGTCGAGCATCGGCCCCGCGTCGCCCTCGTCGCGGAGCTCGCCCGCGCGCGGGATGAGCGCGAACAGCTCCCCGACCTCGACGCCGACGCCCGGCCGCGCGAGGAGGTGGGCGAGGTAGTGGAGCCCGTGCGCGTCCTTGAGGCGGTGCGTTTCGCCACCGCGCGCGAGTGACCAGAGGTCGCCTTCGCGCCGGAGCGTCGCGAGCGCGCCCGCGGGCGCGTGGGACGCGGGCGCGGCGGCGCCGCCGCGCAGCGCGAGCGCGCGCGCGAGGCTCGCCGTCATGCCGAGCGCGCCGAACCCCTCGATCGCCTCCTCGAGCTGGCGCCGCCGGGTGCGCTCGTCGCCCGCGCCGGCCTCGACGAGGGCGAGCTTGGTCGCGTGGACGAACGGCGCCGCGCCGCTCGCCTCGTTCTGGCGGAGCGCGTCCTCGAAGCACGCGCGCGCGTCCTCGATGCGGCCCATCGTCACGTGCAAGAGCCCGAGCAGGCGGCCGGCCGCGCCCTCGCAGAGCCCGCCGAACTGGACCACGAAGCGGCCCTCGAGCCGCTCCACGAGCGGCAGGAGCGCCGCCGCGCGGTCCGCGTCGCCGAGGGTCGCGACGAGCTCGGGCAAGAGCGCCGCGGGGACGTAGTTCAGCCGCACGTGGTCCCCGCGGGCGAACACCGCGTCGAGCGCGGCGGCCGCGCCCGCGCGGTCGCCGACGTGCGCGCGCGCCACCGCGCCGAGGACGTCGCCGAACGGCGGGGGCGACGGCTCGAGCGCGGCGATCGTCTCGACGTCCTCGGTGCGGCGGCGCGCCCGCATCAGGAGGAACCGCATCATCGGGAGGAGGTTCGGCCCGAGCGTCGCCTCGGGATCCGGCATCGCGCGCCGCAGCTCCGCGGCCCTGCGCAGCGCGCGCTCGGCGCGCTCGAAGTCTCCGGTGAGCACCCCGCGCGAGATCTCGACGGTGCCGTGCACGTACGTCGTGGCGAGGAAGCGCGCCTCGCCCGCCCGCCCCGTCGCGCGGCCCGCGTGGTGGTCGTATCCGGCGACGTCGCCCTGCTCGAGGAGATCGAGCGCGAGGCGCTGCTCCGCGCGGATGGCGTGGTCGAGGTCACCGAGCGCTTCGGCGAGCGCGAGGGCCTCGCGGTCGAGCGCGACGCGCTCGGTGACGTCGTCGAGGGCTCGAAAGGCCGGGCGCGCGAGGTCGAGGACGCGCGCGAGGTGCGCTCGGTCGCCGCGCTCTCGCGCGCCGGCGATCGCCCGCCGCGCGAGCGCGAGCGGGACCTCGGGCGTCGGCGACGGCTGCATCGCGCCGGCGAGCCGCGCCTCGAGCGTCGCGCGGAGCGCGGGATCCTCGGCCGTCGCGAGCGCGTCCTCGAGCAGCTCCACGAGCGTCGGATCCACGCGGCCGATGCGCACCACCGATCCGTACGCGAGGGCCGCGCGCGCGACGAGGTCCGGCGCGCCGACGCGGCGCGCGAGCCGCGCGGCCGCCGCGCACTGCGCGGAGCCCTCGGTCGTGTGGCCGGCGCGGAGCAGCGCCTCGCCGAGCTCGACCGCGAGCTCGACCTCCGCGTCCGTCGGCTCGCCGCTCGCGCAGCGCCGCGCAGAACGAGCCCGAGCAACTCCGCGGCCTCCCGCGTCGTCGCCGCGTCGCGCGGCGCGCGCCGCCCGCGTCGGCGGCGACCTCCGGCGCGCGCGGATCGCCCGCGGCCGCGAGGTGCCGCGCGAGCTCGGCCGGCGTGCCGCCGAGGCGCTCGAGCGCCGCCGCGATCGCCGCGTGCACGCCCGGCCGATCGACGGCCGTCGCGAGCGCCGCTTCGCGCAAGAGATCGTGCGCGAACGCGATCCGTCCCGCGTCGGCCGAGAGCACGCCGTGCTCGACCGCGGCGGTCAGATCCGGTGCGAGGTCCGGGCACACCTCCGCGAGGAGCGCGCGATCCGGCTCCGCGCCGATCGCCGCGGCCACCTCGACGAGGCGCCGCGCGGAGGGCGCGAGCCGCTCGAGCCGGCGCGCGACGATCGCCCGCGCGCCCGCGGGGACCGGCAACGCGGCCTCCTCCACGCCGACCCCCTCGGCGGCGATCCAGCGGACGGTCTGCTCGACGAAGAAGGGGTTGCCGCCGCTGCGCTCGAGGACCCGCGGCGTCCACGCGCCCGCGAGGCCGCCGCGCGCGACGAGCACGGCGACCTCTTCGCCCGCGAGCGGCCGCGGCGCGAGGACCGAGCCCTCGCGCGCGAGCTCCGCGAGGAGGCGCGCGGGCTCGGGGGCCCGCGCTTCGTCCTCGCGGTAGGTGCCGACGATGAGCGCCCGGGCGCGCGCGAGCGCTCGGACGCAGAGCTTCGCGAGCACGAGCGTCGCGGCGTCGGCCCAGTGGAGGTCGTCGAGGATCAGCACGAGCGGCGCCGCGCGCGCGGCCTCCGCGAGCGCGCGGGCGGCGCCGTCGAAGGCGGCGAAGCGCGAGGCCGGATCGGTCGCCGCGCCGAGGGCTCGGAGCGCGTCGTCGATCACGGGGTGGGCCGGCGCGAGCGCGGGGTGTGCCCTCGCCTCGCGCAAGAGCTCGACGAACGTCCACGCCGTCGGCGCGCCGCCCTCGTCCCAGGCGCGCCCGAGGAGCGCGACCGCGCCCTCGGCCTCGGCGCGGCGCGCGATCTCGAGGGCGAGGCGCGTCTTGCCGATCCCCGCCTCGCCCGCGAGCAGCACGAGGCGACCGAGCCCGCCGAGTGAGTCGTCGAGCGCCGCGTCGAGCGCGGCGAGCTCCTCGACGCGGCCGACGATCTCCGAGCGCGGGCCCCCCCTCGTCCCCATCCCGCCGATGATGCCTCCCCGAGGGACTGGAAGGCTGCCGATTGTGATCGAGCGCGCGCGGGCCGACGGCGCCGTCGAGCCCAGCCTCAGCGCTGGACCACTTCGCGCCGGTACGCCTCCTCGATCGATCGCGCGTCGACGCCGGCCACCGGACGGTGCTCGAGCACGAACCCGAACCCCTCCGCGGTCGTCGAGAACACGCCGTGCGGACACTTCGGGCGCGTCACCAGCACCAGCCCCGAGAGCACGCTCCGCACCATCGCGCTCGCGAACCCCTCGCACGAGATGACCGTCGCCGCGGCGCCGATCGCGCGCTCGGCGAGCTTCATGTGGCGACGCATCGCTGCGCGCGAGCGCTCGTCCGGGCGGCCGTGGGTGACCTCCACGTGGCTGACGGAGAGCGTCGTCCCGAGGGGCCGCGCCTCGACGAACGCCGTGTGGAGCTCGAGCATCGTCTCCACCTGCTCGCCGCTCGCGTCGGCGAGCCACCGCTGCACGAACAGCGGCCCCCACGTCGCGCAGTGGAGCCCCTCGTCCCGATAGACCGTGTGAAACCGCTCCAACGCCGCCCCCGCGCCGCCGATTGTGCGCCCACACGGGCCGCCAGAGAAGTGGGGACGATCCTCGTCATCTCGTCATTCGAAGCCGCGGGACGCGAATGGCGAAATGACGAGGATCGTCCCCTTGAGCGAATTCTGCGGATTTGATACTCGTGTCGGTCTGCCCGCGCTCTGGAGCGCGCGGCGGGGATGGGGAGCGAGAGGATGGCGAGGAAGGTCGTGGGCGGGCTGATCCAGTGCGCCAACCCGATCAACGACGAGGGGGCGTCGGTGGCCGCGGTCGCGCAGGCGATGCTCGACAAGCACGTGCCGCTGATCGAGGAGGCGGCGAAGAAGGGCGTCCAGATCCTTTGCTTGCAAGAGATCTTCAACGGGCCCTACTTCTGCCCCAGCCAGGATCCGCGCTGGTGCGACATCGCGGAGGAGATCCCCAACGGGCCGACGTGCCGCGTGATGGCGGAGCTCGCGAAGAAGCACGCGATGGCGATCGTCGTGCCGATCTACGAGCGCGTGAAGGTCGCGGGCGTCTACTACAACAGCGCCGCGGTGTTCGACGCGGACGGGAGCTACCTCGGCACCTACCGCAAGAACCACATCCCGCACACCAACCAATTCTGGGAGAAGTACTTCTTCAAGCCGGGCAACCTCGGCTACCCGGTGTTCGAGACGCGGTACGGCACGATCGGCGTCTACATCTGCTACGACCGCCACTTCCCCGAGGGCGCGCGCCTGCTCGGCCTGCACGGCGCCGAGATCGTGTTCAACCCGAGCGCGACGGTCGCCGGCCTCTCCGAGTACCTCTGGAAGCTCGAGCAGCCCGCGCACGCGGTCGCGAACGGCTACTTCCTCGGCGCGATCAACCGCGTCGGTACCGAGGCGCCGTGGAACATCGGCGAGTTCTACGGCCAGAGCTACTTCGTGAACCCGCGCGGGCAGTTCCTCGCGGAGGGCTCGCGCGATCGGGACGAGGTCGTCGTCGCCGAGATGGACCTCGACCTGATCGAGGAGGTCCGCCGCGTCTGGCAGTTCTATCGCGACCGCCGGCCGGACACGTACGGCGACATGATCGAGCAGCTCCCGTGAGGGACGTGGGAGGCAGCCGATGAGCGTGTTGATCAAGAACGGCCGCGTCGTCACCGCGGTCGACGACTACTTCGCGGACGTCTACGTCGAGGGCGAGACGGTCGCGCGGATCGGCAAGGACCTCGACGTCCAGGCCCAGACCGTGCTCGACGCGAAGGGCAAGCTGGTGATCCCGGGCGGGATCGATCCGCACACGCACCTCGACATGCCGTTCGGCGGCACGACGAGCGCGGACGACTTCGAGACCGGCACGCTCGCCGCAGCGCACGGCGGCACGACGACGATCATCGACTTCGCGATCCAGACGAAGGGCGAGTCGACGCTGAAGGGCCTCGAGACCTGGCACCAGAAGGCCGAGGGCAAGGCGACGATCGACTACGCCTTCCACATGATCATCACGGACATGCCCGTCGAGCGGCTGCCCGAGATGCGGCGCCTGCGCGACGAGGGCGTCACCAGCTACAAGCTCTTCATGGCGTACCCGGGCGTCCTCTACGTGGACGACGGCACGCTCTACCGCGCGTTCCGCCAGGCGGGCGACGACGGCACCCGGATCTGCATGCACGCAGAGAACGGGATCGTCATCGACGAGATCATCCGCGAGGCGGTCCGCGACGGGAAGGTCGAGCCGAAGTGGCACGCGCTCACGCGGCCGACGCGGCTCGAGGCCGAGGGTGTGCACCGCGCGATCGCGATCGCCGAGGTCGCGAACGTGCCGCTCTACATCGTGCACCTGAGCTGCCACGACGCCCTCGAAGAGGTGAAGCGCGGTCGCGCGCGCGGCGTCGACGTGGTCGCCGAGACGTGCCCGCAATACCTCTTGCTCGACCGCAGCATCTACGAGCGCCCGGACTTCGAGGGCGCCAAGTGGGTGATGACCCCGGCGCTGCGCGAGAAGTGGAACCAGGACTCGCTCTGGCAGGGCCTCAAGTTCCGCGACCTCGAGACGATCGGCACCGACCACTGCCCGTTCTGCTTCAAGGGCCAGAAGGAGCTCGGCCGCGAGAGCTTCACCAAGATCCCGAACGGCGCGCCGGGCATCGAGAACCGGATGAGCGTGATCTTCGACGAGGGCGTGGTGAAGGGGCGCATCTCGCTGAACCGCTACGTCGAGCTCACGAGCACCGCGGCGGCCAAGGCGTTCGGCCTCTTCCCGAAGAAGGGGACGATCGCGGTCGGCTCGGACGCGGACATCGTCGTGTTCGACCCGGACGCCAAGCGCGTGATCTCGAAGGACGACGCGCGCACCCACCACATGAACGTGGACTACTCGGCCTACGAGGGCCGCGAGGTCCAGGGATGGACCGAGGCGGTGTTGAGCCGCGGGCGGTTGATCGTGAAGGACGGCTCGCTCGTCGAAAAGGGCGGCGGCCGGTTCATTCGACGCGCGGGCGTCGGGGAGCTGTTGCGATGACGACGAGCGACGAGATCCGAAAGAAGCACGCCGACTACCTCTTCCCGGCGGTCGCCAACTTCTACCAGCAGCCGGTGGTGCTGACCGACGGCAAGGGAACCCGGCTGACCGACCTCGACGGCAACGAGTACCTCGACTTCTTCGGCGGCATCCTCACCGTCTCGATCGGCCACTCGAACGAGGAGGTCAACGCGGCGGTCATCGCGCAGATCCAGCGCTTGCAGCACGTCTCGACGCTCTACCCGACGCTGCCCATCGTCGAGCTCGCCGAGAAGCTCGCGAACGCCACGCCCGGCAACCTCCAGAAGTGCTTCTTCACCGCGTCCGGCACCGAGGCCGACGAGACGGCGGTGATGATGGCGCAGGTCGCCACGGGCAACCACGAGCTCGTCGCGCTGCGGCACGGCTACTCGGGGCGCTCGCTCCTCGCGCAGAGCCTCACCGCGCACAACACCTACCGCGCGATCCCGACGCAGGTCGCGGCCGTCAAGCACGCGCCCGCGCCGTACTGCTACCGCTGCCCGTTCAAGCTCGAGTACCCGAGCTGCGGCGTGCAATGCGCAAAGGATCTGGACGAGCTGATCCAGACGACGACGACCGGCCGCGTCGCCGGCATGCTCGCCGAGCCGATCCAGGGCGTCGGCGGCTTCGTCACGCCGCCCAAGGAGTACTTCGAGATCGCCTCGGAGATCATCCACAAGTACGGCGGCGTGATGATCGCCGACGAGGTGCAGACCGGGTTCGGCCGCACCGGCAAGATGTGGGGCATCGAGCAGTACGGCATCGAGCCCGAGATCATGACGATGGCCAAGGGCATCGCGAACGGCTTCCCGCTCGCCGCGTGCATCACGACGACCGAGATCGCCGGCGCGCTGAAGAAGGGCTCGATCAGCACCTTCGGCGGCAACCCGATCAGCTGCACCGCGGCCAACACCGTGCTCGACGTGATCGCGCGTGACGGCCTCGTCGAGAACGCGGCAGAGATGGGCGCGATCCTGCGCGAAGGGCTCGAGGCGCTGAAGAAGAAGCACCCGCGCGTCATCGGCGACGTGCGCGGCATGGGCCTCATGCAGGCGCTCGAGCTCGTGAAGGACGAGGAGGGCGGCGACCGTACGCCCAACCCGGCGGCGACCGCGGCGCTCTTCGAGGAGACGAAGAAGCGCGGCCTGCTCATCGGCAAGGGCGGCCTCTGGGGCAACACGGTGCGCATCGCGCCGGCGCTCAACATCGGCGAGGACGAGCTGCGCGAGGGCCTCGGGCTGCTCGGCGAGAGCTTCGACGCGATGGGGGCCAAGTGAGCAAGCTGCCCGAGGGGCGCCTCGAGACGCGCCTGCCCGACAAGGCGCCGCGCTACACGCGCGGCGAAGCGATCACCGAGGCCAACCGCTGCATCTACTGCTCGGACGCGCCGTGCGTGGCCGCGTGCCCGACCGGCATCGAGATCCCGACGTTCATCCACAAGATCGCGACCGACAACGTCCGGGGCGCCGCGCGGACGATCTTCGGCGCGAACCTCCTCGGCACCTCGTGCGCGCGCGTCTGCCCCGTCGAGGTGCTCTGCGCCGGGAGCTGCGTCTACAACGCGTGGGGCCGCCCGCCGATCGAGATCGGGCGCCTGCAGCGCTACGCGACCGAGAGCGCGCTCGAGGCCGACGCGGCGCTGCTCGCCAGGACCAAGAAGCCGTCCACCGGCAAGCGCGTCGCGTGCATCGGCGCGGGCCCCGCCTCGCTCGCCGCGGCCGGCCACCTCGCGCTCGACGGCCACTCGGTCACCCTCTTCGAGAAGCGCGCCTACCCGGGCGGCCTCAACACGACGGGCGTCGCGCCGTACAAGCTCCACGCGCACGACGCGCTCGCGGAGGTCGACATGGTCCTCGCGCTCGGCGACATCGAGGTGAAGACCGGCGTCGAGATCGACGAGGCGAAGGCGCGCGCGCTCCTCGCGGACTACGACGCGGTGTTCATCGGCATCGGCCTCGGGCCAGACCGCTTCCTCGGCCTCGAGGGCCCGGGCGTCGTCGGCGCGACCGCCTACATCGAGCGCCTCAAGCTCGACCCGACCACCTCGCTCGCCGGGATCGAGCGGGCGCTCGTCGTCGGCGGCGGCAACACCGCGATCGACGTGGCCCGCGAGCTCGCGCAGCTCGGCGTGCCCGACGTGGCGATGGTCTACCGCGGCACCGAGGCGAAGATGAGCGGTTACGCGCACGAGATGGTCGGGGCGCGCAAGGACGGCGTGCGCCTCGTCGAGTCGCGCCAGCCCATCGCCGCGGTGCGCGAGGGCGAGCGCCTCGTGGGCCTGCGCGTCGCGCGCACGGACGGCGAGGGCGAGGAGACGCTGTCGTGCGACCTCGTCGCGGTCGCGGCGGGCCAGAGCCGCCTCACCGGCCTCGCGCGCGCGTTCGAGGGCGTCGCGCTCGACGACGCGGGCCGCGTGGTGGTCGACGACGCGACGTGCCGCACCGGCAATCCCAAGGTGTACGCGGGCGGCGACTGTGTGAATGGTGGAAAAGAAGTGGTCAACGCGGCGCAGCACGGCAAGCTCGCCGCGCGCGCGATCACCCTGAGCTTCGGGGGCTGAGCCATGGCGGACTTGAGCATCGACTTCTGCGGCGTACGGAGCCCGAACCCGTTCTGGCTCGCGTCGGCCCCGCCGACGAACACCGGCGATCAGGTCAAGCGCGCGTTCGACGCGGGCTGGGGCGGCGCGGTCTGGAAGACCCTCGGCAACCCGATCGTGAACGTGTCGAGCCGCTTCGGCGGCGTCGACTACGGCTCGACCAAGCTGATGGGGCTCAACAACATCGAGCTCATCACCGACCGGCCGCTCGAGGTGAACCTCCGCGAGATGGCCGACGTCAAGAAGCGCTATCCGAAGCACACCCTCATCGCGTCGCTCATGGTCGAGACGAAGGAGGAGTGGCAGGAGATCATCAAGAAGGTCGAGGACGTCGGCAGCGACCTGATCGAGCTGAACTTCGGCTGCCCGCACGGCATGTGCGAGCGCGGCATGGGCTCGGCGGTCGGCGCGGAGCCCGAGGTGCTCGAGGCGATCGTCGGCTGGGTGATGGACGCGGCGAACATCCCGGTGATCGTCAAGCTCACGCCGAACGTGGGTGACATCACCGAGCCCGCGTCCGCGGCGTACCGCGCGGGCGCCGACGCGGTGAGCCTGATCAACACGGTGAAGTCGATCGTCGGCGTCGACCTCGACCGCATGGTGCCGCTGCCCGTCGTGGGCGACGGCTCGAGCAACGGCGGCTACTGCGGCCCGGCGGTGAAGCCGATCGCGCTGCACCTGCTCGGGCAGACCGCGCGCGTGTTCCCGAGGCCCATCAGCGGCATCGGTGGCATCTCCAACTGGCGCGACGCGGCCGAGTTCATGGCCCTGGGCTCGACGAGCGTGCAGGTCTGCACCGCGGTGATGCACTACGGCTACCGCATCGTCGAGGACATGATCGAGGGCCTGAACGACTTCCTCGACGACAAGGGCATGGCCTCGGCGATGGACCTCGTCGGCAAGGCCAACCCCGCCTACAAGGAGTGGGGCGACCTCGACCTCAACTACCACGTGGTCGCGTCGATCGACCCGAAGTCGTGCATCGGCTGCCAGCTCTGCGTGGTCGCGTGCCTCGACGGCTCGCACCAGTGCATCCACGTCCCCGGCGTGAGCGACGACGAGAAGAGGAAGCAAGGGTTCTTGCACTTCCCGAGCGACGTCCCCGACGTCGCCGCGCTCGCCGAGGGCGCCCGCGCCGGCGCGCGCGTCCCGTGGGTCCACGAACAGGAGTGCGTCGGCTGCAACCTCTGCCAGCTCGTCTGCCCGGTCGAGGGGACGATCACGATGGTACAGAAGCGCAAGGCGCCTTCCCGCCGGAGCTGGAACGACCGCGTCGCCGCCGGCGACGACGTCACCGAGGGCATGCTCGACGCGACCCGCAAGGCGCGCGGCCTGGAGTGAGCCACCGCGCTCCCGTCAGCGCCAGAGGATCTGGTAGCGCGCGCCGTCGGGGGTGCGCTTGTAGTGCACGCGCGGATCTTCGCGGCCGATGCAGCGCAGGAGCGTCTCGGTGTTGACCGCGACGAGCCGCGCGTGCCGCGCGGGCATGTCGGGCCAGCCGACGATCTCGATCTCCCCCGAGGTCTCCTCGATGCGCAGGACGCGCACCTCGCCGACGTTGCGGGTGCGGCGGTAGATGCCGGGGATGCGCTCGAGCAGCGCGCGGTTCGAGGTGAAGCGCAGCAGCACGCGCAGCACCGTGCCGAGCGAGCGCTCGGTCGCGCGCGCGATCGCGCGATCGACGAGCGTCTCTGGGTTCTCGCCGACGTGGGCGGCGACCGCGTCCACCACCGCGGTCGTCACGGTGAGCGGCACCCACGGCTCCGCCGGCGCGGCGAGGAACGGCTCGCGCACCTCGGCCGGGAGGGTCTCGAGCGCCTCGCGCACGCGCTCCGCGCCGCAGAGCGCCTCGAGCGCCCACCGCAGATCCCGGACCGCGAAGCCCGACGCGCTCGGAACGTCCTTCACCTCGACCCCACCGCGATCCTGCGCGGCGGCGCCGCGGATGTCACGCGCCGATCAGCGGGCGAGCGTCGGCGTCGGGCTCGACGGCGGGGAGACGACGCCGTCCGCGCGCAGCCAGGTCGCGACGAGCTCCGAGCCGACGCCGGGCAGCCCGGCCATCGGCGCCGGCGGGCCGCAGCGCGAGCCGCCGCCGCCCTGGGCGAGCGTGACCGTCGTGGCGCCGGGCGTGACGAGCGCGGAGTTGATCGCGGCGTGACGCGGGGCCTGCGGCGTGGTGTAGAGGAGCAGCCGCCACGCGCCGGCCGGCGCGGGCTGGGCGAGCGTGAGCGTGAGATGGCGCGACTGCCCCGGCGCCCCCCGCATGCCGCCGGGGCTCGCCGGCAGCTCCACGACGGCCAGGTGAGCGCTCGCGAGGGCGGGCGGCGGCAGCGCGACCGGCTCGCCGCGCACGAACCGCACGCGGCCACCGCGCGCGAGCCCGCTGACGCGATAGGTCCCGGCGCGGTACGGGCCCTCGAGCCGGTGGACGCCGGGCGCGATGGCGCGCGGCCGGACGGCGAGCTCGCCCGGACCGAGCACGCGCAGCGCGCGCAGCGGATCGGCCGCGACGCGGCTCCGCTCGCGGGTCCGGCCGGTGACGACGTGCTCGACGAGCGGTCCCGCCTCGGGGCCGAGCGCGATGGGTCCCCCCGGCTCGACGAGCGCGAGCCCCGCCAGCCCGAACCGCGCGCACGCGCCCGCCTCCGCGGCGCGCACCGGCGCGAGCGCTGCCGCCAGCAACACGGCCACGAAGACCCCCACGCGTCCGAGCGCACGCTCCACCACGCGAGGATACGCCACTCGAAGCTCCCGTCGTGTCTCGCCGCTCGCCTGCGGTACCGTCACCCCGCCTCGAAGGCCGTGTCTCGCCAGCGCGCGATAGTCCAGTCGCGCCTCACGATCTCCCCGTACGCGCGCGGATCATTCGGGGTGGCAGGCGGCGCGGGCGATGGCACGGCCGATCTCGCCCATGATCTGCTCGGCGCCGCCCCGCTCGCTCAGGCGCCTGTCGCACATCGAGCGAAGCAAGCCGGGGCACGCGCGCACGAGCTGCACGTGGCGTGGCGAGGACACGACGTGGTGGCAGAAGGGTCGCCCCCCCGAGACCTCCATCTCCGGCCGCGCGAGGACCGCGTCGAGCGCCTCGCGATCCCCGGCCTCCGGCCGCACGTCCCCGGGGACCCCGGTGATCGCGCTCACCACCACGCGGCGGCGACCGAGGCTCGTCAGCCCGTGAACGTAGCGGTCGACCGGAAGGAGGCGCTCTTCGCAGCATACGAACCCGTCATCGCAGCTAGGTGCTCCGAGCTCGAGATGACTCAAGTCCGCCATCGAGCACTCGCGATGACCGTTGACGAAGAGGATGGCGAGGACGGCGTCGTCGCGCAGGAAGCCCGCGTTGGCCCCGTCCCCGTGCCCACCTTGGACGCCGCGGAACTCGATGTCCGAGCTGCGTGGCGCGAGCGCCCTCAGCATCGCTTCGAAGCTCTGCGGGATGCAGCGATCGCCCCCTCCGACAGCGCAGCGAACGTGGTCCGCTGCATGCGGAAGGTCTTCAGGTGTAGCGACGACCCGGTAGCGATCCTCGCTGGCAGCGCAACTCCGATAGCTGCTCTCTTGGGGGGTCTGCAGGTATCCGTCGTATCCCCAACCCGAGCGGCAATGGGCAGGCCACCCGTCATACTCCCCAGTGCCGAGGTCGCTGTAGACGACACCTACGTGGAGGGATGCACGGGCACCCCCGCGCGACAGTGGCTCTAGCAGAGCTTCGGCCGCGAACAAGACTGCCTGAGTGTCCCCCGCGTATCCCGAATTGTCCTGAACGACAAGCAAGTCCACAGGGAGCGGCGCATCGCACGGCGTGTCGGGGCACTCGAGCGGCCCTGCGTCCGGCAGAGCCGCGTGGGAGCTCGTGCAGCCGAGGACCACGGCGGCGAGGCCGCCCCAGAGCTCAGAACGGAGGGGGGATCGCGCCATCGTGGATGAACGTTCCAATCAGCTCCCCCCCTGCGTCGGCGACCCCCTCGTTGGCGATCAGGGCCAGGAAGCGGTCGGAGTCGGGGATCTCCACGTAGGCATGGACGTAGCCGGCCCCCCGCCCACCGCGATAAAGCGTTGGTCCGAAACGGCTCCTGAAGCCCGGCCCGGCGGGAGTACACACTGCGCAGACCGCCTGCGGCGGGGACGTGGCCGATTCGGTGACGAGCCCTCGGGAGAGACGGATCACGGCCTACTCCAGGATAGAGGTCGGCGCCGATGAGGTCCAGGGATCACGAGGTCTTCATCACGAGGTCGATGCTGAGGCGGATGCGGATGTTCCCCGTGGTTTGCGCGCGGGCCCCCGCGACGCGGACGGCGAGCATCGAGCCGAGCGGCGGGTCTACCCGCTCGAGGCGCAGCGTACCGGCGTCGGGCACGGCGCTGTCGTCGAAGACGATGACGCCGATCGGATCGCTGAAGAAGTCGCGCGAGGGACCGTCGGGGGTGTGGCCGTCCGAGAGGACAGCGACCTCGATCGATGCGCCGGTGGGGATCGAGGCGTCCTCGTGGACCTGCACCAGCAGGTCGAGGTGGTCGTAGCCGCTCACGTCGATACCCTCGGAGCGGAGGAGCGGTGTGTGGCCGTCGCGCGAGCCGCTGCTCCATCGCCGCTCGCGTCCCGCGACGATCGGGGCTCGCCAGATGTCTCGGCGCGCTGGCCACGCGCGATCGACGCCGATCGCTCGTCAACGAAAGGACGACGCGAGCGCGCTCACGATCGCGAGGACGAACGGGGCCGAGACGACACACAGGCCCGCGCCGATGACGAGGCCGGCGATGCCGAGCAGCCAGCGGGTCGGGACCGGGCGCGACCGCGAGGGCGGAGGGGGCGGCAGTGACGGGTAGGGCGGAGGCGCGTAGGGCGCGGGCGGCGTGTACGGTAGAGGCGTGTACTGCGGCGCATGGGACGGGGGCGTGTAGTACGACGCGCCGCCCGCGCTCGGCGCGCCCGGGGCGCTCCCGTAGGCGCCGGGGTCCGAGGAGGTGCGCGGGCCCGTCCACGGCGCGAGCGCCTCGCGGAGCTGGCTCGCGAGCGCGGCCGCGTCCCGCGGGCGGTACTCGCGCTCGCGCGCGAGGCACGCGTGCACGAGGTTCGCGAGCGGGACGGGCACGGCGGGCGCGACCTCGAGCAGCGGCCGCGGCGTGCCTCGCAGCAGCTCGAGGAGCAGCATGTTCGTCGTCGGCGCCTCGAACGGCAGCCGGCACGACAGCGACTCGTAGAGGATCACCCCCACCGCGTAGAGATCGGTCTGCGCGTCGACGCTGCTCGAGTCGCGCGCCTGCTCGGGCGCGAGGTAGCTCGCCGTCCCCATCACCTGCCCGGTGACGGTGAGCCGCTCGATGCCGACCGCCTTCGCGATGCCGAAGTCGAGCAACTTGGGTTGCAATGATCCATCGTGGAGCCGCTCGAGGAAGATGTTGTCGGGCTTGAGGTCGCGGTGGACGATCCCCTCGCGGTGGATGGCGCCGAGCGCCGAGAGCACCGGCTCGAAGATCGGCAGGATCTCGGGCAGCGCGAGCGGCCCGCGCTCGAGCCGATCGCCGAGGCTCTCGCCCTCGAGCAGCGCCATCGCCATCCACGGCGCGCCCTCGTGCGTCCCCGCGTCGTAGATCTCGACGATCGCCGGGTGCCGCACGCGCGAGGCCGCCATCGCCTCGCGGAAGAAGCGCTGCGCCGCCTCGGGGCTCTGCGCGACCTTGTGTCCGAGCACCTTGAGCGCGACGCGCTTGTGCAGCATCTCGTTGACCGCGACGTACACCGCGCCCATCCCGCCCTCGCCGAGCAGGGAGACGATCCGGTACTTCCCCGCGACGAGCGCTCCGGGCTGCACGCGCCGAGCATGGGAGCCCCGCGCGAGCGCGTCCACCGCCTTCGGCGCTGCGGCGGCGGGCGTCGCGTCGCCGACGTTCGTCGTCACCACGGGTCGGTGCGCGGTGTGTCGGACGACGAGTCTGCGTGCGCGGGCCGAGGCACATGCTGTGCACTTCGAGCCCACGGTGCGCGGCGCCGCGCCAGAGAGGGAGCCGATGGAGTCGAAGACGAACAAGAGGCGCATGCGCGTCGTGGCGGGGCTCGGGTGCGGGTTCGTCGCGCTGCTCATGTCGTGCGGTGCGTGCACGTGCTTCGGGCTGCCGCTGCGCGCGAGCATGAGCGGTCGGCCTCCGGGGGAGGCCATCGCCTCCGCGATGATGCGGCAAGACGAGACCGAGCTCCGGGGCCTGGCCCGACGAAGCGGCATCGCGCACATCGACATGGTCGGGGTGCGGTTGCCGGATCCGGTGGTCTCGCTCTGGCTCGAGCTCGACGTCGCCGTTCCTCCGGGGGCCACCGGGAGCGTCCGCGTCGCCGCGGAGTCCGCAAGCTGCGCGGACGTCAACGGCTGGGGTGCAAGCACCTACGGGACGCGTGTCTCGCGAGTCGTCACCCCGGGCGCCGCCGGCTACGAAGCGGATCACATTCACGACTACGTGGCCGAGGACGGTCGCGTCCGGGCCTGGGTGCGGCTGGCCGAGGCGCCGGCGCTCTCGTTCCTGGACGGGGTCGCCACGATCGGTTGCTCCGTGCGCTGGCCGAGCGTCTGGGTGGGGGACCTCGACGTCGAGCCTCGCGTCGCGCGGCTCGTGCTGACGCAGTGACGCGCCGCCGCGCGCGCTCGACGTTCCCGAACCGAGTGGTCGCCGCGCGGCGCGGCGACCATACTCTGCCGATCCCTCATGGCGCGCCGACGCAAGAACCTCCCGTCGATCTCGACGCCGATCATCATGGCGTCGATCGCGCTGCCGATCGCGATCGCGCTGCTCGTCGGCTGGACGCTCGTGTTCGCGGGCAACCTCGCCCGAGGCGACGACATCGCGACGAACATCTGGCTGCTCGTCGGGGGCGTGGTCGCGTTCACCACGCTCATGGTCCAGATGGCGATGTTCGCGATCTTCCTCGGCCGCGAGATCCTCGAGGTGCGCCGGCAGGACAGCTTCATCGACTCGGTCACCCACGAGCTCAAGACGCCGCTCGCGTCGATCAAGCTCGGCCTGCAGACGCTCGGCCGGCCCGGGCTCGATGCGGCCAAGCGCGAGTACCTGCGCGAGATGATGCTCGACGACGTCGATCGCCTGCGCCGCTTCGTCGACGACATCCTGCAGGCGAGCCGGCTCGCGCACGACCACGACCGGCTCGAGCTGCAGCAGGACGAGGTCCCGCTCGCCGCGCTCGTCGCCGAGTGCGCAGAGAGCGTGTGCACGCAGCACAAGCTCGCGCCCGACGCGGTGACGGTCGAGATCGACGCGGACCTCGTGCTCATCACCGACCGGGCCGCGCTCTCGGTCGTCGTGCGCAACCTGATCGACAACGCCGTGAAGTACTCCGACGCCGACGCCGTCGAGGTGAGGGTGCGCGCCACGGAGGCGCGGCGCGGCCTGCTCCTCGAGGTCGAGGACCGCGGGATCGGCATCCCCCGCGACGACCTCAAGCGTGTCTTCCACCGCTTCTACCGCGTGTCCGCCGAGACCGTCCGCAGCCGAAAGGGGACCGGCCTGGGCTTGTTCGTGGTATGGGCGCTGGTGCGGAGCCTCGGCGGCCAGGTCGAGGCGGCCTCCGACGGGCCCGGACGGGGCACGACGATGCGCGTGACGCTGCCCAAACCCCCGAAGACGCGAGCCGCGTGAGCGATCAACCCCACCGCATCCTCGTCGTCGAGGACGAGGAGCACCTCGCCGCCGGCCTCAAGCTCAACCTCGAGCTCGAGGGCTACGAGGTCGACCTCGCCGGTACCGCCCGCGAGGCCGGCGAGCGGCTGCTCCTGACCGATCGCTACGCGCTGATCGTGCTCGACGTGATGCTGCCCGACCGGAGCGGGTTCGAGCTCTGCAAGAAGCTGCGCGACGCCGGCAACTACACGCCGGTCATCATGCTGACCGCGCGCGGCGCCGCGCAGGATCGCGTGGAGGGGCTCGAGTCGGGCGCCGACGACTACGTCGTCAAGCCGTTCGAGCTCGACGAGCTGCTCGCGCGCGTCGGCTCGATCCTGCGCCGCCAGGCGTGGGCGCAGAACGGCGGCGTCGCGCCGCAGCTCACCGCGTTCGGCCGCGCGCGCGTCGCGTTCGACGCGCACGAGGTCACCGTGGACGGCCGCCGCGTCGAGCTCACGCGGCTCGAGCTCGATCTCCTGCGCTACTTCGTCGCGAACCCCGGCCGCGTGATCGGCCGCGACGAGCTGCTCGAGAAGGTGTGGAAGCTCCGCAGCCACTCGTCGCGCACGATCGACAACTTCATCTCGCGCCTGCGCCGGCACTTCGAGGACGATCCGACGCAGCCCCGGCACTTCCTCAGCGTGCGCGGCGCCGGCTACAAGTTCATGCCCTGAGCTCGCCGGCTGCGGCCTCCAACAACCTGGAATCGCTCGCAAATCACCGCAATTACCGTTCGGTGACTTCACCTGACCGAACGATGACGAGGCCCGGCCCGAACGATGACCGACCGCGCGGCGGCCATCCCCTAGCTTTCGGGCATGTCCTTGGCAGCGCGCAAGCATCGTTACGATCTCCGGAGCGCGGTCCCGTGGGTGCTCGTCCACGTCATGCCGCTGCTCGCGATCTGGTCCGGCGTCACCTGGGAGGCGGTCGTCGTCTGCCTCGGGCTGTTCTGGCTGCGCATGTGGGCGGTGACCGCGGTGCACCACCGCTACTTCGCGCACCGGACCTACGAGACGAGCCGTCCGTTCCAGTTCGTCCTCGCGGTGCTCGCGCAGCTCTCGACGCAGCGCGGCGTGCTCTGGTGGGCGGCGCACCACCGCGCGCACCACCTCTACAGCGACACCGAGCGCGATCTGCACTCGCCCAAGCAGGACGGCTTCTGGCACAGCCACCTCGGCTGGATCTTCAGCGACTCGGGCGACACCGACTGGAAGCGCATCCAGGACTTCGCGAAGTACCCGGAGCTCGTGTGGCTGAACCGCTGGCACCTCGTGCCGCCGATCGTGCTCGGCGTCGTGGTGTTCCTGCTGTTCGGCTGGCCGGGCCTCTTGATCGGGTACTTCCTGAGCCAGGTGATGACGTGGCACGCGACGTACGTGATCAACTCGCTCTGTCACGTCTGGGGAGAGCGTCGCTTCGAGACGAAGGACACGAGCCGCAACAACCTCTGGCTCGCGCTGTTGACCCTCGGTGAGGGCTGGCACAACAACCACCACCACTACATGAACAGCTGCCGCCAGGGCTTCTACTGGTGGGAGATCGACATCACCTACTACGTGCTGCGCGCGCTCGCCGCGGTGGGCCTCGTGTGGGACCTCAAGGCGCCGCCGCCGCGTGTGCTGGAAGAGGGCCGCCGGCTCGACGCCGAGAGGCGGGCGCAGCAGCGCCGCGAGGAGGAGCGCCGCGAGGAGGCCGGCGAGCTCGCCCCGGCCCGCACCTCGCTCGCCCCGCGCTGAGCACGCGTCAGGTCAGGCACGGGCCCCCGCAGCTGATCCAGCTCCCCGAGCTGCTGCACGTGCACTGTTGCCATGCCCCCGGGGTCGTCGGGCAGTCGCGGAACCCGGTGCTCCCCGGGCACACCGTGCCCCCGCTGAGCGCGTCGGTGCAGTAGACTTGGCCGGTGCACGTCCCGTAGCCTCCCCAGGTGCAAGACGACGTGCAGGTGCGCGATTGGCGGCCATTGTTGCAGGCCCCGCAGTCGCGCGACTGCGTGCTGCCGGCAGCGCACGCGCCTTGCCCGGTGCAGCTGCCGTAGCCTCCCCACTGGCAGTCGCCGCCGCACGAGCGGGTCTCGGTGCCGCAGTTGCCGCACCCGCGCGAGCTCGTCGCGCCCGGGGAGCACGCGCCCTGTCCCGTGCACGCGCCGTAGCTCCCCCATTGGCAGTCGCTCCCGCAGGAGCGGGTCTCGGTGCCGCAGCTGCCGCACCCGCGCGCGTCGGTCGCGCCCGCGGCGCACGGTCCCTGTCCGGTGCAGGCCCCGTAGGCACCCCAGCGGCAGTCGTCGCCGCACTCTCGGCGCTCGGTGCCGCAGTTGCCGCACGCGCGGGACTCCGACGCGCCGGGCGCGCACTCTCCCGCGCAGCCGGCGTCGGACGGAGGGCCGGCGGCGTCGGACGGATCACCTCCGTCGCCCGCGCCGGCATCGTCGGGGCGCCCGGCGTCGAGCGCCGTGGGCTCGACGAGGCAGCCCTCGTCCGGGCTGCACCAGAAGCCCTCGTCGCACGCGTCCGCGCGCCCCGCCTCGAGGCAGCTCCCGTCGAGGCAGCGGCTCACCGCGCACTCGGCGATCGGCGCAGGGCAGTCGCGGTCGGAGGCGCAGGCGGGGCCCTCGCAGCCCTCGAGCCGGACCGGCGTGCCCGAGCAGACACGCGAGACGACCACCGTCGCGCTCCAGTCGTTCGCGATGGCGACGCGCACCACACGCCCGGCGACGACGCGACCTCCGTGATGCGCGCTCGTCAGCTCGCACTCGATCACGTAGTCACCGGGCGAGAGCCCCGACTCTTCGCCCAGCCGCGCCCCTTGGACGTAGTCGGTCGCCGCGCTCGCGCGGACCGAGCGCTCGCGCAGGGGCGGCTCGCGCCGCGCGTAGCCCGTGGCGTCGTAGACGCGCAGGCGCGCGTCCGTGAACTCGCGCTCGGCGACCAGGTCCGTGCGCAGGTCCACGACCAGCCGCGCGCCCGAGGGATCGCAAGCGGCGAGCAACGCGGCGGCCCCGAAGAGCCGCGCCGAGCGCCACCGATCGACGCGAGGCCCCACGACCAGAGCATACCCCTCCGCGGTGGTCGCGCGAAGCGCGGGGGCGAGCGGATCGCGCGGCGCGCTCGCGCGCCGGCGCGTCAGCGGCGCCAGACCTCGTAGCCGAGGAGCCTGCCCTCGCGCGGATCGAGGACGCCGACGTAGCGGCCGGCGGACTCGTCGCCGTGCACCACCACGAGCTCTCCGGCGCGCGCGGCGCGCACGTCGTTGCCGTAGCGGGAGTGCCCGATCGTCCCGATCGATCCCGGGCTCACGGCGAACCGGAGCGTTCCGTCCCGCGCGACGCCGAACGCGCTCGCGCCCGACGCGCCGCTACAGAAGGTCACGACGACGAGCACGTCGCCGGCGTCCACGAAGGCCGCGTGATCCGTGATCGGATCGTCGTCGGCGAGCCGCGTCGCGCCCGAGGGCGCCGTGATCGCGATCCCGCGTCCGTCGCGGACGAGGCGGTAGCCCTCGGGCGAGGCGACGCCGCGCCGCAGCGCCCGTGTCGTCGGCCGCGGGTACGCGGCGCCGACCGCCGCCGAGAAGCGCGCGTGCGCGCGCGCCGCGCCGTCTGAGGCGTCGAGCTCGACGAGCCGCGGCCCGTCCGCGGTGCGGACGTAGACCACCACGGTGTCCGCCTCGAAGCCGAGCTGCACCGGGCCGCCCTCGCCGCGCCGCTCCCAGCGCACCTGCCCGTCCGCCGGATCGAGCGACAGCACCACGTGCTCCTCGCCGCTCGGCGCGGCCGCGTAGAGCGTGCGGTGATCCGCGACCCCGATCACCGGCGCGCCCGTCGCGCCGATCTCGTAGCGTCGCGTCCACGTCGCGGGCGCCGGCGGGTCGTGCTGCGCGCGGTCCTCTCTGACGATCACGAGCGCGGTGCCCTCGCGCGTGACGACGAAGCGGCGGGGCGCGCCGACCTCGTGGACCGCGGCGCGCTCGTGGATGGCGCCGTCGCCGAAGGACGTCGCGTCGCGCGCCGGGCCCTCGTGCACCCAGCGCCACGGCCGCGTGCTCGCGGCGAGCGGCGGCGCGAGCGGCGCGGGCGCCTCCTCGTGCTCGACCGGCGCGGGCTCCGGCGCGAGCTCCGGCGGCGCGGGCGCGTCCTCGGTGCACGCGACGAGGACCAGCGCGGCGAGCGTGAGTGAGGCGGGGCGCATCGCCCACCGGTGGTGTCCGCGCAGCGCGAGAAGTTCCCGCGGCGACTTCGCGGAGAGATCCGCCGCGCGCGGCCGTATCCTCTCTCGCGGTGGCTCGGACCTACTACGTGGATGGAGTCGAGATCACGCTCACCCCGCACCGCGCGGGGCTCGACATCGACGTCGACCGCGGCGGCGCGTCGGCCACGATCCCGGGCGGGGTGCTCGGGCGCTTCTCGATCCCGTGGAAGAGGCGCGAGGTCGAGGTGCGCCGGTTCGGCACGGCCAACGCGATCGAGACCGAGCTGTGGGCGGACGCGTCGTACGTGCCGGCGGGGCCGGCGCCGCGGCGCGGGAAGGAGGCGGCGCGCTGCGGACCGCATGGTGCGCGAAGCAAGGGTCGTTGCGCCGCGTGCGACGCGGTCGCGTGCCGGCGCTGCCTCGCCCTCGACGGCGCGCGCTGCGCCGAGTGCTTCGAGCGCGCGGCCGTGAAGGAGCGGCGCGGCCGCACCCGCGCGTGGCTCCTCGGGGCGGGCTTCTGCGCCTTCGTGGCCGTCGCGGCGTTCGCGGGTGCGATGGCGACCGGGGCCGAGTGGCTCCCGAGGATCGCCGGCGCGATGGTCTTCGGCGCCGCGTTCATGACGTGGTTCGCGCTGCGCCGCCCGCGCAGCGACGCGGGGCCGCTCGTGCCGCTCGCGCTCACCCGAGGAGAGCCTCCCTCGCCGGTCGGGCGCTCTTGCGCCGCGTGCCGCGAGCGCGTCGGCACCGCGCGCGACGGCGCGTGGTGCGAGCGCTGTCGCAAGCCCCTCCACGCGCGCTGCGAGGCCGGCCACGCGTGCAAACGCCCCGCCCGCGGCCCCGACTGGCGCGCGATCGAGGCGTGATGAAGCTCCCCGCGTGGCAGCGAGGAACCGGGCATACTCGCCTTCTTCGTCACATCGCTGGTGCGACGAAGCGCGTCCGTGCCTCCCGTGGTCGCCGGGGCGTCGCGTCACCGGCGCGGCGGGGACGTGTGCTCAGCGCGTCGAGGGCGGCCTCGCGGACGGCGCGCTCGTAGTCGGCGAGCGGCCAGGAGGGCTCGATGACACGGTCGACGTCGTGCGGGCGGCCTTCGAGCCATGGGCCCTCGCGCCCGAAGCGGTGCCGCGAGATCGCGACGAGCAGGTGGCCGAGCACCTCCTCGCCCAGGACGACCTCCAGCGGATAGCGGTGCGCCGTCAGCGCCGAAGCGGGTGTCGTGCCGATCACGGGGCCCGCGCCGCTCGCGGCGAACAGCCGGGCGAAGTCGTCGCACGCGCTCACGCAGCCGGGACCCACGAGCGCGGCGATGGGCGCTCGCGTGACGCGGTGCGCGGGGGAATGGCGGATCTCCTCGGGGCAGTCCGCGGTGTTGCAGCGATCGGCGCGGACCCACCACCGTTCACCGGCCGCCGCACGGCGCAGGTACTCGTCGACCGCGCTGCCTCGATAGAGCGCGACCTCGAGGCGACCGCGGTCGCGGAGCTCCGGGTGCAGCCGGATCTCGGTGGTCCCCCCGACGTACGGTTCGCGGCCGTACCAGTCGAGGAAGATCGCTGCGTTGTTGCCGCCTGCGTTGTCGCGCAGGTCGAGGATCACGCCGGCCAGTCGCGGCGTGCGCGCGAGGAAGTCGCGCACGAGGTCGTGGTCGACCTGTAGGAGCCGATACTGGTCCTCGCGGTCCGCGCCGCTGCGCGCCGAGTAGGCGAACGAGTGGTGGCGGACGAGCGGGAAGCGGGCGAAGGCGCCTTCGGAGGCGCGGTAGAGGCAGACCCTCGCGCCGACGGCGACGAGGCGATAGGGGCCGTAGTCGCGCGCACGCGTCTCGTCGCAGACGGGCTCGTCGGCGACGCGGAACGTGTCGAGGTCGGTCGCGCCCGCTTCGCCCGCGTACGGGGCGAAGCGCACCGTGGTCTCGACCGTCGTTCCGTCCGCGCGCCGAGCGACGAGCGGCACCGCGGCGCCGTCGAGCGAGGCCCAGTGCTCGCGCTGCCGCCACTGGAGGACGTTCGCGAGCTGCGCGGCACGGACGGACTCCGGGCCCGCGCGCAGGTCGTAGCGGAAGCGCTCTGACAGCTCCGACGCGGACCTGCCGTCGTAGGTGACGAGCTCGTCGCCCGCCGCGAGGCCAGTCGACGGATCGGCCCGGTCGACGACGAACCGGGGCGTCGACCCGCCACCGACTGCGACGAAGCCGAGCGGCAGCGTGATGATCCCGCGCGACGCAGGGTGCGCGGGCAAGAACGTCAGGTGCCCGTCCCGCAGGCTGTGCGCGACGTGGAGCAGCGCCCGCGAGAGCGCCTCGCTGTCGGGCGCGTCGAGGACCTCGCGCGTCAGGCGCGGGACGTCGTCGGACTCCCAGGTCTCGCGCGGCCAGTGCTCGGAGAAGACGTGGTAGCGGCGGATGTCCGCCAAGAGGCGGTCCAGCATCGCGCGCCGGAGCGACGCCTCGTCGGGCGCCGCCGGCTCGGCCGGCGCAGGCGCGGCCACGATCGGCTCGGCGACCGGCGCCGGCGCGCTGCCACCGCACCCGAGCGCCAAGAGCGCGAGCACCCCGAGCGTCCCCCGCATCGCTCGCCCACGCTACCGAGTCCTCATCGCCCCCACAAGCGCTCCTTCGCCCCCGCGCCGGAGCTGCGCGGGCATCGAGCGCGCACACGGATCGACGTGAACGCGTCGATCGCGCCATCGCCGGTTACGGCTGCGACCCACCACCGCTCGGGCGTGCGGGCACTACGCCACTCACGGCAGCAGCCGGAGCGCGGCGCAGTGCTTCGGGCGGATCGCGCCGAGGTGCCGGCGGTCGAGGGTGATCACGAGGTCGGTGCCGAGCCGCTCGGCGAGCGCGACGACGCTGGCGTCGGTGCCGCCGAGCGGGAAGTCGCCGTACCTCTCCACGAGCTCGGCGATGCGCGCCCAGTCCGCCGGCTCCGGCGCGTCGACGTCGAGCACCTCGAGGCCTCGCAGGAACGCGGCTTCGACCTCCGGCCCGAGGCGCCGGCCGACGAGGTAGGTCGCCTCGGCGACGACCATCGCGGGGACGACGAGGCGGTGGCGCGTGTCCGAGAGCGCTTCGACGCACGCCACGTGCGCGTCGTCGTCCGCGTCGACCGCCGCGTAGAGCGGGCCGGTGTCAACGATCGCGATCACGCGACCACTCGCGCGCGAGGATCTTCTCCGCGTCGCGCGCCGTCGTCTTCTTGCCGCTCCGCCCGAGCCCCACGAACGGCAGGACGCGCGGCGCTTCGTCCGCGCGCAAGTAGCGCTCGATCGCTTCGCGGACGAGGGCCGAGACCGGCTCGCCGCGCCGCTTCGCCTCGCGGGAGACGGTCGCCGCGAGCTCCTCCGGGAGGCTGATCGTGACGCGAGAGGTCATAACGCATAACGCATAACGTATCGATGGTGCAGCGTCAAGGGTCCCCGCGGAAGCGCAGGGCCTCGACGAGGCGGCGGACCCGCTCCGGGTCGACGGGCCGGCCGACCTCTCCGTCGTGCTTGAGCCACGTGCCGACGATCGCGGCGTCGGCGAGCTCAGCGAGCGCGGCGCGCTCGGGACAGAGGCCGCTCCCGATCACGACCGGGGCCTCGACCGCCGCGGCGCGGACGGCGGCGAGCACCTCGGCGTCGACGGGCGCGCCGGTCGCGGCGCCGGTGACGACGACCGCGTCGGCCATCCCGCGGTGGAGCACGTCGCCGACCTCCGCCTCGATCGAGACCGGGGCGAGCGGGCTCGCGTGCTTCACGCGGACGTCGGCCAGGATCGCGACGTCCCGCGCGTCGAGGACGGCGCGGTAGCGAAGGGTCTCGAAGGCGCGGCCCTCGATCACGCCCTGGTCGGTGACGTACGCACCGCAATGGACGTTGACGCGCACGAACGAGGCGCCGGTCGCCGCGGCGATCCCGATCGCGGCCATCGCGTCGTTGCGCAGGACGTTGACGCCGACGGGTCGCTCGAACGCGAGGCACGCGTCGACGGCGCGCGCGAGCATCGCGATCTGATGCGCCGGCGTGGGCTGCTCGGGCGTGCCCTTGGGGAAGGGCGCCGAGCCGAAGTTCTCCACGATCATCGCCGCCGCGCCCCCCTCGGCGAGCGCGGCGGCGTCGCGGCGCGCGGCGTCGAGCACGCGCTCGAAGCCACCGCCGCGGTGGGCCGGATCGCTCGGCATCGGCCGGAGGTGGACCACGCCGATGAGGCCGCGGACCTTCACGCGCGCGCCCTCCGCCGGTAGACGACGCAGAGGTTGTTGGCGGGCATCGTCACGCGTCGCTCGTAGGCGAGCCCGGCCGCGTCGGCGAGGGCGATCACCGCGTCGAGGTCCCGCACACCCCAGCGCGGGTCGCGCGCGCGCAGGCTCTGGTCGAACGCCTCGTTCGATGGCGCGGTGTGCGCGCCGCCGATCTTGTAGGGCCCGTACATCACCAGCGGCGCTCCGTCCGCGAGCACGCGCGCGGCGCCCGAGAGCAGCCCCTCCGTGCACTCGAACGGGCTGATGTGGATCATGTTCGCGTTGAAGATCGCGTCGGCGCGCTCGACCGGCCACGCGCTCGCGGTCACGTCGAGCCGCGCGGGCGGCGAGAGGTTCTCGGCCCTAGCGTCCTCGCGCCACGCCGCGATGCTCGCGAGCGCCTCGTCCTCCGCGTCGGTCGGCAGCCACGTCAGCGTCGGGAAGCGTGGCGCGAAGTACGCCGCGTGCATCCCCGTGCCCGCCGCGATCTCGAGCACGAGCCCCGCCTGCGGGAGCACCTCGCGCAAGACCGCGAGGATCGGGTCGCGGTTGCGCTCGCACGCGGCCGAGTGGAGGCGAGCCATGACCTCCGCAGGGTGCCACGGATCCGGGGCCGTCGGGCGCGCCTCGCGGCGACGTGGCGTCCCGGCTTTGCGGTGGCTGCGGGGATCGCTAGGATGTGCGCCCCTCGGCGCTGGCCGAGGAGAGAGGAGCGCGTCGTGACGAGTCCCCTCGTGGGCGTGGTGATGGGCAGCAAGTCCGACTGGGAGACGATGCGGCACGCGTGCGAGATGCTCACGCAGCTCGGCGTGCCGCACGAGCGGCGCGTGGTCAGCGCGCACCGCACGCCGGATCTGCTGTTCGAGTACGCGTCGAACGCCGAGGCGCGCGGGCTCGAGGTGATCATCGCGGGCGCGGGTGGCGCCGCACACCTGCCCGGGATGCTCGCGAGCAAGACGGAGCTGCCGGTGCTCGGCGTGCCGGTCGAGTCGCGCGCCCTCAAGGGGCTCGACTCGTTGCTGTCCATCGTGCAGATGCCGGGCGGCATCCCGGTGGGCACGCTCGCGATCGGCCCGGCCGGCGCGAAGAACGCGGCCCTGCTCGCGTGTGCGATGCTCGGGGCGAAGCACCCGGCGCTGCGCGACGCGTACCGCCGGTTCCGCGCGGCGCAGACGGAAGAGGTGCTCGGCCACCCCGACCCGAGCGCGCCGTGAGCGCGATCGGGATCCTCGGCGGCGGGCAGCTCGGGCGCATGCTCGCGCTCGCAGGCCACCCGCTCGGTCACTCGTTCGTGGTGCTGACCCCCGAGCGCGACGCGCCGGCGGCCGCGGTCGCCGAGACGATCGTCGCTGACTACGACGACCCGCGCGCGCTCGCGGCGCTCGCGGCGCGCGTCGAGGTCGTCACCTACGAGTTCGAGAACGTGCCGGCCGCCGCCGTCGCCACGCTGTCCCCGCGCGTCCCGGTGCGCCCGGGCGGCGAGGCGCTCGTCGTCGCCTCGGACCGGCTCAACGAGAAGGCGCGGTTCCGCGAGCTCGGGATCCCGACCGCGCCGTTCGCGTCGGTGGAGTCGGCCGCGGAGCTCGAGGCCGCGGTGCGGGACATCGGCCTGCCCGGCGTGCTCAAGACCCGCCGCCTGGGCTACGACGGCAAAGGGCAACGTGTCTTGCAATCGAGGCGCGACGTCGAGGGCGCCTTCACCGGGCTCGGCGCGGTGCCGCTCCTCTACGAGGGCTTCGTCGCGTTCCGCCGCGAGCTCAGCATCGTCGCGGTGCGCGGGCTCGACGGCGAGGTCGCCTTCTACCCGCTCGTCGAGAACCGACACGAAGGCGGCATCTTGCGCTTCACCCGGGCGCCCGCGGCGGACGTCCCTGCCGCGCTGCAGGCGCGCGCCGAGGGCTACGCGCGCGCGCTCCTCGAGTCGCTCGACTACGTCGGCGTCCTCGCGCTCGAGCTGTTCGACGACGGCACGGAGCTGCTCGCCAACGAGATCGCGCCGCGCGTCCACAACAGCGGGCACTGGACGATCGAGGGCGCCGAGACGAGCCAGTTCGAGAACCACCTGCGCGCGATCCTCGGCGCGCCGCTCGGCTCGTGCGCCGCGCGCGGACAGAGCGCGATGATCAACCTGATCGGCGACGCGCCCGACCCGCTCGCGATCCAGGCGGTGCCGGGCGCGCACCTGCACCTCTACGGCAAGGCGCCGCGCCCCGGCCGCAAGCTCGGCCACGTCACGGTGACCGCTCCCGACGCGGCGACGCTCGACGCGCGCGTCGAGCAGCTCTGAGTCTGCGGAGGGGCTGTTCCAGCCCCTCCCCCCGTGCGGCAACGCCGCATGGGGCCCCCCACCCAAGGCGAACGCGGCGGGGCCGCGTTCGACCCCATCGCGGGGCGATGGGGCGATGGGGCCCCCTCGGCCAACGGCCATCGCGACGCGATGGCCTGGCCTCGAACGGCGCCGTCGGCACCGTGGGCTTTCGACGGCGCGTCAGGGGACGAGGCAGAGGGCGCGGCGCGTCCAGTCGGTGCCGCCGCGGCCGTCGCGCGCGACGACGAGGAGCTCCACCGTGAGCCCGTCCGCCGGGACGTCCTCGACGGGCGGGTGGACCCAGCGGATCTCGGCGTCGCGGCGCGCGTCGTCGAGGATCACCGTGCGCGCGCGGGCGAGGCGACCGGCGCCGACGACGTGCGTCATCGTGAGCTCCTCGCGCGACTCGACGAGCGTGGGCATCTCGCCGAAGACGAGCTCGAGGTACGCCTCGCGATCGTCGGGCGAGGTGGTGATGCGCAGGGTCGGCGCGTCGTCCTCGTCGCGCCACGGGACGCGCGGGAACGCGTCGACGTCGGCCGCGCTCGCGCAGCCCGCCCGCGGGAGCTCGCTCGGCGGCGGCGCCCACGGGCGCTCGTCGTAGAACGCCTCTTCGTCGTCGAGCCGCGGGTGCCGGTTGGCAGGCTGCGCGCCGCGGTCCGTCGACAGCGAGAGGATCACCGTCTCGCGGTCGAGCGCGTCGGCGCTGCAGCCGTCCGGCCCGAGCGCGCCGCCCGCGCAGAGGATCCCGGCGACGAGGAGCTCGCCCGTCGTCCCCTCGAACGCCTCCGCGGCGGGCAGCGCGAACGAGAGCACGGGCTCGAGGCTCGGCGCGCCGGTCACCGCGGTGGCGAACGGCTCGCCCGCGCAGGACGGCAGCCCCGTCTGGTTCGGGCGCGCGATGCACGCGGTGATCGCGCCGGTCCACGCGGGCGCGGGCTCGGGGGCGGCGACGAGCCAGCGCAACGTCGCCGTCTCGCCGGGCGCCGGCCACGCGCGGCCCGGATCGCCCTCCACCTCGAGCCGCGCGCCGAGCACCCGGGGCCGCTCGAGCGTCGCGCCGTTCGGCAGCATGTCGCCGCAGGCGGGGAGCCCGAGCAAGAGGAGCGAGAGAACGAGCTTGCGCTTCACAGCTCCCCCCGGATGCCGAGCGAGGGCAAGATCGGCAGACCGAGCACGTCGGCGCTGCTGCGGTAGTCGTAGCTGTAGGTGATCGCCTCGCGGTTCTCCGCGTTGTAGACGTTCTGCACGTCGAGGTAGATCGCGAGGCGGAACACGTTCTCGATCACGAACATCTTCTCGATGCGCAGGTCGAGGCGGGTGAAGAACGGGTTGCGCTCGCCGTTGATGGGCCCGTAGATCGGCCGGTAGCGGTCCGCGCCCACGTCGTAGATCGAGCCGACGACCGCGGTATAGGGGTTGCCGCTGATCAGCCGGAACGCGGCGCCCGCTTCCCAGCCGTCGCCGATCCGCCAGACGAGCGCCGTCGTCAGGATGTGGGTCTGGTCGAAGTCGAACAGCCGCCACTCGCCGTCGCGGTCGAGCCGCTCGCTGCGGCTGAGCGTGTAGCTGAGGATCCCGACGAGGGGGAAGCCGGGCGTCGCCTGGATGCGCGCGCTGAGCTCGAGGCCGTAGATGCGGCCGAGCCCCTCGTTGACGTAGAACGGGGGCACGCCGCCCGCGGTGCCGGTGACGCGATCGAAGATGTGCTTGTAGTAGCCCTCCACGTCGAAACGCCACGTCTGGTCGAGGCGCAGCTCGACGCCCGCGCTCGCGTGCACGCTCGTGGTCACGCCGAGGTCCGGGTTGCCGACGCCGGGCGCCGACTGCTGGAACTCCGGCGGTTGGCTGAAGATCCCGAGCCCGGCCTTGATCGTCCACTGCTCGTCGAGCGCGAGGCGCGCGCTCGCGCGCGGGTCGAAGGACCACTCGCCGATGTCGCGGTAATAGTCGACGCGCGCGCCGAGCACGAGCGTCAGCGGGCGCACCGGGCGCAGCGTGTACTCGAGGTAGAGGCCGGGCCGGTACGCCGCGCCCTCGAACGCCGCCGCCGAGCGCGCGCCGGTCCCGCCGCTCGAGGGCGCGCCTTCCCCTTGGGTCGGCGAGCCCGCCGCGCGGAACGCGAGCGTGGTCGGCGTGTACGTCCAGTCGAGGCCCCAGCGCACCTGCACGTCCTCGTGGAGCTTCAGGCGCCACTCCGCGCGCATCGTCAGCGGCACGAACTCCGCGTCGAGCCCGAACACGTCGCCGACGCCGATCACGAGGCCCGTCCAGCCGCCGGCGAGGGTGATCTCCTGCGTGAGCGTGTCGTCGTACTCGTGCCGCCAGTCCGCCTGCACGCGGTGGAACTGCGTCGCGAGGTCGAGCGAGAAGGGGCGCTCGAAGCCGTCCGAGTCGAACGCGGTCCGGAACTCGTCGCTGCTGCCGTAGACGAAGAGGCGCAGCCGGTCCTCGCGCGTCGGGCGCCACGCGAAGACGAGCTGGTAGTCGTAGTAGACCGGCGCCGCCGTGAGGCTGAGCGTCCCCGCCGGGAGCACGTCGTTGAGGAAGAAGTCGATGTATGAGCGGCGCGCGGCGAGGGCGATCCCGGCGTTGTCGCCGATGGGGATCTCGATGAGGAGCGAGGCGTCGATGAGGTTGATGTCGAGGACGCCGCGGAAGTCGCGGCTCGAGGGATCGCGCGGCTCGACCTCGATGACGCCGCCGATGCGGCGGCCGTAGCGCACGGAGAAGTTGCCGGGGTAGAAGTCGACGCGCTCGAGCAGGCGCGAGTTGTAGAAGCTCGTGAGGCCGCCGAAGTGGTAGAGGAGCGGCACCGAGACGCCGTTGAGGAAGACCTCGCTGTCGCCCGGCGCGGCGCCGCGGATGACGATCTGGCCGGAACCGAAGGGCGGCCGCGCCACCCCGGGCAACAGCTCGATGACGCGCAGCGCGTCGCCGCGCGTCCCCGCGGTCTGGGTGAGGATCTCGCCCTCGAGCGTGCGGCGGGTGACCTCGCGGCGCGGCCGCTCGATCACCGCGGTGACGCCGAGCTCCTCCCCGTCGTCCTCGACCTCGGCGGGCACCGCCTCGAGCCCGAGGGTGAGGGTGACGGCCTCCCCCGCGATCACCTCGACCGTCTCGGCGCGCGCGACGTGGCCCGGCGCGTCGACCTCGAGGGCGTACTCCCCGGGCGGCAGCTCGAGCCGGAACCGGCCGGCCGCGTCGCTCGTCGCGTCGATCGGGTCGGCGTCGCCCGTCACGACGATCGCGGCCCCCGCGATCGGCGCCCCGCCCGCGCCCTCGACGCGCCCCTCGAGCACGCCGCCGCGCGGCGGCGGCGGCGGCTCGGGCGGAGGCGCCGGACCTTCGAACGCGATCGCGAAGCGGATGCGCGCGACGATGGGAGCGCCGTCGCGCGTCGCGGGGCGGAAGACGAGCGCGCGGGCCGCCTCGAGCGCCGCCGCGTCGAAGGGCTCGCCAGCGCCGCCCGCGACCTCGGCCTCCTCGACGCGCCCGTCCGTCCCGATGCGCAGGAGCAGGACGACCTCGACCCGCTCACCCGGCGCGAGCCAGCCCGGCTCGACCTCGGGGCGCACCCCCTCGACGAGCTCGGGCGGCGTGAGCACCGGGCCCTCCTGCGCGCGCGCCACCGGCACCGCCGAGGTCACCACGAGGGCGAGAGCGATCCATACCGCGTCCGTCCGACCCACGGGAGTGCGCCGTGGTATGTGGCCGTTTCGGTCGATTCGCAAGCCCTGCGGCGGCGCCCCCGCGAGCTCCTCAGGAGCTCAGTTGCAGTCGGCGGGGACGGTCTTGTTCATCGCCTGCAGACCGGCGCGGTAGCCGGCCATGGTCTGGTCGCAGAGGGAGTCCTGCATGCCGACGACGTTGTTGTAGGCGTCGCAGGTGCTCGTCGGCACCGTGCCGCCCATCGCGTCGATGTACGCCCGACAGCACGCCGCGATGCGCGAGCAGGAGCCGCCTCCGCCGCCGCCGCTGGGCTCGGCCACCGGCTCGGCCACCGGCTCCGAGGGCACGGGGACCGGATCGGAGGACGCGGTGTCGCCGAGGTCCAGGTTGCACGCGACGATGAGCGCGAGGACGGACCAGGCGGCCAGGATCTTGATGAGCTTGCCGAAGTGCGAGCGGGTCATGGTGTTTCTCCCCTTTTCTTCTGGGTCGGGCCCGAGCATGCCCCACCGGTTGACCGTTGTCAGCGGAATCGCCGCGCATGTCGGGTTATCCCTGGCGAGGGGTGAACTGTGTTCATCGGGGGTTAGGTGTGCGCCATGCGGATCCCGTGGCTGCATCGGTTCGGACGGCGGAGCTTCCTCGAGACGACGGCGCTCGGGGTCGCGGGCGCCGCGCTCGTCGGCTGCGACGACGGCCCGCCCGCGTCGGCGCCGGTCGAGCTCGACCACCCCTTGATCGTCGGCTCCGGCTTCGGCGGCTCGATCACGGCGCATCGCCTCGCCGCGGCGGGCATCGCCTCGACCGTGCTCGAGCGAGGCCGGCGCTGGGTGATCACGCCGGAGCGCGACACGTTCTGCTCGCTGCGCGCGCCGGACGAGCGCGCCGCGTGGTTCAGCACCCAGACCCACATCGGCATCTCGAGCCGCATCCGGCGCTACGCGGGCGTGGTCGAGCAGTTCGACGGAGATCACATCTCCGCGATCATCGGCGCCGGCGTCGGCGGCGGCTCGCTCGTGTACGCGGGGATGATGGTGCAGCCGCCGCGCGACCTCTTCGAGGCGGCGTTCCCGCGCGAGCTCGACTACGGCGCGATGCTCGAGACCTGGTACCCGCGCGTCGCGGCGATGATGCCGGTCGCGCACGTGCCCGAGGACGTGCTGGCGCACGACGCGTACGCGGCGACGCGCCTGTTCCTCCAGCACGCGGAGCTCGCGGGCCTGCCGACCGAGCTCAACTACCTCGCGATCGACTGGGACATCGTCCGGCGCGAGCTCACGGGCGAGCTCCCCGCGGAGAACGTCGCGGGCGACTACGTCTACGGCGTCAACAACGGCTCCAAGGTGCAGGCGGACCGCACCTACCTCGCCGCCGCCGAGGCGACGGGCCTGTGCGAGGTGCGGCCGCTCCACCAGGTGCGCGCCATCGCGCCCGACCCCGCGGGCGGCTACCTCGTCGAGGCCGACGTCATCGACGAGCGCGGCGAGGTGCTCGCGACGCCGCGCTACCGCGCGCCCGCCCTGTTCTTGTGCGCGGGCTCGATCCACTCGACGCGCCTGCTCGTCGAGGCGCGCGCGCGCGGCGCGATGCCGCGGCTCTCCTCGGAGGTCGGTGAAGGGTGGGGTCACAACGGGCAGCACATCTTCATGCGCAGCTCGCTCGGCGTCTCGGTGCCCGCCAACCAGGGCGGCCCGCCGACCGCGGTGATCCGCGACCTCGACAACCCGATCGCCCCCTGCACGATCGAGCACGGCGCGGCGGCGTTCGGCTACGACTGCGGCTGCATGATCTTGCCGTCCTCGTCGCTCAACGACGGGACGGGGAGCCTCTCGTGGAACGCCGCCGCGGCGCGCACCGAGCTGCGCTGGGATCCCGCCAACGGCGCGAGCGGGATCGCCGCGTCCGAGGCGGTCGGCGCGCGGCTCAACGCCGCGACGGCGGGCGTGAACGCGCCGCTGATCGGCCGCACGCGCAACTCGACGTTCCACCCGCTCGGGGGCGTCGTGATCGGGCGCGCGACCGACGCGTTCGGCCGCGTCGACGGCTACCCCGGCCTGTACGTGCAAGACGGCGCGCTGATGCCCGGGATCACCCCGACCGCCAACCCGGCGTGGACGATCTCCGCGATCGTGGAGCGCAACCTCGCGACGATCCTCCCCGAGGACTTCGCCTGAGCTCGGCGCCCCTCGGAGCGAGCGCGCAGAGTTTGCGGAGCCGCGGCCGCGAGCGGCAGGCGTGGGGAAATCCGTGCGCACGTCGCGTGATGCGCCCCGTGCGGCCACGACCCGAGCGGACCGGGCTCGACCCGTGCAAGCACGCGAACGCGTGACGACGACGTCGAGCTCGGACACCGATCGGCACTTCCCGCTCCCCGCCGGCGCCTTCGACCCGGGCGCGACCGCTTGGGGCGACGTCGTGCGGATCCTCGCGGTCGACGACGACCTCGCGAACCTCCTCGCGATCGAGGCCGCCCTCGGCGCGCGCGCCGATCGACTCGTCGTCGCGCGGTCGGGCGACGAGGCGCTGCGCCACCTCCTCGTCGAGGACTTCGCGGTGATCCTCCTCGACGTGCGGATGCCCTCGCCCGATGGGTTCGAGACGGCGCGGATGATCCGCGAGCGCCTGCGCACCCGGCACATCCCCATCATCTTCATGACCGCGTACCGGGACACGGAGCTCGAGATGCGCCGGGGTTACGAGCTCGGCGCCGTCGACTACCTCTTCAAGCCGATCGTCCCGGAGGTCCTCCAGGCCAAGGTCGAGGTCTTCGTCACCCTGCGCGAGCGGACGGCGACGGTCGCGCGGCAGGCGGAGGAGCTCAGGCGCCTCGAGCGGGCCGAGGCGGCCCGCCAGCTCGCCGAGGAGCGCCGCGCGTGGGAGGCGGCGGCGCTCCGCGCCCAGGTCTCGCACCTCGAGGACGACGCTCGCCGTAAAGACGACTTCCTCGCGATGCTCGCGCACGAGCTGCGCAACCCGCTCGCCTCGGTGGTGAGCCACCTCGAGGTGCTCCGGCTGCGATCGGAGGACCCGCGGATCGACGGATCGCGCACCGCCATCCTGCGACAGGTGGAGCACCTCACCCGGATGATCGACGACCTGCTCGACGTCTCGCGCATCACGCGCGGCAAGCTCCGGCTGGAGCGCGAGCCGCTCGAGCTCGAGCGCATCGTGGAGAGGGCGATCGAGACCTGCCAGCCGATGCTCGCGGATCGACGGGTCGCGCTGAGCGTCGAGCCGCCCGCCGAGCCGATCCCGCTGTTCGCCGATCCGGCCCGGCTGACCCAGGTGCTGTCCAACCTGATCGGCAACGCGTGCCGCTACTCCGAGCCTGGATCGCCGATCTGGATCCGGTGGTGGCGCGAGGACGACACCGCGGTCCTCGAGGTCGCCGACCGCGGCTGCGGGATCTCTCCGGAGCTCCTCGAGCGAATCTTCGACCGCTTCGTGCAGGAGCGCCGCAGCGGGCGCGGGCTCGGCCTCGGGCTCACCCTCGTGAGGCAGCTCGTCGAGCTCCATGGCGGAGTAGTCGAGGCGCGGAGCGAGGGGGTGGGCAGGGGCGCGCAGTTCCTCGTGCGGCTCGTCGTGGCCGACCGCCACGCGCAGCCCTCACCCGGGTCGGCGCCCGCGGAGCCCGTCGCGTCGCGTCCTCCGCCGCCGCTCGACGTCGTCGTGGTCGAGGACGACGCGGAGGTCTGCGAAGCCATCTGCGCGTTGCTCGCCGAGTGGGGCTACGCCGTGCGGGCGTCGCACGACGGAACCGCGGCCGTCGACGAGATGGTGAGCAACCCTCCCCAGCTCGCGTTCCTCGACCTCGGGCTCCCGGGCCTCGACGGGTACGAGGTCGCCCGCCGCGTGCGGACGGCGCTCGGCGCCCGCTCGCCGCGCCTCGTCGCGCTCACGGGCTTCGACGACCCGCGGTTGGCCGCGAACGGGCCCTCCCCGTTCGACGCGCACCTCGTGAAGCCCGCGAGCGCCCTGGCGCTCGAGCGCGAGCTGGCCGCGACCGTCGCGAGCCCCGAGACCTCGTCGTGAGCGAGGAGGTCGCGCGCGGCGCGAGGACGCGGGCCTCGTCCAACCCATCGACCGCGCCGCGGCGCGCGCGCGAGAAGCGGCGCGGGCAGCGCGCCGAGGAGACCGAGGAGTCGGAGGACGCCGCCGGCGCGAGCGGCCGGCGGCGCCGCGAGCCGCCGGCGGCGTCGACGCTCGCCAAGCGCGAGCTCCTCGGCGCGCTGCGCGCGCTCGAGCGCGGAGATCTCTCGGTGCGGCTGCCGGACGACCTCGACGGCATCGACGGACAGATCGCCGAGGTCTTCAACGACCTGGCCGCCCAGGCCGCGGGCCTCGGCGCCGAGTTCGCGAACCTCCGGCAGGTCGTCGGGCGCGAGGGACGCACGCGCCAGCGCATGCGCCTGGGCGGCGTCGGCGGCGGCTGGGCCGAGCAGATCCGGTCCGTCAACGATCTGCTCGACGATCTGACGAGGCACACGGATCAGATGGCGCAGGTCGTGGCGGCGGTCTCGCGCGGCGACCTCACCCAGACGATCGACCTCGAGCGGAGCAGCCCCGCGGTGCGCGGCGACTTCCTGACGCACGCGCGCGCGGTGAACGGGATGGTCGAGCGGCTCGGCCTGCTCGGCTCCGAGGTGACGCGCGTCGCGCAGGAGGTCGGCATCGAGGGGAAGCTCGGCGCGCAGGCGCGCGTCCCGGGCGCCTCGGGGGCGTGGAAGGAGCTGAGCGACAGCGTGAACCTGATGGCGAGCAACCTGACCTCGCAGGTCCGGGAGATCGCGAGGGTCACGACGGCGGTCGCGCAAGGGGACCTCACCCAGACCGTCAACATGGAGGTCAAGGGCGAGATCCTCGAGCTGAAGAACACGATCAACACGATGGTGGCGCAGCTGCGGTCGTTCGCAGCGGAGGTCACGCGCGTCGCTCGCCTCGTCGGCACCGAGGGGACGCTCGGCGTACAGGCCGACGTGCGCGACGTGTCGGGGACCTGGAAGGAGCTCACCGACAACGTCAACTCGATGGCGGCGAACCTGACCAATCAGGTGCGCAACATCGCCGACGTCACCACGGCCGTCGCGAACGGCGACCTGTCCAAGAAGATCACCGTCGAGGTCCGCGGCGAGATCCTCCAGCTCAAGAACACGATCAACGACATGGTCGACTCGCTCGGCTCGTTCGCCGACGAGGTGACGCGCGTCGCGCGCGAGGTCGGGACGGACGGCGTCCTCGGCGGCCAGGCGGAGGTCCACGACGTCTCGGGCATCTGGAAGGAGCTGACCGACAACGTCAACTCGATGGCGAGCAACCTGACGAACCAGGTCCGCAACATCGCGGAGGTCGCCGTCGCGGTCGCGAACGGCGATCTGTCGCGGAAGATCACCGTCGGCGCGCGGGGGGAGGTCCTCGATCTCAAGAACACGATCAACGAGATGGTCGACCAGCTCAACGCCTTCGGCGCGGAGGTCTCGCGCGTCGCGCGCGAGGTCGGCGTCGAGGGCCGCCTCGGCGGGCAGGCGCGCGTCGCGGGGAGCCGCGGCATCTGGCAGGAGCTGACCGAGAACGTGAACCTGATGGCGAGCAACCTCACCAATCAGGTCCGCGACATCGCGGTGGTGACGACGGCCGTCGCGAACGGCGACTTGACGCGCAAGATCGCGGTCGACGCGCGCGGCGAGATCCTCGAGCTCAAGAGCACCATCAACACGATGGTCGACCAGCTCAGCTCGTTCGCGGACGAGGTCACCCGCCTCGCGAGCGAGGTCGGCGTCGAGGGCAAGCTCGGCGGACAGGCCGACGTGCGCGGCGTCAGCGGGACGTGGCGCGACCTGACCGACGCCGTCAACTCGATGGCGAGCAACCTCACCGATCAGGTGCGCAGCATCTCGCAGGTCGCGACCGCGATCGCAGAGGGCGATCTGCGCAAGAAGATCGACGTCGACGCCAAGGGCGAGATCCTCGAGCTCAAGAGCACCATCAACACGATGGTCGAGCAGCTCCGCTCGTTCGCCGAGGAGGTGACGCGCGTCGCGCGCGAGGTCGGCACGGAGGGTCGCCTCGGCGGGCAGGCGTCCGTCGAGGGCGTGCGCGGCACGTGGAAGGAGCTCACCGACAACGTGAACCTGATGGCGAGCAACCTCACCAATCAGGTCCGCGACATCTCCGGCGTCGCGACCGCGATCGCGAGCGGCGACCTCGGCCGCAAGATCACCGTCGAGGTCCGCGGCGAGCTGCTCGAGCTGAAGAACACCGTCAACACGATGGTCGATCAGCTCAGCTCGTTCGCGGACGAGGTGACCCGGGTCGCGCGCGACGTCGGCGAGGAGGGCAAGCTCGGCGGCCAGGCCGAGGTCGCGGGCGTGCTCGGGATCTGGAAGGAGCTCACCGACAACGTGAACCTGATGGCGAGCAACCTGACCAACCAGGTGCGCGACATCGCCCAGGTCACGACCGCGGTGGCGAACGGCGACCTGTCCAAGGTCATCACCGTCGAGGTGCGCGGAGAGATCCTCGAGCTGAAGAACACGATCAACACGATGGTCGGGCAGCTCCGCTCGTTCGCGGACGAGGTCACGCGGGTGGCGCGCGAGGTGGGCACGGAGGGGATGCTGGGCGGCCAGGCGGAGGTCCGCGGCGTCTCGGGCACGTGGCGCGAGCTGACCGACAACGTGAACATCATGGCGCGCAACCTGACCGAGCAGGTGCGCGGGATCGCGCGCGTCGTCACCGCGGTCGCCAACGGCGACCTCAAGCAGGAGCTCCACCTCGAGGCCAAGGGCGAGATCGCGACGCTCGTCCGCACGATCAACGACATGCTCGTGACGCTCTCGACCTTCGCCGATCAGGTCACCGGCGTGGCGCGCGACGTCGGCGCGGAGGGCAAGCTCGGGGGGCAGGCCGACGTGCCGGGGGCCGCGGGGATCTGGCGCGACCTCACCAACAACGTGAACGAGCTCGCGGGGAACCTGACCCGCCAGGTCCGCGCGATCGGCGACGTCGCGACCGCGGTGACCAAGGGCGATCTCACGCAGAGCATCGACGTCGAGGCGCGCGGCGAGGTCGCGCTGCTCAAGGACAACATCAACCAGATGATCCGCACGCTCGCGGAGACGACGCGGGTCAACCAAGAGCAGGACTGGCTCAAGACGAACCTCACGCGGCTGACGCGGATGCTCCAGGGACAGCGCGACCTCCAGACGGTCACCGAGCAGGTGCTCTGCGAGCTCGCCTCCGTCGTCGAGGCGCAGCACGGCGCGCTCTACCTGACGACCCGCACCGAGTCGACGGCGTACCTCGAGCTCTACTCGACCTACGCCTTCACGCGGCGCAAGGGCCTGGCCTCGCGCTTCGAGCTCGGGGAGTCCCTGGTGGGTCAGGCCGCGCGCGAGCGCAAGCGCATCCTCGTGCGCGAGGTCCCGCCCGACTACGTGCAGATCGGCTCGGGCCTCGGCCGCGCGACCCCGCTCAACCTCGTGGTCGTCCCGATCCTGTTCGAGGGCGAGGTGCGCGGCGTCGTCGAGCTCGCCTCGTTCAGCGCCTTCACGCCGGTCCAGATCGACTTCCTCGACCAGCTGATCGACAGCCTCGGCATCGTGCTCGCGACGATCGAGGCGACGATGCGCACGGGGGAGCTGCTCCGGCAGTCGCAGTCGATGGCCGAGCAGCTGCAGACCCAGCAAGAGGAGCTGCGGCAGACCAACGAGCAGCTCGAGGAGAAGGCGCGGCAGCTCACCCTCCAGAAGGAGGAGGTCGAGCACAAGAACCAGGAGGTCGAGCTCGCGCGCCAGGAGCTCGAAGAGCAGGCGGAGCAGCTCTCGCTCACGTCGAAGTACAAGTCCGCGTTCCTCGCGAACATGTCGCACGAGCTGCGCACGCCGCTCACCAGCCTCCTCATCCTGTCCCGACAGCTCGCGGAGAACGCCGCCGGCAACCTCGACGACAAGCAGATCCAGTACGCGCAGACGATCCACGACGCGGGGGCGGATCTGCTCGCGCTGATCAACGAGATCCTCGACCTCGCGAAGATCGAGTCGGGATCGATGAGCGTGGCGCACGCGACGGTCGAGCTCGACAGCCTCGTCGAGTACGTCCAGCGCTCGTTCCGCCAGGTCGCGTTGGAGCACGGCCTCGAGCTCGGCGTCGCCCTCGCGCCAGACCTCCCGCCGAGCGTGGTGACCGACGAGCGCCGCCTGCGGCAGGTGCTGCGCAACCTGATCTCCAACGCGATCAAGTTCACCGACGAGGGGCACGTCGAGGTGTGCATCGAGCGCGCCCCCGAGCGGGGGCCCGACGTCATCGCGTTCCGCGTGCGCGACACCGGCATCGGGGTCCCGCGCGCGCAGCAGTCGATCATCTTCGAGGCGTTCCAGCAGGCGGACGGCAGCACGAGCCGGCGACACGGGGGGACGGGCCTCGGGCTCTCGATCAGCCGCGAGATCGCGCGGCTGCTCGGCGGCGAGCTCGAGGTCGAGAGCGAGGTCGGCGAGGGCAGCACGTTCTCGCTCTACCTCCCCGCGCGCCCGCCGCGGGTCGAGGGCGTCCAGCGCACCTCGAGCGTCGCGCCTCCGAGCGCCGAGGCGGTCCGGCCATCGAGCCCGGCGCCCGAGCACGACCGCGCGCCCGCGGACGCTCGAGCGACCGAGGCCGCCCTCGCCGACGCGACGGTGCTCATCGTGGACGACGACGTCCGCAACCTCTTCGCCGTCACCGCGCTCCTCGAACGGCACGGCGCCCGTGTCCTTCACGCGGAGACCGGTCAGGACGCGCTCACTCGACTCGCCGCGCACGGCGAGATCGAGGCGGTGCTGATGGACATCATGATGCCGGGCATGGACGGCTACGAGGCGACGCGCCGCATCCGAGAGACGGAGCGCGGCCGCACGCTCCCGATCATCGCGCTGACGGCGAAGGCGATGAAGGGCGATCGGGAGAAATGTCTCGCCGCGGGCTTGTCCGACTACGTGACCAAGCCGGTGGACGCCGACGAGCTCGTGGCGACGCTCGGCGGCTGGCTCGAGCGCTGCGCAAGTCCCGCGCACTGAGCCGCGCGCGCGGCCCGAGTCTGCAGGAACTGCGATCGCTCGCGCCCCGTCTCCGCCGCGTCCGTGCGGCACCTCGCGAGGCGCGACGCTTGCACTGCTTCTCCTCGGGGGAGGCCACCATGCAGCGACGAATCCGAGAGCTCGCCCGCGAGGGCACCATCCACCGGCCCGTGAGGGTCGACGTCCACTTCGACGTGCTCGAGACCGTGCACCAGATCGTCGAACGGCACGCCGCCTCGGCGCTCGTGTTCGATGGTCACGAGCTCGTCGGGATGCTCACCGAGCACGACGTGTTGACGCGGGTCGTCCAGCGCGGGCGGGACCCGTCGGAGACGGCGACCGGCGAGGTGATGACGGTCGCGCCGCTGACCATCGACATCGACGAGACCATCGACGGTGCGCTGCGCGCGATGCGCGATCACGACGTCACTCACCTCGCGGTCTGTGACGGCTTCCAGACGGTCGGGGTGATCGCGCGCAGCGATCTGCTCGAGGTCAACGCGCGCGATCTCGCGGCGGAGAACCAGCTGCTGCACGAGTACATCCACGGGCCGGTCGCCAGCGTGCTCTGAGTTTTCGGAGGGGTTGTTCCAACCCCTCCCCCCATCGCGGCAAAGCCGCGATGGGGCCCCCTCGGCCGACGGCCATCGCTGCGCGATGGCCTGGCCTCGATGTCTTCGGAGGGGTTGTTCCAACCCCTCCCCCCATGCGGCAAAGCCGCAGGGGGCCCCCCGCCCGAGACGAACGCGGCAGAGCCGCGTTCGACCCCATCGCGGGGCGATGGGGCCCCCTCGGCCGACGGCCATCGCTGCGCGATGGCCTGGCCTCGATGTCTTCGCTGGCCTCGATGTCTTCGGAGGCGTTGTTCCAACCCCTCCCCGCATCGCGGCCCCCTCGGCCGACGGACATCGCGGGGCGATGGCCTGGCCTCGAATGGCGCCGTCGGCCGCGTCGGCTGGCCCCCCTCGGCTGGCCCCCCTCGGCCGACGGCCATCGCTGCGCGATGGCCTGGCCTCGATGGTGCGCTCGCAGCGTGCGCCTTGGCGCGGCCGGTCCCGTGCGCGTTCGACGGCCGTCACGCGAGCGGCGCGCCGACGTGACGCACGACGCGGAGCAGGCCCAGCGCGCGATCGATGAGCTCCACGGGGTCTTGGCCGCGGAGCCGGACACGGGTCGCGTAGTCGCCCTCGCCCAGGCGCAGCTCGACCTGGAACGCGGCGCGCCCGACCGGGCGCACGGCGACGAGCGCCCGCCCCCCGGCGTGCGCGGTCGCGAGCATCGGCCTCACGTGCGCGAGGTCCTCGTCCGTGGCGTTCTTCCATTCGATCTCGATCAAGGTCGGCCTCCGTGTGGTCCGATCCACGTGCAAGCGCGAGGCCCAACCCGCGAGGGCGGGCCGACCTCGCGGTGCGAGGCTCGCGCGGGCAGCGGTCACGGCAAGCGATGCGCGCGCGCTCTCCTGAGAGGGCGCGACGTGCAAGACTTACGGCGCCCGGTGCGCGGCGCCGTGCACCGCGTCGCGCAGCGCGTCCTCGAGCCGCGCGGGGTCGATCGGCTTGGGGAGGAACGCGCAGGCGCCGAGCCGCTTCGCCTCGGCCTCGCTGGCGTCGTCGGCGAAGGCGCTGACGACGATGACCGGGACGCTCGAGCCCCGCTCGCGCAGCGTGCGCAAGAGCTGGATGCCCGTCATCTCCGGCATGCGCACGTCGGTGAGCACGACGTCCGGCGCCAGGTCCGCGCCGGACTCGCGCGCGAGCTCCTCGAGCGCCGCGCGCCCCGTGGCGACCGCGGTGACGCTGAAGCCCCCGCCCTCGAGGAACTCCTCGAGCACGTCGCGCATCTCGTCGTCGTCCTCCGCGAGCAGCACGCGCGGGCCGGCGACCGTTCCGGTCTCGTCGGCCGGCGCCGCCGACGCGCGCGCGTCGGCCGCGTCGGCGAGCCGGTACTGCTTGAGGCGATACTGCACCTTCCGCGTCGAGATCCCGATCATCTCCGCGGTCGCGGAGGCGCTCTCCAACGCGGAGAACGTCTGGAGGATCAGCTCGCGCTCGACCTCGCGGAGCGTCATCCCGAGCAGCCCCGGCAGGCGCCCGAGCGGGCGAGCGCCTCGCAGGTGCTCGGGCAGGTCGTCCACGCCGATCGTGTCACCGACTCCGACCGTGAGCGCGTGCGCGGCGGCGCTCTGCAGCTCGCGCACGTTGCCCGGCCAGTCGTAGCGGAGCAGCCGGCGCAGCACGGCCTCGGAGGTCACCGGCGCCGCGCGCCCGCGCCTCTGCGCGCCCGCCGCCACGAAGTAGCGCCACAGCCCGAGGATGTCCTCGCGACACTCCCGCAGCGGCGGCACGCGGATCGTCAGCGTGTCGAGCCGGTAGTAGAGGTCCGCGCGGAACCGGCCCGCGTGGCACGCCTCGACCAGGTCGCAATGGGTCGCCGCGACGACGCGCACGTCGACGGAGATCGGGGTCGCGCCGCCGAGCCGCTCGAAGGTCCGCTCCTGGAGCACTCGCAAGAGCTTCGCTTGCAGGGACAGCGGCAGGTCGCCGATCTCGTCGAGGAGCAGCGTCCCGCCGTCCGCGAGCTCGAACCGGCCCAGCCGGCGCGAGCTGGCGTCCGTGAACGCGCCCTTCTCGTGCCCGAAGAGCTCGGACTCGAGGAGCCCTTCGGGGAGCGCCGCGCAGTTGACCGCCACGAAGGGGCCCTTGCGCCGCGCCGAGAACCGGTGGAGCGCGCGCGCCACCACCTCCTTGCCGGCCCCCGTCTCACCCGAGATCAGCACCGAGCATTGGTCCGGCGCGGCCAAGAACACGAGGCGCCACACCTCGCGCATCGCCGGGCACGAGCCCACGACGAACGGCGGAAGCGCGCTGTCGGCGAGCTCGGGCGTCGCGGACGTGTCCTCCCAGCCGAAGCAGCGGAACATCGTCGAGACGTCCACCGACCAGGCGAGGACCGTGTCGGCCCCCAGACGCAGCGCTTCGCTCGCGGTCTCTCCGCTGGGCTCCTCGGCGAGCAGCGCGCACAGCCCCCCCTCGACGTGGTCGAAGGCCTCGACGGCGCGCTCCGCCTCCCCTGGCTCGAGCGCCGTCGGGTCGACGAGCATCGCCGCGGGACGCCACGCGCCGACAAGCTCGATTGCATCATCCACCGCCGACGCGCAGCGGACCTCCACGCGGCCGCTCCGCCCGAGCCGCTCGGCGAGCTCACCGCACCGCGGGTCGCCAGAGACCACGAGCACTCGCCGCACGTCGTTCGACATGTTGCACCCCCTGAGGAAGTATGCCGAAACCCGGGGCCGCGAGCGCCAGGGAATCCCCCGTCACCGCGAGGGGGCGCGCAACCGGTGCGGAGCCGACCGCAGGGAGGGGATCTTTGCGCACCCCCTGCGCGCTGCAGGAGGCGCACCCCTGGCGAAGCCACTCTGGGCGGCGCTGGCCCGAGCCTTGAAAGAGCGCCGGACGTGCCTCTCCCGATCGAGGGCGATCCCTTCCCGCCCGAGACGCGAGTCGAGACCGGCGTATGGCGTCGGGCCGACGCGACGACGTCTTGGGAAGGCACGCTCCTCGCGGACCTCGAGCTCGTCCGCGCTGCGCTCGAGGAGCGGGGGGATCCCGCGTCGCGCCGTGCGATCGACGACCTCGACGAGCTCGTCGAGGCGCTGCACGCGCTCGAGCCCGAGCGCCGCGAGGACGTGGAGCGGGCGGTCTCCCCGTGGCGCGAGGCGATCCGCGCGCTCGCCGACGCGCGGCTCCTGTCGAAGGCGCGCTCGACGCGAGATCGCGCGGTCCTGCTCGCGCGGCTGCGATCGGTGATCGGGCGCTCGGCCGAAGGAGACTCCGAGGCGGCGCTGCCTCGGGTGCGCTACGTGCGTGGCGATCTCGCCGCGTGGATCGCGCAGATCACGAGCGCGCTCGCGGGCCTCGCGAGGGAGCGCGGCGTCGAGCTCACGGTGACGTGTCCGACGCGTCTGGGCGGCGAGGTCGATCCCGATCACTTCGCGCGGATCCTCGTCGGCCTCGTCGTCGAGGCGCTCGCCGACTCGCCGCCGGGCTCGCGGGTCTCGCTGCGCGTGCGCGTGTGCGCCGGCGACATCGAGGTGACGGTGTCGGAGAGCGCGGAGGCGGCTCGAGGACGTGCGCCGCGAGCCCGGGCGAGCGCCGCGCGCCCCGACGCGGTCGGGATCGACGAGCTCGCCGACCTGATCGAGGGGATCGGCGGCACCTTCGTCGTCACGCGATCCCCTCGCGGCGGCCGGCGAATGCAGGTCGCGTTGCCGCGACGTGCGCCCGCCGGGATCGAGGTCACCGTCGCGAGCGAGCCCGCCGACGCGAGTGAGCTCGCCCAGCTCGTCGTCGCCCTGCCGTCGACCGCGTCGCCGGCCGCGACGCGCGACCCGGACCGCGCGAAGCGGGACTTCCTCGGGATGGTCTCCCACGAGCTCAGGACGCCCGTGACCTCGATGCGCCTGCACCTCCGCATGCTGGAGCGCGAAGGCGGCGCGAGCCTGACTCCGTCGGTGCGGAGGCGCCTCGAGCGCATCAACCGGTCGAAGCACCGGCTGCAGTTCCTCATCGAGACGATGCTGGAGTGCTCGCGCTACCAGGACCTGCAGCTCACCCCGCTCGTCCGGCGCTTCGACGCGAGGCGCCTCGCCGCGGCCGTGATCGACGAGCTCAGCGACGCCGGCGCCCCCCGGCGCCTGAGCCTCGCGCCGGGCGGCGCGACGCAGGAGCCGGAGCTCGCCAGCGACGCGCGGCTCCTGCGGCTGATCCTCCTGAACGTCCTGACGCTCGCGCTCGAGCGCGGCGGTGAGGCTCCCGTCGTGCTCGGCGTCGAGACGGACGGCGGCATCCACCGCTTCCGCGTGGCCCACGGCGGACGGCTCTTCTCCGCGAGCGAGCGCCGCGAGCTGTTCGCGCCCCTCGAGGTCGACGTCGCGCTGCACCTGCGCGCCGGGTCCGGCTCCGGCCTCGGCCTGAGCCTCGTCCGCGACCTGGCGCACGCCCTCGACGGTCGATTGGCGATCGGCTCCCCGTCGAGCATCGAGGTGTCGGTGCCGTCGCTCGCGCTCCCCAGCGGCGACGGGGACGCGACGTCACGAGCCGCGGCGCGATGACCCACGATGCTCACGGCGAGCGGCTCGTCGAGCGACTCGGTCACTTCAGCCGCCACGCCGCCGGGGCGCGGCGGCGGCTCGACGTCCACCACGCGCTCGTGCGCGACGCCCGCGACGGGCTCGACGCGCGCCACGCGCTCCTCTACATCGCGCCGCCGGCCGGGGAGGGGCTCCGGCTCGTGTCCGCGAGCGGAGCGCTCGGCGCGGCGAGCGCGCGATCGCGCCTCGATCGCGACGACGATCCCGTCGTCCAGGCGTACCGGCGCTGTGCGCCAGCCTACTCCACGGCGCGCGACGCGAGCGCCGCGCACCTCCCGATCCTGATCCACGGGCTGTCGGTGGGCGTGCTCTCGGTGGCGCTCGACACGGGACGCGAGCTCACGGCGTTGGAGCGCGCCTTCCTCGAGGCGCTCACCGCGCTCGGCGCCTCGGCCCTCGAAGCCGTCCGCCACCGAGACGACGCGGCCGAGCCCAGCTCCGCCGAGCACGCCCTCTTGGCGCGGGTCGCCCACGAGCTCCGCCACCCGCTCTCCGTGATCGTGATGAAGGCGGCGACGCTCCGCCGGCGGGCCGGTGAGGAGCTGCGCCGTGAGATCGACGCGATCGATCGCAGCGCGTCGCGCCTGGATCGCATGATCCAGGACGCGATGGACGTGTCCGAGATCGCGGCGGGCCGCCTCCGGGCTCGCGTCAGCCCTCACGCGGTCGAGCTCGCCGAGCTCCTGCGGATCGCGCACCGATCCTGCGCGGCGCCCGCGCGCGTCACCTCGCGCCTGCCGGCTCAGCCCATCGAGCTGACGTGCGATCGCGCGCGCGTGCTGCAGGTCCTCGACCACCTGATCGGCAACGCGCTCAAGTTCACCCCCGAGCCCGGCCGCGTGACCGTGCGCGCCGACGTGGGCGAGGTCGAGGTCGTGCTCCACGTGGAGGACGAAGGTCGGGGCATCGCCAGCGACGAGCTCGCGCGGCTGTTCGAGCCGCCGCGCGCGGGACGGCCTCGCCCGAAGCGTCCGGGCGAGGGCGCGGGGCTCGGCCTCTTCATGTGCCGCGGCCTGGTGGAGGCGCACGGGGGACGCCTGTGGGCGCACAGCGCGATCGGCCACGGGAGCTGCTTCTCGTTCGCGCTGCCCCGATCGGTCGCGGCGGCGGCGCCCCGTCGCCCGCTGATCGTCGTCGCCGAGGACGACGCCTCGTCGCGGCGAGACCTCGTCGAGGTGCTCGCGCGCGCCGGCTACCTCGCGCGCGGCGTCGCCACGGGGCGCGATGCGCAAGCTTACTTGCGGTCTCACCCTCCGCCGTCGCTGGTGCTCCTCGACCCGCGCCTCCGCGGCGTCAGCGGCGCGGAGCTGATGGCGTGGATGCGCGCGGAGCTCGCCTCGGTCCCCGTCGTCCTCGTGCGTGGGACGGACGACCGCGTCTCGCGCGCCGCGGATGGGGAGCCGGCGGCTTGCTTGGAGCGGCCGCTCGCGGTCGGCGAGCTGCTCGCCGTCGCCGCGAGGTTCGCGCAACCGAGGCCCGCCTGAAGGCGTGTAGCGAAGGCTGCGCGCAGAACGTGCACGCGGGCCGCCCGACCCCGGCCATCGAGCGCCTCTGGAGCGCCTCTTGCGGGGAGCTCGGGCATGACCCGACCCCGAGTGCTCCTGGCGGAGGACGATCTCGAGCTCCGCACCGCGCTCCGCGAGTACCTCGAGCTCCACGGCTTCGACGTCGTGGAGTTCGCCGACGCGACCGGCATCCGCGACTACATCGAGGACATCGTCGTGCTCGACTGCCCGCGCCCGCGCGCGCACGTCCTCTTGACGGACCTGCGGATGCCCAGGATGACGGGCCTCGACCTGCTCGCGTACTCCGAGCGGGTCGGCTTCCAGCTCCCCACCGTGGTCGTCACCGCCTTCGGAGACGACGAGACGCGCGCGCGCGCCGCGGACCTCGGCGCCGTCGCGGTGCTCGACAAGCCCATCGACGCCGACGCCCTGATCGAGACGCTCCAGGCTCTCGTGGAGGAGGCCTGCTAACGCGTACGCACGCGACGGCGGGCGAGCACGAGGCCGACGGCGAGCGCGGCGAGGAGCGCGCCGGCGGATCGCGACGGGCGCGTCGCGCGGCAGGTGCACGCGGGGCTCAGCTCGCTCGGCGGGCTCGTGCTCGGCGCGGCGCCGCCGTCCCCCACGGGCGGCACGCCCGCGTCGGGCCGCGGGAGCTCGTCGCACACTCCGTCTTCGTCGATCGCGCCGTCGCAGTCGTCGTCGAGGCCGTTGCACACCTCGGCGCTCGCGTTCTCGTCGATCACGCCGTCGCAGTCGTCGTCGCGCCCGTTGCACGTCTCCGACGAAGGCCGGCACGTCGACGACGCGCTCAGGATCGTCGAGAAGTAGCGCAGCGCGTCCCAGCCGCCGGCGTCGGTCATCTCGGAGAGCACGTCGGGCGCCTCGACGAACCCGGCGCCGCTCCCCGCGTGGCAGCGGTAGTCGGTGCTCGAGCGCGCGCAGAGATCCGCGAGCCCGTCTCCGTCCACGTCGACCACGCGGATCGTCTGGTGGAAGCGCGCCGCGCTCCAGCCCGCGTCGTCGGACCACGCCGGCCCCTGCAAGGTGCGGAACGCGGCGCCGTCCCACGCGTAGCAGCGCATCCCCGCGTTCGCGCGCGCGCAGAGGTCGTCGGCGCCGTCTCCATCGACGTCCCCGACGCGCAGCGTCGCGAAGTTCGACTCGTCGTCCCACCCCGACGCGTCGGCGAGCGCCGCCACCTCGAGGCGCGCGCCGAAGGCGCCGGTCCCGTCGCCGAGCATGCAGAAGAGCCCGTCCGCGTCGCGCGCGCAGAGATCCGCGCGCCGATCCCCGTCCACGTCCGCGAGGCGGATCGTGCTCCAGTACCGCCGCTCCCCGAAGCCGGCCGCGTCGCTCAGCGCGTCGCCGTCCACCGCGGGCCCGAACCCCTCGCCCGTCGCGAGGTGACAGCGGATCCCGGCCACGCGGCGCGCGCACACGTCCGCGCGGCCGTCACCGTCGAGGTCGGCGAAGCGGATCGTCCCGTAGTGGCGCGCGCTCCCCCAGCCCGAGCCGTCCGACCACCGCGGGCCCTCGACGCGCGTGACGAACGCCTCGCCGTCGGAGAGCCAGCAGTCGAGCCCGTCGGCGCCGCGCGCGCAGAGGTCCTCGCGCCCGTCGCCGTTCACGTCGGCGAGCCGGATCGTCGTGTAGTGACGCGGCGCGTTCCACCCGCTCGCGTCGGACAGGGCGTCGAGCCACGTGGTGTGCGCGTCGAACCCGGCGCCGTTCGAGCGCGCGCACACGACGCCGCGGTCGGCGCGCGCGCACACGTCCGCGCGGCCGTCGCCGTCGAGGTCGCCCATGCGGATCGTCGCGAAGTTCGTCACGTCGTCCCAGCCCGAGGCGTCGCCCCACGGGACCGGCGCCCACTCCGAGGGCCAGCCGCCCTCGGCGCCGCGGAGCCAGCAGCGCACGCCCGAGTAGCCGCGCGCGCACACGTCGGCGCGCCCGTCGCCGTCGACGTCGGTGCTCGACGGCGGCGCGTAGGCGCTCGGCGCCCAGTGCAGGAGCCGCACCTCGCACACGTCGTCCTCGTCGACCGCGCCGTCGCAGTCGTCGTCGCGCCCGTTGCACACCTCCTCGGTCGCGTTCTCGTCGACGCGTCCGTCGCAGTCGTCGTCGCGCCCGTTGCAGACCTCGGTCGAGGGCGTGCAGGCGTTCTGGCAGACGGTGCCCGGCGCCTCGCGATAGCCCCGCTGCTCGACCCAGAGGCTCACCGGTCCACCGCAGCTCCCGCGGAACGGATCGTCCGAGGCCGCGCTCGCGGACGCGCGCCACCCGAGGTGCAGGTGCGGCCCGGTGCTCGACCCGCTCGACGCGCTCTGCCCCAAGAGCTGCCCGCAGGTCACGGTCTGGCCTACGCTCACGCGCAGCGAGCCGTTCCGCATGTGACAATAGATCGTGCGCGATCCATCCGAGTGCTCGAGCTGGATGTAGTTGCCGCACCGCCCGCCGCAGGTGTTGCCGAGGCTGCCGTAGTCGGCGCAGCCGTCGTTGCGCCCGATCACGCGCCCGGCCGCGCCCGCGAGCACGTTCGTGCCGAACGGCGTCCCGAAGTCGTTGCCGGTGTGTCCGTCGTAGCAGGCGCCCATGCACGCGTAGTCGGTGCACCCGCCGCCCGCGCGGTGGTCGAACCCGTAGTTCATGCGGTAGGTCTCCGCGTACGGACGGCGGAGCAACACACGTTGTGCGCTCGCGACCGACGGCGCGAGCAGCGCGACGCACAGGATGACGCGGCCGATCATCGGATCACCTCGTAGCCGGCGCCGCGCCGCGCGTAGACGTTGCCGTCCGCCGCGGCGAGCAGCCCCGACAGCCCTCGCTCCTCGCGCACGAGCTGTCCCGTCGCGACGTCGATCCAGGCGAGCCCGGCTTCGTCCTCGAGGATCAGCACCTCGCCGCGCCACGCGGGCCCGCCCGGCATGGTCGGGAAGCGCGCGCTCTCGACGTCGCCGCGCCCGGAGCGGTAGAGCCGCGGGGTGCCCGTCGCGCTCGTCGCGAACAGCACCTCGCGGCCGTCGGGCGAGAGCGCGGGCGACCAGGCCGGCGTGACGCCCGGCGCGAGCGCGCGCACCTCGCCGGTCGCCGGGACCGCGCGCACCACCTCGAAGTCCGGCATCTCTCCGCGCACGTACGCGATCGCGTCGCCGACCACCGAGAGCGGCGCCTCGGCGCGCTCGTCGAGGAGGTGCTCGCGATCGCCCTCGACGACACGCAGGCCGTGGTCGGCGTCGATCAGCACGACCGCGTCGCCGACGAAGCGCGCGTCGAGCACGCGGCGTCCGTCGAGGCCCACGCCGCGCAGCGACAGGACGCGGTCGGCGTCCGAGGCCTCGGGCACCGGCTCGACGAGGCCGATCAGCCGCGCGTCGCCGCGCACGTCGAGGAGCACCTCGCCGTCGTCGAGCGCGATCGCGCTCGCGACGAGCGGCGCCTGCGAAGACGTCGCCGGCGGCTCGGCGCAGCCCAGGAGACAGAGGAGAGAGAGCGCAGCGATCCGCATCGAGCGCCCTCTTGGCAACCGCCATACCAGCGGCGGGGGCCTTCGCGCTGCGGACTCGACACCGCAGGCGTGTGCTCCGCCCGAGGCCGGCAGGCGGTGATCGCGCCGCGATGGCGCGATCGGCGTCCAGGTTTCGGACGGCGGGGCGCGCTCGACGCCCCGGCGCGGCGCCCGCCGTGCGCCGTGGGGCCTCGCGTTCCCGCGCCGCGTAACCCGCCGGCGTCGCTCAGCTCGCGAGGCTCTGGCATACTGCCCCGCACCATGTTCCCCGCGAGCACGAAAGCAGGCGGTCAGGTCTTCGCGTTCCCGGACGTGTGCAAGGTCCCCGCGCCCCCTGCGCCGCCGATCCCGACGCCGTTCCCGAACATCGGCATGTGCAACCAGGCGGACGGTGGGACGTGCAGCCAGAAGGTCAAGATCCTCAACCAGCCGGTGATCACCAAGGCGAGCGAGATCCCGCGCACGATGGGCGACGAGGCGGGCACCCTGAAGGGCGTCAGCTCCGGCACCAACATGGACAAGGCGACCTTCAAGATGGGCGTGAGCAAGGTGAAGGTCGAAGGCAACGACATCGTCAACCTGCTCAAGATGACCGCCCAGAACGGCGCGAGCGCGAACTCGCCGGCCGGCAACGTGATCGCGCCGAGCCAGACGACCGTGCTCGTGAACGGGTGAGTCAGCGCCGGGTGAGTTCGACGATGCCGGGCTCGCGCGTGCCGGTCGGGCTCGTGTCCTGGTAGCGCAAGCCGTCTGCCTCGACGCAGTACTCCCAGCGCTTGCCGCTGGTGGTCGAGACGATCTCGTCGCCTTCGGTCGTGTAGAGGTCGGTGTCGTCGATCAGCGTGCGCTGCCGCGCCATGCAATTGCAGTTGCCCATCGCGTCGACGGGGCAGCTCGCCTCGGTCACCGCCGGCCGGATCATCGACTCGATCATCGCGCAGCTCACGAAGGCGGCGCACAGCGCGGGAACGAAGATCTCGACCTCGACGATCGCCTCGGCGACGCGGCGCGCGGCGCCGTCGGCGCCGAACACCACGCGGCCGCGTCCCCGGCCCTCGCGCCGGCTCACCATCGCGCCCGGGCACATCGAGACGCGCTCCTCGAGCGCGACCTCGAAGCAACCGCCGGAGACGTCCCACGTGCCGACCACGTCGCCGCCGCACGCGACGAGCGGGGTGCACGTCCCCGGCTCACCCACGGTCAGCGTCGCCCACGCGGGCGAGCCGAGCCCCGGCTCCGGCCACTCCGGCTCCGGGCCGGCGTCCGGCATCGCGGCGTCGCTCCCCGCGTCGCTCGCGCTCGCGTCGAAGCCCGCGTCGACGCTCGCGTCGAAGCCCGCGTCCTCTGCGCCAGCGTCCATCCCGTCGCCCGCGTCGCGCGCCGTCCCCGCGTCCACGTCGGTCGTCTCGCCACCGCAGCCCATCGCCGCGGCGAAGGCCAAGCACCACATCCGTCGCATCGTTCCTCCGCAGTCTGGTCCTGCCGCGTACGTGGGAGCGTGCCCTCACCGTCACGATCGACCGTCTGCGTCTGCTCACACGCCCGCGAAGGTGGGGGAGCCGGAAGATCCCGCCGCGCGAGCCGTACACCGAGGTGCACGTGTCTCGCCTCACCTCGCTCACCGCGTTCGCGCTCGCCGCGTCCGTCCTCGCCACCCCGCGGCCCGCGGCCGCGTGCACCGAGGCGCCGCAGACGTTCGCGCTCGTCTTCGATCTCTTCCAGGGGCGGGTCGATCCCGTCTCCTACCCGGTGATCGACGCGCTCGCCGCGCGGCTGGCCGGCTGCCCGCATCGCGCGATCGAGCTGCAGGTCCACACCGAGACGGTGCGCACCGGCGCGTTCAACCTGCGCCAGTCGCACGCCGTCGCCGAGGACGTGCGCGCCCTGCTCGCTGCGCGCGGCGTCGATCCGTCGCGCCTGCTCGCGTGCGGCTACGGCGAGGAGCGACCCCTGGGTGGCACCCCGAGCTGGGCGCCGGACGCGCCGGGCAACCGCCTCGTCGTGCGCGCGGTCCCGTCCGCGCGCCCGAGCGCGTGTCGCCCGCGCGAGCCCTGAGGCGCCGTCAACGATTCTTGCGTGACTACGGCGCGCCGCGAGGCTACTCGTCGCGCAGGTCTTCGAGCGCGTGGCGCAGCGCGCGCGCGTCCGCGGGGCGGCGCGCGGGGTCGCGCGCGAGCAGCGCGTGGATCGTCTCGGCGACGGGGCCCGCGAGGTCGGGGCGGTGGTCGGTGAGCGGGATCGGATCGGCCGAGATCGTGTGCTGCACGAGCTCGTCGTTCGTTCGGCCGAGCGCCGGGAGCGCGCCCGAGAGCATCTCGTAGAGCGTCACGCCGAGCGCGTAGAGATCGACGCGGTGGTCGATGCCGTCGAGCCCGTACGCCTGCTCGGGCGCCATGTAGCCGGGCGTCCCGACGGTGTGGTGCGCGTCGATGATCGGGGCGAGCCAGCGCGCGCCCGCGAGGCCGAAGTCGAGGAGCTTCGGGACGACCTCGTCGTCCTCGTCGTGGTGCAGGAAGATGTTCTCGGGCTTCACGTCGTGGTGGTGGATGCCGGCCGCGTGCACCGCCTCGAGGCCCTTCGCGATCTCGATCGCGATGCCCAGCGACTCGCCGAGCGGCATCGGGCGGCCGTCGCGCATCCGCCACGAGAGCGCGTGCCCGCGCAGGCGCTCCATGATCAAGAACGGCTCGCCGCTCCGCGTCGTGCCGGCCTCGTAGAGCTCGGTCACGTTGCGGTGACGCACCGACGCGAGGAGCTTCGCCTCCCGCACGAAGCGGGCGAGCGCGCGCTCGGGGGCCTCCGCGTGCGACCAGGGCTCGTGGAACTTCACGACCACGATCTGCTTGAGCACGAGCTGCTCCGCGAGCCACACGCTCCCCATGCCGCCCGCGCCGATCAGCTCGGTCACCCGGTAGCGCCCGTGCAGCACGGTGCCGGCGCGGTCGAGCAGGTACGTGTCGCTCTCCTGCATCGCTAGTCCGCGGCGGGCTCCGCCGAGAGCACGAACGGATAGCGGACGGTGACGGGGCCGCCCTCGGGCGTGGGGAACTCCATGCGCCGCGTCACCGAGACGAAGCAGCGCAGCACCGTCTCGTCCCCGAGCGCGTCGTCGGCGATGCGCGCCTCGGTGACGTGACCGTCGGGGCCGATCTCGAACTCCATCACGACCCGGCCGCCGAGGTCCGGTCGCTGGTGCAGCTGCCACGCGAAGCAGAAGCCGAGCTCGTCGCGATGAGCGCGCACGACGTCCTGGATCGCGCTCGCGGCGAGCCGCCCGCGCGGCGGCGCACCCGCGTCGGCGCTGCGCGCGGGCTCGGCTTCGCTCGCTGCCGCGCGCGGGCCCGCGCCGTGCCCTCGATCCGCGTGCAGGGACTCGCCGCGCGAATCGCGGGCGCCTCCTTCGGCGTCCTCGCCGCGCGCCTCACCCTCGCGCGTGGCGTCGTCTTCGCCCGCGACGCCGCCTTCGCCCGCGACGCCGCCTTCGCCCGCGACGCCGCCTTCGCTCGCGCCGCCACCTCCGCCCGCCGCACTCGCGGAGGACGGCTCGCCTGCCGCGCCCGCCGCGCTCGCCGCGCGCTCACCGCGCACGAGCCAGCCGAGCGCGAAGCCCACGGCGAAGACGGCCGCCGCGCCGAGCGCGGCTCCGAGCCTCCGATCCACCACGAAGCGGAGTCTACTACCGCTTTCGGCCATACTGCGCCCCGTGCGACGGCTCATCGTCCAGCTCGTGCACCTCCTCTTGCGGCTGTTCTTCCGCCGCGTGGAGGTGACGGGCCTGGAGCACGTGCCCGCGGAGGGCGGCGGGGTCCTCGTCGCGTGGCACCCGAACGGGATGATCGACCCGGCGCTCTTGTTCGAGACGTGCCCGCGCCCCGTGGTGTTCGGCGCGCGGCACGGCCTCTTCAAGGTGCCGATGCTCGGCGCGATCCTGCGCGCGACCGAGACGGTCCCGATCTACCGCGCGCTCGACATGGGCGAGGACGCGAGCGAGGAGGCGCGCGCGGCGGCCAACGAGAAGAGCCTCGACGCCCTCTCGGACGCGGTCGTGCGGGGCCGCTTCGCCGCGCTCTTCCCCGAGGGCATGAGCCACGACGCGCCGCACCTCATGGCGCTCAAGACCGGCGTCGCGCGCCTCTACTACCGCGCGTGCGAGCGCAAGCGCCCCGAGGACCCGACGCCGGTGCTCGTCCCGGTCGGCCTGCACTACGACGAGAAGCGCCTCTTCCGATCGAGCGTGCTCGTCAGCTACCACCCGCCGATGGCGCTGCCCGAGGCGCTCGCCGGCGTGCCGCCCGCGGACGAGCCGCACGAGGCGCGCCGCGCGCGCTACCGCGCGTTCACCGACGAGATCGAGCGCGTCCTCTACGAGGTGGTGCACGCGACCGAGAGCTGGGACGACCACCACCTCATGCACCGCGCGCGCAAGCTCGTGCGCGCGGAGCGCGCGTTCCGCACCGGCGCGCAGCTCGCGAAGCCGACGATGGAGGAGCGCACGCGCGCGTTCGCGCGGATCTGGACCGGCTACCAGGCGCGCCGCGCCACGCACCCGCGCGAGGTCGAGGCGCTCATCGCGCGGGTCGCCGAGTACGACGCGGACCTGCGCGCGCTGCGCATCGAGGACCACGAGCTCGACCGGCCGCCGCGGATCGTCAACGCGTGGCTCGGGCTGTTGCTGCTCCTGCAGGCGGTGCTCGTGTACTTCCTCTTCCCGCCGATCATGGTGCTCGGCGGCATCGTCAACGTGCCGCCCGCGCTCGCGCTCTACGCCGTCTCGCGCTGGGCCTCGAAGACCGAGAAGGACGAGGCGTCGATCAAGATCCTCGCCGGCTCGCTGATCTTCCCCGCGGCGTGGCTGACCGCCGCGCTCCTCGCCGGCTGGGGCCACCACACGCTCCACGCGATGTACCCGGGCGTGCCCGACGCGTTCGTCACCGCCGGCGCGCTCACCGCGCTGCTCGCGATCGCCGGCGGCGCGATCTCGCTGCGCTACCTGCGCCTCGCCCGCGAGACGGCCCGCGCGATCCGCGTGCGGATGACGCGCGAGCGCTGCCGCATGACGATCGCGCGCCTGCGCGTCGACCGCGCCGAGCTGTGCGACGCGCTCGTCGCGATGGCCGAGGGGATCGATCTCCCCGGCCGCGTGCTCCCCGACGGAACGATCGCGAAGCGCGAAGCGGCGCCCAGCGGCTGAGCTCCACCGGCAACACAGCTTGCTCGCGCCATCATATGGCGCTCGCGCTCGCGGCCGATCACGCGGCGCGCAGGAGCGCGGAGGACGCGAGCGTCATGTCGCCGCCGAGCGCCCGCGCGCGCGCGTACGCGCGCATCGCGTCTCCGATCGGGTCCGCGCCGCCCGACGCGACGCCGAGCGTGAGCCGCACCTGCGTGCGCCGCGCGTCGAGCCGGAGCTGCTCCGCGAACACGACCGCGTCGAGCTCGGCGCCCGGGTAGCGCAGCACCCACGCCCCCGCGTGCGGGGTGACGGGGAGCCGCCGCCGGAGCCAGGCCTCGTCGGAGGCGGAGCTCGCGCCGACGACGACGATGGAGATCGGTTGGTCCTGCATGCCCGAGAGCTCAGCAGCTCTCGATCCACCCTCGATTCTCCACGTCTTCTGCGATCCATGCGGCCTCCCGGTGGACAGATCGTCAACGCGGGGTGTGCCGGTCGCGACGTTCCGTCACCGTGGGGACGGCGGACCCTCCGCGTCAGAGGACGTCGACGGCGCCCTTGGACTCGACGAGCCGCTGCTCCCACGCCGCGCGCGTCTTCCAGCCGCGCGTCTCCTTCGCCCCCTCGGCCGCGCCGCAGAGCTCGTGGAGCGGACAGCGCCCGCAGCGCGGCTGCTTCGCCTTGCACACGTAGCGACCGTGCAAGATCAGCCGGTGGCTCGTGTCGATCCACGCGCGCTTGGGCCAGAGCGCCATGAGGTCCTCTTCGATCTTCTCGGGGCTCGTCTCCGTCGACAGCTCGAGCCGTCCCGCGAGCCGCGTGACGTGCGTGTCGACGACCACGCCGGCCGGCCTCCGAAACGCGACGCCGAGCACCACGTTCGCGGTCTTGCGCGCGACGCCCGGCACCGTCAGCAGGCGATCCATCGTCTTGGGGACCTCGCCGCCGAAGCGCTCGGTGATCACCTGCGCCGCGCCGACGATGCGCTTGGCCTTCTCGCGGAAGAACCCGGACTGCTTCACGAGCCGCTCGACCTCCGCGAGGTCGGCGACGGCGAGCTCGCGCGGCCCCGGGTAGCGCGCGAAGAGGGCGGGCGTGAGCTCGTTGATCTTCTTGTCGGTCGCCTGCGCCGCGAGGATCGTCGCGACGAGGAGCTGCCACGCGTTCTCGTGATCGAGCTCGACCACGGGCTTCGGGATCGCCACCGCGAGCCGCTTGCGCACGTCGTCGGCCTGCCGCTGCACTTCGGGATCGATCGGTCGCTCGCTCATCGCGCGCGAGCATACGGCGCGCAGCGCCGCGCGGCGGCCCGAGAATCGCCACCGGCGAGGCGAGCCCGGCGAGGTAGGCTTGAAGGCGATGTCCGCCCGCCCCTTCGTCCGCCGCGTCGTCCTGCGAAACTACAAGAGCATCGCGGCCTGCGACCTCCGGCTCGGGATGCTGACGTTCCTCGTCGGCTCCAACGGGAGCGGCAAGAGCAACTTCCTCGACGCCCTGCGGCTCGTCTCCGATGGCCTGGCCTCGCCGCTCGACCATGCGCTCCGAGAGCGCGGCGGGATCGATGACGTGCGGCGGCGCTCGACGGGGCACCCGCACAACTTCGGGATCCGGCTCGAGCTCGAGCTCGCGCACGACGCCCGCGCCGTCTTCGCGTTCGAGATCGCCGCTCGCAAGAACGGCGCGTTCGAGGTGAAGGAGGAGCGCTGTGACGTCGATCGTCTGCCGCTCGCTCGAGGTGAGACCGAGCGCGCGAGCTACGTCGTGCGGCGCGGCGACGTCGTGAGCTGCACCATCGAGCGGCCGCCCGCGGCGGCCGCCGACCGCCTCTACCTCGTCGCCATGTCGGGAGCGCCCGAGTTTCGAGAGGTCTTCGACGCGCTCTCGGCGATGAGCTTCTACAACCTCTCGCCCGCCGCGATCCGCGAGGTGCAGCCGCCGGACCCGGGCCGGCGACTCGTGCGCGACGGGCGCAACCTCGCCAGCGTCATCGGGCGCCTCGAGGCCGAGGCGCCGGAGTCGATGAAGAGCGTGAAGGCCTACCTCGCCAAGATCGCCCCTGGCGTCCAGGACGTGACGCGCGAGGCCGTCGCACACCGCGAGACGCTGCTCTTCCGGCAGGCCGTGAAGGGGTCGGCGCACCCCTGGAAGTTCTTCGCCGGCAGCATGTCCGACGGCACGCTCCGCGCGCTCGGGGTGCTGGTCGCCCTCGCGCAGGCGAGCGACGCGGGCTACCCGGTGCCGCTCATCGGCATCGAGGAGCCCGAATCGGCGATCCACCCCGCCGCTGCCACGGTGCTCCTCGAGGCGCTCCTCGAAGCCTCCGCGCACACTCAGGTCGTCGTCACGAGCCACAGCCCTGATCTGCTCGAGAGCGAGGACGTCTCGGACCCCCAGATCGTGGCGGTGGCGGCCGAGGAAGGCGTCACGACGCTCGGTCCGATCACGGACGTCGGCCGTGGCGCGCTGCGCGATCACCTCTACACCGCGGGTGAGCTGCTCCGCATGGGGCAGCTCGAACCGCACGAGAGCGCTCGAGGGGTCTCGCCCGAGCAGCTCGATCTCTTCGCTCCCGCTGGCGGAGCGGCGGAGTGACCCGCAGGGTCGCTTGCATCGTCGAGGGGCACGGAGAGACGACCGCGGTCCCGATCCTCCTACGGCGCCTGTGGGAGCGCGATCCCGAGGGCCTCGCGATGCCCGAGCTCACGACGAGCGACGTCCTGCGCGTCCCGCGCAGCCGGCTCCTGCGTCCGGGCGAGCTCGAGCGCGCCGTCGAGCTCGCGGCGCGTCGTACCGGCCCCGGAGGGGCAGTGCTGATCCTGCTCGACGCCGACGACGACACCGCCTGCTCGCTCGGGCCCGAGCTCCGCGCCCGCGCGTCGCGCGCACGCTCGGACGTTCGGCTCGCCGTCGTCCTCGCCGTGCGCGAGTTCGAGGCGTGGCTCCTCGCCTCGGCCACCTCGCTCCGCGGGGTGGCTGGGCTCCCGCTCGACCTCGCGCCTCCAGACGACCCCGAGGCGATCCGCGACGCGAAGGGCTGGCTGTCTCGTCACATGAGCGGTGGCCGCTACCGCGAGGTCATCCATCAAGAGAAGTTGACGGCCCGGATGTCGCTCGTCCCCGAGCCCGACTGCCCATCGTTGGCGAAGCTGCGGCGCGAGGTCATGCGACTGCTCGCATCCGACGAGCCGCCGCGCTCACGCTGACGCGGGCTCACGCGCCGCTGAACTGCACGCCTTCGAACGCGAGCGTCGGTACGAGCGTGGAGCCGTACGGCCACGGGTCGCTGCCGACCTCGGCCAGCGCCGAGAAGAGCGTGAGCAGGTTGCCGGTGACGTTCATCTCCTGCACCGGGCCGCCGATCTGGCCGCGCTCGATGCGGTGGCCGCGCAGGCCGAGGCTGAAGTCGCCCGTCGTCGCGTCGGAGTTGCCGCCGAGCCAGCTCGTCACGAGGTAGCCCTCCCGCACGTCCGCGACGATCGCGCGCAGATCGCGGGCGCCCGGGCGCACGACGAGGTTGGAGGTGCTTCCCGTCGTCGGCGGCCGCTCGATCTTGCGGCCGTAGTACGTGTCGACGTAGAGGTTCACGAGCGCGCCGCCCGTCACGATCGGGAGCGGGCGCGCGGCGATCCCCTCTGCGTCGTAGTAGCGCGAGCCGTGACCGCGCACGATCAGCGGCTCGTCGGTGACCTCGAGCCGTGACGACACGGCGCGCGCGCCGACGCGCTCGCGCCAGAAGGAGCGCTGCTGGCTGAACGCGCTCGCGTTCGCGGGGCCGAGCAACAGGCCGATCAGGCGCGCGCCCGCGCGCGGCTCGACGACCATCGTCGTGCGCCGCGTCGGCCCCGACGTCGCGCCGAGGCGGCGCACCGCGTCCTCGAGGCCCGCGGCGCCGACGCGCGCGGTGTCCGGCACGTCCGCGAGGTGCCGCGCGCCGACCCAGTAGTGGCCCTCCGGCCGCGCGTCGCCCTCGTCGCGCAGCGTGACGCCGACGCCGCGCCAGTGGACCGTGCGCTCGTGCGTCCCTCGGAAGCCGTTGCTGCTCGCCGAGGCGACGAGCGAGTGACCGTCGTTGGCGCCGACCGTCGCGCTCACCAGCCGCTCGTGCCGGCACTCGGCGGACAGCTCCATGCACCAGCGGATGCGCGTGTCCATGTCGAGCGCGAGGATCGCCGGGTCGAGCAGGCCGAGGTCCTCGGTCGAGCGCCCCTCGTAGAGCGCCGGGTCCGGGATGATCCGGAACGGGTCGCGCTCGAGCGCGCGCGTCATCGCGACCGCGTCGGCGATGAACGCGCGGAGCGGCTCGGGCCGCAGATCGCTCGTGCGGTAGGTGCCGTAGCGCCCGCGCACGTAGAGCCGGACGCTGAGGCCGCGGCTCGTGCTCTCCTCGAGCTTCTCGATCGCGCCGTCGCGGACCTGCACCTCGACCCCGCGCGTGCGGTCCGCGCTCGCGAAGACCTCGTCCGCGCCCGCGGCGCGGGCCACGCGGATCGCGTCGTCCGCGCGCTCCGTGAGCTCAGCCAGCACGGTTCTCGCCTCCCACGGTGAGCTGCCGGACGAGCACGGTCGGGATGCCGATCGAGACGGGCACGGTCTGCCCGCGCTTGCCGCAGCTCCAGCCGCCCGTGTCGAGCTGCGCGTCGTCGGCGACCATCGAGATGCGCCGCAAGGTCTCGGGCCCGGTGCCGATGATGTTCACGTCCTTGATCGGCGCGCTGAGCCGCCCGTCCTCGATGAGCCAGCCGTTCTTGATGTAGAAGGTGTAGTCGCCCGCGCCGATCTGGACCTGCCCGTTGGTGAACGTCTCGGCGAGGATCCCGCGCTCGACCGACGCGACGATCTCGTCACGCGTGTGCGGGCCGGGCTCCATGTACGTGCAGCGCATCCGCGGCATCGGCGGGTAGCGGAAGCTCTCGCGCCGCCCCGAGCCGGTCGCCGCGACGCCGTAGTGCCGGCTGCTGATCCCGTCGTGCATGTACGAGACGAGCCGCCCGCGCTCGACGAGCACCGTGCGCTCGGCCTCGCGGCCCTCGTCGTCGACGTTGAGCGCGCCGCGCTCGTGCTCGATGGTGCCGTCGTCGACGATCGTCACGAACGGCTCGGCGACCTCTCGCCCGAGCATGTCGGCGTAGATGCTGATCCGCTTGCGGTTGAAGTCCGCCTCCATCCCGTGGCCGATCGCCTCGTGCAGGAGGATCCCGCTCGCGCCCGCGGCGAGCACGACCGGCATCTCGCCGGCGGGCGGGCGGCGCGCATCGAAGAGGATCATCGTGCGGTCGACCGCCTGCTGGACGACGGTGCGCAGGTTCTCCTCGGAGTAGAAGTCGACGCCGCGGCGCGCCGCGATGTTGGCGCGGTTGGTCTGACGCTGGCCCGCGCGCTCGGCCGTCACCGTGACGTACAGCCGCGTCATCGGCCGCTCGTCGTAGACCATGCGCCCGTGCATGTCGCAGACGAGGACGCGCGACTCGCCGTCGAGCCACGAGATCTCGACCTTCGCGATCGCCGGGTCCGCCGCGCGCGCGAGCGCCGCCGCGCGCTGGATGAGCGGGAGCTTGTCGTTCACGCCCACGTCGCGCCACGGGATCTCGATCGCGTAGCGCTGGTGGGGCAAGGCGACGTGCTGGATGCGCTCGGGCGGCGCGGCGCGCCCACCCGACGCGATCGCCGCCGCGGTGCGCGCGGCCGCGACCATCGACTCGCGCGTGAGCTCCTCGGTGTACGCGTAGCCCGTCTGCTCGCCGACCACGCAGCGCAGGCCCACGCCGAGGTCCACGCTCGCGTGGGCGCGGCTGATGATCCCGTCCTCGAGGTCGATCGAGGTGGAGCGCGCGGACTGGAAGTAGAGCTCGGCCTGATCGGCGCCGCGCGAGGTGAGCTCCGCGAGCGCGGCGCGGATCATCGCCTCGTCCACGCCGAACACGTCGGCGAACGGCGCGAGCGGGCTCGCCGGGCTCGCGGGCGGCGGCGCGGCGACCGAGCGCGGCGAGGCGCCGCACGCGGCGAGCGCGCCCGGCATCGCGAGGACGATCGCCCCCGTCTCGAGGAAAGAGCGGCGGCCGAGGCGAGGGTCCATGCCCCGAGGGTAGAGAGCGAGCCCGCGGGCGCAAGCTTTTCCTCGACGCGCGTCAGCCCGCGTCGTCGGGGGCGCGGCCTTCGTCGTGAGCCGTGGGCGCGGCGGGGGCCTGCGCGCCGGCAGCCTGCGCGCCGGGAGTCTGCGCGGTGGCAGCCTGCGCGCCGGTCGCCGGCCGCACGCGCGCGAGGCGGCGGCCGAGCTCTCGCGCGAGCTCGGTGACCGCGCCGCGGCGGCTCGTCTCGACTCCGTCGCGCGCGTCGACCCACACGTGCGCGCGCTGCTGCGACTGCGACGCCTCGCCCTCGGCGGTGAGGTAGAGGTAGCCGTTGCGCACGTCGAGCATCGTCGCCTCGGCGACGAACACCGTCTCCTGCTCCTGCGCGGGCGCGAAGAAGATCGGCAGCAAGAGCGCGTACGTCGCGGCCCAGCCGTTGTCGCGGCGCTCCTGCACGAAGCTCCCGCGCACCACGATCACCGCGTCGGCGCCGTGCTGCGCGGCGGCCACGCGCACCGCGTGCCGGTCGCGGCTCGAGACGGCAGACGCGGGCAGCGCGAACAGGTCGGCCTCGTGCGTGTCGGCGCCGGCGTCGACGATCGCGCGGCGCTCCTCGTAGCTCCACCGCCACGGCGTCGCCGGGTCGGCCGGCGGCTCGAAGTACACCGCGACGCGCGGCCGCGCGGGGAGCTGCGGTCGGCGCGCGAGCTCCTCGCCGATCGTGGCGCTGTCGACCACCGGCGTGGCCGGCGCGCTCGGCGGCGCGTGCTCGACGATCGGGACGGCGCCGCGGTCCATGCCGAGGCTCGCGGCGCAGCCGGGCGCGAGCGAGAGGGCGAGGGCAGCGAGCGTGAGGGACGGGGCGGGACGGGGCATGCGGTCTCCTTCGCTGAGAGGTGTCCGCCCAACGCGCCGCGCGCGCGCCGCTTACACGGATTCGCTCAGAGGATCCCCGCCACGCCGGCGGTCGCGCCGCCGTCCACCGGCGCGAGCATCGGCACGAGGCTCACCCCCTCTGCGCGCTCGTCGGGCGCGCGCGCGCCGCGCGACGTGGCCTGATAGAAGAGGGCGGAGAAGAACGTCGTCGCGATCGCGCCGAACACCGGCCCGACGATCGCGGCCGCGCCCACCTCACCCATCAGGCCGAAGATCGTCGAGACGCCGAGGCCGAGCCCCGCGCCGAGGTACGCGCCGCCGAGCGCGGCGAAGAAGTTGCCCGTCCCGCCCGCGCGCTCGCCGAAGCCCCACGTCGCGAGCGCGGCGCCGAACGGCGCGAGCCCGCCGCCGCCGAGCGAGGCGCCGAGCACCATGAAGATGGGGCACGTCCACGCGTCCTGGTTCGCGCACGCGCCGAGCCCGATCGCGCTGCCGGCGAACGCCCCGACGCCGAGCCCGATGCCGAAGCCGCCGGCGGCGTGGCCCCAGCTCGCGCCGAAGCTCGGTCCCTCGCGCACGACGTCACGCGCGCGGCGGACCTCCCCGCGCAGCGCGAGCAGCTCGGGATCGAGGGTTACCGTGCGCGGGGGAGGCGGCAAGACGAGTTGCGTCGATCCAGTCGCGCCGGTCACGGGATCGCCCAGCTCGACGCCCGCCTGCGCGTGCGCGCGCCCTGGCGCGGCGGCCGCGAGCGCGAGCAGCGCGGCGGACAGGGTGACGGCGACGAAGAGCGGCTTGGCGATCGAGGCGTTCGGCATGTGCCACGCCATCTACATGGCACGTGCCACCCCATTTCCGTCGCGAGAACCACCGATTCAATGGCACACATAGCTGTGCCATTGTGCCAGTTGGCGCCAGAAAGGGAGACGGGGCCGGCCGCGCTCGGCGACCGGCCCCGTGAGGCGGGCTCGCGCTTCAGCGATCCGGCCGCGGCGGGGCGCACAGCCCGCTCGCCCACACGTCGACGCCGGCGGCGTTCGCGTAGCACTCGTTCGGGTAGCTCGCGCCGTCGCAGCCGCAGACCGGGCCGTAGATCTCGGGGCACACCTCGGGCCGCGGGCGGCACACCCCGAGGTGGTCGGCCGCGCCGCAACCGACCATCGCGTCGTCGGGGTAGTCGCAGAACTCGTGCGGCGCGCAGGCCAAGCCCGCGAACCCGCCGCAGACGCCGCCGGGAGGCGGCGGCGCGCACCGGCAGATGCCGCAGCCGCGCTCGTCGACGTCGTAGCCGTGCTCACACCAGAGGTCGCAGATCACGCGCTCGTCGCACGACGGAGGCTCCGGGTTGCACGCGCAGATCTCGCAGCCCCGCGGGTCGACGGCGAAGCCGTGCTCGCACCAGATCTCGCAGGTGACCGGCTCGCACATCGGGGGCGGCGGCGGCTCGCAAGCGCAGATCTCACAGCCGCTCGGGTCGCGCGCGAAGCCGCCCTCGCACCACAGCGCGCACATCACGGGCTCGCAGGTCGGCGGCACGAGCGGCTCGCAGGTGCCGTAGCAGACGGCCGGGCCCATCGGGTCATCCCCGCACCCCGGCGGGGTGCTGCACGTCTCGAGGTTGCAGCGCGCGCCGATCCCGCAGTCCGCGTCGGACATGCAGTGCGCGGGCGGAGGCGGCAGGTCCACGCAGGCGCCGTAGCAGACGGCGGGGCACGCCTCGCCCTCGCGGCACGGGCTCATGCAGACGTCGGTGTCGCAGTACTGCCCGGGCGCGCAGTCCTCGGTCGACCAGCACACCACGGGATCCGGGTCCGGATCCGGGTCCGGGCGGTGTGAGCGCCCCCCGCACTCCGTGACCCCGCCGAGGAAGGGCATGGCGACGAGCAGCGACAGACTGAGCGACTTGTATGCATTGATGTTCATCACGTCTTACCTCGGATTCTGCTGATTGTATTCAGCGAAGCTCGAACCGACGCCTCGCAGTGTCCGTGCCAACCATCTCTCTCGCATACCCCAGAAATGCTGGTGTCATCGTGTGCCATCGCGCCGAGAGGACGTGACACGACACGCCCGCGCCGTCGCGCATGGACGCGCGATGGGTCCCGCCGATCAAACGCATATTCAAATGCGATTGTCGGCCCACCGGAGGGCCGGATCTCGGCCACGCTCCGGGAGCGCCGCGGCGACGCTCTGCCCCTACGTGGCCGGCCGCGCGCCGACCCGTCGAGAAAAGTGTTCGGCCTTCGACGCGCTCGGTCGGCGCTCAGGCCGAGAGGAGCGCCGCGAGCGCGCCGACGGTCCGCCAGTTGCGCATCGTGCTCGCGGTGCCGAGCGCGCGCTCGAGGTAGCCGTTGTCGAGCTTGCTGCGGCCGGAGCCGTGCGGGTAGTAGAGGTACACCTCGCGCCCACGGACGAGGGCGCGATCGCCGGGGGAGCGCGCCGGATCGAGCGCGCGCCCGGCCGCCGGCGCCTCCGCGAGGAACGCGACGTTCAGCAGCTTGGGCTCGACGCCCTCGCCGTCGAACGGGTGCGCGGCGGCGACCTCGCGCCACGCCTCTGCGCTGCGCACGATGACCGCGGGCCGGAAGCCGAGCGCGCCCTCGATCGCGTCGCCGAGCCGCGCCGGGAGCGACGCCGCGACGCGGGCCGGCGCGCGCACGACGGCGTTGCCGCTCTGCACGTAGGTGCGCACGTCCGCGCAGCCGACGCCCTCGAGCAGGCGGCGGAGCTCGGCCATCGGCAGCTTCGCGGTCCCGCCGACGTTGACCGCGCGGAGCAAGACGACGTGCTCGGACGAGGCGCCCACGCGGCGAGCCTACACCCGCGCCTGGATCGTGTCTCGCGCGCGCGGCTCGACGGAGCCGCAGCGGGCGGCGACACTGTCGGCCGTGACCACTGGGGATCGCGGCTACCGCGACGAGACGGAGACGCTCCGCGCGCGCGTGACCGAGCTCGAGCGTGCTCTCGGCCACGCCGAGGAGACGATCGCGCGGCTCACGCGGGGCGCCCCCGAGCGCGCCGACGGCGTCGAGGAGCACGCCACGCGCTCGGCGATCCTCGGCGGCCCGGGCACCCTCCGGCTCGAGCGCGTTCTCGACTTCGAGCTCGGCGACGAGGGCCTCGTGGCGATCGCGGAGCTGCTGCGCGCGCGCGGCCGCGGGCGGATCGAGCAGGTCGGCCGCACGCTCACCGCGCCCGGCTTCACGCTGCGCGTCGAGGACGGCACGACGCACCTCGCCCTGCGCGGACTGTTCGACGGGCTCGGCCCGGCCACGCTCGCGACGAGCGCGCTCGGCGGCGGCTTCGTCGCCCTCGCCACGCTCGCGATCGTGCACGACTTCGTGTGGCGGGGCCTGACCGAAGCGCACGCGCTCTGGATGATCCCGCTCGGGATCGTGCTCGCCTTCTTCGCGCTGCGCCCGCTCTACCGCCAGCGCGCCGAGCGCGCCGAGCGCGAGACGCGCGGCCTGTTCGAGGCGCTCGTCGAGGTCGCACGCCAGAACGCCGTCGCGGCGCCGCCGCGCGCGCGCGTCGCGCTCGACGAGGAGCCCGCCACCGAGACGGAGCCCGCCGAGCGCGCCGCCGACGAGCCCCGCGCGCGCCGCGCCCCGTGACGTCCACTGGAAACCGCGCGCACCGCCCGCCGATAGGCGGGCATCATGCATCACGACCGCGCCCTCTTCGGGCTGAGCTCGCTCCTCTGGCTCGCACTCACCTTGCTCCTCGCCGCGTGCGGTGGTCGCACCGCCATGTCGCTCGTGGTCGCGGAGCCGCGGCGGGTCGAGGCCTCCCTCCTGGTCCAGGTCCCGTGCGAGTCGCCCGACTGCGGCCTCGCCGCCGCGGCGGCCGCGGGGCGCCCGGCGCCGACGATGCTCGCGCTCGGCGACGCGCACTCGTGCGCGCTGACCGAGGACGGCGGCGTCTACTGCTGGGGCTTGAACGCGGGCGGCCAGCTCGGCGACCCCGGCACGCGCCACACCGACGTCCCCGTGCGCGTCCCGGGGCTCGGCCGCATGGACGCGGTGTGGGCTCGCTACGACATGACCTGCGCCCGCGAGGCGGACGACGGATCGCTCCAGTGCTGGGGGGACACCGGGCTCGGGCGCAACCGCGAGCCCGGCGTCGCGACCCCGCTCCCGTACCCGGGCGTCCGCACGCTCTCGCTCGGTCTGCGGGCGGGCTGCCTGACGACCGACGAGCACACGTTCTGCTGGGGCAACTACGGCCCTTCGCGTGGCCGGTACGAGTCGCCTCAGCGCATCGACTTCCCGCGCGGAACGAGCGGCGTCGTGGCCGGGATGCTGCGACACTGTGGCGTCGACCCGAGCGGACGCATCACCTGCATCGGGCAGGAGTTCCCCCGCTGGACACCCGCGCGCGAGCGCGGGCCGATCTGGCGGGTCGAAGGGATCGACGGCGTGCGGTCCCTCGCGCTCCCCTCGCTCGATCCGCATGGCCGCCCGTGGATCGTCGATCGCGCGGGGCGGGTCATGCGAACGGACGTGGGCCCCATCGTCGACTACTCACGTCCGCGCGCGGTCGCGCAGTACCCCGTGGAGGGGATCGATCAGCCCGTGGTGGCCCTCGTCGCTGGCGGCAGCCACGCGTGCGCGCTCTTCTCGAACGCTACCGCCGCATGCTGGGGCGACAACTCGCACGGCGAGGTCGGAGACGGAACCACCGCGCGGCGCAACGAGGCGCGCTTCCTCGAGCTGACCGCCGTCGAGGAGATCGCGGCGGGCTCGCAGCACACCTGCGCGCGGGCGAGCGGGCGCCTCTACTGCTGGGGCGACAACACGTCGGGGCAGGTCGGCGTCACCCCACGCCGCCCCCAGCTCCTGCCGGTCGAGGTGCCGTGGTGAGCCGCCGCCTCCTCGTCGCGCTCGCGCTGGCTTCGATCGCGAGCGCGTGCGCGACCCGCCGGTACGTCGCGGTCGTCCCCGCCGCGGGGGACGAGGTGATCGCGCGGCTGCGGGTGCGGCGCGTCCCGCCCCCCGAGCCCGAGCCGCTGGCCGACCTCACGTGTGACGGGCCCGGGCCCGACGCGGTGGCGGTCGTCGACGTCGCCCTCGGGCAGAGCCACGCGTGCGTCGTGCTCGCCGACGGCACCGCGCGCTGCTGGGGCAGCGGCAACAGCGGCGCGCTCGGGGACGGCTCACGCGCGAACACCGCGACGCCGACGCGGGTCGAGGGCGTCTCGGGGCTGCGGGCGATCACGACCGGGCGCGCGCACTCGTGCGCGCTCGATCAGCGCGGGCGCGTGTGGTGCTGGGGCGACTCGGGCTACCGCCAGCTCGGCCGCCCGATCGAGGGAACCTCGACGAGCCGCGCCGGAGAGGTCGACGGACTGCGCGACGTCGTGCGGCTCGACGCGGGCTCCGACCACACGTGCGCGGTGACCCGCCGCGGTGAGGTCTACTGCTGGGGGCGCAACCACGACGGCCAGCTCGGGGATGGGGCGCGCGATCGCTACGAGCGGCCGGTCCTCGTCCCGCGCCTTCGCGCCTCGGCGGTCGCCGCCGGCCACACGTCGAGCTGCGCGGTCACGCGCGACGCCGCCGTCGCATGCTGGGGCGGGATCAACGGGAGCCGCACTCCTCAGATCGTCGCGGGCTTGCCGGCGGCGGCGGTCGAAGTCGTCGTCGGGCGCGGGAGCGCCTGCGCGCGCCTCGTGGACGGAGCGGTCCACTGCTGGGGCGACGGATCCCATGGTCAGCTCGGCCCTCACGCGCGCGGCTACGCGGAGCACCCGGTGTGGGTCGAGGGGCTCCCGCCAGCGCGCGCGATCGTCGCCTGGGGCACGCACGTCTGCGCGACGGACGTCGGGGGCGGCGTGTGGTGCTGGGGCTCGGACGCACCCTTCGATCCCGAGTCCGCGAGCCCGCGCCACCGCGCGCTCCTCGGCGTCGCGGAGCAGGCCGCGATCGGCGACGACGCGGCGTGCGCGCGCATGGCGGCCGGAGGGCTCTGCTGCTGGGGCGACAACTCCGACGGGATCCTCGGGGCGGTCTTTCGCGCGTTCGACCGCCCCGCCAACTTCTCGGAGGTCCCCGTCCCGATGGCCTGGTGAGCGGTCAGGGCGCGAGGGGCAGCGCGTCGTCGGGCTGCTTCGCGTAGTCGCGGCGGTCCTTGAGCGCGCGCGTCGCCGCGAACACGGAGAGCGCGTCGTCGAGCGCGCGGTCCGGCCACGCCGCGGCGACGCTCGCGCGGATCGTCGGGCTCGCGTGGCGCGCGAACGGGTTGGTCGCGCGCTCGAGCCCGATCGTCGAGGGGAGCGAGCACTCGCCGCGCGCGCGCAGCGCCCAGGTCTCGCGGATGCGCGCGGCGAGCGCCGCGTTGTCCGGCTCGACGCTCCACGCGAAGCGGAGGTTGTCCTCGGTGTACTCGTGCGCGCAGCACACGCGCGTCGCCGGGTCGAGCGCCATCAGGCGCGTCAAGCTCGCGTGCATCTTCTCGGGCGGCCCGTCGAAGAGCTTGCCGCAGCCCGCGCCGAAGAGCGTGTCGCCGCAGAAGAGCACGTCCTCGAACACGTAGCTCACGTGCCCGTCGAGGTGGCCCTCGGTGAGCAGCACCTCGAAGCGCACCTCGCCGAGCTGCGCGTGGTCTCCGTCGTCGACGGGATCGGTCAGCCCGGGCACGTCGCTCGCCTTGCGCTTCGGCCCGAACACGCGCAGCCCCGCGAGCTGCCCGCGCCGCGAGAGGTCGTGGTTGATGCCGACGTGATCCATGTGCGTGTGCGTGTTGAGGATCGTCGTCAGCGACAGCCCGTGGCGGTCGCAGTAGGCGAGCACCGCCTCCGCGTCCGGCCCGTCGACGGCGGCGGCCTGCCGCGTCTTCGTACAGACCGCGAGCCAGATCAGGTTGTCCTGCCAGGCGGGGATCTGGTGGACCTCGAGCGCGCCCGAGGCGCTCGAAAACGGCGGGGTGGGCTTGGTGACGACGTGTTCCATGGCGGGCGCATGGTAGATCGCCCGGCGATGAGTTACTCGGCCTGGTTCGAGAGCGTCGCCGGAGGCGACCGCCGCTTCCCGCTCAACGAGGTGATCTACCGCGACCCGGCGACGGGCGCGCTGCTCGAGGTCGTCCACGACCTCGAGGCGCTCGGGCGCCGCTCGGCGGCGGCGTGGATGCGCCTGTTCGACGAGCGCTACGGGCGCACGTCCTGGCCCTACGGGAGCGGCGTCTGGTCCAAGCACGAGTGGGTGCAGCCGCACGTCCAGCCGGAGAACGTCGTCTCGCTCTACGAGGGCAACACGAACCTCTTCTGGGCCGAGCGCTACGGCCGGACGATCGGGCTCGAGGATCTCTGGGTCAAGCAGTGCGGCACGAGCCACACGGGCTCGTTCAAGGACCTCGGGATGACCGTGCTCGTCTCGTCGGTGAAGCAGATGATCAGCGAGGGCAAGCCCATCCGCGCGCTCGCCTGCGCGTCGACGGGCGACACCTCCGCCGCGCTCGCCGCGTACGGCGCGGCGGCGGGGATCCCGGTGGTGGTCCTCCTGCCCAAGGGCAAGATCAGCGCGGCGCAGCTCGTCCAGCCGCTCGCGAACGGCGCGATCGTGTGCAGCCTCGACACCGACTTCGACGGCTGCATGCGCGTGGTGCAGCACCTCACCGAGGACCCGCACATCTATCTCGCCAACTCGATGAACAGCCTGCGCGTCGAGGGGCAGAAGACGATCTCGGTCGAGATCGTGCAGCAGTTCGACTGGGAGGTGCCGGACTGGGTGCTCGTGCCCGGCGGCAACCTCGGCAACGTGAGCGCGATCGCCAAAGGCTTCTCGATGATGAAGCGGCTCGGGATCATCGAGTCGCTGCCGCGCCTGGTGTGCTGCCAAGCCGAGCGCGCGAACCCGCTCTACCTCGCGTACCAGCGCGCGCGCGCCGCGGACCGCGAGCTCGCCGAGGGCGACTTCACGCCGATCGAGGCGGGCGACACGCTCGCGAGCGCGATCCGGATCGGCCACCCGGTCTCGCTGCCCAAGGCGATCCGCGCGCTCGTCGAGACGCGCGGCGTCGTCGAGCAGGCGAGCGAGGACGAGCTCGCCGACGCCGTCGCGCGCGCGGACCGCACGGGGATGTTCAACTGCCCGCACACCGGCGTCGCGCTCGCGTGCCTCGAGAAGCTCGTCCGACGCGGCACGATCCGGAAGGACGAGCGCGTGGTGGTCGTCTCGACCGCGCACGGGCTCAAGTTCACGGAGTTCAAGGCGCGCTACCACGAGCGCAAGCTCGAGGGCCTCGAGTGCACGTACGCCAACTTGCCTCTCGAGATGGGCCGCGAGCCCGCCGAGGTGAGCGCACAGATCCACCGCGCCCTCGACGCACGCGGGGTCTGAGTCTTCGGAGGGGCTGTTCCAGCCCCTCCCCCCATCGCGGCAAAGCCGCGACGGGGCCCCCCTCCCAAGGCGAACGCGGCGGAGCCGCGTTCGACCCCATCGCGGGGCGATGGGGCGATGGGGTCCCCTCGGCCAACGGCCATCGCTGCGCGATGGCCTGGCCTCGAACGGTGCCGCCGGCCGCGTGCGCTCTCGACCGATCGCCGGGAGCCGCGCCGCTGAGCGAGCCCTGGGATTCTCAGGCGGGCCGATCTCTGGTAGTCGATCGGGCCCATGGCCACGTACTCCGTCCCGAGCCGCGTGCGCGAAGGCGCCGCGACCCCGATCACCGACCTCGACCGCTACCGCGAGGCGTGGGCGCACGCGGAGCGCGATCCGAACGGCTTCTGGCTCGAGGTCGCGCGCGAGCGGCTGCGCTGGCGCAAGGAGCCGACGCGCGGGCTCGACGGCGACTTCGATTCGATCATGGACGGGCCGCTGTCGTGGTTCGGCGACGGGACGCTCAACGTCTGCGAGAACTGCGTGGACCGGCACGCCGCCGCGCACGGCGATCGCGTCGCGATCCTCTGGGAGGGCGACGACCCGAGCGAGACGCGCACGCTCACCTACCGCGAGCTGCACCGCGAGGTGCAGAAGGCCGCGAACGCGCTGCGCGAGCTCGGGCTCAAGAAGGGCGAGCGCGCGATCATCTACATGGGCATGGTGCCCGAGGCGGCGATCGCGATGCTCGCGTGCGCGCGCATCGGCGCGATCCACTCGGTCGTGTTCGGCGGTTTCAGCGCCGAGGCGCTGCGCGACCGCGTCCGCGACTGCGGCGCGGAGCTCGTGATCACGCAGGACTGGGGGCTGCGCGGCGGCAAGAAGATCCCGCTCAAGAGCGTGGTCGACGAGGCGGTGACCGGCGAGCCGGGCGTGAAGAAGGTGCTCGTCTACCGGCGCACCGGCGACGAGGTCGGCTGGGACGAGGACCGCGACGTCTGGTGGCACGACGCGGTCGGTTCGGCGAGCGAGACGCACGAGGCGCCGGCCCTCGAAGCCGAGCACCCGCTCTTCATCCTCTACACGTCCGGTTCGACCGGGCGCCCGAAGGGCGTCGTGCACACCTCGGGCGGCTACCTCACGTACGTGAGCTACACGCACGCGACGGTGTTCGACCTGCGGCCCGACGACGTCTACGCGTGCGTCGCCGACGTCGGCTGGATCACCGGCCACAGCTACATCGTCTACGGGCCGCTCGCGAACGGCGCGACGACGCTGATGTTCGAGTCGATCCCGACGCACCCGAGCCCCGCGCGCTACTGGGACCTCGTCGCGCGCCACCGCGTGACGATCTTCTACACCGCGCCGACCGCGCTGCGCGCGCTCGCGGCGCAGGGGAACGAGCACGTCCTCGCGCACGACCGCTCGAGCCTGCGCGTGCTCGGCACGGTGGGCGAGCCGATCAACCCGGAGGCGTGGGAGTGGTACTTCGGCGTCGTCGGCGAGGGCCGCTGCAACGTCGTCGACACGTGGTGGCAGACGGAGACGGGCGGGATCGCGATCTCGCCGATTGCGCCCGCGACGCCGACGAAGCCCGGCTCGGCGACCCACCCGTTGCCGGGCATCCTGCCTTCGCTGCGCACGCCCGAGGGCAAGCTCGTGCGCGGCCCGGGGCAAGGCCTCTTGTGCTTGGACCACCCGTGGCCCGGTCAGGCGCGCACGGTGTGGGGGGACCACGAGCGGTTCGTGTCCACGTACTTTGCGCACGTCCCCGGCGTGTACTTCACCGGCGACGGCTGCCGCCGCGACGAGGACGGCTACTACTGGATCACCGGCCGCGTCGACGACGTGCTCAACGTGAGCGGCCACCGCATGGGCACGGCCGAGTTCGAGAGCGCGCTCGTCGCCGTCGAAGAGGTCGCCGAGGCCGCCGTCGTCGGCTACCCGCACCCGGTCAAGGGGCAGGGCGTCTACGCCTACGTCGTCCCGCAGCCGGGCGAGACGATCGACGAGGCGAAGCTCACCGCGGCGTGCCGCACGTCGATCGGCGCGCACGCGCGCCTCGACCGCGTGCAGGTCGTGCCGGGCCTGCCCAAGACGCGCTCCGGCAAGGTCATGCGGCGCATCCTGCGCAAGATCGCGGAGGGCGCGGGCGACGAGCTCGGCGACATCTCGACGCTCGCCGACCCGAGCGTGGTCGACAAGATCAAGGCCGGCGCGATCCTCGAGGGGTGAGCGTCGGTGGCCGCGCGGCGCTGGCGGAGCTAGAGCTTCGGGGTGCGGATCTTGATCATGCGGCACGGCGAAGCGGCCCCCGCGCACCCGTCGCAGGGCGACGCGGAGCGGCGGCTGACCGAGTCCGGCCGCCGCGAGTGCGGCGCGATCGCGCGCGCGCTGCGCGGCCGCGATCTGATCCCGACGCACGTCTACGCGAGCCCGTTCGCGCGCGCCCTCGAGACGGCGGAGGTGGTGCGCGCGGCGCTCGGGCTCGACGGCCCGCTCGCGCCGCTCGCGCCGCTCGTCCCCGGCGGCCCGAGCGGCCCGGCGCTCGCGGTGCTCGACGAGCACGCCGACGAGCACCACGTCCTGTTCGTGAGCCACGAGCCCACCGTGCGCACGCTCGGTCGCGCGCTCGGCGTCGAGCTGCCGCCGTTTCCGACGGCCGGTCTCGCGGTCTTCGACGGCGCGCGCGCGTTCCTCGGCCGCCTCGATCCGCGCCTCGGCTGGCGCGAGCCGACCGACCTCGGCTACTGACCCGCTCCCACCCCGTGCGAGGATGACGTCGCCGTGCTCCCTCACACGCACCTCGCGCCCGGGACGCTCTTCGCCGGCGACTTCCGCGTCGTGCGACCGCTCGCGGAGGGCGGCATGGGCGCGGTGTACGTCGCCGAGCAGCTCTCGACGGGCAAGGCGCGCGCGCTGAAGATCATGCACCCCGCGCTCGCGCCGGACGCGACGAGCCGCGCACGCTTCGTCGAGGAGGCGCGCGTCGGCGGCAAGATCGCGAGCGACCACGTCGTCGAGGTCGTCGGGGCCGGCGTCGACGGTCCGACCGGCGTGCCGTGGCTCGCGATGGAGCTGCTCGAAGGGCAGGACCTCGGGGACGTCGTGCGCGCGCGCGGCGCGCTCCCTCCGGCGGAGGTGCTCGAGCTCGTGCGCCAGCTCGCGCACGCGCTCGGCGCGGCGCACCGCCTCGGGATCGTCCACCGCGACCTCAAGCCCGAGAACCTGTTCGTCGCGCGCTCGCGGCGGAGCGCGGAGGGCTCGGTGCTGAAGATCCTCGACTTCGGCATCGCGCGGATGGTCGAGGGCAACCAGACGGCGGCGACCGTCACGAGCGCGATCGGCTCACCGCTCTGGATGGCGCCCGAGCAGGCGCAGCCCGGCGCGAAGCTGCGGCCGGCCACCGACGTCTGGGCGCTCGGGCTGATCGTGTTCCACTGCCTGACGGGCCGCTCGTACTGGCGCGCCGCCAACCACCCGACGTTCAACCTCTCGGCGCTCCTCGTGGAGGCGCTGACGTTGCCGCTCGATCCGGCGAGCGCGCGCGCCGCCGAGCTGGGCGCGCACGTACCGCCCGGGTTCGACGCCTGGTTCGCGCGCTGCGTCGATCGCGATCCGATGCGCCGCTTCGCGGACGCGACCGCGGCTGCGGACGCCCTCGGCGCGGCGCTCGCCCCGGGGGCGCTCGCGCCGGCGCGCGCAGCGGGCGCGCGCGCGGACGCTCCCCACCCCGCGCCCACGCTGCCGCTCGGGGCCGCCGCGCCGGCGCTCGGGTACGCGAGCGCGCCGAACCACCCGGGCGCGCCGCCCGGCGCCTCCGCGCCAGCTCGCGTGGCGCTCGGCCTCGTCGTCGCGGTGGGGCTCGGGCTCGTGGCGCTCGGGGCCGTCGCGCTCGTCGCGCTCGGCGCCCTCGGCGGGACCGCGCAGCTCGCGTCGGCGCCGCCGCCTCGCCCGATCGACGTCGTGGCGTCGCCCGCGCCGCAGACGCCGCTGACGCCGCTCGAGGCTCGCGCGCCCGCACCCGAGGTCGACGCGATCCCGGCGCCGATGCCAACGCCACCGCCTCCCGAGGAGGTGGCTCCGCCGCCCGCCGCGGAGCAAGCCCCTCCCGCCCGCGCTCGGACGGGGGCCGCGCCGCGGGCGCGCGCCGGGGCAGAGGAAGCCCCGCCGCTCCGCGTGACGGAGACGGCGCGGGTGCGCAGCGGCAACGCCGACGTGCGCGGCTCGCTCTCGCGCGACGTGATCCGGCGGGTGATCACGCGCGACGAGCCGGCGATCCGCCGGTGCTACGAGCGGGGCCTCGCCGTCCGCCCAACGCTCGAGGGGCGCGTCACCGTGCGCCTCGTGATCGCGCCGACGGGGACGGTGCAGTCGGCGGCCATCGGGAGCTCGACGCTCGGTGCCCCCGACGTCGAGTCGTGCATCGTCTCCGTCGCGACGCGCTGGCGGTTCCCATCCCCCGACGGCGGCGGCGTCGTGATGGTGGACTACCCGTTCATCTTGAGCCGCGGGTGAGCGACCCGGCCGCGTTGGAGCCGACCCCTCCGACTCGCCACGATCGTGCGTCGATCCGGTGATGCGCGCCGCGGGTCACCGCGCGGCGAGGTGCAGGCGCACGAGGTGCTCGTCGCGGCCGCCGTGGCGGGCCTGCGACGCGACGCCGCGCACGGCGAGCCCGGCCTGCGGGGCGAGGCGCGCGAGCTGCGCGGGGACGGGCACGGGCTCGCCGCCGAGCGAGGCGTCGCCCATGACGAGCACGATCGCGCCCGAGGGCTCGAGCACCGCCGCCATCGCGCGCAGCATCGCGACCACGTCGCGGTCCCAGCGCGCGCGCGCGTCGGGCGCGCTCGCGTGGCGCCGCGCGCCGAGCTCGCCGCGGCGCAGCGCGCGGTCGTCGAGCTCGAGCCACGCCATGCGGTGCGCGTGGTGCGCGGCGTAGTCGTACGTGCCGCCGTAGGGCGGCGACGTGAGGATCAGCGGGGCGCGTCGCCCGCGCGCGAGCTCGGGCAGGCGCCGCGCGTCCCCCTCGACGAGCTCGGGCGCCGGCCCGCGCGCGGCCGCCGCGAGCTCGCCCCAGCGGCGCTCGAGCTCCACCGCCTTGCGCAGGAAGATCTCCGTCGCGAGCCCCTTGCGGACCCGGCGCGGCGCGATCTCTTCCTCCGTCTCGGAGCGCTGCCGGCCGACCTTCGTGAGGATCGAGGAGAAGGCGAGGAGCAGCGCCTCGCGCAGCGCGTCGGGCGCGTCGAGCGCGCGCAGCTCCTCGCGCAGGCCGCCGAGCTCCTTGAGGACGTGCATGTCCCAGCGCGCGCGTATCGGCGGCGGCAGCGCGACGGTCATCGGCACGCGACCGCGCACGCGCGCCTCGCTCGCCGCCGCGACGGCGTGCGCCGCTTCGAGGAACGCCGCGCGCGAGGCGCGCGACGGCACGCTCGCCTTCACGCGCGCGAGCCGGATCGCGAGCGGGCTCAGATCCACGCCGAGCGAGCGCGCGCCTCGGACGCGCGCCTCGATGAGCGTCGTGCCCGCGCCGCAGAACGGGTCGATGAGCGCCTCCGCCCCCGAGCGCTCGAGGATCACGCGCGCGATCGCCGGGTGCATCCGCGCGGGCCACGGGTGGAAGCCGTGGGTGAGCGTGTCCGGCTCCTCGCGCGAGGCCGCCTCCCACGCCGCGCGCAGCGCGTCCGCCTCGCCCTCGGTGCGGATCGGGCCGCGGATCTGCGACAGGGGGCGCTTGTCCGCGCTCAACGCGACCTCCCCGGGCTCGGTGCCTCGCCTCGGTTCACCGGCAGATCGAAGAACGCGCGCAGCGCGTGCGCGGCCTCGGTGCGGCCGCCCGCTTCGTCGCGCGCGACGAGCGGGGGCTCGATCTCGAGGGTGCCCTCGTGCGCGAAGGTCCACACCGAGAAGAGCGGGCCTTTGTGCCCGGCGCGCGGCACGACGTCGCGCCGGCGCACCGGCGCGAGGCCCGCCGCCGCCGCGCCGTCGATCGCGCGCGCGGGCGTGCGCGCGTCGCAGCAGGCCACCACCACGCCGCCCGGCGCGAGCGCGCGCGCCGCCGCGGCGAGGTAGTCCTCGATCCCTCCGCGCAGCTCGATGCGCGCGTAGGCGCGCTGCGCGTCGGTCGAGAGCGAGCCGCGCCCGGCGGGCAGGTACGGCGGCGTCCCGGTGACGAGGTCGTGCTCGGGCGCGAGCGCGACCTCGCGCAAGTCGGCTTGCACGATCCGCGCGTCGATCCCGTTGCGCCGCACGTTCTCGCGCGCGAGCGCGGCGCTCGCTTCCTGCGCCTCGACGCCGAGGACGTGCGCCGGGCGCACCTTGTACGCGACCATGATCAGCACCGAGCCGATGCCGCAGCCGAGGTCGAGGTAGCGCGCGGCGTGCGGCCGCGCGCGCGCCGCCTCCCACGCGGTCGCGACGTCGTCGAGCGAGTAGCGGTGCCCCCGCCGGCGCTGCAAGAGCCGGAGGTCGCCGGCGATCGCGTCGTCGGTGAGCTCGTCCACGGCGCGGAGCCTTGACCAGAAGCGGCCGTTTGACCAGGGTGGCGGCCGTGAAGGAAAAGCACGTCTCCATCCGGGTCGAGCAGTGCCTGTCGCTCGCGAAGGCGAGCAACTGCCCGCGCCGCAAGTTCGGCGCGCTCCTGCTCGACCCCGACCGCAACGTCGTCTTGATGGACGGCTACAACGGCGGGCCGCGCGGCGGCGGCGAGCTGTGCGGCGGCGACGTGTGCCTGCGCGACACCCTCGGCGTCGAGAGCGGCACGCGCATGGAGATCGGCTGCCACCACGCCGAGATGAACGTCATCTGCAACGCGGCCGCGAACGGCGTCGCCTGCCGCGGCGCGTGGCTCATCGTCACCGGCGAGCCGTGCATGATGTGCGCGAAGATGATCCACCACGCGGGCATCGTGCGCGTGCTCGTCGTCGAGGGCGGCTACGCGGGCGCGAATGGTGTCGGGTATCTCCAGGATCACGGCGTCGAGATCACGGTCGTCCCCGGGCCCAAGGATCCGCGGCTCGCGAGCTGAGTGGTGCCCGCTCGGCCAACGGCCATCGCTGCGCGATGGCCTGGCCTCGAACGGCGCCGTCGGCCTCGTGCGCTCGACTCATCGACAGAGCTCGAGCGACGGGAACGTCCCGACGAGCGTCAGAGGCGGACCTCGTCGACGAAGCGCGCGAGGGCCGGCTCGCGCAAGCCGAAGGGACGCGAGAGCCGCGCGTGGAAGGTGTGCTCGCGCACGAACGCGGCGGCCTCCGCGATCACCGTCGGGTCGCTCGGCGCGCGGTAGTGACCGCCCGCGGGGCGCTCGGCGACGGTCGCGCGGCGCCACGACGCGGCGAGCGCGCGGGCCTCGGCGATCGGCACGACCCGATCGGTCGGGTCGAGCGCGAGCCAGGCCGGGCCCTCGAGCCGCAGCGCGAGCGCGCCGAGATCGAGCGCGGACCAGGGGGTGCCCGTGTCGGTCTCGAGGCGGCCGAGGAACGCCGCGCGGCTCGGCGCGCTGAGCCCGGCGGCGCGCGCGAAGGCGACCGCGAAGTCGCGGACGCGCACCGCCGGCGCGATCGCGGCGAGCGGCAGCCGCGGCGCGTGTTGCGCGAGGGCGCGCGCCGCGGCGATCGCGCCGGCGGAGTGCGCGATCACGGCGTGGACGCGCTCGCGCTCGAGCACCGCGGCGACGGCCGCCGCCATCTCGCCGACGTGCGTGCGCGCGCCGGGCGACGCACCGTGGGCGGGCGCGTCGAACGCCAGGACGGACAGCCCCGCGCCGACGAGCGGCGCGACGAGCCCGCCGAGCTGCGCCGCCCGACCACCCCAGCCGTGCACGAGGAGCACGGTGGGGCCGTCTCCCCAGACGTAGCCGGGCAGCGCGCGGCCACCGGCGCGGATCGAGCGGCGGCTCGCCGCCGCGAGGACGCGCGCGTGGTCGGGACGGATCGGAGGCCGCGGCGGCGTCAGGAAGGACCGCATCGCGAAGCGCGCGGTCAGGTCGGGGGCCAGGGCGCTGGCGTGGGCGAATGCTCTCGGGGTCATCGGGTCGCTCCTTTGCGCGGTGTGGATCCACGCGCACCGAGACGATGCGGAGCGAGCGTGGGAACGCGCGTAGGAGCCCGCGTGGGAACGTCAGGGGCCGCTCGAGAGGTGCGCGTCGATGGCGTCGGCGATCGCCTTCGCGCTCTCGAGGCGCTGCTCCGGATCGGCGCGCAGCGCGGCGAAGCAGAGCTCGTCGAGGCCCTCGGGCACGCCCTCGCGCCGCTCCCGCGGGCTCGCGCCGTCGGTCTTGAGCGACGAGAGCGCCTGGATCGCCGCGGAGCCGCGGTGGAGCGGCTCGCGCGCGAGCAGCTCGAAGAGCATCGCGCCGAGCGAGTAGACGTCCGCGCGGGTGGTCACGCGGTCGACCTCGCCCTGGAGCTGCTCGGGCGCCATGTAGCCGATGGTGCCGAGCACCGATCCGTCGCTGGTGCGCATCGCGCCCGACGCGTCGTCGATCGGCTCGTAGCGCGCCTGGCTCTCGGTCAGGACCTTGGCGAGCCCCCAGTCGAGCACGTACACCTCGCCGAACTCGCCGAGCATGATGTTCGACGGCTTGAGGTCGCGGTGCACGACGCCGCGGCAGTGCGCGTACTCGAGCGCGAGGCAGAGCTGCGAGAAGCGCGAGAGGAGCTGGCGCTCGCTGAACGCGGGCCGCTCCGCGCCCTCGCTCAGCTCGGCGAGCGCGCGGTCGAGCCGCAGGCCGCGCACCCACTTCATGGTGAAGTAGAGGTCGCCCGACGGGTCGATCCCGAGGTCGTAGGTGGGCACCACCGCGGGGTGGCTGAGCTGCCCCTGCACGCGCGCCTCGCGCACGAAGCGCCACCGCGCGCTCCGCGCCGACGGCGCGTTTCGCAGCACCTTCATCGCGACCTCGCGCGCGAAGGGGCGGTCCTTGCAGAGCCGGATCTCCGCCATGCTGCCGTAGGCGAGGGTGCCGAGCAGCTCGTAGCGCTCGTGGAAGTCGAGCGGGCCGACGCTGTCGGTCGCCGGCCGCGCCGGCTCGGCGGCGTCCGGCTCCTCGTCGAGGGTCGAGCCGAACGGAGCCCACGTCTCCGTGCTCGGCAAGCGCACCCTCGGCTCGCGCTCGAACCGCGCGTCGCGTTCCTCCGCCACGGCGACCACCGTAGCAGGTCGGAGCCCCCTCGCGGTGCCGCGCCGTCCGATCACGCGAGTCACGCCCCTCGCGTCGGGCCGTCGCGTCTTCGGAGCCCTTCACGCGCTCAATCGAGATCGACGTGCGCGCCGTCGCGCAGGACGAACCGCGTGGCCCCGCCGCCCTCGGCGCGCTCGAGCAGCTCGTTGCCGTCGAGGCCGACGCGGTCGAGGTCCTTGCGCAGCCGGTGCAACAAGACGTGCAGCGTCTTCTTGCCGGAGGGCTGCTTGCCCCAGACGCGCGACCAGAGCTGCTCGTCGGGGACGAAGTCCCCCGCGGCGAGCGGCGGCGGAGGTCGCAGGAGCACCGCGATGAAGTCGCACCGGCGATCCGTGAGGTAGATGGCCTGCTCGTCGCCGCCCGCGCGCACGTGCAGGCGCCCGCCGCGCGGCAGGAACTCGAGCCGCACGTAGCGCGCGCCCGGCTCCGCGTCCGCCTCGAGCGCGACGGTGCTCCCGGTGCCGAGCTCGCCGCCGGTCACGATCCGTACGCCGACCTCGCCGACCGCGAGGGTGCTCCCGCGGCGCAGCCGCTGCGGCTCGCCCGGGGCGACGCGCGCGCCGTCGATCGACACCTCGACGTGCGGCTCGACCTCGAGGCGCCCGCCGATCGAACGGAACGTCAGCGCGTGCTCCGGCCACGGCTCGACGCGCAGATCGTCGTCCGCCGCGCCGCCCACGCGAAACGGCGAGGTCGAGAAGGAGAACAGGCCGCCGTCGGCCGTCTCGAGCACCCACACCGCGCTGCGGTCGCCCGCGCCCTCGTTCGCGTCCTCGCGCGCGACCTCGAGCGAGAGGTCGCCGACCTCGAGGCGCCCGCCGTCCTCGAGCGGCTCGTCGAGCTCGATCGCGCGGCCGCCGACCGCGACGGTGCCGCGGCCCATCACCGCGATCCGAGGGCCGCTCTCGTCGAGGTACACGAGCGCCTGGCGCCGGCTCGACGTCGGGCTCCGCGTCAGCACGTCGCACTGCGGGGAGCGCCCGATCAAGAGCCCGCCGGGCGTGATGCGTTTGGCGACGCCGTCGCCGAAGCGCAGCCACCAGGTGAAACCGGGAGCCGTCACGGCGGGAACTATACTTCGTCCGCGCCGCGGCTTGGTACCATCGCCCGCATGAACGCGGCGCAAAAGGCGATGACGACGTGGGTGGGGGCGCTGTCGAGCTCGGGCGTGCTCGAGCCGACCGAGGACGCGGACGCAGGCGCGGCGGTGGCCGCGTACGTGGTGGGCGAGGAGCGGCTCGAGGAGCTGCGCACCTTCTTCCGCCACGCGTCGGCGGAGGCGGTCGCGCGCGAGCGGCGCGCGGCCGTCGAGGCGGTGATCGCGATGGCGCAGGCGGACCGCGACGTCCATCCGGAGGAGAGCCACCTCCTGAGCCGCCTCGTGGCGCGCTCGGGGCTCGACGAGGACACGCAGGACGAGCTCGTGATGCGCGTGCACCAGCCTCGCGAGGTCGAGGACCTCGGCGATCGGCTCACGCACCCGGTGCTGCGCGAGCTGATCCTCGCCCTCGCGTGGGAGCTCGCGCTCGCGGACGGGCGCGTGGACCAAGCCGAGTCCGAGCTCTACGCCGACCTCGCGCGGCAGCTCGAGGTGCGGCCGGCGCGCGCGAAGGAGATCGCCGCGGCGGTCGACGAGCGCGTGGGCTGAGGCGCGGGTGTGCGGGATCGCCGGCTTCGTCGGCGCGCGCGGCGCGGACGCGCGCGCGCGGCTGACCCGCATGGCCGACCTGTCGACGCATCGCGGGCCCGACGAGCGCGGGCTCTGGCTCGGCGAGCAGGTAGGTCTCGCGTGCCGCCGCCTCGCGATCGTGGACGTGGCGCACGGCCAGCAGCCGATGCGCGACGCCGAGACCGGCACGACGCTCGTGATGAACGGGGAGCTGTACGGCCACGCGGCGCTGCGCGAGGCGCTCGAGGCGCGCGGGCACCGCTTCCGGACCCGCAGCGACACGGAGGTGCTGCTCGCGGGCTGGCTCGCGTGGGGCGAGGCGGTGTTCGAGCGGGTCGACGGCATGCTCGCGTGCGCGATCTGGTCGCCCGCGCGCCGCGAGCTCGTCCTGGCGCGCGATCGGTTCGGCAAGAAGCCCCTCCACTACGCGCGCCACGAGGGCGCGCTCTGGTTCGCCTCGGAGATGAAGGCGCTGCTCACGCTGCCGGGCTTCCCGCGGCGGCTCGACCCGCGCGCGTCCGAGCACTTCCTGCTCTTCGAGCACGTCTTCGATCCGATGACGCCCTTCGAAGGGATCGCGGCGCTGCCCCCGGCGCACGTCGCGCGCGTGCGCGCGGATCGCCTCGACGCGATGGAGACGCGGCGGTACTGGCGCGTCCCGGTCGGCGTCGAAGACGGCACGCCGGCCACGATCGAGGCGGCGGCCGAGGAGCTCGGCGCGCTGCTCGACGACGCGGTCGCGCGGCGCACGATGGGCGACGTCCCGGTCGGCGCGCTCCTCAGCGGCGGGATCGACTCCTCGCTCGTGTGCGCCTGGCTCCGAGCGCGCGACGCGTTCTCGATCGGGTTCGCGGACCCGTACCTGGACGAGTCGGCGCACCAGGACGCGGTCGCCGCGCACGTCGGCGCGACGCTCCACCGCTTCGACTTCGACGAGCGCCTCGAGGAGGTCTTCGCGTCCTACCCGGAGGCGCAGTGGCTCGGCGAGCACGCCGACCCCTCGTTCGAGCAAGACATCTTGCTCCGTCACGTCACGACGCTCGCGGCCGAGCGAGGCTACGTCGTACTGCTCGGCGGCGAAGGCGCGGACGAGCTCTTCCGCGGCTACCGGCACCACCGCCTGCACCCGCACCTCGTCCGCTACGCCGCGCGCTCGGACCTCGAGGAGATCCCGGAGTCGCTCGGGCTCGACGACGACGACTTCGCGGAGCTCGCGGAGGCCGAGGCGCGCGCGCGCGCGACGTGGGGGACGAGCGCGCACCTCCTCGCGCCGAGCTTCCCGCTCGGCGTGCTGGTCGAGCCCCGGCTCTTCGAGCCGCTCGCGCGCGAGGTCTTCGTCTCGCCGCCGGCCGCCGCGCGGATGGTGAACGTGCCGGCGCTGCCCGCCGGCGTCGCGCCCGAGTCGCTCGACGCGCTCGCGTACGTCGAGGCGCACACGCGGCTGCCCGCGTACATCCTGCGCACGCTCGATCGCTACTCGATGGCGAGCGGCGTCGAGGTGCGCTGCCCGTTCCTCGACCACCGCCTCTTCGAGTGGCACGCGCGCTTGCCGCGCGCGCTGCGGGACGCGGCGCCGGGGGACAAGCCGCTCCTGCGCGCGCTCGCGCGCGAGCGGCTCCCGCCGTCGATCGCGGCGCGCGAGAAGCAGCCCTTCGCGGCGCCCTGCGTGCTCAGCGAGGCGCTGCTCGCGGACGACGGGCGCGAGCGGCTCGCGGCGCTCCTCGCGCCGCGCGCGATCGAGGCGCTCGAGGTGGTGCGGCCCGCGTGGGTCCGCGCGGCGCTCGAGCGCCGCGCGCGGGGCTCGCCCGACGCGGACCACCCCGTCGAGCGCGCCGAGGCGAGGCTCCTCGAGCGCGTGCTCGCGCTGCGCCTGCTCGCCTCCGTGTTCATCGACGAGATCGCGACCTACGAGGCGGCGCACCTCGCGCGGCACGGCGTCGCGCGCGACGACGCGCGGCGCGCCTGACGACGCTCGCCGTCGTCTCGTCCGCGGCGCGCCCCGACCTCCAGCGTCGCGCGCGCGGCACGCGCCGTGCGGAGGGCGGCGCACGCCAGGAGGTGCGATGATGACGAAGAGGAACGCTGCGTTGGTGCTCTCGCTCGCGATGGTCTGGGCCGGTTGCGGCAGCGACGAGGCGGAGGCCGCCCCCACGGCGGCCGCCGAGGTGGCGCCTGCGCCGGAGCCCGCGGCGGAGCCGGAGCCCGAGCCCGAGCCCGAGCCGCCGGCCCCGCCCCCGATCGCGACCACGACGCCGGCCGCGGGCTGGCCCGCGGACCTCCCGTTCCTCGAGGGGACCGAGATCCCGCCGGGCTTCCGCGCGTTCTCGCAGAACCGAGGCGCGTCGGTCCTCGCCGCGGTCCCCCACTCGAACGAGGCGGTGCTGGCGTCGTACGCGGCGGGGTTCGCCGCGGCGGGCTGGACTCGCGAGCCCGACGAGCCGGGCGCGAGGTTCCGGTTCGTGCGCGGGCAACAGATCGTGCGAGGTCAGCTCCTCGAGAACCCGAGCAACCGCGCACACACGTTGGTCGAGCTCTGGCCGCGCCTCTGAGCGCCGCGGGCCGCGTCTCGAAGACCTTCCCCGCGCCGTAGGCGCACTCTGCTCGCCTCCGGGTCTCGTCGCCTCCCGTTCTTCCACGGGAGACGAAGAGAGAAGGGGAGACGAGGAGGGTTTCAACGTTGGAACGACCGCTCCGAGGACTCACAGGCGGTCGACATGTCGAGCGCCTACGCGGCAGACGCCGTTCGAGGCCACGCCATCGCGCAGCGGTGGGGCCCCCCAACCCAAGACGAACGCGACCGGGCCGCGTTCGACCCCATCGCGCGGCGATGGGGCCCCTCGGCCAACGGCCATGCGGCTTTGCCGCATGGGGGGGAGGGGCTGGAACAGCCCCTCCGAAGACTCAGCGCGCGCCGCCGCAGCGGCGACCGCCGCCGCCCGGGTCGGCGTAGCGCCCGGAGTCGCTGTCG
>JAHBWG010000023.1 GCA_019637095.1 Sandaracinaceae bacterium | reverse complement strand
GGCGCCCACCCCTGCGCCGATGGCGCCTGCGCCGATGCCGATGGCCGCGCCTCCGCCGGCGAGCCCGCCGATGGCGGCGCCTGCGCCGGTGGCGCCCGCGCCGGTGCCCGCGCCGATGGCGCCCGCGCCGATGGCCGCCCCGCCTGCGCCGATGGCCCCGCCTCCGAGCGCCTCGAGCCCCGGCGCGGAGCGCTTCGCCCTCGACGAGGAGCCGCCGGCGGACTCGGAGCCCGCTCCGTCCCCGCGCATCGTCGCGGCTGCGCCTGCGGCCTCCGCGCCCTCGCCGATCGTCCGCGGCTCGGTGGGCCACGCGGCCCCCTCGAACGGCCTCTCGTTCTGGGAGGCGGTCGTCGTCGCGGCGGTGTCCGCCGGCAAGAGCGCCGACGAGGCGATCCTGCTCGCGAACACCATCCTCGACCGCCAGCCGCGCTGAGTTGGCTGGAGGGGTTGTTCCAACGATGGGGCCCCCTCGACCTGCGCCCGTCGCTGCGCGATGGCCTGGCCTCGGGGGCGCGCGCTCAGCAGCCGCCGTGGCCGGCGCGTGGGAAGATCTTGTCCGGGTTCAGGATCCCCTGCGGGTCGAGCGTGGCCTTGAGCGCGCGCTGCACGTCGATCAGGGCGTCGGACTGCTCGAGCGGCAGGTACGGCGCCTTGAGCGCGCCGATCCCGTGCTCGCCGCTCAGCGTCCCGCCGAGCGCGACGACCGCTTCGAACAGATCGCGGATCGCGAGCACGACGCGGGGCCGCTCGTCGGGCGTGTCCCAGAGCAAGTTGACGTGCAGGTTCCCGTCGCCCGCGTGCCCGTAGGACGGCATGCGCACCGCGCGGTGCTCGCTGATCTCGCGGCACCGAGCGAGGAGCGCGGCGAGCCGTGAGCGCGGCACCACCACGTCCTCCGAGAGCTTGTGGCGCGACAGCGTCCGCAGCGTCCGGCTGAGCTCGCGGCGCGCGGCCCAGAGACGCTCGCGATCGCCCTCGTGCTTGGCGACGAGCACCTCGAGCGCGCCCGCGTCCGCGAGCGCGTTGCCGAGCCGCTCGACGTCCTCGTCGGCGCGCCGCGCCTCGCCGTCGACCTCGACGACGCAGAGCGCGCGCGAGCCCGCCGGCGCCGGCACGCCGGCGCCGCGCAGGAGGTCCAGCGTCGTCGCGTCCAGCACCTCGACGCACCGCGGGACGATCCCGGCGGTCAGGCTCGCGCGCACCGCCGCCGCGATCGCGGCCTCGTCCGCGAGGTGGACGGCGAGCGTGCGCACCGCCTCCGGCCGGCGCATCAGGCGCAGCGTCGCGCGGGTCACCAGCGCGAGCGTCCCCTCGCTGCCCACCACGAGCGCGGTCAGGTCGTAGCCCGTCACGCCCTTCGTGGTGCGCCGGCCCAGCGAGAGCACGCGTCCGTCCGCGAGCACGACCTCGAGCCCGAGCACCCAGTCGCGCGTGACGCCGTACTTGAACGCGCGCGGCCCGCCCGCGTTCTCCGCGACGTTGCCGCCGATCGTGCAGCTCGCCGCGCTGTTCGGGTCCGGCGGGTAGAAGAGCCCCTCCGCCTCGACCGCCGCGTGCACGTCGCCGAGGATCGTCCCCGGCCGCACCACCGCGAGGAGATCGTCCGGCGAGATCTCGTCGATCCCGTCGAAGCGCTCGAACGCCATCACCCAGCCGCCGCGCGCGGGCACCGCGCCGCCGGTGCGGCCGGTCCCGCCCGCGCGCGCGGTCACCGGGACGCCGTGCGCGCTCGCGACCCGCATCGCCCGCGCGACCTCGTCGGTCGAGCGCACCCGCACGACCGCGTCGGGCACGACCGGCTCCGCCTCCGACTCGTCGCGCGCGTAGGCCGCGCGCACGTCGGGGTCGGTGATCACCGATCCGCTCGGCAGCGCCCGGTCGAGCGCAGACAGGGCCTTCGATTCCAACGCCGTCAAATGGGAATGCCCCAGGTTCACCTGTATCATGCTCTCGATGCGCAGCACCTCCTGCATCCTCGTCGCGCTCGCGGTCGTCGTAGGCTCCGGGTGCGACGGCGAGATGCCGCCTCCGCCTCCGCGACGGGACGCCGGGCCCGGTGGGGACGCGGGCGCGCTCGACGCCGGGCCGGCGATCGACGGCGGCGGTCCGAGCGAGGACGCGGGCACGGGCGACGGTGGACCGCCACCGTCGGACGCCGGCCCCGCGGAGTGCGTGACGAGCGCGGCGGAGCGCCACCTCCTGAGCACCGACCCCGCGCGAGGCGACCGCGTCGTCGGCTTCGCCGCGGGGGGCGACGCGTTCGGCGTGATCTGGGCCGAGACGCGCGAGGGCCAGCCCGACGTGTTCGGGCGCCGCGTCCCGACGCGCGGCGCGCTCGGCGCCGAGCAGCGCGTGACCGGTCAGCCGAGCCGTGAGCTGCCGCCCTCGCTCGCCGCGTTCGGCACGGCCTGGCTCGCGGCGTGGGTCGACAACGACGGGAGCGAGGGCTTCGAGGTGCGCACGCAGCAGCTCGGCGCCGATCTCGCGCCCACCGGGACCGTGCATCGGTTGACCGCGACGGACACGCTCCGCGAGGACAACGCGTTGATCCACGTGATGGGGGAGGGGCCGTTCCTGCTCTGGACCGAGGACGACATGCGCGCCGGGACGCGCACCGCGCGCGCTCGGACGCTGACGGCCGATGGCGGAGCACGCGGCACGATCCAAGCGGTGAGCGAGGCCGGCCAGCGCCCGGCGCAGATCGCGCTCGGAGAGCTCGCGGACGGACCGGTCGCGATCTGGACGGAGGGGATCGGTCTCGAGCAAGACGTGTTGCTCCAGCCGCTGACCCGCGACGGCGCACGGCGGGGCGCGCCCGTGCCGATCACCGCCGAGCGCAACGCGGACGGGACGGTGGACGCGGCGCTGCGCCCGACGACGGGCGGCGCGATCGTCTTCGGCGTGCTGGTCGAGGGCGTGCGCCGCGAGGTGCGGTTCCGCGCGATGCGCGCCGACGGAACGCTCGTCGGCTCCGAGACGCCCCTCTTCGCGCCGCCGCGGCGCGGCAGCGACGCCTCGATCGCGGCGTTCGCCGGCGGCTACGCGGTCGCGTTCCGCGGGGCGGACGACGGCGTCGAGGGCAGCCGGGTCTACCTCTACTTCGTGGACGGCGTTGGCAACGTGCTGAGCGAGCTCGACCTCGGGCCCGCCTCGGACGCAGGCGGTCGCGTGACGGTGCGCGCGACGGGCGACGGGCACCTCGGCGTGGCGTGGGCTGACGCGGAGACGGACGGACACGCGATCCGGGTGCAGGTGATCCGATGCGGAGGCTGACGCTGCGTTGTGCGATCGCGGCGGCGATCTTCTCGGCGGCGCCGCTCTTCGCGGGCTGCGACGGGACCTCGCCTCCGCCTCCGCCGCCGCGCCGCGACGCGGGGCCGCGCGACGCGGGTGAGCCGGTGGACGCGGCCTCGATCGACGGGGGGTCGCTCGCCGACGCGGGTCCCGACTTCGATGGCGGCCCGGACTTCGACGGCGGCCCGGACCTCGACGGCGGCCCGGACGCGGGGATGGACGGCGGGCTCTCGACCGACGCGGGCGAGGCGCCCGACGCGGCGCCGGAGCTCGACGCGGGCCCCCCGCCCGATGCGGATCTGCCCGATCCCTGCGACGCCGTCGCGCCCGGCGCGAGCTGCACGCCGGGGTCCTGCCCGGCCGGCTCGACGTGCCTCGACAACGGATGCGGCGCGATGCGCTGCTACCCGAGCGGCGCGCGCTGCGCGAACGCGGCCGACTGCCCGAGCGGGAGCGCGTGCAGCGGCGGTCGGTGCGCGCGGCCCGGCGGTGGGTGCGGCGACTCGCGCGACTGTCCGCTCGGCTTCTCGTGCGACGCGAGCGCCTGCGTCGACCGCCGCGTCAGCTGCCGCGAGGAGGTCGAGCCCTGCCCTCAGGGCTTCTACTGCGACGTGAGCCTGCTCTTCGGCGCGCCGGCTTGCTTCCGCGCGCATACGCGCTGCGTCGCCGACACGGGCTGCGAGTTCGGCGCGTGCCGCGACGTCGCGGGCGGCGGCAGGTTCGTCTGTCACGTCGCGACCGGACCCAACTGTCGTGTCAACGCGGATTGCCCGGTGGTCGGGGAGGTCTGCGGGGGTCCGCCCGACACGATCGAGGCGCAATGCGGCCCGTTCGGCCCGTGCGCGAGCGCCGCCGACTGCCGCGCGGGCTACGCCTGCGCGGACCTCTGGGGTGACGGGGTCACCGAGTGCGTCCCCCCCGGCGGGACCTGCGCGCGCCAGACCGACTGCCCCGCGGGGGAGCTGTGCGCGGTTCCGTTCGCGGGCGGCGGTCCTCGCTGCATCCGCCGGCCGCTGTGAAATCTTTTCGGAGCTGCGCAACGAGGGACCAGGCGAGCGTCCCATCGGGGCCAGAAGCCGCAGAGATCTGGGGCGGCAGCGCGAGGTCCGAGGATTGCTTCGATCGTCGCGGACCGGCCTCCGCCCGGATGCACGAATGAAGCACCTCGTCCCCGTCCTGTCGGTTCTCGCGTTGGTCGGCTGTGTGGAACCGCTGGCCGGCGGGGAGCTCGACGAGGCCGACCCGTTCGCGACCGCGCTCCCCGCGGACGGCGACGCGGGCGAGTGCGCGCAGCCCCTCGAGGGCTGCCTGTGCGATCACGCGGTGCCGATCGACTGCTACCTGCCCCCGGTCGAGCGCGACGGCGTGCTCTCGTGCCGCGCGGGGACCCGCTACTGCCGAGACGGCGCGTGGAGCGGCTGCGAGTCGGTCCACACCTACGAGCTCGTGGGGCGGGAGACCTCGCTCGTCACGGGCCCGACGGAGTGCAACCCGTGCGACCCGGCGTGCGCGATCAGCCGCGACGTGCCGAGCTCGGCCGACCTGCCGGGGCGCTCGACGCGCGTCGAGTACGACCCGTCGCGCGGCGGGATCCGGATCGAGGGCGGCGGCTCGGGCACGCCGCCGCTTCCGGACTCCGACGGGGACGGGATCCCGGACATCGCGGACGACTGCCCCGGCCCAGGCGCGATCCGCAACCCCGACGGCACGTGCGCCAGCGCCTACTACTTCCACGTCCTGCCCTACGGCGGCCCGGCCGAGATCGACCCGCTCGCGGTGCGCGTCCAGGTCCGCACCGCGGACGTCTACTTCCTGATGGACACGACCGGCTCGATGGGCGGTGAGCTGAACCGGCTCAAGACCGACCTCACGAGCGGCACGTTCATCTCCGGCTGCTCTGGCGGGATCATCGGCGCGATCCGCTGCACCATCCCGGACGCGTGGTTCGGCGTCGGCTACCACGACGACTACCCGTACTCGCCCTTCGGCGGCTCGGGCGACGACGTCTACCGCAACCGGCAGGACATCACCTCGAGCGTCTCGTCGGCGCAGACCGCGGTGAACGGCCTGGGCCTTCATTGGGGCAACGACGGCCCGGAGAGCCAGACGCAGGCGCTCTACGCGATCGCGACGGGCAACGGCTTCGGCAGCTACCTCTCGGCGCGCAGCGGCTGCGCCGCGGGGAGGTGGGGCTACCCGTGCTTCCGTGACGGCACGATCCCGATCGTGGTCCTCTTCACCGACGCGCCCTTCCACAACGGACCGTACGGCTACAACTACTACGGCACGCCCGGCGGCGTCGCCGCGTCGTGGACGCAGACGGTCAACGCGCTCAACGCGCGCAACATCCGCGTCATCACGATCCAGTCGGGCGGGACCTACGGGCTCGACGACGCCCGCGCGCTCGCCGACGCGACGGGCTCCTACTCGAGCTCGGGCAGCCGCTACGTCTTCTCCATCAACCACGACGGCAGCGGGCTGTCCTCCGCGGTCGTCAACGCCATCGTCGATCTCGCGAACTACAACCGGATGGACATCACCGCCCGCGCGACCGACAACACCGCGACCGCGATCGACGAGCGCCGGTTCGTGTCCTCGATCACCGCCGTGAGCTGGGGCCCGGGGAGCTGCACCGGGATCAGCGGTGGGCACACCTTCGTGCAGTGCCTCCCGGGGACGAGCGTCGACTTCCGCATCGCGTTCCGGAACGACTTCGTCATGCCGACCAGCGTGCCGCAGGTCTTCAACTTCTTCATCGAGGTGATCGGCGACGGGAGCTACGTGCTTCAGCGCATCCCGGTGCGGATCGTGGTGCCGCCGACCGTGCCGCTCTACCCGCCGGAGGGCTCGTACTGGCGTGACTACGACAGCACGCTCTATTGCGCGCCCAACGAGCGCCCGATCTGGGGGAACCTGCGGTGGGAGATCGTCTCGCTCCCCGCAGGGACCAGCATCCGCTGGGAGATCCGCGTCTCCGGCGACCTCGGCGCGCTGGCGTCGACGAGCCCGATCACGTTCACGACGCCATCGACGATGCCGCCGGTCGACCTCGCCGCGCGGATCGCGGCCGCGGGTCGCCCCGCGCTCCTGCCCTACCTCCGCGTCACGGCGGTCCTGCGCGCGAACGCCGATCGCACCCAGACCCCGGTCCTGCGCAGCTTCGAGGTGCAGTACACCTGCGTGCCCGTCGAGTAACCGTGGGGCTCCCGCCCGGCGGCTGCTCTTCGGCTATGCTCGCGCTGGGAGGAACAGTGCACGCGACTCGCTCGTTCGGCGCCCTCGGCGGCGCGTGGCTCCTCGTGTCCGCGTCCCTCGCGCTCGCCGCGTGCGACGGGACGACGCCGCCGCCGCCGCCGCCGCGCGACGCGGGCGCGCGCGACGCCGGGGGCGACGCCGCGGTGGGCGCGGAGGACGCCGGTGACCCCGACGACGGTGGCGCGCACGACGCGGGCGGCGCCGACGCCGGCGCGCGCGACGCCGGCCCACCGCTCGCCGGCTGCACCGTCGACGCGGAGACCGAGCTCATGGTCGTCGGCCGCGACACCGACCTCGCGCGGATCGACGCCGTCGCGGCCGGCGCGTCCGCGACGCGCTGGGCGGTCGCGTTCTCGGATGACCTCGAGGGCGCGCGGCGCGTGATCGTCGTGCGCGCGCCGTTCGACGGATCGGCCCCGATCCTGCGCGCGGTGCTCGACGGAAGCCCCGAGGGCGCGCGCAGCCCTTCGGTGGTCGCGCTCGAGGGCGGCTGGCTCCTCGCGTGGGAGGCGGGCGGCGAGGTGGTGGTCCGGCGCTACGACGCGGCCTTCGCGCCGACTGCCCCTGCGCACACGCTCGCGGGCGGGGGCTCGGCGCCCCGCCTCGCCGCGCTCGGCGCCGGCGCGTACGCGGCGTGGCGCGCAGACGGACGGCTCTACGGCCGCGCGCTGTCGAGCACCGGGACGCCGAGCGCGCCGGCCGTCGATCTCGGCGCGCTCGCCGCGGGCGGCGCGTTCGGGCTCGGCCCGCTCGGCGCCGACGGCGGGCTGCTCGTGGTGTTCGGGGGCGCCGAGGGCGCGGCGGCCCGGGTGCGCGCGCGGCGGATCTCTGCGGTCGGCGTCGCGGGCCCGGAGCTCGCGGTCGGGACGACCGATGAATCGCAAGGCTCGTTGTCGAGCGCGGGCCCGCCGCCGACCCGACCCGACGGCACCGCGGCGCTCGCCGGCGGGGTCGCCTTCGACGTGCGCGTCGGCGGCGTCTTCCGCGAGGTGCGCTTCGCGCTGCTCGACGCGGAGGCGCGGCCGGCGTTCGGCGAGTTCGCGGTCAACCCCTCTGGAGAGGAGGCGTGGGGCGCCGCCCTCACGCCCTTCCGCGATGGCTTCGCGGTCGCGCATCGCACGCGGCCGCGCGTCGGCGGGCTCTCGCAGATCCAGCTCGGCGTGATGGGGCGCGAGAGCTGTGAGCTCGGCCGGGTGGACCTGCGGGCGCCGCTCGCGGTCTCGGGCGCCGAGGCGGGCAGCCCGATCGCGATGGTCGCCCAGGGGGACGCGGTCGTGCTCGCGTGGTCGGAGCGGCTCGTCGACGTGGTCGAGCACCGCGTCGCGGTGGGGAGGTGCCGGTGAGGGCGCAAGTCGGTTTGCGAGCGTCCACCTTTCTGGGCCTGGCGCTCGCCGGCGTGCTCGCCGCATGCGACGGCGGCGGGCTCCCAGATCGCGGCCCGGACGGGCAGGTCTGCGGGGCCGAGCCGATCGAGGGGTGCCCCTGCGCGGGCGAGCAGACCGTGGAGTGCGGTCACGAGCCGGTCGTCACCGGCGCCGCGCTCTCGTGCCGTTACGGCGAGCAGCGCTGCGCGGCCGGGCGCTGGACGGCGTGCGAGCCGCGCGGCGAGCGCCCGCCGCCGCCGAGCTTCGCGGGCGGCGACCTCGGCACGACGAGCGCGGCGCTGATCGTCGGCCCCGTGCGCTGCAACCCGTGCGATCCGGTCTGCTTCACGCACACGGACCGGCCCGGGCCCGCGGATCTGCCTGGCCGCTCGACGAACGTCGTCTACGACACGGGCGCCGGCGGCGTGATCCTCACCGGCATGGGGATGACGTGCACGGGCGGCGCGTGTGAGACCTCGAGGGGCCACGGCGTCGGGACGGGCACGCCGTGGGCGCCGACGCCGTCGAACTCCGATGGCGTCGTGGTCGACCCGGCCGACGGCGCGCTCACCCTCGGCTTCACGACGAACAACGCCAACGGGGTGTGGATCGCGAGCATGGACGACGGGACCGTCTCGCGCCTCGACCCGACGACGGGCGCCGAGGTCGGCCGCTACCCGAGCACGCGCCCCGACGCGACGAATCAGGCGCGGCCGTGGAACGAGGCCTGCAACTGGAGCGACCGCGGCAACTGTCCGTCGCGCACCGCGGTCGATCAGAACTACGACGTCTACGTCGCGAACCGCGCCTTCGGCAACCGCGGCACCGTGACGAAGATCGCCGGCTCGCTCGCCAACTGCCGAGACCGCAACGGCGACGGGATCATCCAGACCAGCCGCGACATCAACGGCAACGGCCGGATCGACATGGGCACGGCCGAGTTCGTCGGCGTCAACGACGAGTGCCTGCTCTGGACCGTCCGCGTCGGAGACATCAACGGCGTCCCGCGCGCGCTCGCGGTCGGTGTCGCGCCCGCCGCGTCCGGGGTCGGCGACGTGTGGGTCGGCCTCTTCAACCAGCGGCGCGCGTGCCGGCTCAGCCCCGCGACCGGCGCCAGCCTCGGGTGCGTCAACATCGGCAACGTCTACCCCTACGGCGCCGTGGCGGACGCGTCGGGCCGCATCTGGTTCACGAGCCGCGCGTGGTCGCGCGACACCCTGGGACACGTCGACCCCGCGACGATGGCGTTCACGGCGGCCGCGCAGGCGCCGACCGAGGTCATCTCCTACGGGATCAGCGTGTGGACGAGCCCGGACCTCTCGCAGACGTACCTCTTCATCGCGGACAGCGATCGAAACGCGCTGCTGCGCTACAACGTCAACACGAACACCTGGTTCCGGCGCCTCTTCAGCGACTTCGGGATCGGGGCGACACCGCGCGGCGTCGCCGCCGACGAGACCTACGTCTGGGTCAGCCGGTACGCGACCGGCTCGGGCTGGACCGGCTTCTGCTCCAACGAGCTGTTCGCGATCAACATCCCGAACCTCGACGGGGGCGTGGTCTACGGGCTGCCCGCGTCGAGCTGCCACCTCGGCGTCGGCGTCGGGTTCGACAACGCGATCTGGAGCGTCGCGGCGGGCACGAGCAACGCGGTGCGCCTCGCGCCCGATCGGTTGACGGCGATCGCGACGCCGTCGCTCTTCGTCTCGCCGTACACGTACTCGGACTTCATCGGCTTCGGGCTCAACGTCTTCGCCAACCCGCGCGGACACTACCGCTTCGTGGTGGACTCGGGCGCCGACTGCATCACCTACCGGTGGCAGGCGATCGACTGGAGCGCGGACGTGCCGCCCGAGACGAGCGTGGAGTTCTTCGTGCGCTCGGCCGGCACGGTCGCGGACCTCGCGACGCGGCCTTGGCTCGGCCCGTTCACGGGCATTCCGGCGAACCTGACCGTCGCGCCCGGCCCCGTCCCCGCCGGGCGCTACCTCGAGGTCGAGGTGCGCCTCGCGACCACGAACCGCTCGATCACCCCGCGCGTCTACAGCGCGTCGGCGCGGGGGCAGTGCGACACGTTCCTGTACCCGCCGAGCGGCAGCTACCGGCAGCTCTACGACACGACGACGCGGTGCGCCTCCAACGAGCGCCCGCGCTGGGGCTTGCTCACCTGGGACGTGGACACGCCGGCGGGGACGCGGGTGGACTTCGAGCTGCGGGCCGCGGCGACCGAGGCGGGCCTCACGAGCGCGAGCCCGATCGTCGTCTCCGTCCCGCCGAGCACGCCGCCGGTCGACGTCGAGGCGCGGCTGCGCGCCGCGGGCCTGCCCTTCGGGCTCTCGTTCCTCTCGGTCACCGCGGTGCTGCGCTCGAGCGCGGACCGTCTGCGCACCCCGACCCTCTACGAGTTCGGGCTCGACTACACATGCGCCCCCATCGAGTAGCGCACGTCGTGTTGCTCCTCGTCGCGGCGCTCGCGCTCGGCCGCGAGACACGCGCGCAGCCGCCCGAGGGCGATCCTTACGCACGCCTCGCGGGGGCCCCCACCGAGGTCCTGCCGGAGCGTCCGCCGCCCTCGGCGGCCGATCTCGTGCGCCGCGCAGCGGTCGCCGCGTCGGCGGGCGCGCTCGTCGTGACGGTCGGCGAGGTCGAGGATCACCTCGCGCGTGAGGGGGCGCCCGCGGCGGACCTCGAGGCCCGGCGCGCGGCGGCGACCGAGCTGCTGAGGGCGGCGCTCGTGGCCGAGGAGGCGGAGCGGCGCGGGCTCGCGCGGCACCCGGAGGTCCGGGCCGCGGAGCGCGAGGCGCTGGTTCAGGTGCTGCTGGAGGAGGACTTCTCCCTCGACCGCTTCGAGGCGCCCGCCGCCCTCGTGGCCGCGACGCCGCCGACGCGGCGCGCGTTCGTGCGCTTCGCCCGCACGCCCGCCGAGGCCGCCGCGTTGCGTCGCCGGCTCGCGGCCGCGACCCTCGACGAGCTCGCGCTCGAGCCGGTCGCCCCGATCCCGCGCGCGCCGCACGCGGGTGGCGATCTCGGCTTCGTCGCGCAGACGCCTCGGGAGGGCGAGCCGGAGCTCGCGCCCGCGCTCCGCGCGGCGCTCTTCGCGCTCGAGGCGTACGGCGAGGTCAGCGCGCCCGTCGCGCTCGGGCCCGTCCTCGGGCTCGTGGTGTACGGGGGCTCGCTCGGCGGGACGGAGGCGGCGACCGACGACGGGACGTCCGCGCGGTGGGCGGCGCGGGAGGCGGCCCTCGACGAGCTCGTCGCGGGGCTGCGCGCCGCGCACCTGCGGGACGTCGACGTGAGCCCGATCTACGGCGCGCGCCTCGACCCGCGGCCGCCGCAGGAAGCGCCGCGCACGGCCGACGAGGCCCCGGAGCCTGCGCCGGGGACGGCGATCGAGGTGTCTCGTGAGCCGCTGCGGCTGGGGGGGCGATGACCCGCGGCGCGCTCGTGGTCGCGTTGCTGGCGGCCGGCTGCACGTGCGGCGCGCCCGCGGTCGCCGTCACCGCGGCCAAGCGTCCGCGTGATCTCGACCGCCCGCAGCACGGGCTCTCGGACGAGGACGCGCGGCGGGTCCTCGCCCGCATCGACGAGCGCGAGGTGACCCTGCTCGACTTCGTCGACGCGGTCGAGCGCATGCGCGGCTCGCGCCGCCTGCGCGCGGTGACTCCCGAGGAGCGAACGGTCGTGCTCGACCGGCTGCTCGACGACGAGCTGCTCGCCGACGAGGCGCGCCGTCGGGGCCTCGACGCGCACCCTCGCGTCGTCGCCGCGCGCCGCGAGGCGTTGCGTCGCGTGTTCGTCGCGCACGCGCGCGAGCTCGTCCGCGCGCCCGATCCCGACCCCGAGCTCGTCCGCGCCCGCTATGACGCCGAGCCCGCGCGCTGGCGGCAGCCCGAGCTCGTGCGCGCGCGCGCGATCCGGCTCTCGGACCGCGCGCTGGCCGAGCAGACGTTGGCCGAGCTGCGCGAGGCCGACGACCTCGATCGCGCGATGCACCGGCTCACCGTCGAGCGCTCCGTCGCGAGCGCCGGCTTCCCGCCCGAGGGCCGGCTCGGCCCGTTCGCGGCCGCCGAGCTCGCGCGGCCCGAGGACGCGCACGTGCCCGCCCCGCTCCGGCGCGCGGCGTTCGCGACCTCGCCCGGCCAGCTCCACCCCGAGCTCGTCGAGGCCGACGGCTATGTTCACGTCGTGCGCGCGCTCTCGCGCGAGCCGGCGACCGACATCCCGTTCGAGGAGGCGCGCGCTCGCCTCGCGCGCGAGCTCGAGGAAGAGGAGATCGCGCGACGCGTCGAGGCGCGCGCGCTCCGCGGTCGGACGATCCGCGTCGAGGACGCGGCGCTGCGCCGCGTCGCGCCACCCGCGGGTTGAAGCGCGGGGCTTGCTTCGGAGATGCTGATGACCATGATGGCCCGCGCTGCTCTCGCCCTCGTGCTGTTGCCCCTGATCGGGTGCGACGGGACGCCGCCGCCCCCGCCGCCCCGCCGCGACGCAGGCCCCTCGCTCGACGCGGCGCTCCCACCGACCGACGGCTGCCTCCCGTGCGAGCCGGGGCCCGGCTGCCGGTACGAGGGTGGGGACGAGTGCAACTGCGGCGCGCTCGTCTGCGACGACGGCGCGATCCCGCGCGAGGACGGCGGCGTCGTGGATGGCGGTCACGACGCCGGCGCGCCGATGCTCGACGCGACGATCCCGCTCGACGGCTGCCCGACACCGCTCTGTCCTTCGCCGCCGACGGGTTGTCGGTATGTCGGCGACGATCCGTGCGCCTGTGGGACGCTGCTCTGCGACTGCGGCGGCGCCACGTGCGGCGCGGGCGAGTACTGCCGCTACGACTCGGGCTGCTCGGGCGCGGGCGCGTGCATGGCGCGCCCATCCCTCGCGAGCTGCGACGCGATGCCGATCGCGACCGTCTGCGGGTGCAACGCGATGACCTTCTCCACTGCGTGTCACGCCCACGCGGCGGGCACCAGCGTCGCCTCGAGCGGGGAGTGTACGCCGCCGATGGACTGCCGGACCGGAGGTTGCCTGATCGGGCAGCGCTGCCTCGAGTGCCGGTCCGACGGTGCGCCCGTCTACGTCTGCCTGCCCGACGGCGTCTCGTGCTGATGCCGCGGGCCCCCTCGGGCGCTCGAACGCGCGCGCCGGCGTGATACAAGCGGCGCGTGCTTCGCCGGAGCCCGTACTGGCTCGCCCTGCTCGCGGTCGCGATCGTCGAGATCGTGGGCCATTACGTGGTCCAGTCGCGGGTCGTCACCGACGCGGACTGGGCGCGGGCGAGCGCGCGCGTGCGCACGGCGTGGGAGCCGGGCGACCTGATCGTGCCCGCCCCCGAGTGGAGCGACCCGCTCGTGCGCCGCGAGCTCGGCGACCTGCTCTCGCTCTCCGACGCGGGCCGCTCCGACGTCTCGCGCTACCGGCGCCTCTGGACCATGAGCATCCGCGGGCATCGCCCGCGTGAAGCCCCGGACGGACCGCCCGAGCACGTCGAGGTCGTCGGGCCGATCACGATCTTGCGCTGGGCGCTCCACCCCGAGCGCGTGCGCTACGACTTCCTCGAGCACGTGGAGTCGGCCGAGGTCGCGCTCGGCGACCGCGCGTGCCGCTGGGATCGCGGCCGGCCGCGCGGCGGCGGGCTCGGCGCCGGCCCGATCGAGGCGGGCGAGCGGCACCTGTGCGATCCGCGCCGCCCCTGGCTCTGGGTCGGCACGACGGTGATGGAGGACCTCGAGCTGCGCCCGCGCCACTGCATCTGGCAGCACGCCGCCGCGCCCGAGGCGGTCTCCGCGACGTTCCGCGACGTGCCGCTCGGCGACCGGCTCGTGCTCGCGGCGGGGCTCTACTACGAGCACGAGCGCACGCTCGAGCGCGGCCCCGTCGAGGTCGGCGTGTTCCTCGAGGGCGTGGAGATCGGCCGGCTCGTCCACCGCGACGGCGACGGCTGGAAGGAGCTCTCGTTCTCGACGCGCGTGCCGGCGCGGGGCGCGCGCGAGGTGGGCACGGTCCGCGTCGAGGTCACCGCGCCCGACCCGCACCTGCGCTCGCTCTGCTGGGCGGCGACGACGCGGGAGGGCGCGCCGTGAGCCGGCCGTTCGGCGCGCGCGATCACCTCGTCGGCCTCGTGCTCGCGACGAGCTACATCGCGCTGCTCCTCGCGAGCAGCGCCGAGCTCGGCATGAGCCGCGACGAGGGCTTCTACGTCGAGGCCGCGAACCGCTACGCGGTCTGGTTCGAGCAGCTCTTCGCCGATCCGAGCGCGGCGACGACGCGCGAGGCGGTGCAGCGCGGCTGGGAGTACAACCACGAGCACCCCTCGCTCGTGAAGTCGGCGTTCGCCCTCTCCCACCTCGCGCACCAGCGCTGGGATCTCTTCCCGACGCCCTCGATGGCGTACCGCTTCCCGGGGATGCTGAGCGGCGGGCTGCTGCTCTGGCTCATCTACGTCTTCGCGGCGCGCGCGTACGGGCGGCAGGTGGGCGTGTTCGCGGCGCTCGCCTTCGCGCTGATGCCGCGCATCTTCTACCACTCGCAGCTCGACTGCTTCGACGTGCCCATCGCGTTCGCGCTGACCGCGGTGGCGTACTGCTGGTGGCGCTCGGTCGCCGACTGGCGCTGGGCGATCCCGCTCGGCGTGGTGTTCGGGCTCGCGCTCGAGACCAAGCACAACGCGTGGACGATGCCCGCGATCCTCTGGGCGCACTGGGTGTTCGTGGCGCTCGCGCGGCGTAGCCGCGGCGGCGAGCCCGGGTGGCGGCGCGGCGCGTTCATGACCTTCGCGATCGTCGGGCCGCTCCTCGCGCTCGGCGGGACGCTCTACTTCGGGGTGCTCGTGCCGGTCCTCGCGACCGAGACGAGCCTCGACTACGAGCTCGTCGGGCACCCGGCGCTCGCGCTCTTCCCGATCCCCCTCTACCTCGTGCTGCTCGCGCTCGCGGCGCGCTTGGCGGGGGCCACGCGCTGGACCCGGTTCGTGCCGTGGGGCCTGCTCGCGATGGCCGTGATCGGGCCGCTGCTCTTCGTCGCGCTGTGGCCCTGGATGTGGTTCGACACCGCGGCGCGCTTCCGCGAGTACGCCGCGTTCCACCTGAACCACGTCCACTACAACATGGCGTACCTCGGGGTGAACTACTTCCAGCCGCCGCTCCCGGTCTCCTACCCGTGGGTGATGACGCTGTTCACCGTGCCGCTCGTGACGCTCGCGCTCGCGCTCTCGGGCATCGGCGCGCGCGCGCGCGCGCTGCTCCCGCCGGGCCTGCTCGAGCGCGTGTGGCCGGTGGGCAAGGCGGAGCCCGACGCGTCGAGCACGGACGTGCTCGTGTTCGGGATGATGCTCGCGCCGCTCGTCGTGATCTCGATGCCGTGGACGCCGATCTTCGGCGGCACCAAGCACTGGTTCCCCGCCTACCCGTTCCTCGCGATGTTCGCGGGCATCGCGTTCGTGTTCGTCGCGCGCGCCGTGCGAGAGCGCCTCCCCGCGTGGGTGCCCGCGCCGAAGTACACCGCGCGCCTCGGCGTCGCGGCGCTGCTCCTCGCGCCCGCGGCGATCGAGACGATCCACAGCCACCCGTTCGGGCTCTCGCACTACACCTACGCGGCGGGCGGCGTCCCGGGCGCCGCCGACCACGGGATGAACCGGCAGTTCTGGGGCTTCACCACGGGCAGCCTCACCGGCTGGTTCAACGAGGCGATGCCGAGCGGCGGCACGGTGTGGATCTGCGACACGACGTGGACCGCGTGGCGCATGCTCCAGCAAGACGGCTTGCTCTCCGACGACATCCGCGCGAGCGGCGATCTCTATGGCTCGGACTACGCGATCGTCCACCACGAGCACCACTTCGTCGAGGTCGACTACCAGATCTGGGCGGCGTGGGGCCGCGTCGCGCCCGCGCACGTGCTGACCTACGACGGCGTGCCGATCATCAGCGTCTACGAGAACCCGCGCCGCGCGGCGCGGCGCGCGGCTCACTCCTCCGGCGTGACGCCGGTGCGGTAGGGGCGCTCGAGGTCCCCGCTCGAACAGCGCGAGGCGCCGGTCGTGCGCGCGGCGAAGCGCAGCGTGAGCGTGGTGTCCTCGGGGAGCGGCGGGCCGAACGGGTTCTCGACGTCGACCTCGATGACCCCGTCCCCCGGCGTCGCGTCGCCGTCCTCTCCGTCGGCGACCGTGGCGAGGTTCACGACACGCCCGACGCCGTCGCCGTCGGGCACGAGCGCGAAGATCGCGACCTCGTGCGGCGCCGGCGAGTCCGCGCAGCGCTCGATCACGACGCGCACGCGCGCCGTCGCGGAGCGGTCACCGTGGGGGAGCCGCTCGGGCTCGATCGAGCCCTCGAGCACCTCGGCCCACTCCCGCGGACCGCACAGCTCGACCTCGTCGCCGCCACAGCTGCGCGCGAGCGGCGTGCTGTCACAGCCAGCGAGCCCCGAGAGAGCCGCGAGGAGCGCCGCGAGGCGCCGCATGGACGAAGGAGAACGCACGGCGGGAGCCTGGTCCCAACCGCGCGCGGCGGCAACACGCCGCACCTTCAGGCCTCTTCTTCGTCCTCGCGGGGAGGCGCGCGGCGCAGGCCGCGGCGCGAGAGGTTGAAGAGCGTCTCGGCCACGCCCATCGCGAGGTAACAGCCGAGCAGCGCGACGAGCGCGAACGAGGGGTGGAAGAGGATCGCCAGCGTCGCGCTCGAGCCGAGCGCGATCGCGATCATCGTGACGGTGCGCCAGTTGAGCCGCAGGTCCTTGAAGCTGCGGAACGAGATGGTGCTCACCATGAAGAACGAGAGCGTCAGCACGATCGCGAGCACGACGAACGGCTGCGCCTGGAGCGTGCCGCCGACCGCGTGGTTGGCGACGATCAGCGAGACCAGGACGCCCGCGGCGCCGGGGATCGGCAGGCCGACGATGTACTTGCCCGGCTTCTTCGGCGCCCCGCTCTCGCTCGTGGCCAGCACGTTGAACCGCGCGAGCCGCACGGCGCCGGCGGCGACGAACGCGAACGCGACGGCCAGGCCCACGGTGCCGAGCGCCTCGAGCGACCAGCAGTAGAGGAGCACACCCGGGGCGACGCCGAACGAGACCACGTCGGCGAGCGAGTCGATCTGCACGCCGAACGCGGACTGCGTCTTGGTCATGCGCGCGACGCGTCCGTCGATCGAGTCGAAGAACATCGCGAACACGATCAGGAACGACGCGCGGTAGAAGGACTCCGCGTCCGCGTCGCCCAGGCAGAGCACGATCGCGTAGAAGCCGCAGAAGATGCTCGAGAGGGTGAAGAGGCTCGGGAGGAGGAAGAGCGTCTTTCGCAGGTTCAACTTCACGCCCGTCACCCCCCGTCGAGCTCCGAGAGTAGCAGACGGGCTCGGGCCTGTCCCGCGCCAGGCTAGCGGACGTCTAGTTGGGGGCGACCTGCATCCGCGTCCGGATACGCATGCGCATCGGCCCGCGCGGGCCCCGCATCGACGCGCTCGCCACCGTCTGCACCCGCCCGATCATCCGCAGCGTGCCGATCTGGAAGCGCAGCCGGCCGCTGCCGCTCACCTCGACGTCCGCGCTGCCCGCGTCTTCGTCGAGGATGGCCGTGGTGACCTCGAGCTCGATCCGGTCGCCGTCGCGGCTCACGAGGCGGTACGTCGTGCCCACCCGGACGGTGGTCGAGGGCAGCGCGAGGTCGTCCACGATCCGCCAGCGCGCACCGACGCCGACGGGCTCCTCGGGGAAGCGCGGCAGCATGCGCGTCAGCGAGTCGCGCAGCATCCGCGACTGGCTCTCGAGCTCGGGGGACGCGCCCTCCGGGAGCTCGTAGGTGAACTCCACGACGTCGCCGCGGGCGTCGACCTCGGCGATCCCGCGCGCGCCGACGAGGCCGCGGATCTGCGTCGCGACGCGCTCGTTGAGCGCGGGGTCCTCGCCGCCCGAGATGCCGACGTCGGTGACCTCGTAGGGGTAGCGCAGGCGCGCGTTCGCCACGGTGGTCGGGCCGAAGCGCAGGTCGAGGCGCAGGATCGGCATCGGCACCGTCTGCGACTGCTCGCCCGCGGACATGCGCATCTCCGTCTGCACCCGGAGGCGGACCGCCTGCGTTTGGCCCGCCTGGAAGCGGTGTCGCAGCGGCGCTTGCGGCGCGGCGCCCGCCTCGAGCACGGTGACCCCGGAGCCCTGCGCGAGCGCGAGCGACGGGAGGGCGAGGGTCAGGACCAGGACCGCGACGAGGCTGCGCATCGCCCGCGGTGTGGTCCGCCGCGGGCACCGGCGCAAGCGCACGGGCAGCGCACGCCGCGCGCGCGGCGCGCACGCGTCGAGGCGCGCAGCGCTCTCCGCGACTTCAACCGCGCACGATCCGTTGCGTGGGCTCGGAGCCGTCGTCGTCGTCGCGCAGGAGCGCCTCGGTGGCGCTCGAGGGGGGGCCCGCGCGCCGCGCGCCTGCACGCTCGAGGGCCGCGCGCTCGAGCGACTCGACGCGCGCCATCGCGACGGCGTTGCGCGCGTGGAGCTCGTGCGCGCGCGTCTGTTGGCGATCGAGGTCGGCGGCGAGCTCCTCGCTGCGCTGCTCCGCGGCGAGGAGCCGGGCGCGCGCCTGTGACAGCGCGTGCTCGAGCTCGCGCACGCGGCGCTCCTGCGCGCCGAGCACCCCGCGCACCGTGTGCTCGAAGACGTCGATGCGGCGCGTCATGTCGTCGAGCCGACGGCTCGTCGCCTCGACCACGAGGTCCACGTCCTCCTGCAGGCGCTCGAACGCGCGCGCCGCGCCGGGCACCGCGGGCGGCGGTGGCAGCGTGCGCAGGGGCGGCCGCGCCGGGTCCGGTCTGCGCACCATCCCGCTGCGCGAGCCCAGCGGCGGGAAGACGGCGTCCACGTCGAGCTCGATCTCGCGTTCCTCGCTCATGCCCGGAGGTCTTGGCAACGCGCGTTCCAACGCGGCCGACCGTGCGCGCCCGTGCGCGATCGTGCGCGGATGTCGCCCGTCGAGGTACACGTGCGACGCGGGGCGCCGTCGCGTGTATCCTGCCGCGCCATGAAGAAGGCGCTGGTGACGGGGGGCTGCGGGTTCCTCGGGTCGTGGATCGTGAGGCAGCTCGTCGAGGACGGCCGCGAGGTGCGCGTGCTCGCGGTGCCCGGCGAGTCGCGCGAGAACGTCGCGGACCTCGACGTGGAGATCGTCGAAGGCGACGTGCGGCGGCGCGCGGACGTCGAGGCCGCCGTCGCCGGCGCGGACACCGTGTTCCACGCCGCCGCGATCTACCAGGACTGGGCGCCGGACCCGACGCTCATGTACGACGTGAACCTGCGCGGCACGTTCAACGTGCTCGAGGCGTCGCGGCGCGCGGGCGTCGAGAAGGTGATCTACACCGCGAGCATCGTCTCGCTCGGGCGCCCGGAGCCGGGCCTCGAGGCGGACGAGACGACGCCCTACGAGTGCTGGGATCTCGACTTCCCCTACAGCCGCAGCAAGTTCCACAGCCGCGAGCTCGCCGAGTACTTCGCGGACTGGGACCTCGACGTGCGCGTGGTGTGCCCCGCGATCGTGCTCGGCCCGGGGGACCTGCGGCCGACGCCGAGCGGCGCGCTCATCGTCGGGCAGTTCGAGCCGTACCTGCCCGCGCTGCACTACGAGGGCGGCGCAAACTACGTGGACGTGCGCGACGCGGCCCACGTGCACCTGCTCGCCGCGCGCTACGGCGCGAAGGGCGAGCGCTACGTCGCCGCGGGGACGAACCTCTCGAACCAGGAGTTCGTCGAGACGATCCGCAAGGTGGCGGGCACGAAGAAGCCGCTCGTGAAGCTGCCGGTGACACTCGCGAGCACCGTCGCGACCGGCATGGACGTGGCCGCGCGCGTCACCGGGCAGCCGCCGCTGCTCGCCAAGGACTTCTTCCGTTACAGCCTCCGCGCGTCCTACTACCGCAACGACAAGGCGCGCCGCGAGCTCGGCGCGACGTTCCGGCCGATCGAGGAGACGGTCGCGGACGCGATCGACTACTTCCGAGGGCGCGGCCTCATCGCGGCGTGAACGCGCTATCGTGCGCGCACGACGAGGAGGCTGACGATGGCGGCGAAGAAGACTCCGGCGAAGAAGGCTGCGACGAAGAAGGCGGCTGCGAAGAAGGCGCCCGCGAAGAAGGCGAAGCGGCCGGTCGAGAAGGAGATCGGCGAGCGCCTGAAGAAGGGCGCCGCGGCCGCGGGCCGCGCCATGCGCAAGGGCGAGAGGGCGCTCGAGAAGGGCGCGAAGAAGGCGGCGGTCGCGCTCGGCGAGGGCGAGGCGAAGCTCGGCGCGAAGGTGAAGAAGCTCGCCGCCAAGATCGAGAAGGGCGGGGCCAAGGCGCGCGTCGAGGGCGCCGAGGTCGAGAAGGAGCTCGAGAGCGTCGCCGCCGACGCGGCGGTGACGCTCGAGCGCGAGGCCGAGCGCGTCCGGGCCCAGGCGAAGGCCGGCGTGAAGGACGCGGCGGCCAAGGTGAAGGCGCAGGCCAAGAAGGCCAAGCGCGCGGTCGCCGAAGTCCTGAAGAAGGCGAGCGACGCGCTGGACCGCGCGAGCGAGCGGGTCGAGGATTGAGCTGCCCCGCGGGCGCGGGCGAGCGCTGTTCTTTCGTTCAGCGTCCGTGCTAGGTTCCGCACCATGATCGGACGGCTCCGCGGCACGATCGCCGAGCGGCTCCCCGACGGCTCCTGCATCGTCGACGTCGCGGGGGTCGGCTACGAGGTGTTCGTGCCGCTCGGCACGCTCGGGCGCCTGCCCGACGCGCCGGAGGTGGTGACGCTCCACGTGCACACGCACGTGCGCGAGGACCAGCTCGCCCTGTTCGGCTTCGCGCGCGCGGAGGACAAGCGCGCGTTCCGCACGCTCCTCGGCGTCTCGAGCATCGGGCCCAAGCTCGCCCTCGCGATCCTCGGCAGCATGGACGCGCGCCAGCTCGCCGCCGCCATCGCCACCGAGGACAAGGCGCGCTTCAAGGGCATCCCGGGCGTCGGCAAGCGCACGGTGGAGCGGCTGCTGCTCGAGCTGCGCGACAAGCTCGGCTTCGCCGCCGCGACCGCGATGGTCGCGGCGGCTGCGCCGCGGGCGAACGGCACGCCGGCGTCGGACGCGGCGCCCGGGTCGCTCGGCGCGGTGCGCGAGGCGCTCGTCGCGCTCGGCTTCAAGCCGGTCGAGGCGGACGCCGCCATCGCCGCGATCGCGCCCGAAGCGACGGCCGACGAGCCGTTCGAGTCCCTCGTCAAGCGCGCGCTCGCGCACACCCTCTGACCGCGATGCCGATCTCCTCGAGCCCGACCGATCCGAGCCCGCTCGCGCCGACCGCCGAGCGCACGGAGGCGCTCGAGGAAGCGAGCTTGCGCCCCACGCGCCTGCGCGACTTCGTCGGACAGCCCGCGCTCGTCGAGAACCTCGAGGTCTACGTCAAGGCCGCGCTCGCGCGCGGCGGCGCGCTCGACCACGTGCTCCTCTTCGGCCCGCCCGGTCTGGGCAAGACGACGCTCGCGTTCATCCTCGCGCAGGAGCTCCGGAAGGAGATCACCGTCGCGCACGCGCCGGCCATCGAGCACAAGGGGCAGCTCGCCGCGCTGCTGACCAAGCTGGGGCCGGGCGACGTCCTCTTCATCGACGAGATCCACCGGCTGAGCGCGGTCGTCGAGGAGAACCTCTACACCGCGATGGAGGACTTCCGCATCGACATGGTGCAGGGCGACGGGCCGATGGCGACCGCGTGGACGATCCCGCTCTCGCCCTTCACGCTCGTCGGCGCGACGACGCGCACGGGCCTTCTGACCGGGCCGATGCTGTCGCGCTTCGGCATCGACGCGCGGCTCGACTACTACTCGCCCGACTCGCTCGCGCGCATCGTGAAGCGCAGCGCCACCATCCTCGACGTGCGCCTCACCGACCCGGCCGCGATGGAGATCGCGCGGCGCGCGCGCGGCACGCCGCGGATCGCCAACCGCCTCCTGCGCCGCGCGCGCGACTTCGCGGAGGTGCTCGGCGACGGGACGCTCGATCACGACGCCGCCAAGGAGGCGCTCGCGCGCCTCGAGGTCGACGAGGCCGGGCTCGACGAGCTGAACCGCCGGTTCCTGCGCGTGATCATCGAGACCTACGGCGGCGGCCCGGTCGGCATCGAGGCCCTCGCGGCGACGCTGAGCGAGCCGCGCGACACGCTCGAGGACGTGATCGAGCCGTTTCTCTTGCAGCAGGGCTTCCTCGCGCGCACCGCGCGAGGGCGGCTCGCGACCGACCGCGCCTATGAACATCTCGCGCTGAAGCGCACCCGAGGACCGCAAGGGCAGCTCTTCTGAGCAGTTCACGCACCCAACCGGTCGGGATTTGCGAAACCGAGACGCCGGGCTAGAAGCTCGGCACGAGACCCATGCCGTCGTACCAGCTGAGCCACCTGCGCGCCCTCGAGGCCGAAGCGATCGACATCCTGCGCGAGATGGCCGCCGAGCGCGAGCGCCCGGCGCTGCTCTTCTCGGGCGGCAAGGACTCGATCGTCCTGTTGCACCTCTCGCTCAAGGCCTTCCGGCCGGCGCGCCTGCCGTACCCGCTCCTGCACGTCGACACCGGGCACAACTTCCCCGAGACGATCGAGTTCCGCGACCGCAAGGTGGCCGAGCTCGGCGAGCGCCTGATCGTCGGCAGCGTGCAGCGCTCGATCGACGAGGGGCGCGTCGCCGAGGAGCGCGGCCCGCGCGCGAGCCGCAACCGCCTGCAGACGACGACGCTGCTCGACACGATCGCGGAGCACGGCTTCGACGCGTGCATCGGCGGCGCCCGCCGCGACGAGGAGCGCGCCCGCGCCAAGGAGCGGATCTTCAGCCACCGCGACGAGTTCGGGCAGTGGGACCCGAAGAACCAGCGGCCGGAGCTGTGGTCGCTCTACAACGGGCGGCTGCGCCGCGGCGAGCACTTCCGCGTCTTCCCGCTGAGCAACTGGACCGAGCTCGACGTGTGGCAGTACGTCAAGCAAGAGGGCATCGAGTTGCCGGACCTCTACTTCGCGCGGCGGCGCCAGGTCTTCCGGCGCGACGGGATGCTCTACTCGCCCGCGCCGTTCATCCCGCTGTTGCCCGGCGAGAGCGTCTTCGAGGAGACGGTCCGCTTCCGCACGATCGGCGACATGACCTGCACGGGCGCGGTCAAGAGCGACGCGACCGACCTCGACATGGTGATCGCCGAGGTCGCGAGCGCGCGCGTCACCGAGCGCGGCGCGACGCGCGCCGACGACAAGTTCAGCGAGGCCGCCATGGAGGATCGGAAGAAGGAGGGCTACTTCTGATGGGCGAGATCGTCGACACCTCCAAGGGCATCCACCGCGGGATCGAGGAGGGGCGCGATCTGTTGCGCTTCATCACCTGCGGCAGCGTCGACGACGGCAAGTCGACGCTCATCGGCCGGCTCCAGTACGACACCAAGACGATCTTCGAGGACCAGCTCGAGCACGTCGAGGACGTGAGCCGCCGGCGCGGCAACGAGCGCACCGACCTCGCGCTCCTGACGGACGGGCTGCGCGCCGAGCGCGAGCAGGGCATCACGATCGACGTCGCGTACCGCTACTTCTCCACCCCGCACCGCAAGTTCATCATGGCGGATGCGCCGGGGCACATCCAGTACACGCGCAACATGGTGACCGGGGCCTCGACCGCGAACCTCGCGATCATCCTGGTCGACGCGCGCAAGGGGATGGTCGAGCAGTCGCGCCGGCACGCGTTCATCGCCTCGCTCCTGGGCATCCCGCACCTCGTGTTCGCGGTGAACAAGATGGACCTCGTCGACTACGACGAGGCCGTGTTCGACCGCATCCGCGCGGAGTTCACCAACTGGGCCGCCAAGCTCCAGGTGCGCGACGTCGTGTTCGTCCCGATCAGCGCGCTCAACGGCGACAACGTCGTCGAGAAGAGCGCGAAGATGCCGTGGTATCGCGGCACGCCGCTGCTCTACCACCTCGAGACGGTGCACATCGCGTCGGACCGCAACCTGATCGACGTGCGCTTCCCCGTGCAGTGGGTGATCCGGCCGCAGTCGGCCGAGCACCCGGACTACCGCGGCTACGCGGGCACGGTCGCCGGCGGCATCCTCAAGCCGGGCGACGACGTGGTCGCGCTGCCGAGCGGCTTCACGAGCAAGATCGCGCGCATCGAGACGGCCGACGGTCCGCTCGACGAGGCGTTCCCGCCGATGGCGGTGGTCGTCCACCTCGCCGACGAGATCGACGTCTCGCGGGGCGACATGCTCTGCCGCCCGAACAACCAGCCGATCGTCGGCCAGGACCTCGACGCGATGATCTGCTGGATGGTGGACCGCCCGCTGCGCGCGCGCGGGCGCTACGCGCTCAAGCACACGACGCGCTGGGTGCGCGGCATGGTGACCGAGCTGCAGTACCGGCTCGACGTGAACACGCTCCACCGCGACGAGGCGGCGGAGTCGCTCGGGCTGAACGACATCGGCCGCGTGCGGCTGCGCACGACCTCGCCGATCTTCTACGACGCGTACGCGCGCAACCGCACGACGGGCTCGTTCATCCTCGCCGACGAGGTGACCAACGAGACGGTCGCGGCGGGGATGCTGCTGTCGCCGGGTCAATGACGCCACCGTCGGGTTGATCTACAGTCGCCGCGCGGTGATCGCCCGGCTGCCCAGCGAGCGCGACGTCTACGCCAACCTCCTGCGCGACTCGCGCGGGCTGCGGCGCGATCAATCGAGCGCGCGCGACGGCTGGTTCGCCGCGTTGCCGTGGGACCAGAAGGACCAGACCCTCTTCGAGCTCGAGATGCTGCTCAAGGGGCTCGCGTGCTTCGGCAACCCGCGCAACCACCCGGGCCCGCGCATGAGCGCGCCGGTCGCGCACGACTTCGTCGAGGAGCTGCTCATCCTGCGCGAGGGCCTCGCGCGCGCCGGCGGGCTCGTGCGGAGCCTGCTCGGCGAGCGCGAGCGCGCCTTCACCTTCGGCCGCTACCTGTCGAGCGTCCTGCCGGAGGACTCCGCGCGCGGGCAGCTCCTCAAGGAGCAGCTCACGCAGGACACGCCCGACGAGGCGCTCTTCGTCCTGCGCAACGCGTTCGCGTCGTTCACCGAGCTCGCGGATGGCCTCCTGCGCAACGACCACGTCCCGAACCGCGTGTACACCGCGCTGCACGGCACCATCGCGCGCGAGATCGGGCGCAACGCGTTCTTCAACCCGCTGATGGCGCTCGAGTTCCGCCCGGAGTTCGACCGCATCCGCACGCCCGAGGTGCTCGAGGCGCTGCACCAGGTCGACAGCGAGGCCGCGCACCGCGTCGCGGCGCTCACCATGCTCACGCTCTTCCGCTCGCTGCGCTACCTCGACATGATCGATCGCTACGCGTCCGACGCGGCGTCGGCGCGCCGCAGCTACCTGGTGCTCGCCGTCCTGCGCAGCGACCTGCGCGCGCTCACGCGCTACCTCGGCCGCCACAGCGCGGACGCGATCGCCAACGGCTTCGAGCGCGAGCTGCTCAAGGTCCACTCCGTCGAGATCGCGGCGCGGCGTCCCGCGCTCGAGGCGCAGGCGCGGCGCCTCGCGGGCTTGCGCGCCGCGCTCGAGGCGGTCGCGAGCGCCGTGCGGGTCGACGTGCGCAAGTCGTTCCTGCACGACCTGCCGCCGCCGTCCGCCGGCGTGCGCGGCGACGCGCTCGGCCCGATGCTCGTCATCGCCGCCGCCTCGCTGCGCGCCACCGCGCACCACGCCATCGCCTCGCTCTGCCGCGTGCTCGCGCCCGCGCAGCCCGCGCCCCGCCTCTCGATCGACCGCGCCACCCGCCGCGCCGAGAGCGAGCGGCTGCGCCGCGAGATCTGGATGTTCATGCAGATCCTGCGGGCCTTCCTCGCCAAGGCGCAGGCCGCCGAGGGCGCGCAGGACCGGTGGTCGGGCGCGCCGAGCCTCTCGTTCGTGCGCGACTTCCTCACGCACTTCCGCGCGATCGGCTACCAGCTCGTGCGCGCCGCGGACTACGGCCGCCTCGACCCGTTCCTCGCCGCGCTCGAGGAGCTGAGCGACGTCGACCTCGTCGAGCCCGCGCGCCTTCGCGCCGCGCTCGACGAGTGCCACGCGTTCTACGCGTTCCTCGAGCAGCTCTTCGCCGACGTCTCGCGCCGCGCCGAGCTCGAGGGCGTCCCGTTCGACCGCAAGGACGCGACCGACACGCTCAAGATCTACCTCGGCAAGGCCTGAGGCTCTCGAAGCGCGTCCACGAATCGAGCGCCCGTCGTCCGCATGAGCGCGCGCGTCCCGGTGGCGCGCGCGTCCCCGCGCGACGCGCGCTCGACGGGCGACGAGAGGTGGCTCGCGCGAAGGCGCCAAGCCGCGAAGGGAAGGCCCGGTCTTCGGCGCGCACGATCGGGGGCGAGCGCGCGGAGGGCTTCGCGTCTTCGCGTCTTCGCGTCTTTCGCGTCTTGGCGCGCGCTCAGCGCATCGCGGACCAGTCGCCGGTGAAGCCGCGGCCGAGCAGGGTTCCGTCCCACGTCCCGGGGCGGAGCGAGCTCGGCCCGGTGACCGGCGACTCGCCGCGCAGCGTGATCGCGTCGGCGCCGATGCGCGCGTCGATCAGCCGCCGGATCGCCTCGTCGATGAGCCGCTGCACGGTCGTCGTGCAGACCGCGAAGACGCGGTCGCCGACGCCCGCGTAGTCCACGTTGGCCTCGGCGAAGTCGCCGAGCGCGCGGCAGAACCCGGCGCTCATCGCGGAGAGCGCGCTCCCGAGCGTGGCGTGCATCCCGTCGGTCACCGCGTAGACGAGCACGTCGACCGCCCACGCGATGATCGAGCCGATCGAGACGTGGACCGCGTGCCGGTCGATGTAGAAGGTCCCGCAGACCGCCGACGCGTTGAACGGCGAGGGGCTGAAGCGCCAGTCGCGGATCGTCGCCGGCGTGCCGGTGAGCGCGGTGCCGCGGTAGTAGACGGTGAGCCGGTCCCAGGTGTGCTCGCCGCGGTACGCGTCGGTCACCGCCCCGGGCATCAGCCGCATCGTCTCCTCGATGTGCCACTCGTTGAGCACGTCGTTGAGGTCGGCGACCGCGCGCGCGAGCTGGCGGCCCCACGGCGGCACGTGCGCCTCGATGAGCGGGCGCACGAGCTCGCAGATCTCGCGCTCGACCCACGTGGGCAGCCCGAACGAGAAGCACGCGGCGTCCCCCGCGATGAAGCGGAGCGGCTCGGCGACCGCGCTGAGGAAGCTGTCGAGCCAGCCCGGGAGCGCCTCGCGGATCCGCAAGATGCTCTGCATCGACCACGTCCCCGAGAAGTCGGGGTGCGCGATGTCGCAGAGCATGCCGTCGCGGCAGCGGCCGCGATCGCAGAGCTCTCCCTCCGCGCACTCCGCGTCGGCGATGCACGGCGTGCCCGAGCCCGGCGGCGGGACGCACGCGCCCTCCTCGCACACCAGCCCGGCCGGGCAGTCGGTGCTGACCGAGCAGACGCAGCGCATCGCCGGCCCGCAGGTGAGGCCCGCGTAGCAGTCCGAGTCGCTCGCGCACGGGCGCGGGACGCGCGGGTCGGGGGTGCAGCGGCCCGCGATGCAGAGCTCGCCCGTCGCGCAGACGGAGTCGAACTCGCAGAACGCGCCGCCCGGCGAGGGCTGCACGCAGACGCTCGCGCGGCACTCGCCCGGAGCCGGGCACACGCCGCAGTCGGTCCCGTCGCCAGGGGGCGGCGGGCTCGGGTCGGCGACGCACGACGGCACGCCCATCACGGCCGCGCAGACGAAGCCGCGCGGGCAGTCGTCGTCGCTCGCGCAGGGCGGTCGGGTCGTCTCCCCCGCGTCGAAGCCGCCCGTCCCCGCGTCGAGGCCGGCGGGGTCCGCGTCGGTCGGGGTGCCCCCGCCCGCGCTGCACGCGGTGAGGAGGCCGAGCACACAAGCCATCGAGAGACGTCGCAGGATCACCCGCACAAGCTAGCAGAGCCGGGCCCCCCGATGCGAGGGCCGCCGAGGCGGGTGGGAGAGCGCAACGATGATTGCGATACTATAGGTTGGCCGCTTGCTGGCGTCGCCGAGGCCGTGGTACCGATCGTCTCGTGATGAGCATCGGCATCGGGGAGCTCCTCGTCATCGGCGCGATCCTCTGCATGCTCGCCGGCTCCTTCGCGGTCGTGGTCGCGGTGGTGTTCGCGGCGCAGAAGAAGCGGTAGCGCGCGTGGAGCCGTTTCGTCAGCTGCCGTTCGAGTCGCTGCCCGAGCGGCCGCGCGTCCCGCACGGCTTCTTCGAGCTCCCCGAGGAGCGGCTCCGCGTGCGCTCCGAGGGCTTCGGCGCGATCGAGCTCAGCGTGCGGCGCGCGGGCAGCGGGCCCCCGCTCGTCCTCGTCCACGGGCTCATGACCTCGAGCTACTCGTTCCGCTACGTGATCGAGCCGCTCGCGCGCGACTACACCGTGATCGTGTTCGATCTCCCAGGAGCGGGGCGCTCGGACGCCCCGCGCGCGCCGTACACGCCGGACGCGCTCGCGGATCTCATCGGGGACACGCTGCGCGCGCTCGGCGTCGAGGGCGCGCGGGTGATCGGCAACTCGATGGGCGGCTACCTCGCGATGCGGCTCGCGCTGCGCCGCCCGGGCGCGATGTCGCGCCTCGTGAACCTGCACTCGCCCGGCGCGCCGACGCCGCGCATGTGGGCGCTCGAGGCCGCGCTCTCGCTGCCGGGCAGCGCCGCGATCGTCGATCGGCTCGTGCGGCGCGACCCGCTCCGCTGGGCGTTTCGCAACGTCCACTACTGGGACGAGTCGCTGAAGTCGCTCGAGGAGGCGCGCGAGTACGGCGCGCCGCTCGCGACGCCGGCCGGGCGCGAGGCGTTCGCCCGCTACCTCGGCGACACGCTGCGCGCCTCCGAGATGCGCCGCTTCGCGCGGCAGCTCGCCGCGCTCGAGCGCTTCCCCGTCCCCTTGCAGCTCGTCTACGCGCGCCGCGATCCGATGGTGCCCCCCGAGGTCGGGGCGGCGCTCGCGCGGCTCGTCCCCGGGGCGGAGCTCGTGTGGCTCGACGAGGGCTCGCACTTCGCGCACGTCGACGCGCCGGACGTCTTCCTCGCCGCCGCGCGCCCGTTCCTCGCCGCGGCGTGAGGCGCGCGCGCTATCCTCCGCGCCGTGCGCGCGCCGCTGCCTCTCCTCGCGCTCGTCTTCGGCCTCGCCGGCTGCGGCGCCGCGCAGCGCCCGAGCGCGGACGACGCCGCCGCGGTCGGGCGCGCGCTCGACGAGTGGCACGCCGCCGCCGCCGCGTCGGACGCGCCGCGCTACTTCGCGGCGTTCACCGACGACGCCATCTTCCTCGGTACGGACGCGACCGAGCGCTGGACGGTGGCCGAGCTGCGCGCGTACGCCGAGCGCCCGTTCGCCCAGGGCCGCGGCTGGGTGATGCGCGCGGTGCGCCGCGACGTCGTGGTCGAGGGCGAGCTCGCGTGGTTCGACGAGGACCTCGAGGCGGTGAACCTCGGCCCCGCGCGCGGGAGCGGCGTGCTGCGCCGCGAGGGCGGCCGCTGGCGCATCGCGCACTACAACCTCGCGATCACCGTCCCGAACGAGCGCTTCGCCGCGGTGCGCGCGCTGCTCGGCGAGGCGCCTCAGCCGGCGGCCGAGACGAGCGGCGAGACGAGCATCACGACCGAGTAGCCGATCGCCGTCCCGTCCCCCGCGTTCGCGTACGAGTGGCGCTGATCGCCGCGGAACGCGACCACGTCGCCGCGGCCGAGCTCGAACACGTCGCCGCTCGCGACCAGCCGGATCGTGCCCTTCTCGCAGGCGAGGTACTCGCGCGTGCCGGGCGTGTGCGGCGTGCCCGTCATGCGCGCGCCCGGCGGGAGCTCGAGCCGCTCGATGTCCATCCCGGGCACCGGGTCCGGCAGGAGCCGGCGGACGGTCACCTCGCCGCGCCGGCGCACCTCGAGCGTCGCGCAAGGGTAGTGGCGGCCGGTCGCCCGCGGGGGCGCGAGCAGCTCCTCGAGTGAGACGCCGAGCGCGATCGCCACCGCGTGCAGCACGCTCAGCGTCGGGTTCGCGGTGCCGGACTCCAGGTTCGCCCAGGTCGCCCGCGGGACGCCGGCGAGCTTCGCCATCTGGAGCTGCGTCTTGCCGCGCGTCGCGCGGAGCTGTCGCACGTTCTCGCCCAGCCGCTCGCCCAAGCTCGTGTCCACCGCGTCCTCCGCGCGCAGGAGTGCCATCCCGTCGGAGCGCGCGTCAACGACATATCCGCGCTCCCGGAGCGCGCCTCGGCGGCGCTCAACCGGCGCGGCGCGCCGCCGCGGCGTCCGGGTCCCGCCAGCGGCCGCGGCCGCCCGACGCCTCGGGGTACCAGCCGGCGACGCTCGCGAGCAGGCGCCGCACGAGCGAGGGCGCGCCGCGCAGGGCGACCGCGAACGAGCGTCCGTCGTCGCCGGCGCGGCGACCCTCGATGCGCCGCACCACCTCGCCGGTCAGCTCGACCCACGTCTCGGTCCCGGGCACGCGGAGCGAGAGCTCCACCCGATCGCCGATCGCGACCGGCCGATCGAGCGCGCGCACGCGCAGGCCGGTCGGCGACACGTCGAGCACGCGGTCGCCCACGAGCGCGTCGCCGCGCCAGACCTCGCACTCGCTCTTCATGCGGTGGCGGCGGTGACGGCGGGCGCGCTCGGGCATGGTCCGCTTGTCGCTCAGCGGCGCGCGGGGCGCCACTTTTCTGCGAGACGCCGCGAGCCCGGGGCCCATCCCGTGCGATGCTCGACGCGATGCGACGCTCGCTCGCGCCCGCGCTCCTCGCCGTGTACCTCACCGCCGGCTGCGAGGAGCCCGCGCCGCCGCCGCAGCAGGCCCCCGAGGAGCGCGCGCCGGTCGAGGCGCCTGCGGTCCAGGATGCACCCGCGCCGCCCGACGTCCCAGCCGCGCTCCCCGCGTGCCGGCTCGACACGCCGATCGCCCTCGCGGCGGCGTGGCCCACCGCGCGCACCGTCGCGCTCGCGCGCGCGGACGACGGGGTCCGCGCCGCCGTCGCCGACGGGACGAGCGCGCGCGTGCTCGTGCTCGACGCGGCCGGCCACGCGCAGGGTGCGCCGAGCGAGGTCGCGCTCGCGGGCGACCTGCTCGCGCTCGAGCCGCTCCCCGGCGGCGACGCGCTCGTCCTCGCGCGCGGATCCTGCGCGGAGGCGGCCCACTGCGTCCTCGCGCGCCGCGCGCTCGCGGGCGAGCCGATCGCTGCGTCGCTCCCGGGCGAGCTGACGACGACGCGCCGCGCGCGCACCGGGGAGCGCCTGTACCTCGCGTGGTCGGCGGCCGGCGGGCACCGCGGGATCGACATGTTCCTCGTCGGCGGCGGGCTCGGCCGCGTGCGCCGCGCGCTCGGCCCCGAGCCGGCCGACGCGGAGCTGCCCGCGGAGGTGCTCGGTCTCGTCGCCGACGGCGAGCGCTGGGCGGCGGTGCATCGCCGCGGCGCGGGCGAGGACACGCGCGCGCGCGTCTGGCTCACCACCGAGACGCGCCACGTCTCGGTCGAGGCGCTCCACGACGCGCTCGTCGTCGAGGCCATCGCGTTCGAGGGCGCGCGCGTCGCGCTCGTCGCCGGCTTCGAGATGTCGCGCCCGCAACACTTCTTGCTCGAGCCGGGCTCGGCGGAGCCGCTCGAGGCGAGCCCGCTCGCGCCCGGGGAGGTCCCTCCGCGCTTCGCCGACCGCGCGCGCGGCACGCTCGCGATCGACGAGGCGGGCGTGCACCTCGAGCGCGCGGACGCCGCCGGCGACCCGCTCGGCCCGCGACAGACCGTGGTCGAGGGCCGCGTCCGCGGCGCCGCGCTCGTCCGCGACGGCGCGCGCTTCCTCGTCGCGTGGCTCGACGACGCCGGCGCGCTCGCGGCCCGCTGGGCCGACTGCGCCCGCTGACCGCGAGCTCGAAGCCGAGCGCCCCCGACTCCAGGCGCTGGGCCGACTGACAATCTGTTGTCACGCGAGCCAACCAACGGGATGCCCCGATCTACGTTCCGGGTGGGAGGTGACCCCGATGGACGAACGACGGATCAACGTGCTCATCACCGGCGCGAGCCGGGGCCTCGGCAGGGCGCTCGCCGCGGCGCTCGCGGCGCGCGGCGCGCGGGTCGTGATGGTCGCGCGCACGCGCGGCCCGCTGCTCGAGGCGGTCCGCGCGATCCGCGACGAGGGAGGCGACGCGCACGCGCTCGTCGCCGACGTCGGCGAGCCGGGGGCGGCGGCGCGGATCGCGGGCGCGGCGGCGGCGATGGTCGGCCCGATCGACGTGCTCGTGAACAACGCGAGCGCGCTCGGGCCGGTCCCGCTGCGCCCGCTCGGCGAGACGAGCGAGGCGGCGCTCGACGAGGTCTTCGCGGTGAACGTGCGCGGCGCGTTCGCGCTCACCCGCGCGCTCGTCGGCTCGATGGTCGCGCGCGGCCGCGGGCTCGTGCTCTTCGTGAGCTCGGACGCCGCCGTCGAGGCCTACCCGAGCTGGGGCGCCTACGGCGCGTCGAAGGCGGCGGCCGATCACCTCGCGCGCGTCTGGGCGGCGGAGCTCGACGGCTCGGGGGTGCGGGTGCTCGCCGTGGACCCGGGCGAGATGGACACCCGGATGCACGCCGACGCGCTCCCGGACGCGGATCCGGCGACGCTCGCGCGCCCGGAGGCCGTCGCGGCGCGGCTCGTCGCGCTGATCGAGCGGCCGGTGACCGCGGGCGTGCGCGTGCTCGCCTCGAGCGTCGCGGAGGTGGCGTCGTGAGCGCCGCGCTCGCCCTGCCGCGCCCGGCGCTCGCCCCGGCGCGGGCGCCGCTCCTGGGCGCAGAGGCGCAACGACTCTTGCACATCGACGTCGCGTCGGGAGCGATCGTCGATCGGAGCGCCCAGGAGCTCCCGGCGCTCGCGCGGCCGGGGGACGTGTGGGTGCTCAACGACGCGGCGACGCTGCCCGCCTCGCTCGCCGGTCGGGCGGCGGGGCGCGCCATCGAGCTGCGGCTCGCGGGCCGGCGCCCCGAGGGCACGTGGTGGGCGGTGCTCTTCGGCGAGGGGAGCTGGCGCGACGACACCGACCGCCGCCCACCGCCGCCGGTGCTCGCGCCGGGCGATCGGCTCACCCTCGGCGAGGGGCTCGGCGCGCGCGTGGTCGCCGTCGACGGACGCTCGCCGCGCTTGCTCGAGGTGCGCTTCGAGCCGGCGGGCGACGCGTTCTGGGGCTCGCTCTACGCGCTCGGCCGCCCCGTGCAGTACAGCTACCTCGCGCGCGAGCTCGCGCTCGACGAGGTGCAGACGAGCTACGCCACGCGGCCGTGGGCGGTCGAGCCCCCGAGCGCGGGCCGCCCGCTGACCGCGCGCGCCCTCGGCGCGCTGCGGCGCGCGGGCGCCGCGCTCGTCACGCTCACGCACGCCGCGGGCCTGAGCGCGACGGGCGACCCCGCGCTCGACGCGCGCCTCCCGCTCCCCGAGCGCTACGAGCTCCCGGCCGCGAGCGCGGACGCCATCGCGCGCGCGCTCGACGAGGGGCGCCGCGTGGTGGCGGTCGGCACGTCGGTCACGCGGGCGCTCGAGGGGAACCTGCGCGCGTTCGGCCGGCTCGTGCCGGGCGAGCACGAGACCGACCTCGTCCTCGGGCCCGCTACCCCCCGCGCCGTCGTGAGCGCGCTCCTCACGGGCGCGCACGATCCGTCGAGCTCGCACTACCAGATCCTCTGCGCGTTCGCGCCCGCGTCGCTGCTCGCGGAGGCGGTCCGCGTCTCCGCCGCGCTCGGCTACCTCGGGCACGAGCTCGGCGACGCGTGGCTGCTCGCGTGAGCCGCCGCTTCGCCGAGACCCACCGGCTCCGCGGGCGCGGCGAGCGGGCCGAGGTGGCCGCGGCACCGCGCCCAGAGCGAGGCTCCGAGCCCGGTGGCGAGCAGCACGAAGCCGAGCCCGACCGCGGCGCCGCCGAGCTCGAGGGCCGTCCTCGGAGGACCGACCCACCCGCGCGCGAGCGCGAGGTGGAGCGGGACGAGCGCCCACGGCGCGAGCGCGAGCCACGCCCGCGCGCGCCAGAGGAGCGCCGCGCACGCGAGCAGCAGCGCGGCGTCGAGCAGCGGCGCGTGCGCGGGGAGCGCGCCGCCGCGCCAGCCCGCGAGCCACGCGCTCGCGTAGAGCGCGCACGCGACGCCGACCGCGAGCCGCCCCGCGGCGGGCGCTGCGGCCCGCGCGAACGAGAGCTCGGGTGTCGAGGTCGCGAGCTCCGCCGCGGCGGCGCGGTACGGCGATGACGGCATCGCCGCGGGCGCGTCGCCGCACCGCATCGGGCGCCGCCACGCGTAGAGCGCGAGCACCGCCGCGATCTCGAGCGCGACCAGCCACGTGAAGCGCGGCGCGAGCACGGCGGTGATCGCGAGCGCGCCGGCGGACGCCGCCCACAGGTGACGCTCGCGCGACGCGCGTCGCGCCAGCGCGAGGGCGACGCCCGGCGCGAGCGGGGCGAGGTGCAGGACGAGATCCGGCTCGCGCGCCCACATCGCGAGGTGCGCCGCGACGGCGAGCCCGCCGCCGATCCAAGCGCCGTCCACGCACCGCAGGCCGCGCGCGTCGAGCCCGCCGGCGCGCTCGACGCGCCGCGACGTCGAGCGCGCCGCGAGCGTGAGCGCGAAGAGCCAGCCGCCGAGCAGCGCCGAGCCGCTCACCGGATCGAGCGAGCGCAGGACGATCGGGAAGCCCGCGAGGCCGGCCGCGCCCGCGCACGGCACGAGGAACGCCGAGCGCGACAGGCGAAGGCCGAGCGCCAGGGCGATCAGGCGCAGCTTGATCGCGAAGAGCCCGAGCCAGGCCGCCGACGCGATGAGGCCGACGCCGCCGTACCACGGGTTGGTCTCGACTTGCAGCGTCACGTCGGCCTGGAACACGAGCGCGATGAGCGTGAGCAGGACCGCGGGTCTCGTCATGCCGAGCCGCGCCAGGCCCGCCGCCCCGCCGATGAGCGCGAGCGCGTAGAGCTCCGCGAGCGCGCCGACCCAGACGCCACCGTACGGGGTGCGGTGCTGCGCGACCTCGCGCGCGATGAGCATGGTGCCGCCGAGCACCAGCGCGGCGCTCGCGAGGAAGAGGGGGTTGTACTCGATGAACCAGCGGTCGAAGAGGGCGCGCGCCGCGCGCGCGGGGTCTCGTTGCATGGGGCCTCCGTCGACCCGACGCGTCTGGCAACGGCGATGCCAGCCGAGCCTCGCGCGCGGAGCGCGTCAGGTCGTGGCGCGGGCTCGCCATGCCGTCGTCGCTCGCGGTCTCGGCCCTGCCGTTCTGTCGAGCGCGGGGCTCGAGCACCGTCGATGAGCCGCTGCGCGTTTGGGCGCGCGCCCACGCCCTCGGGGCGCGCCATCGAGGCCAGGCCATCGCGTAGCGATGGCCGTTGGCCGAGGGGCCCCCATCGCCCCGCGATGGGGTCGAACGCGGCTTCGCCGCGTTCGACTTGGGAGGGGGGACCCATCGCGGCTTTGCCGCGATGGGGGGAGGGGCTGGAACAGCCCCTCCGAAGACATCGAGACCAGCCCGCCGCGCCGCGCCGGGCGTCGGTCGAGGGGCCCCATCGCCCCGCGATGGGTCGAACGCGGCTCCGCCGCGTTCGGACCGGGGGCGCCGCCGCGGCTCTGCCGCCGCGGGGCAGGGGTAAGAAGCGCCCCTGGGCAAACTACAGCGCGTCGCGATCGAGGGGGACCGCCTCGTCGAACTCGAGCGCGCTGCGCACGGGCCACACGGACTCGGCGTCGTTCGGCCCCGAGCGCAGCACGCGCGCGCGCCGCTCGACGAGCGCGGCGCCCGCGCCCGCGGCGCGGAACCGCAGCGTGAGGACGTCGCCCGGGTGGTGCTCGACGCGGCTCAGCAAGAGCGCGCCCGTCTCGCTCACGTCCTGCAGGATCCCCGCGTGCCCCTTGCCGGACGGCGCGTCGAGCTCGGCGGGGACGCCGGCATCGATCCGCGGGCTGCTGCGTCGTTCCATGCGCTGCCTCGACGTTGTGCCCCGGCGCCGCCCGGGTCAAGCCGCGCGCGTCGGCTATGCTGGGCGCCATGCGAGCGTACCTCGGCTTCCTCGCGCTCCTCCTCGCCGGCTGCTCGGGCACCGGCCCCGCGCCGGGCGACGCGGGCGGCTGCACGCCGGGCTACGGCGTGATCGAGGTCTGCGTGTACCTCGACGCGACGAGCGAGCGCCCGCTCGCCGGCGCCGAGGTCACCGCGCGGCGCGGCGAGGCGGACGTGCCCTTCCTCATCCGCGCGCCCGAGGGCTGCGCGCGCGAGGAGCTCGAGGCCGGCACGTGGGAGGTGCGCGGCGACGACGCGACCGGCAACTGCACGACGAGCTTCGAGCGCGTCGAGGTGCGCGCGTGCGAGACGACGCCGGTCCGCATCGACGTCGCCGTGTTCTGCCGCGGATGACGCGGTCCTCAGGCGCCCTTGGGGCCGACCGACGCGTCGAACACGTGCGCGGCCCGCTGGATCAGCGCGAGCGCCTCGGGGCTCGGCTCGCCGATCACGCCGATGCGCGCGATCGCGGCGTCGCCGCCCGAGAACAGGATGTTCTGCATCTCCTGCACGTTCATCCCCGCCTCGCGCAGGATCGCGAGCACCCCCGCGAGCACGCCGACCCGATCCGCGTGCCGCACGACGAGCACGTGCGTCGCTTCGGTCCGGTCGGCGAGGTTCACGCAGTTCGGGATGAGCGCGCCACGTGCGTACGCGTCCACGATCCGTACGACCTCCTCGCCGACCGCGTCCGTCGCCTCCTGTGTGCTCGCGCCGATGTGGTGCGTCCCGTAGACGCTCGGGTGCGCGGCGAGCGCGTCGGCGAGCGCGCCGGTGCCCTCGGCCGGCTCGGCCTCGAACACGTCGAGCCCCGCGCGCAGGCCGCGCTCGTCGAGCGCGCGCGCGAGCGCTCGGTGATCGACCACCTCGCTGCGCGCCGTGTTCACGAAGTACGCCCCGGGCTTGAGCGCCATGAAGATGCTCTCGCCGACGCGGCCGCGCGTCTCGGGGGTCAGCGCGAGGTGCACGCTCAGCGCGTCGGCGCCCTCCGCGGCGGCCTCGGGCGTCTCGCAGCGCTCGACGCCGAGGGCCCGCGCGGTGGCCTCGTCGAGGCTGCGCGACCACGCGCGCACGCGCATCCCGAGCGCCTGCGCGCGGCTCGCGACCTCGCGCCCGATCGCGCCCATCCCGAGGATCGCGAGCACGCGCCCGTTCAGCCCGCGCGCGGCAGAGAACGCCTTCTTGTCCCAGCGCCCCTCGCGCGCGGCCGCCACGTTGTCCGCGATGCGCCGGTCGAGGTTCACGAGGTGGCCGATCGTCAGCTCCGCGACCGCGCAAGCGTTCTTGCCCGGGCAGTTCGTGACGTAGATCCCGCGCGCGCTCGCCGCCTCGAGCGCGATCGTGTTCACGCCGGCGCCGGCGCGGATCACGAGCGCGAGCGCGGGCGCCGCCGCGAGGTCGGCCTCCGACACCTTCGTGCTGCGCACGACGAGCACGTTCGGGTCGAGCGCGCGCAGCCGCGCGGTGAGGGCGGACGGGTCGAGGCCCGGCTCGCTGTGCACCTCGCACCCGAGGTCCTGGAGCCGGCCGGCGACGAGGGGGGCGAGCTTGTCGGCGATGAGGACGCGCATCGGCGCCGAGGATGCCAGCGCTCGGTGACGGTGGCGAGACGCTGTGCGAAGATGCGCGCGCATGCTCGAGCCGGCGATTCGGACCGCCTACCGCTGCGCGCACCTGATGCTGCGCAGCTACTGGTTCGTGCGCAGGCCGCGCACCAACGGCGCGCTCGCGGCGCTGTGGCACGACGGGCGCCTCTTGCTCGTGAAGAACAGCTACCGCCGGCAGTACTCGCTGCCCGGCGGCTACGTGCGCCCCGGTGAGGACCCGCGCGCCGCCGCGAGCCGCGAGGTGCGTGAGGAGATCCGCGTCGAGATCGCGCCGGCGCGCTTCGAGCTCGCCTACCACGGCACGCGGCCCTTCGAGTTCCGCAAGGACACGCTCGACATCTACGAAGCGGAGCTCGACGTCGAGCCCGAGGTGCGCATCGACCAGGTCGAGATCGTGTGGGCTGGGTGGAGGACGCCCGCGCAGGCGCGCGCGATGGACATCGTCCCGCACCTCTGTGAGTACCTCGAGGGGCGCTGAGCCGCGTGCGCTGGTTCGGCGACAGGCGCAGCGCCAAGGAGCCGCCAGAGGCGCCGCCGCGCTCGCTCGACGAGCGACTCGCCGCGTGGGACCCGGACACGAGCGAGCCCGAGGTCGGCTTCGAGCTCTGCGAGACCCTCCTCACGCACGTCGCCGTCGGGCTCGAGGGCGCGGCGATCCGTCGGGTCGACGAGGAGGTCGAGCTGCGCGGCCGCGCGGGCGAGGTGCCGGTGCGGCTGCGCATCTACGTCGTCGATCCCGAGGTGCGGCTCGCGCTGCGCCTGCCGCACGAGGCGGGGCGCCTCTCGCTGCGCCGCGACCCCGCCGCGATCCCGGCCGCGGCCGCGCCGGACGACGAGCTCGCGGACGACGCGCCGCTGCGGCTGTTCGTCGCGCGCGGCGTGTTCCTGCACGGCGACCGCGCTGCGCTCGCCGAGGGGCTCGAGACGCTGTCGCGGATCGCGCCGCGCACGCGCGAGGCGCTGCTCACGGAGCTCGACGCGCTCGAGGTCGAGCTCCTCGAGGTCGCGGGCGACTCCCTCGAGGTCGAGCTCGCGCCGCCGCTCCCGAAGATCGCGGCGCCCGTCGAGCGGCTGCGGCGCCTGATCGCGCTCGCGCGCGGCTTCGCGAGCGCGCTGCCCGTCGCGGCGGCGCCGACGCCCGCGCTCGCTGCGCGGGCTCGGTGCCGCTACTGCGGGACCTCGTTCCCGCTCGCGCTCCGGCACGCATGCCCCAACTGCGGGGCGCCGCACGCCACCTGACGAGCTCCGCGGCCGGGCTCAACGCTTGGTGGGCGCGACCTCGAAGCACGTCGCGAACGCGGTGCGGCTCTCGGGCGCGCCGGCGAGCAGGAGCACGTCGCCCTCGCGCAGCACCTCGAGCGCCTTGGGCGCGAGGATCTTCTCCTCGCCCCGCTCGATCGCGAGGACGCTGCAGTCCGCCGTGTCGCGGATGGAGCTCTCGAGCAGCGTGTGGCCCGCGAGCGCCGGCGGCAGCGGCTGGCGGAAGATCTCGAGGTCCTCCGCGACGTGAAGCGCGCTGCGCGAGTCCGCGTAGCCGAGCACCGCGCTCGCGCCGAGCGACGTGTAGCTCATCACGAGGTTCGCGCCCGCGCGGTGCAGCGTGGAGACGTTCTTGTCCTCGTTCGCGCGCGCCACGATCTGCAGATCGGGGCGCAGCCGGCGGCAGTAGATCGTCAGGTAGATGTTCGTGGCGTCGTCGCGCGTCGTGACCACGACGGTCGGCGCCTCGCGGATCCCCGCGCGCTCGAGCGTCGCGAGGTCGGCGGCCGAGCCGATGACCCACTTCGAGGCGTCGATCGCGCCCTCGAGGCGGTCGCGGCAGAGCTCGACGACGCGGTAGTCGAGCCCTCGTTCGTGGAGCTCGCGCGCGACGACGCGCCCGACGCGGCCGCCGCCGAGGATCACGAGCGGCGCGAAGTCGCACGCGGGCGTCTGCGCCACCTCGTCGAAGCGGGCGAGCGACTCGTCCGTCCCTGCGAGCACGAGCACCGTGTCCTGGTGGATCTCGGTCGCGCCGTGCGGGAGCAGGAAGTGGCCGCGCTCCCACACGCCGAGCACCGTCACGCCGGTCGCGGCGCCGATGCCGCTCTCTGCGAGCGTCTGCCCGACGAGCGCCGAGTGCGTCGCCGGCGCCTCGGCGACGACGAGCCCGTCGATGCGACCGACCACGTTCGCGCGCGTGCCGCCTCCGTAGGCGCGCCGCGCGAGCGAGGCCCCGAGCAGCTCGGTGAGCTGCACGACGCGGTTGGCGCCCGCGAGCTGGAGCACGTCGACGGAGTCCACCGAGCGCGCGAGCGCGAGGATCGGCACCTCCTCGGAGCGCTCGCGCACGGTGAACGTGATGTTCGTGTTGAGGAAGTCGTCGGCGGCGGCGAGCACGAGCGAGGCCTGCTCCACGCGCATGTGCGCCCACGTCTGCGCGTCGTCCGCGCTCCCGACCGCGACGCGGAAGCCCTCGTCGAAGAGGTGCAGCGCGCGCGCGACGTCGTCGACGAGCACGACGTACGGGCGGCCGAGCGTGCGCAGGCGAGACGCCGCCGCGAGCACGACCGGGTCGGCGCCCGTCAAGATGACGTGCCCGCGCTCGCTCGGTGGGAGCTCCCGTGGAGCGCGCAAGCGGTCCTGCGTCTCGAGCCACGGCTGGTAGAAGAAGTGGATGAACGTGAACGGGAAGACGATCAGCAGGAACACGACCCCGCTCAGGAGCACGATCACGGAGAACGTCCGCCCGAGGTCCGTGTGGAACGTGATGTCGCCGAAGCCGAGCGTCGACATCACGGTGAGCGTCCAATACACGCCGGTGAGCCAGGTGTGCTCTTGCCCCTCGGCGGCCATCAGCACGTGGAAGAGCACGCTGTAGATCGCGATCAGCGCGCACAAGAGCAGGAGGTAGCGCAGAAGCCCGCGCAGGTTGCGCCGCGCGGTCCGGTTGCTCGCGAACGCGGCGAGCTGGGCCGGGATGAACTTCACGGCGCGAGCCTAGCCCACGGCCCGTGCGCAGCGCTTGCACACAGCTTGTGCACAACGTGTGGAGAACGAGGAAAGAGGAGTGATTTCATAGGTTTGTGTCACGCGTGATGCGCGCAGTCCACCGGGGCGCCGAAGAACGCTCGGATCTCGTCTGCGCGCGCGAGCGCGTCGCCGTGGCCGAGGCGCGCGAGCCGGTCGGCGAACTCTCCGTCGAACAGCACGAAGCTGAGCAGGTCCGCCTCGATCTCCTCGCGCAGGTCGGCGAGGCGCCGGACGAGCAGGGTCGAGAGCGTGCGTGCGCGCAGGCCGTGCGCGTGCTCGTGCGCCATGCGGCCGATGTCCTCGGAGGGCGCGAACACGAGCGCCTCGACCTTGCGGTAGGGCGCGCCGCGCGTGCGCGACAGCACCTCCTCGATGCGGCGCAGCTCCTCGGCCGCGACGTTCGCCTCGAGCGCGCCGAGCAGGTCGTTGAGCCGCCCCATCACGTCGAGGTCGTAGCGCACCGGGTCGAGCAGCAGCGCGTTGAGCACCTTGCCGAGCAGGAAGATCGGGCTCGGGTAGGCGGCGACGTTGCCCGCGGCCTCCTCGCTGTCGGGGACCGCGCCCAGCGTGCGCGGATAGAGGAGCGAGACGATCACCAGCCGGTCTGCGCCGCAGCGGATGGCGGGCGCGATCGGCGTGTTGAAGCGGATCCCGCCGTCGCAGTAGTAGTGGCGCCCGACGCGCCGAGCTGGAAACAGCAAGGGGAGCGCCGCCGACGCGAGCACGTGGGGCGCCTCGATCGCCGCGAGGCGCAGGAGGCGCCGCGGATCGCGCGAGGGCGTGAACGTCGCGCCGGGGGCGAGCTCGGCGAACTGCGTGGTGCGCGCGGTGGAGATCTCGAGGGCGGCGACGACGAGCGCGCGCACGACGCCCGCGCGCACGTTGTCGTGCAGGCGCTCGTACGGGATGGTCCGCTCGACGAGCGACTCGAGGGCGCGCGGGTCGAGCAGCGAGCGGCCGAACCGCGTGTCGCCGCCCTCGCGCCAGCGGGCGAGGCGCTCGCGCACGCGGCCCGAGGCGAGCAGGCGCAGCGGGTCGAGGGAGAGGTGGCGCGCGAGCTCGAGGCGGCGCCACTCGTCGAGCAGGCCGCTCACGTTCAGGTCGGGGCGGTCCGCGTGCGCGGCGAGGTAGGTGGCGTTGATCGCGCCGACGCTCGTGCCGGTGAAGACCGAGAAGGGCGCGCGCTCGCGCGGCCCGAGCACCTCGACGACGCCCGCGACCACGCCGGCCTCGTATGCGCCCCGCGCGCCTCCTCCGGACAGAACGATCGCCGTCGTCACGCGCGCTCGGCTCTCAGCCTTCGGGGGGCGGGCCGTCGTCGGACGCGAACGGGCCATCCGCGTAGCTCGGGCAGACCTCGCGCAGCCGCGTGCACTCCGCGCGCGCGGGGATCGGATCCTGGACCCGCATCAGCGCCGCCGCGTCGCCGGCGATCGCGCAGTCGACTCCGTCGATGCGCTCGCGGAACGCGTCGACCGACGCGTTCAGGCAGTCCTCGACCTCCGAGACGCGCGCCGAGCACGAGGGATCGGGACCGGCGGTCGAGCAGTCGATCGGCTCGATGTTCAGCGGGCCGGCTGGCGGCGCGGCCATGCACGCGTCGAAGGCGACGCGACACTCGTCCGGGGTCAGCGTCGTCGAGAGCGCGCGGACGTAGCAGTTGAAGCGGTCGCGGCGATCACCGCCGAACTGGTCTTGGAGGTGCGCGCTCAGGTTGGTGCACGCGAGCCGCGCCTCGGCGACGGTCAGCATCGAGATCGGCTTGTCGCCGTCGACGCCGGCCGAGTAGCTCGCGGCGCAGGCGCTCGCGAGCAGCGAGAGGGACAGGATCAGGGACGCGCGCATGGCGCCATGATGCCAAACGCACGCGGTCCGCGTCGATGGCGCTGACAGACCTTCACTTGCGCGCGAGCCGGCCCGCGCCGAGCCAGCCGATCGGCGCGCCGTCGAGCGCGAGCTCGACGAGCTTCTTCGCCGCGAGGAGCCCGAACCCGAAGCCGTGCCCGGTGTGGCCCGCGAGGTACTTCACGCGCGGCTTGCCCGGCAGCTCGCCGACGAACGGGAGGCCATCGCCCGAGAAGCCCATCACGCCCGCCCAGCGGTGCGTGACGCGCTTGCCGCGCAGGGCGGGCACGGCGCGCTGCATGAAGTCCCACACGCCGTCTTGGATCGCGCTCGTCGTCTCTTCGCGGTAGCCCTTCTCCGCGTCCTGCGCGTGCTGGCGCCAGCCGCCGGCGACGACCTCGCCCGAGTCGAGCTGCCAGAAGTACTCGTAGCCGAAGTCGCAGTACACGCCCCACGGCACGACGCGCTCGGCGAGCGGCTCGGTCGCCAGCATCTGCCCGCGCGCCGGGTAGACCTTGTCCTCGAAGTGCGGGTGCAGGAGCGGCGAGTACGCGTTCGCGCAGAGGAGCACCATCTCCGCCTCGAAGCGCGCGCGAGAGGTGAGGAGCTGCGCGCCGTCCGCGTCCGCCTCGAGGCCGAAGAGCTCGTGGTGCTCGAACAGCTCGGCGCCGCGCGCCTGCGCGAGCGCCACCACGCGGCGGGTGAGCCGCGCGGGGTCGACGGTCATCGCGCTCGGATCGCGCAGGCCCGAGAGGAACACGTCCGAGCCGAACGCCTCGCGCATCGCGGCGGCGTCGAGCGTCTCGTGGGGGAAGCCGTCCTCGGCGAGCAGGGCGCCCGAGCGCGCGAGCTCGAGCTGCTCGTGCGCCGAGACCGACGCGCTCACCGTGCCGCGCCGGACCAGGCGCAGCTCCCGATCGAGCTCCCCGCCGCCGAGCACCTCGCGCGCGAGCAGCGCGCGGCACTCCGCGGTGAACGCCCACACCTCGCGCGCGCGCTCGCGACCGTAGAGATCGACCACGCGGGAGTACGGGTCCGCGGTGCCGAGCAGGAGCATGCCGGCGCTCTTGCCGGACGCGCCCGCCGCGACGCCGCCCGCGTCGAGCAGCGCGACGCGCTCGCCGCGCGAGGCGAGCCAATACGCGGCGCTCGCGCCGCTGATCCCGGCGCCGACGACCACGAAGTCGAACCGGTGGGTCGCCTCCGCCGAGCGGTCCTGCCAGAGCGAGACGGTCATGGGGCCATCCGTACCAGGCGCCGGGCGCCCGCTCAACGCGACCCCGCCTCTGGCGTCCGCCCCCCGGAACGCGGTACCAAACGGGGCGTGGCGCGCCGCACCGAGACCGTCGGACCGTTCCGCCTCGGCGCCGTCATCGGCTCCGGCGGCTTCGGCACGGTCTACCGCGCGGTCGGGCCGGACGGCGCCGAGGTCGCGCTCAAGCTCCTCGCGCCGCACGTCGACAGCCGCGAGACCGTCGAGCGCTTCCACCGCGAGGGGACGATCCGCATCGAGCACCCCAACGTCGTGCGCGTCATCGATGCAGGCCGGGACGACGGGGTCTCCTACATCGCGTTCGAACTGCTCGTCGGCCGGCCGCTGTCCACGGTGCTCGAGAGCGCGCCGCTGCCCGCCGCGCAGGTGCTCGGCATCGCGAAGCAGATCTGCGCCGGGCTCGCCGCCGCGCACGCGCGCGGGATCGTCCACCGCGATCTGAAGCCCGGCAACGTGTTCTGCTGCGAGGACGGCGCCGTGAAGATCCTCGACTTCGGGATCGCGCGGCCGATGAGCCAGGCGGGCCCGCAGCTCACGATGGCCGGCTCCGTGATCGGCACGCCGGGCTTCCTCTCGCCCGAGCAGGCCAAGGGCGACGTGAACATCGCGCCGGCCGCCGACCTCTGGTCGCTCGGCGTGATCTTGTACCAGGCGCTCTCGGGGCAGAACCCGTTCATGCGGCAGACGGCGGTCGCGACGATCCTCGCCGTCGTGCTCGAGGAGGCGCCGCCGCTCGAGCGCGCCGACGGCCTGCCGCGCGGGCTCGCGGAGATCGTCGCGAGCTGCCTCGTGAAGAGCCCGACCGCGCGGGTGAGCAGCGCCGAGGAGCTCCTGCGCGCGCTCGAGGGGATCGACCTCGCCGCGAGCCTCGTGACGGAGGCGCCGGCCGCGCTGACGGCGACGATCCCGGAGGACGAGCGGCGCGTCGTCGCGCTCTTGCTCGCGAGCGAGGTGCGCGATCTCGAGCGGGTGCGCGCGGTCGTCGAGGAGCTCGGCGGCGAGCTGATCCCGATGCTCGGCGGCGCGATCGGCGTCTTCGGCGGGCGCACCTACGAGGGCGACGAGGCGAGCCGCGCGGTGCGCGCGGCGCTCGAGGCGCGCGACGCGGTCGCGTGGGTGGCGGTCTCGACGGGGCGCGCGACCGGGCGCGGTGGCACGGTGAGCGGCGAGGCGGTGACGGCGGTCGAGCGCGCGGTCGCGGCGAAGGTCGCGGGCGTCGCGGTCGACGCGGCGGCGGCCCGCCAGCTCCGCGCGCAGTTCGAGCTCGTCCCCGTCGGCGACGCGCTGTTCGAGGTCCCCCGCGCGCTCACGCGCCGCGAGACGGGCAACTTCCCGTCGCTGCGGGAGGATCTCCCGCTCCTCGGGCGCGACGCGGAGCTCGCCGCGATGGAGCGCGCGATCGAGAGCGCGTTCGCGACGCCGCACGCCACAGCGATCTGGGTGAGCGGCCCGCCCGGCATCGGCAAGACGCGCCTGCGCGCCGAGCTCGAGCGACGCCTCGCCGCGCGCGGGGAGGTGACGGTGCTCTCCGCGCGGTGCGAGTCCCACCGGCGCGACGCGGCCTACCACGCGTTCGCGCAGCTCCTGCGGAGCGAGGCGACGCTCGAGCCGTTCTTCACCAACGCCGGCGTCTCGCCCGGGCGGCGCGAGCGGGCGCTGCGCGAGCTGCTCGAGCGCGTGCTCGCGGACGCGACCTGGGCGCGCCAGTGCATCGAGCCGCTCGGGCGCCTGCTCGGCCTGCCGATCGGGCTCGACGCGGCGGGCACGCGGCGCAGCGACCCGCAGCTGCTCGCGGACCGCCTGCGCGTCTCGCTCGCCGACGTGCTCTCGGAGCTCGCGCGCGCGCCGCTCGCGATCGTGCTCGACGACGCGCAGTGGGCGGACGCGCCGTCGCTCGCGCTGCTCGACGACCTGCTCGACCGCCTCGCCTCGCGGCCGCTCCTGGTGTTCGTCGCGTCGCGCCCCGAGCTCGCGGAGGCGCGGCCGGACCTCTTCGCCGGGCGCGACCTGCGGCGCATCGAGCCGCACGGGCTGAGCGCGGCCGAGGTCGCGACGGCGGCCGCGGCGATCGCGGGCCGCGACGTCCCCGCGGCGCTCACGCAGGAGATCGCCGCGCGGACCGGCGGCAACCCGTTCTTCGTCGAGCAGATCGTGCGCGAGCTCGTCGAGCAGGATCTCCTCGACCGCGAGCTCGCCGAGCTCCCGATCCCGCTCGACGTCGAGGGCGCGGTGCAGTCGCGCCTCGATCACCTGCCCGCGCCCGAGAAGCAGCTCTGCAAGAAGGCGTCGGTGTTCGCGACCGCGTTCAGCGAGCCGGCGCTCGAGGCGCTCGAGCTGACCGAGCCGGCGCGGCACCTCGGCGCGCTCGCCAAGCGCGGCCTCGTGAGCGCGAGGCGCGGCGGGGTCGAGGGGCACGTCTACCGGTTCCGCAGCTCGCTCGTCGCCGACGTCGCCTACCGGATGAACACCGACGAGGCGCGCGGCGAGCTGCACCGCATGGCGGCGGCGTTCCTCGAGCGCGCGCCGGGCGTCGACCGCGAGGAGCTCGCGCGTCACCTCGCGCTCGGCGGCGAGCCCGAGCGGGCCGCCGCCGCCTACGCGCAGGCGGCCTTCGAGGCGTCGGTGCGCGGGGACGGCTCGAGCGTGCTGCGCTGCGCCGATCGCGCGCTCGAGCTCGGCGTGGAGGGAGAGACCGCGTGCGAGCTGCACCTCGCGCGCGCGGACGCGCTCTCCTTCGGCGGCGACAAAGACGCGCGACGCGCGGCCCTCGACGCCGCGCTCGCGTGCGCGGTCGACGACACGCAGCGCGCCGCCGCGCTGAGCCTCGACGGAAGCCTCGTCGCCTCCGCGGGCCAGACCGACGAGGGCCTGCGCCTGACGACCGAGGGCGTCGCCGTCGCGCGCGCGGTCGGCGACCGCGAGACGCTCGCGATCGCGCTCGCCCGCCACGGCTGGGTGCTCCTCTACGCGGGGCGCGTGACGGAGGCGGCCGAGGTGATCGGCGAGGCGTCGAGCCTCGACGACGTCTCGCCGGAGACGGCGGCGCTCGTCGCGACCTGGCGCGGCCAGCTCTACACCGCGCTGGGCGACCTGCACCGCCGCAAGATCGCGATGCAGGACGCGATCGAGCGCTACCGCGCGATCGGGGATCTGCGCCGCGCCGCCGCGTGCGAGGTGAACCTCGCCGACACGTTCAACCGCATCGGCGCCTACGACGAAGCCGAGGCCTCGCTGCGCGCGGCGCTCGAGTCGTGCCGCCGCGTCGGCAACCGCGTCGTCGAGGGCTACGCCCAGGCGAACCTCGGCTACGCGCTCGCGGGGCAGGCGCGGCTCGACGAGGCGCTCGCCGCGTTCGACGCCGCGCTCGAGGCGGCGCGCGCGCTCGACCAGCCGCGCCTCGCGCTCGCGGTGCGCGCGTACCGCGCCCGCGCGCTGCTCCTGCGCGAGCCGCCGCTCGAGGTCGCCGAGGAGGCGCGCCGCGTCGCCCGCGCGGCGCGCGAGACGCAGGTCCCCGCGATCGAGGCGAGCGCGCTCGCCATCGCGTCGCGCGCGGCGCTCGCCGGCGACGACGCGGACGCCGCGCTCGAGGACGCGGAGCGCGCGATGGCCCTGCGCGACGAGATCGGCACGATGGAGGAGGACGAGGCGGAGCTCTTCCTCGCGCTCGCCGAGGCGCTGCGCGCGACGGGGCACGCGGCGCGCGCGAGCGAGGTGGTCGCGCGAGGCGCGAGCCGGCTCGAGTTCCTGGCCGGCCGCATCGCGGACGTGGACTGGCGCGCGCGGTTCCTCGTGGAGGTGGCGACGAACCGGCGCCTGATCGAGCTCGATGGGGAGGGGACGTGAGCCGACACGCGATCGTTTGGCTGTGCGGCCTCGCGCTGTTCGCCTGCGAGGCGGAGCCCGGCGCCGAGGACGACAAGCCCGAGGAGGGCGCGCCCGCGCCGGGGGTCGATCCGAACCTGCGGATCGGCCACGTCATGTTCGAGGTCGGCCATCGCTTCGAGAGCGCCGGCCGTGCGGCCCAGGCGCGCAACTGGGGCTACGCCGAGTACCAGGTCCAGGAGATCCTCGAGATGTTCGACGCCGACATGACGCGCGCGGCGCTCCCCGGGGACTGCAACGACGCGGTCGCGGACGGCATGTACGAGAGCCTCCTGCGCCAGCTCCCGGCGCTGCGCGCCGCCGCGCACGGCCAGGACGCCGAGGCGTTCGCGCGCGAGCTCGCCACCGCGAGCGGCAGCTGCAACGGCTGCCACGCGGGGTGCAACGTCCCCTTCATCCGCGTCCCGAGCGAGCCCGGCGCGGAGGTCCCCACCATCGCGCTCGAGGCTCCGCCGGCCGCGCGCCCGGCGCCGGAGCCCGCGCCGCCCGCCGAAGGCTCCGAGATCCGCGACCCCTGGGCGCGGTGAAGGCGCGAGGCTACTGGGCGCGCTACTCGCGCTTCATCCCGAGCGCCTTCATCTTCTTGTAGAGGTGGCTGCGCTCGAGGCCCAGGTCCTGGGCGGTGTTCGTGATGTGGCCCTGGTGGTGCTCGAGCGCGCGCGTGATCAGGTCGCGCTCGACGTCGTCGATCATGTCGCGCAGCGGGACGCCGGGGCGGTAGTAGCCGCCGCCGTTGCCGCCGCCGCCGGCGATCGGCAAGAGCGCCCGCGCGTCGCTCTCGGTGATCTGGTCGCCGGGCGTGAGGATGACGAGCCGCTCGATGAGGTTGCGCAGCTCGCGCACGTTACCGGGGTAGTCGTACCGCAACAGCAGGCCCATCGCGCCCTCGGTGAGCGTCTTGTCGCGCCGGTCGTTGTTGGCGCACGCCTGGTGCAGGAACGAGGCGGCCAACAGCGCCACGTCCTGGGCGCGCTCGCGCAGCGGCGGGACGCGCAGCGGCACCACGTCGAGCCGGTCGTAGAGGTCGGCGCGGAAGCGGCCCTCCTCGATCTCCTTGCGCAGCGGCTTGTTCGTCGCGGCCACGACGCGGACGTCGACCTGGATCGTCCCGCTCCCGCCGACGCGCTCGATCTCGCCCTCCTGCAGGACGCGGAGCAACTTCGCTTGCATGTTCGAGGGCATGTCGCCGACCTCGTCGAGGAACAGCGTGCCGCCGCTCGCCCGCTCGAACTTGCCGCGGCGCTGCTTGGTCGCGCCCGTGAACGCGCCCGCCTCGTGGCCGAAGAGCTCGCTCTCGATCAGCTCCGCCGGCACGGCCGCGCAGTTGAGCTTCTCGTAAGGCCCCTCGCGGCGTTTGCTCCCGAGGTGGATCGCGCGCGCGACGAGCTCCTTGCCGGTGCCGCGCTCGCCGCCGATCAGGACGGGCGCGTTCGCGCTCGCCGCGAGCTTCACCTGCTCGCGCAGCTGGCGCATCGCGGCGCTGTCGCCGAGCAGGTCGTCGGTCGCGCCGGTCGCGCGGCGCAGCTCCTCGTTCTCGCGCTCGAGGCGGGTGAGCGCGAGCGCGTGCTCGAGCGACAAGAGCAGGCGCTCGCTCGCGATCGGCTTCTCGATGAAGTCGCGCGCCCCGAGCCGCGTCGCCTCGACCGCGGTGTCGATCGTGCCGTGCCCGCTCATCACGATGACGGGCACCTCGTTCTTCGCCTCGCGGAGCTTGCGCAGCATGGTGAGCCCGTCCATCTCGGGCATCATCACGTCGAGCAGGACCAGGTCGTACGCCTTGGTCGCCAGCTTCTCGAGCGCGATCGGCGCGCTACCCGCGACGTCGACCTCGTAGTCCTCGATCCGCAGGGCGCGCGAGAGCGTGCTCAGGATGTTCTTCTCGTCGTCGACGACGAGGACGCTGGCCTTCGACATGGCCGGTGCTTATCCCGAGCAGCTTCCGATTGGCAACCGGCCCCGCGGTGGGTACACCGGGGGCCGTGAGCACGCCTGTCTCCCGCGCCGTCTCGGGAAACGACCCCGCGCCCGCCTCGCTCGCGCGTCGCGCCCGCGAGGCCGGGATGAGCCCGAACCACTGGTATCCGGCCGCGTTCAGCGGCGAGGTGAAGAAGAAGCAGCTCCTCGACGTGACGTTCATGGGCGAGTCGATCGCCGTGTACCGCGCCGAGGACGGGACCGCGCACGCGGTCGAGAACCGCTGCCCTCACCGCCAGATCAAGCTCTCGCACGGCTCGGTCGAGGGCTGCCGCGTCGTGTGCCTCTACCACGGCTGGACGTTCGAGCCGGACGGGCGCCTCGCCGGCTTCAAGCACGACGACTTCGGCAAGAAGCTCCCCGTCATCTCCATCGCGAGCTACCCGGTCCGCGAGAAGTACGGGATCGTGTGGTTCTTCCCGGGGGACCCCGAGCTCGCGAAGATCACGCCGCTCGTCGAGATCCCGCACGCCGACGAGTGGCCGTCGATGCGCTTCGCCTACACGTGGGCGGCGCACCACTCGATGATCATCGACAACCTCTGCAACCTCACCCACCTCTGGGTGCACGGCCGCTGGGTGCCGTACGGCGACACGATCCTGGCGGACTCGTCCGCCGAGGGCGACCGCCTCACGCTGCGCTGGGAGCACGACCTGCGCCGCGATCTGTTGCACCCGTTCACGTCGCCGGTGTTCCGCCGCAGCAAGGGCGAGAACCTCAGCGACACGTTCATGATCTACGACTACCCGTACCAATCGGCGCTCTCGAACGAGCGGATCCGCTCGACGAACTTCATGTTGCCGATCGACGACACGCACACCAAGGTGTTCACCTACCAGCTCTGGGAGCCGCCGCGCGGCGTGCCCAAGGCGCTGTTCCAGCGGGTCGCGATCCCGCTGCTCGCGCCGGTCGCGAAGGAGATCTTCCGGCAGGACGGCTTCACCGTCGAGGAGGAGCAGAAGAGCTGGTTCCTCCACGGCCACCGGCCGATCCCGGAGCCGAACCCGATGGTGAAGCGCTTCAACGAGCTGACCGTACGCAAGTGGGAGGAGCACCTCGCGTACCGCGAGACCGGCGCCCTCACCGAGGCGCAGCGGGCCGAGCAGACGCGCGTCAAGGTGCTGTGATCGCTGGAGGGGCCGCTCGATCGATCGACGGTCTGCGAGCGCGTCAGCGGCGGCGCAGGGCCAGCGCGAGGCCGGCGAGCGCGAGGACGACCGAGAGGCCCCACGGCCCCGGACGCGCCGGGCTCGTGGCGCAGAGCCCGTCGCCGCGGCCGTCGCCGCGCAGCGTGCCGCCGGCGCCGTAGGGCTCGGTGCACGTCGTCGGGCACGCGACGTCGCGCGCGCGGTTGAGCTCGCGGGTCACGCGGATCCGGGCCTCGAGGTCACCGCCCGCGACCGCTCCGAGGATCAGGTCCTCGTCGAGGTGCTCGACGCGAAGATCGGCGGTGAGCCGCGTGAGGTACGGGTCCGGGACGTGGCGCGTCGCGACCCTCCAGTCCTCGGCCGCGTAGTGGTACTCGCCCCGCGGCGACACGCTCGTCCACGAGCCGATGGACGCCGGTGCCGGCGCGGCGAACTCGGTGATCCAGACGCGTCCGTCGGCCGTCGCCTGCGCCGCGGCGTAGCGCGCCTCGTAGTCGAAGGTCCCGCTCGCCCAGTCGTAGGTGAGCGCGTCGCGGTCGACCTCGGCCGACGCGAAGTTCATCGGCCCGTAGCGCCCCTCGCCGAAGACGAAGAGCTCGAGGCCGACCGAGCCCTCGACGCCCGCCGCGACCATGCGCAGCGGGAAGCTCGTGCCGAAGCCCGGCACCGTCACGCGCACCGGCTGCATCCGGTCGACCCCGAAGTTGGAGGAGAGGCGCAGCACCGCGAAGTCCAGCCCCTGCGCCGTGTAGTGCGCGATGATCGGCAGGACCTCGTCCGGCACCCCGTAGTGGTGCTCGCGCAGCCACGCCACGAGCGCGTCGGGGTCGTCCGAGCCGATGGTCGCCGTCTCGTACGGGCCGATCGCGCCCTGGTGGTGGACGGTCACCTCGCCGCTCATCGGGCCGCCGCGGAAGTCCCCCGACTCCGCGGCCGCGCCGAAGAAGCCCCCGCAAGGGTCGTTGCAGAACGTGCGCGGCGGGAGCGGCGCCTCCATCACGATCGTCGTGTGCTGCTCGAGCGCCTCGAAGAACGCGTTGTCCGCGAGCTCGACCGGTACGCCGCCCGCGACGGGCAGCACCCACACGAAGTCCTCCGGCGCGCCCTCGTACTGGATCTGATCCCAGAGGGTCGTCTCGTGCATCGACATCGAGATCGCCATGCGATGCCGCGTCACCGGGCTCGGCGAGCCGGTCGGCGGCATGAAGAAGCCGCCGCACGCAGCGGCAGGCGCGGGCGCGAGGGGCAGGCCCGCGAGGGCGCACGCGCACAGCGCGACGCAGAGGCGCTTGGTCATGAGCGCTCATCGTAGCGAGCCGCATGCCAGGGTGCGAGGCGCGGCTCCCCGCCGGCTCGATCACGTGCCGGGGCGTGCCACCGGGCCGATCCGCTCGATCGGGACGCCCGCGCGCGCGCGCACGCTCGCGCCGTCCTCGGGCGCGCTCGCGAGCCGCAGGAGCGTGCCGCGGAGCGCGCCGTCGAGGGCGGCGTTGTCGGGGCCGCGTTCGCGGTCGAGGCGCCGCAGGCGCACGAGGCCGGCGGCGCCGCACGCGTCCCACTCCGCCTTGCCCTTGCTCTCGACCGGGCCGCCGACGACGCGCACCGCGCGCGGGTCCTCGTAGCCCGCGAGGCGGCGGCCGTCCGCGCGCAGCGTGAGGTACGCGTACGTGAGGCGGCTCGCCCGCAGGCCGGCGCGCAGCGCGAGCGCGGCGAGGGCAGGGGGCAGCTCGAGCGGCAGCGCGGCGTGGCACCAGTCGCGCTCGCGGCGCGTGAGCGGGCACTCGCCCGCGCGCAGGCAGGGCGCGTAGACCTGCGCGGCCAGCCGGTCGCGCAACGCCTGGAGCGCGCGGGCCTCCGTGCGCAGCGCGGGCTCGAGCACGATCGCGCTGCCGCCCGGCGCGAGGCGGCCGACGAGCGCGCGCAAGAGGCCCTCGGCGGCGTCGAGCCGGTCCACCTCGTCGCGGTCGCGGAACAGCTCGTTGAGCACGAACCCCGCGACCACGAGGTCCGCCTTGGGCAGGGTCCCGAGCTCGAGCCCGTCGACGTCGGCGCGGCGCGCGTCGATCACGAGCTCGGGCACGAGGCCTCGCCGGTGCGCCGCGCGGGCGAGCGCCTCGAGCGCGTCGAGCGCCGCCGGGTCGCGCTCGAGCGCGATCACCTCGACGCGCTCGACCCCGCGGCGCTTCGCGAAGGCCGCGACGCCGAGGCAGCTCGCGCCGAGCCCCGCGCCGACGTCGAGCACGCGCCAGCGCGGGCCCTCGGGCAGCGCGCCCTCGAGCTCGGCGAGCGGCCCCTCGATCTTGGGCAGGTCGCGCAGGAAGAAGAAGCGCAGCCGCGCGGCGTGGGCCGCCGCCGCCGCGTCGAGCGCGTGGCGCTCGCGCGTGTAGAGCTCGCTCAGCCGCCTCACCTCGGCGGCGAGGGCGTCGCCGCGCCGGTCCGCCGGGCCGAGCACGCGCGGCGCGACCTCCTCCACGACCTCGAGCCACGCTTCCCATGTCATCGACGCGGGGTATACCCTTCGGACGCCGATGAGCACCCCCGCCACGCGACCGTCGCCGATCTGGCTGGGCCTGGGCGCGCTGACCGCGGCGCTCCTCTTGGCCGACCTCTACATGATCTTCATCTATGCGCCGGTCGAGCTGCGCATGGGGATCGTGCAGAAGATCTTCTACTTCCACGTCCCGAGCGCGTACGCGATGTACGTCGGGTTCGCGATCTGCGGGATCGCCTCGGCGGGCTACCTCGTGCGGCGCACCGAGCGCTGGGACGCGGTCGCCGTCGCGGGCGCGGAGATCGGGCTCTTGTTCTGCCTCATCGTCCTGATCACCGGCCCGCTCTGGGCGCGAAAGGCGTGGGGCGTCTGGTGGACGTGGGACCCGCGGCTCACCACGACGATGCTCGCCGGGATGATCTTCGCCGCGTACGTCGTCTTGCGCTCGTTCGGCGACGCGGGCGAGGCGGAGCGGCGCTTCGCGTCGGCGCTCGCGATCGTCGGGCTGTTCGTGCTGCCGATCATCCACTACTCGGTGCAGCGCTGGCGCGGCACGCACCCGACGGTGATCACGTCGCAGGGCGGCGGGCTCGCGCCCGAGATGTTGCAGACGCTGCTCTTCAGCATCGGCGCGTTCACCGCGCTGGTGGCGTGGCTCATCTGGACGCGGACGCGGCACGAGCGCACGCGCCAGGAGCTGGCGCGGCTCGAGGTCGAGGCGGCCGAGGTCGGCCTCTTGGAGGACACATGACCCCCCGTGAGGGACGAGCGAGGCGGTTGGGGTGGCTGCTCGCAGGCGCGCTCGCGGCGCTGAGCGCGCTGCCGCTCGGCGCGCTCGCGCAGGAGCAGAGCGCCGGCGAAGAGCGCGCGATGACGATGGAGGCGGCGACCGGCGCGCAGACCGAGAACATCCCGGGCGGGATGCTGATGGTCGTCGCGTACGGGGTCGTCTGGGCCCTCGTGTTCGGCTACGTCGGCTGGCTCGGCATGCGCCAGAGCAAGCTCGCGGGCGATCTCGCGCGGCTGAGCGACGACATCGCCAGGGCCTCCTCGAAGGCCGCGTCGAAGGCGGAGCCCGAGGCCGCGGGGCCCAAGGCCGCGGCGACCAAGAAGAAGCCGAAGAAGGGCGCGTCCGAGGACTGATCGTGCCCGTCGAGCACCTGATCTACATCCCGGGCATCCTCCTCGTCGGCGCCGCGATCGGCTACGTGCTCGGCGCGCGCGCCGCCCGCGCCGAGCTCGAGCGCCGCAAGCGGGAGCGCAAGAAGTGAACGCGCGGGCGTGACCGCCTGCGGCGTTCGCGCACGATCTTGCCGCCTCGCGGGGAGCCGTCGCAGATTCCGCGCATGGCCACGGTGCGACGGTCCCTCCTCTTGGCGCTCGCGCTCGTCGGCTCCGGCGCGTCGGCGCAGGAGGCGCCGCTCCCGTTCGTCGGGGGCGAGCTCGATCAGGACGAGATCCTCGAGCGGATGAGCCCGCACTTCGTGCGCGAGCTGCGCCAGGTCGGGACGAGCAGCGTGACGCTGCGCGCGGACCTCGCCGCCGTGCGCGTCGCGTTCAAGCCGCGCACCGACCTGCACCCGCGCGGCTACCTCGCCGAGATCGCCGCCTACCGCATCGCCCGCGCCCTCGGGATGGACAACGTGCCGCCCGTGCGAGGTCTGCGCCTCGGTCGCGCGATGATGCGCGAGCGCTTCCGCAGCGACCACGCCGAGGACTGGCCGCCGATCGAGGCGGCGATCCGTTGGGACGAGGGCGCGACGGTCCGCGGCGCGGCGATCTACTGGATCCCCGCGATGCGGCCGAGCGAGCTCGCGACCGAGGCCGGGCTCGACGCGAGCACCCCGTGGCTGCGGCTCGAGGGCGAGGTGCCCGAGGGCGCGCAGGGCGTCGCGCGCGATCTGTCGACGATGCTCGCGTTCGACTACCTGATCGCGAACTGGGACCGGCTGAGCGGCGGCAACGTCTCGACGACGGCGCAGGGCGACCGGCTCTTCGTGCGCGACCACAACGTCGCGTTCGGCCAGCTCGTCCCGGCGCGCTACGAGCGCCTGCGCCAGACGCTCGAGCGCACGCAGCGCTTCTCGCGCGGGTTCGTGGCGCGGCTCGCGGCGCTCGACGCGACCGCGCTCCGCGCCAGCCTCGCTGCCGACGGCGAGGCGCTCGGCGGCCGCGCGGTGTTGGACGACGCGCAGATCGCCGCGTTCTCGGCGCGGCGCCGCGCGCTGTTGTCGTACGTCGCGGCGCTCGTCGCGGTGCACGGCGCCGAGCGCGTGCTCGTGTGGGAGTGAACCTGCTTCGCCCTCGCGCTCGCCGGACCGCACCGGACCCGGACGGTCGCGACGCGCGGCTGAGGTATGCTGCGCGACGTGCCCGGTTGGGAGACGGTGATCGCGGCGCTCGGAGGCCTGGTGCTCGGCGCATCCGTCGCCGTGCTCGTCGGCGGGCAGCGCGCGCGCGCCGAGCTGCGGCGCCGCCTCGAGCTCGAGACCAGGCTGCGCCGCGACGTGCTCCCGGTCCTCGAGCGGCGCGCCGCGGTGCTCGGGATCCCGCCGCGCGACCGCGGCGACGACGGAGACGGCACGCTCGCGCTCGTCGCGACGCTCGGCCGCGCGATCAAGCACCACGAGGAATCCCAGGATCTCCCGTTCGGCGACACGCTGCAGGCGGCGCGCGAGCAGCTCGAGGAGAAGGGCGCGTGAGCGACGCGCCCGACGACGCCGCGCTCGGCTCGCTCCTCGGCCTCGTCGCGCACGACCTGCGGAGCCCGCTCGCCGTCCTGCGCGCGAACGTGGAGCTGCTGCGGGTGACGGCGAGCGCGGAGGGCGAGTCGCGCGACGTCCTCGACGACTGCGAGCAGGCGCTCGGGCAGCTCGCGCGCGGGCTCGAGCAGCTCGCGTGGATCGGCGAGGCCGCCGGCGCCGCGAGCGCGCCGCCGAGCCCTGCGCCGACCGATCTCGGCGCGTGCGTGCGCGCGGCCGTGGCTCGCAGCGGCGTCGACGCCGCGCTCACGCTGCCGGACGCGCCCGTCGAGCGGGCGGTCTCCGCGGGCCTGCTCACCGTGCTCGTCGATCGCCTCGTGCGCGCCGCCGCGCGGCACGGCGAGGTGCGGGTCTCGCTCGCCGCCGACGGAGTGATCGAGATCGCCGACCGCGGCGCCCCGCTGCCCGCGGAGCTGCGCGCGAGCGCGCTCAGCGCCCGCGGTCAGCGCGCGCTCAAGGCGAGCCCGAGCGGCCGCTACGTCCGCGCGGGCGGGATGTACGCGCTCGCGCGGCTCGCCGAGCTCGCGCGCGTCGCCCTCGAGCTCGACGAGCGCGACGGCGTGGCCCTCGCGCGGATCCGCGCGTAGCGCACGACCCGGGAGCTGCGCGAGATCCTTGCTCGCGCCGTAGGCGCACTCTCCTCGCCTCCGGCTCTCTTCGTCTCCCGTCGTTCACGGGAGACGAAGCGAGAAGGGGAGACGAGGAGGGTTGGAACGTTGGGAGTGCTCCCCCGCCGACTCAGAGGATCGTGAAGCGCCGCACGCGTACCGCGCGGCCGAGCATCCCGATGCTCACGTCGACGGGGCGGTCGGCGTCGGGCTCGATCTCGGCGCGCACGCCGTCCTGCTTCAACGCGGCCGGCGGGTCGATCAGCTCGACCTGCGCGCCCGCGTCGGTGACGAGCGCCCACACGCCCCCCTCGATGCCGATCTTGCGGATGGTGCCGGTGATGCTCACGTGTCGGGACTCCTCGCTTGACAGCTCGTGCGCTGCGCTTCGATGCTCCGGAACTATGGATGAGGCGACGGTGTCGCGCACGCTCTCGAAGCTCGGCTGGAACCCCCAGCCCCACGGGAACGGGACGTTCCGGTCGACCCACGAGACCGACGAGGGCGAGCTCGTCGCCTACGTCCGGCTCACCGACAACTGGCTCATCGCCTCGATCGTGCCGTTCCTGACCACGCGCGGCGACAATTCGTTCGAGCTCGCGCGCTGGCTGCTGCGCATGAACCGCGACATGTACCAGTGCAAGTTCGCCTACGACGAGGACGGCGACGTGGTGCTCACCGTCGAGCTCCCGACCGAGTCGCTCGACTTCGGCGAGATCGAGAAGGCGCTCGCGTCCCTCGTGCGGCACGCGGTCGAGCACCGCTCGACGCTGCGCCGCGCCGCGGGCGCCTGAGCGCTCATTCCTCGCCGCGCAGGCGCCGCAGGCGCGCGCGGAGCTTGCTCTCGAAGCCGGCCTCGCGGGGCACGTAGTAGCGCCGGCCGGCGAGCGCGTCGGGCAGGTACGTCTCGCCGGCCGCGTGCCCGCCCTCGTCGTGAGGGTAGCGATACCCCTCGCCGTAACCCCACGCCTTCATCGCCGCCGTCGGCGCGTTGCGCAGCTTCAGCGGAACGGGCAGCGGCCCGTGCTCGCGCACGTCTTCTTGCGCGGCGGTCCAGGCGGCGTAGCTCGCGTTCGACTTCACCGTGCTCGCCAGGTACGTGCAGCACTGCGCCATCGCGAACATGCCCTCCGGCATCCCGAGCCGCGCGAACGCCGCGTCCGCCGCGACCGCGGTCGACAGCGCGACCGGGTCCGCGTTGCCGACGTCCTCGCTCGCGAAGATGATCATCCGGCGCAGGACGAAGCGCGGGTCGTCGCCCGCCTCGAGCATCCGCATCATCCAGTAGATCGCCGCGTCCGGGTCGTTGCCGCGCATCGACTTGATGAACGCGCTGACGACGTTGTGGTGCTCCTCGCCGCTCTTGTCGTAGAGCAGCGTCCGGTCGGCGAGCGCCTCGCGCACGAGCGCCTCGTCCATCGCGCGCCCGCTCGCCGCCGCCTCGCCCGCCGCGAGCTCGAGCGCGCCGAGCGCCCGCCGCGCGTCCCCGCGCGCGAGCTTCGCGATCGTCGTGATCGCCGCGTCGTCCGCGCGCACGCCGAGCCGACCGAGCCCGCGCTCGGTGTCTTCGAGCGCCCGCCGCAGCAGCGCCGCGAGCGCGCCCTCGTCGAGCGGCTCGAGCCGGAACACGCGCGCCCGGCTCAGGAGCGCCGCGTTCACCGCGAACGACGGGTTCTCCGTCGTCGCCCCGATCAGCACCACCGTGCCGCGCTCCACGTGCGGCAGCAGCGCGTCCTGCTGCGCCTTGTTGAAGCGGTGGATCTCGTCGACGAACAGGATCGTCCGGCGCCCCCCGTACTTCTTGCGCTCCTCGGCGCGCGCGATGATCTTTCGCAGCTCCGGCACGCCGCCGAGCACCGCGCTGAACGGTTCGAAGTCCGCGCTCGTGTCGTGCGCGACCACCTGGGCGAGCGTGGTCTTGCCGGTCCCGGGCGGGCCCCAGAGGATCATCGACGGAATCCGGTCGGCGCGGATCGCCTTGGCGAGGAGCTTGTCGGGCGAGAGCACGTGCGCCTGCCCGACCATCTCGTCCAAGGTCCGGGGGCGCATGCGGTCCGAGAGCGGAATGCCCTGCGGATCCTTCGCGTTGGCGTGCTCGAACAGGTCTGACATCCGTGTCCGGCCGCCCACTCTAGCTGTCAGGCGGATTACACGCCTCGAAACTTCCCGCGCGCTCGAACGTCTTCGATCCGCGACGAGCCCGTGAAGGAACAATCCTTGCGAACCTTCGGAGCAAGACCGTGCGCAACCTCCTCTCCATGATCTACGAGCACCAGCTCCTCTCGAGCAAGGAGCGAGACCTCGACATCGTCCTCGACGACGCCGAACGCGTGCGGCTCATGGGCCTCGCCCGCCTGCTGCGCGGCGAGACGCCCGACACGCGCCAGCGCGCGTTCGCGCGCGTCAAGCTGACGCTCCCCGTCCAGTTCACGCGGCCCGGCGGGTTCGAGTCGGGCGAGATCCGCGACCTGTCCGGCGGCGGCTTCCTGATCCTGACCGCGCGCCCGCAGGAGGTGGGCACGCGCGTGATCGTGCGGGTCGAGGATCCGCAGGCCGGCTGCGAGTACGTGTTCCCGTGCGCCGTGCGCTGGCGCGCGCTGCGGGGCCCGGGCCGCATGGGCGTCGCGCTCGATGGCGTGCCGAGCCGCTCGGATCTCTACGAGGACTCGACCGGCGTGTGGAAGAAGCACCTGCGCTTCGGCGAGGATCCCGCCGACCCGATGGTCGCCTGAAGCGACGCGCGCGGTTGTCGCGCGCGCCGCGCTCCGGCACCATGGTCGCGGATGAGGACGCGGTCGTCTCTCGCGCTGATGCTCGTCCTGCTCGGGTGCGAGGAGCCCTCGACGCTGACCGTCGACCTGCGCACCGACCTCGTCGGCGGGGTCGAGTTCACGGCGGTGCGCACGGACGTGTTCGCCGGACCGGTGACGGGGTCTCGCCTCGGCGGCGCCGAGCGGCCCGCGTTCGCGGCGGGCCGGCGATGGTTCGACGGAGAGCGCGTGGCGGAGCTCTCGAGCCTCAGCGGTGGTGACTACTCGGTGCGCGTGCAGCTGCTGCGCGCCGATGGGACCACCCTCGCGGAGCGGACGGTGCGCCTCGCCGCGCCGCGCTCCTACGCGCTGACCGTCGTGATCACGCGCACCTGCGCCGACGTGGTGTGCCCCGGCCCGAGCGACGCCGCGGAGGCGTCGTCGTGCTTCGGAGGGCGCTGCGTGGATCCGCGGTGCGGCGCGGACCCGAGCGCGTGCCCCGTCGCCGCGTGCGAGAGCCCGACCGGTTGCCCGGCGGCGCGCGTCCCCTGCGTACGCGCGGCGTGCCTCGAGGGCGCGTGCCTGCTCGAGCCGACGGGCGCGTGCGCGGCGGGCGAGTACTGCGACGTCGAGGTGGGCTGCCGGACGCTCGGCCTCGACGCGGGCGCGCCGGCCGCGGACGGCGGCGTCGACGCCGGGGCGCCGACGGCGGACGCCGGGCTCGACGCCGGCGGCGGCTGCGTCCCAGGCGCGGCCTGCGACGTCGGCGACGTCTGCGCGATCGGGCGCATCGACTGCCTCGACGGGGAGCCCGTCTGCGTCGTCGACCGCGCGGCGCCGGGCGACACCGTCTGCCGTCCCGCGATCGGCCCGTGCGACGTCGCCGAGACGTGCGCGGGTGAGACCACCTGTCCGCCCGACGAGCTCGCGCCCGCGAGCACCGAGTGTCGCGCCGCGCGCGGCGAGTGCGACGCCGCCGAGTCCTGCACCGGCGCGAGCGCCGAGTGCCCCGCCGACCGCCCACGCGCGGACGGCGCGGTGTGCGGGGCCGGCGTCTGCATCGCCGGCGCGTGCGTGGCCTGCACGCCTGGCCTCTCGTGCGAGCGCGGCCCTTGCGAGCGCGGGACCATCGACTGCTCGACCGCGACGCCGACCTGCGCCGGCTCGACGCCCGCGCCGGCCGGCACCCCGTGCCGCGCGGCGGCCGGACCCTGCGACGTCGCGGAGCAGTGCGACGGGACCTCGACGAGCTGCCCGATGGATCGGTTCCTCGGCGCGAGCACGACGTGCCGCCCCGCGAGCGGCGGCTGCGACGTGGCCGAGGTCTGCCCCGGCAACGCGGCGGCGTGCCCGACCGACCGGTTCGCGGCGCCCGGGACCGAGTGCCGCGCGGCGGCGGGGCCGTGCGACGTCGCCGAGCTGTGCGCCGGAGGCTCGGCCTGCCCCGGCGACCTCGTGCGCGCCGGCGGCAGCGAGTGCCGCGCGGCGGCGGGACCGTGCGACGTCGCGGAGGTGTGCGACGGTCTCGCGACCACGTGCCCGGCGGACCAGCGCCGGCCGATGGGCTTCGAGTGCCGGCCGGTCAGCGGCGCGTGCGACGTCGCCGAGGTGTGCAACGGCAGCGCGACGAGCTGCCCGACGGATGGCTTCGTCGCGGCCGGCACGGAGTGCCGCCCCGCGGGCGACGCATGCAACCCCGCGGAGGCGTGCACGGGCTCGAGCGCGAGCTGCCCGGCGGACGCCACGCGACCCAACGGGACCGCCTGCGGGATGGAGTCGTGCGGGCCGTTCGGCGCCTGCACCGGGATGGGCTGCGACCTGACGATGGGCACCCGCAGCGCGACCTGCACGACGCCGGCGTGCACGGGCGGCGCCTGCACCGGCGCGACGATGCGCACCGAGATGCAGAGCTGCACGCGCTCGGCGACGTGCCCCGACGCGTGCTGCAACGGCAGCGAGCTCGGCGACACGTGTAGCGCCGACTGCGGCCCCGTCCCGGTGGGGATCACCGCGGGGTCGGCCAGCTACACGCCCCAGGTCGGCAACGGCAGCGGCGTCGCCTTCGAGGACGTCTGCCCGGACGACATGGCCATCTTCTGGCTGACGCTCGATCAGGTCGGCTCGCAGTTCTTCGAAGGCCTCGTGACCCAGTGTTGGACGGTGGGCTTCGCGCCCGACCGCTCGACATCGGAGCCGCGCTACCGTGTCGAGCGCCGGATCCCCATCCACACGTTCCCCGAGCGCGGCGGCGACGGATGGGGCACGTGGGAGTGCCCGACGGGGCAGCTGCTCACCGGGTTCAGCGGGTCGCAGATGACGTACATGGGCCGCACCGTCATCGACACGCTGACGCTGCACTGCTCGGTGATCACGGCCAACGGGCGCACCATGCCTGGCGTGACGCTGACGCTCACGCCAGGCGACTCGGTGCTCGCCGATGGGCCGCCGCCGCCGGTGATGGAGCCCGCGACCCCCTTCGGCCCTCACCACTGCCCCGCGGGCTCCGTCGCGCGCGGGATCCGCGGCGCGTACTCCACCGGTACGCCGGACGTGTTGGAGCGGTTCGGCCTGGTCTGCCAGGCGATCACGCCGCGCTGACGACGGCTGGCTAGCGCACGATCTTGAGGCGCTTGGGGCCCTCTCCCTTGGGCGCCTTCTCGCCGCCGGTGCGCTCGAAGTGGCGCTTCGCGATCGCCTCGGCGAGCGCGTCGGCGGCGGCGAGGAACGCGCGGGCGACCTCGGTGTCCGGGGCCGCCTTCACGATCGGCATGCCCTCGTCGCCCCAGCGGCGGACCTCGGTGTCGAGTGGCACCTGCGCGAGCAGGGGGGCCTTGGCGAAGTCGGCGACCTTCTTGCCGCCGCCGGCGCCGAACAGCTCGTGCTTGACGCCGGCGCTGTCGACGAACCAGCTCATGTTCTCGATCACGCCGAGGATGGGCAGGTTCAGCTTCTCGCACATCGAGACCGACTTGTAGACGTCCTGCAGCGCGACCTCCTGCGGCGTCGTCACCATCACCACGCCGGTGACCTTGAGCTGCTGGGCCATGGTCAGCGCGACGTCGCCGGTGCCCGGCGGCAGGTCGAGCACGAGGTAGTCGAGCTCGCCCCAGGCGACGTCCTCGAGGAACTGCTTGAGCGCCCCGTGGAGCATCGGGCCGCGCCAGACCACCGCCTGGGTCGCGGACTCGAGCAGGAAGCCCATCGACATCATCGGCACGCCGAAGCGGGCGAGCGGATCGATGCGCTTTCCGTCCTTGCTCACCGGGTGGCCGTCGATGCCCATCATCGTCGGGATCGACGGACCGTAGATGTCCGCGTCGAGCAGGCCCACGCGAGTCCCCATCGCCTGGAGTGCGAGCGTCAAGTTGACGGCCGTCGTGCTCTTGCCGACGCCGCCCTTGCCGCTCATCACGAGGATCACGTTCTTGACGCCCGGGATCGGGTCGCCGCCCATGACCTCGCGCGTCGGCACGACCGTCTCGATCGTCAGCTCGATGCCGGGCACCGCCTTCTCCACCTCGGCGCGCACGCGGGCCTTCACCGCCTCGCTCGGGCTCGACACGCGCGCGGTCGCCCGCACCACGCCCCCGTCGACGGTGAGCCCGGTGAGCGTGCCGATCTCGAGCATCGGCTTGTCGAAGACGGGGTCGATCACGCGCGCGAGGGCGGCCTGCGCGGACTCGAGGGTGGGCTCGCTCATGGCGCCTCACCTAGATTTGCGATGCCCCGCCGTCAAGGAGAGTACGCTCGGAGCCATGAGCGAGGTCCCCAACCGCCGGCTGCTGATCGGGCTCGTCGCGGGGTGCTCTCTGGTCGCGCTCCTCTGCGCTGCGCACGTCGCGTGGACGTTCCACTCGATCGGCGCGCTCACCCGCGCCGAGGGCCGGATCGTCGAGATCGAGGCCCTTCAGGCCACGGTGAACCCGCGCGCCACCACCCTGGTCCCCGTCGCCGAGCTCGTCACGGCGGACGGCGAGACGCGCCGCCTTCGCCTCTCGGGCTCGTCGAACAGCCCGTTCTGCTGCGAGGTCGGCGAGGCGGTCGCGCTGCTCTACGACCCGGCGAGCCCCGAGGACTCGGTGCGGCTCGACCACCCGGGCGACCTCTACGGGCCGCAGGCGGTGTTCGGCCTCGTCGCGCTCGGCTTCGCCGCGGTCCTGGCGCTCGCGCTGCGCGGCAAGGCCCGCTGACCTCGAGCGCGCCTCGAGCGCCGCCGCCCTCGGTTGCGCGCGCGGTGATTGTGCTAGGGTCTCCCGGGCTCGGGCGCCCTCGCGCGCCCGACGAGCTCCGATGCACATGCGTCGCCGTTTCGCCATCGTGCTCGCTTCGTTCGCGGTCCTCGGGTGCGCTTCGGCGCCGCGGCCGGCGCCGGCGCTGCTGCCGCGCTCGGGCGCGCTGCCGGCGCTCCCGGCGTCGCGCGTCGCGCTGGTGGAGCAGCGCGCGCCCGAGCTCGCCGAGCTCTTCGCGCGCGTGCACGAGCTCGCCGAGATGTACGCGCGCCGCGGGGAGCTCCACCTCGCGCGCGAGCTCGCGCACCTCGCGCAGCTCGGGCTGCTGTCCGCGGCGGAGCTCGCCCATCGCCTCGACGCGAGCGAGGTGCGCGTCAGCGCGCGCGAGGAGCTCGACGCCGTCGAGGCCGCGGCGCGAGACCGCGAGGCGGCGCTCGAGGAGGCGCGGCGGCTCGCCGAGGCGGCCGAGGCCCAGCGCCCGCGGCGCCGGTCGCGGCCCGCCGCGGCGGAGGACGAAGCCGCCGGCGCCGGCGCGGAAGAGGCGAGCGACGAGCCGCCGGCGGAGCCGGGCGAGGGCGAGGCCGTCCGCGTGCAGCTCGCGCGGCTCGCCCAGCGCCTCTCCGCGCTGAGCCCCTCGGACGACCGGCAGGTCGTCGTCGCCGCCATCCAGAACGCGCTGATCGCGGCCGACCGCGCGCTCGCCGAGGACCTCGTCGCGCGCGCGCAGGAGCACGCCGCCGAGGCGGCGCGGCTGCTCGCCAACCTGACCGGCGAGCCCGCGCCCGCGGCTCCCGCGGGGGCCGCTCCGAGCGCCGAGGCGTTCGTCCGAGACGCGCGCGCGCGCCTCGGCGCCCGCGCGACCGTACACGCCGGCGCCGTCGCGCTGCGCCTCGACGGCCTCGTCCGCTACCGCGACGGGCGCTGGAGCGCTGGCGCCGCGGAGCCCCTCGACGAGCTCGGCGCCCTCGTCCGCGCGTATCGGAGCAGCGCGCTGCGCCTCGTCACCGTCGAGCCAGCGAGCGGCTCTCCCTTCGTCGCCCAGCAAGACACTTTGCGGGCCTTCCTCGCCGGCCACCTCCGCGTTCCTTCGAGCCGGCTCGCCGTGGTCGAGCGCGTCTCGTTCGCGCTCCCCCCCGGCGCCTACCTCGTCGCGAGCGCGGGCGCGGACCGATGAGCCACGCGGCCGAGCTCCTCACGCTCCTCGTCGCGCTCGTCGTCGGCTGGCTCCTCGTCGAGGTCCTCGCGCACCGGCGCGCGCTCGCGAAGATCCCCGCTCGCGTCCACGTGAACGGCACGCGCGGCAAGAGCAGCGTCACCCGCCTGATCGCGGCGGGGCTGCGCGCGGGCGACAAGCGCGTCGTCGCCAAGACGACGGGCACGCTCGCGCGCGTGATCCTCCCGAACGAGCGCGAGCTCCCCGTGTACCGGCCGCTCGGCGCGAACGTGCGCGAGCAGATCCGCATCGTGCGCTTCGCCGCGACCGCGCAGGCCGACGTGCTCGTGGTCGAGTGCATGGCCCTGCAACCCGTCTTGCAATGGCTCAGCGAGAAGATGTTCGTGCGCGCCACGCACGGCGTGGTCACCAACGCCCGCCCGGATCACCTCGACGTGATGGGCCCGACCGGCGAGGACGTCGCCAAGGCCCTCGCCGGCATGGTCCCGCGCGGCGGCGTGCTCTTCACCGCCGAGGTCGCGCACCTGCCGACCTTCGCGCACGCCGCGACGGATCGCGGCACGCGCCTCGACGCGGTGAGCGAGGCGGACGTCGCCGCCGTGCCCGACGAGGACCTCGAGGGCTTCGCCTACACCGAGCACCGCGACAACGTCGCGCTCGCGCTGCGGGTCTGCGAGTCGCTCGGGGTCGAGCGCGAGGTCGCGCTGCGCGGGATGCGCGCGAGCCGCCCCGACCCGGGCGCGCTGACCTTCCACGAGCTCGACTACTTCGGGCGCGACCTCGTGTTCGTCAACGCGTTCGCCGCGAACGACCCCGTCTCGAGCCACCAGATCTGGGAGCTCTGCCTCGCGCGCTACCCGGCGCACCGGCGCGTCGCGCTCTTCAACTGCCGCGCCGATCGCGCGGATCGCTCGCGCCAGCTCGGTGAGGCGCTGCCCGGCTGGACGCCGCCGGACCGCGTGGTGGTCGTCGGGACGGGGACCGCGTTCTTCGGCCGCGCGGCGGGGCGCGCCGGCTTCGACCTCGGGTCGGTGCACGCGGTCGAGGCCGCGAACGCGCACGAGGTCTTCGAGCAGCTGATCGAGCAGTGCGACGCGCGCACGCTGATCGTCGGCCTCGGCAACATCGGCGGCCTCGGGCTGGAGCTCGTGCGCCTGTTCCGCAACCGCGCGCGGCCCGCGCGGACGGAGGCGCCGTGAGCGGCCCCGACATCGTCGTCGTCTCGATCGCGGTGGGCATCGTCGTGAGCTTCCTCTTCTCGGAGATCTACGGCGTGGCCGCGGGCGGCGTCGTCGTCCCCGGCTACGTCGCGCTCTACCTCGACCGGCCGGGCCCGCTCGTGCTCACGCTCGCGGTCGCGCTCACCACCTTCGCGATCACGAAGGTCGCCGGCTCGTTCCTCATCGTCTACGGCCGCCGGCGCACCGCGCTCACGATCCTCGTCGGCTTCGCGCTCGGCGCGTGGGCCTCGCGGCTCGACCTCGGGCCGCCGCTGTTCGGCCTCGAGGGGCCGGACCTCGAGATCATCGGCTACATCATCCCCGGCCTGATCGCGATCTGGTTCGACCGGCAGGGCATCGCGGCGACGCTCGCCTCGCTGACCACCGCGTCGGTGATCGTGCGCCTCGTGCTGCTCCTCGCGGTCGGGCCGCTCGCGCTCCAGGGAGCCTCGGCGTGAAGGCGCTCTACTGGCGCAGCAACCAGGTCTCGACGCCGCAGCTCGTGGCGGTCGCGGTCCTCGCGGTGATCGGGCTCGGCGCGCTCGAGCTGCGTCCGAGCCGAGAGCGCGACCCGCTCTACGAGCAGAAGCTCCAGGCCGCGCGGCTGGCCGAGAACGCGTTCCGCGCGATCAACGTCGAGCGCATCCGCCTCCAGATCCCCATCGACCGCGAGCTCGACCCGGCGAGCAGCGGCCTCATCGGGCCGCCGTACTCGCCGATCGTGTCGAACGAGGGGAACCTCACCGCGAAGCAGACCTCCGCGAACCCGAACTTCGCCGCGGCGTTCGTCGAGATGTTCCACGAAGCGGGCGTGCGGCGCGGCAGCGTGGTGACGGGGAACCTCACCGGCTCGTTCCCCGCGATGAACGTCGCGGTCTGCGCGGCCCTCCAGGTGCTCGGCGCCCGGCCCATCTTCGTGAGCAGCGTCGCGGCGTCCGAGCACGGCGCCACGCACCCGAGCCTGACGTGGCCCGACATGGAGCGGCTGCTCGTCGAGCAAGGGATCTTGTCGTTCCGCAGCCGCGCCGTGAGCATGGGCGGGGCGCAGGATCGCGCGCGCAGCCACTCCGAGGAGGGCCGCGAGCTCATCCGCGCGGCCGTGGAGCGCAGCGGGTTGCCGCTCATGTCGCCCGGCGACTTCGACGAGGCGGTCCAGATGCGGATCGACCTGTTCGAGCGCGCGCGCGGCGACTCGCCCGTGGTCGCCTACGTCAACGTCGGCGGCGGGACCGCCTCGGTCGGCACCGCCGACGACAAGTCGCGCTTCCGCCCCGGGCTGAACGTCTCGCTCCCGCGCGGGCTCCAGCACCGCTCGGTCATGCGCCACTACCTCGAGCAGGGCGTACCGGTCGTGCACGTGAGCGACATCCGAGAGATCGCGCGCGCGCACGGCCTGCCCGAGGCGCCGGTCGAGACCCCGAGCGCCGGGGAGGGCGGCGTCTTCGTGCGCACCGTCGTGCCGCCGTGGGCGATCGCGCTGGTGCTCGCGCTGATCCTCGGCGCGATGTACCTCGCGACGCGCTTCGACCTGCTCGCGTCCTTCGCGGGCAAGAAGGACAAGCCCGCGCCCCCCGAGCCGATGATCTGAGCGCGTTCCGACGCGCCAACCCTCCTCGTCTTCTCCTCTCTCCGCGTCTCCCGTGAAGCGCGGGAGGCGACGAGACCCTGAGGCGAGGAGACGGCGCCTACGGCGCCGGGGAAGGACCTCGGCGCCCGTGGTCATCACCGAATTCGGTGATAATATGCACCACATGGACTCCTCGAAGGACGTCGAGCCGGTGACGAGCCTGAAACGTGACGCGGCCGCGCTCATCGAGCGCGCGCGAGAGCGATCGAGCCCGATCGTGATCACGCAGAACGGGCGTCCGACAGCGGTGCTGCAGGATGTGGAGTCGTTCGAACGGCAGCGACGCGCGCTCCTCTTGCTCAAGCTCCTCGCGCAGGGTGAGCGCGATCACGAGGCGGGTCGCACGACGGCTCACTCCGCGGTGAACGACCGGATCGTCGCGAAGATCCGAGCTCTTCGCGACGAGAGATGACCAAACGCGTCATCTGGTCGGCGGCAGCGCTCCGCGACTACGAGAACCTGATCGACTTCGTCGCCGAGCGTGACGGCGTCGAGCAGGCCCAGCGTCTTCACCGCAAGGTGCATCCAGCCGTTCAGTCCCTATCCGACAGCCCAGAGCGATGCCGCGTCGTGCCGGAGCTCAAGGCCATTGGAGTGACCGTGTATCGCGAGCTGATCGTTCGCCCGTACCGGGTCCCGTTTCGGATCCAGGGTCGCGATGTCGTCGTCCTCGCCATCGTCGATGGGCGCCGCGACCTCGAGGAGCTCCTCATCGAACGCCTCGTGGAGCGTTGACCTTCACGCGCTGACTCGGTGGCGGGTACGGAACGCGGGGCGGGGCCTCGAGGTCTGCGCCGGGTCGTGGCGCTCCGCCTCGCGTCGCCAGAGGGGACGCGACGCGTCGTGAGCGATCGTTCGCGCGCGACGCGGTCGGGCTACCGGTGGACCGACGCCATGCCCTGGGCCGTGTACCGCGTGCCCGCGGCGGCGCCGAGCGGGAGGATCGCGTCGAGCGCGGACAGCTCCTCGGACGAGAGCGCGACCTCGGCCGCCGCGGCGTTCTCGTCGAGGCGCGCCTCGCTGCGGGTGCCGGGGATGGCGACGACGTGGTCGCCGCGGCTGAGGACCCACGCGAGGGCGAGCTGAGCCGCGGTGCAGCCCTTGTGCACGGCGAGCTCCTCGACCGCCTTCACGAGCTCGAGGTTCTTGCCGAAGGCCTCCTCGCCGAAGCGCGGCATGGCGAGCCGGAAGTCGCCGGGCGCGAGGTCCGCGCGCGACTGGATCTGCCCGGTCAAGAACCCGCGGCCGAGCGGGCTGTACGCCACGAAGAGCATCCCGAGCTCGCGGCACGTCGCGAGCAGCTCCACCTCGGGGTCGCGGCTCCAGAGCGAGAGCTCCGTCTGCAGTGCCGCGATCGGGTGCACCTTCGCGGCGCGCCGGATCGTCTCGGGCGCGGCCTCGCTGAGCCCGAGCCAGCGCACCTTGCCCTCCGCCACCAGCTCCGCCATCGCGCCGACCGTCTCCTCGATCGGGACCTCGGGGTCCACGCGGTGCTGGTAGTAGAGGTCGATGTGATCGACGCCGAGACGCGAGAGGCTCGCATCGCAAGCGGCCTTGACATACTCGGGCCGCCCGCTGAGGCCGAGCCAGGCGCCGTCCTCGCCCCGCTTCACCGCGAACTTCGTCGCGAGGAAGGCCTCGTCGCGCCGGTCCGAGAGCGCGCGACCGACCAGCCGCTCGTTCTTGCCCGCCCCGTACATGTCCGCGGTGTCGAGGAACGTCACGCCCGCGTCGAGCGCGCGGTGGATCACCGCGATCGAACGGGCGTCGTCGCTCGCGCCGTAGAACTCGCTCATCCCCATGCAGCCGAGGCCGATCGCCGCCACCGACGGCCCTCCCTCTCGCGCGCTTCGCTTCTCCATGACGCTCTCCTCCGGTGAGCCGCCACTGTCGTCCCTCGCGAGCGCGCGCGCCATGTCGCGGGCTGCGCTTCTCTTGCCGGATCCTGCGATCCGCATCCGATCCGCGTCGAGCCGACGTCGCGGTCGCGGTACAACCGGGCCGTGCCCGACCCGAGCGTGCTCGCGCAGCTCCGCGAAGAGGTTCGCCGCCGGGCGGTCCGCGAGGGCCACCTCGCCTCGCCCTTCGACGGCCTCGCCTACTTTCGCGCCGACGCGCCCATCGGCCCGAAGCGCGTCGAGACGGCGGGCGTCGTGGTCGCGGTGATCGTCGACCGCGCCAAGACGATCGAGCTCGCGAGCCAGGGGACGCTCCGCTACGAGCCCGGCTCCTATCTCTTCATCACGCGAGAGGCGCGCTACACGTCGATCATCGAGCGCGCGACGCCATCGAGACCGTACCTCTCCTTCGCGGTCACGCTCGATCCGGAGCTCGTCGCGGAGACGCTCCTCTCGATGGAGGACGAGCGCGACGACGCGGTCGCCGGTGACGATCGCGACGCCTGGACCGAGCGCTGGGACGACGCGCTCGGCGGAGCCTTCCTCCGCTTGCTTCGCGCGATCGACGATCCGGTCGAGCGCCGCCATCTCGCCCCGCTGGTCGTGCGCGAGATCGTCTTCCGGCTGCTGCGCTCCGAGCACGCGGGACCGCTCCGGCGCGCCGCCCGCGCCGACGATCCGCGCATCCGCGCCGCGATGCGCTTCGTCCGCGCGAACCCGGCCGAGGTGGCGACGGTGGAGGCGCTCGCGAGGCAGGTCGCGATGAGCCCCTCGCACTTCGCCCACCGCTTCCGCGAGATCGCGCGCATGACGCCGATGCGCTTCGTGAAGAACGTGCGGCTTCGCGAGGCGCGCCTGCGGATGCTGCGCGACGGGTTGCGCGCCTCGGAGGCGGCGGTGGAGGTCGGCTACCGGAGCCCGTCCCACTTCACCCGCGACTTCAAGTCGCACTTCGGCGCGACGCCCGCCGCCTACACCCGCGAGCTGAAGGGCCGCCTCACTCGCTGATGAGCCGTGTTCACGCAGGGGCGCGGCGGCGGGTACGCTCGGCGCGTGTTCATCGTCGTCCCGATCGGGCACGACCAGCCGGTCTACGACCGCCCCTGGCTGACGCTCGGCACCATCGCCGTCTGCACGTGCGTCTTCCTCGTGAGCTGGGCGGTGGAGATCTCGGCGATGAGCGAGATCACCGCAGCGGCCGCGGAGGTCGACGCCGTCGCGAGCCGCTACCCGGGCGCGCGCGTCTCGTTCGCGGTGAGCGGGCTGTCGGGGCAGCTCTCGGCGGCGATCGGGAGCCTCGTCGACGAGAGCCCGGAGCGGGCGGCGCGTCCCGGGGACGCAGAGCTCGAGGCGGCGATGCTCCGGCTCGTGCGCGGGCTCAACCGCCTCCCTGCGCTCCGGTTCGGTTACCGGCCCGGCGCGCCGACCGTGAGCGGCGTGCTCGGCCACGCCTTCATGCACGCCGACGTCTTCCACCTCGCCGGCAACATGCTCTTCCTGTGGGTCGCGGGCGGCGTGCTCGAGTGCTTCTGGCGGCGCTGGGCGTTCGTCCTGCTCTACGTCGTGTCGGCCGCGGCGGGCACGCTCGCGCACCACCTCTGCGCGCCGAGCAGCTTGATCCCGCTCGTCGGCGCGTCGGGCGCGATCGCGGGGCTCATCGGCGCGTACATCGTCTGCTATCCGCGATCGCGCATCCGGCTCGGGTACTTCGTACTGCTCTTCTTCCGGCCCTTCTGGGGCACGTGGAAGGTACCCGCGCTCGTGGTGATCCCGCTCTGGGCGCTGACGGAGCTCGCCTACGCGCTCTGGGGCGCGCAGGACGGCGTGGCCTACTGGGCGCACGTCGGCGGCTTCGCGATCGGGATCGCCGCGGGCATCCTCGCGCGAGCGCTCGGGCTCGTCGCGCTCGACGCCGGCCAGGAGTGAGGGCGCCGCACGCGCGGCGTCAACGGCGCCGGCGCGCGGCCCGCCGCGCGCGCGCCGCGGAAGCGTCGAAGCGAGGCACGAGGTCGTTCGTGTCGAGGGCTCGCTGCAGCTCCTCCAGCATCCGGCGGATCGCCTCCGCGTCGTGCGCCGGGTTCGCGACGAGCAGCGCTACCACGTCTTCGTCGTCCAGCGGTCGACCGGCCAGCGTCTTCATGACCACCAGGTCCTCGAGCGACGGGATCTGGATTGGGGTCGCGCCGACGAGCACGGTCTCGAGGCGCTCGAAGAACCCGTCCTCGAGGCCGGAGCCCGCGAGGACCACGTCGACGGGCACTGCGCTCGCGCGGTGTCGGAGCGGCAAGACCCTCGTCGCGGCGATGAACTCCTCCGCGTCGACGACGCGCAGATGGAGGCCCTCGCGGGCCAGCGCGTCGATCAGCTCTCGCGTCGTTGCGTCGCCGAGGTCGACCGTGAAGTCGACGTCCTCGGTCCTGCGAACGACGCCTCGCAGGATCGCGGCCTGCGCGCCGAACACGAACCAGCGCGCGCCCGCCGCATCGCAGGCGGAACCCACGGCGCGGGCGATCTCAGCGAGCTCGTCCAGCACGCTCGTCGATCTCGTCGAGCAGCAGGCGCCACCGGATGTGACGCCGAAGATCCGCCGCGCGTTCGGCGGGATCGGCGGGCGGGCCGCTGCGGCGCAGCGCCTCGGCCGCTCGGACGCACCCCTCCGGCCCTTCGCGGGAGAAGCGCTCGGCGCGCGCGAGGAGCTTCTCGGCGTCCACCAGCTCCCACCTACGGTCGGCGAGCTCCTCGTCGCTCATCGGGCCGAGTGTACCGCTCGCCGCGCCCGGCGGCGACGTGCCCACGCGCGGCGTGCCCACGCGCGGCGTTCGGGGCGGCGTGCGGCGAACGCCTTGATCGTCCTCCATCCAGCCCCGGCAGGTCGGCCCGCTGGCGCCGCACGCGAGGATCGGGATCGCGACGACGATGCACGCGATCAGCGTCAGCAGGTGTCGGGGGCGCGTCGCCGGACGCTACCAGACAGCGAACGAGGCTTGGTGCGTCGGGAGGTCCACGGCGCGGTGCGCCTCCTCACATCGCGGGTTTGCGCGCCATTGATCCCGAATTGCCGCAGGGGTACTCGGGATCGATGCCGCATCGCGCCGCCTTGCTCGCGATCTGCCTCGTCGCGGTCGCCGCCGTGGCGTGCTCCACGCGGACCGGTCCGCCCGATGGGTCGACGTCACCGGGGACCGACGGCGAGACACCGCCCGGCACCGACGCGGGCGTCGAGCCCGTCACGGAGGTGATCGTCACCGACAGCGCGCCCGCGGACGCGCCCGAGCGCTTCGGCGGCACCGACGACCCGGCGCTCGCGCCGGAGATCGTCTACCCGGCGGACGGCGTCGTCGTCCCGCCGAACATGCGCGAGATCGAGCTCCACTACCGCGACCGCGGCGCGACGATCTTCGAGCTCGCGTTCGCGCTCCCGGGCGTCGATCTGCGTGTCTACTTCGGTTGCCCGGAGCGCGCCGGGGGCGGCTGCATCTACCCGTTCGACGAGCGCGTGTGGAACCGCCTCGCCGAGCTCGCGCGCGGTCGCGGCCCGATCCGGTTCACGCTCCGAGGGACCGACGGAACGAGCGTCGGCACCGCGGCCGAGCAGACGATCGGCTTCGCCGAGGAAGACATCACCGGCGGCCTCTACTACTGGAACGCGGGCCGCGGACAGATCATGCGTTACGAGTGGGGCCGGCGCGGCGGGGCCGCCGAGGTGTTCCTCGATCGCGGCCGCACCGGCGCGCTCATGTGCGTCGGCTGCCACAACGTCTCGCGCGACGGGCGCCGCATCGCCGTCGGGCTCGACCTCCCCGGCTCGATCTTGCAGACGTACGAGGTCGCGACGCGCGCGCGCGTGTTCTCGCGCGGCGGCGCGGCGTTCCCGCCGAGCCCGCAGCAGCCGACGTTCTTCTCCTTCTCGCCGGACGCGAACTTGATCGTCGGCGGCGCGGGGCGCGGGCTCGACATCCACCACGCGTCGTCGGGCGACATCGCGTTCCCCGCCATCGCGGCCGACGCGACGATGCCCGACTGGTCGCCCGACGGAAACCACATCGTCTACGTGGAGACGGCGACGCCGCCGCCCTTCAACACCGCGAGCGTTTCGTCGGGCTCGATCCACACCGTGCGGCTCGAAGGCACCACGTGGGTCCCGGGCCCCGTGCTCGTCGCGCGCGCGGGCGAGAACAACTTCTATCCCTCGTACTCGCCCGACGGGCGATGGGTGGTGTTCAACCGCTCGCCCTCGAACACCAACTCGATGGGGGACGACCCCGAGGGGATGATCGCGCGGGTCTCGGACGCGCAGCTCTGGGTGGTGCCCGGCGACGGCTCGGGGCCGCCGGTCCGGCTCGCGCGCATGGAGGGCTTCGCCGACAGCTGGCCGAAGTGGGACCCGAGCGCCTACGTCGACCGCGGACGCGCGCTGTTCTGGCTGAGCTTCGCGAGCCGGCGCGCGTACGGCCTGCGGCTGGCACAGGACCAGCGCTCGCAGCTCTGGATGGCCGCGTTCTCGCCGGACGACGCGCGCGCCGGCGTCGACCCCGGGGCGCGCGCGATCCGCATCCCGTTCCAGGAGATCGAGAGCGCCAACCACCTGCCGCAGTGGGTCACCGCGATCGAGCGCCAGACGTGCACCGACAACTCGCAGTGCGGCGGCGAGTTCTGCCAGGACGGCCGCTGCTACCCCGACCTGATATGAGACCTCTCGGAATCATCCGAGATCATGGTTTCTGATCACGCGACGCGCTTGAGCTCCACTTCGTCTCCGAGGTCGCCGATCTCGCGGACGAGCCTCTCGAGGCGCTCGTTCTTCTCGAGCCGATCGACATCGCCGGGCCCGAGGTCGTCGTACGGAACGCCCTCCTGCGTACCGAACCCGCGTGGAGCGACGCTTGCCGGCGCTCTCGTCGATGCTCTGAACCTGAGCTCGAGTCGCGGCCCAGGCACCTCGGCCCATTCACCTCGCTCAGGGGTCGAGCGCTTCGTCGAGCGAGCGCGCCGCGGCGCGGACGATGCGCGTCTCGGGCTCGAGCGCGGGCGTGTGCGGGACCGCCTCGGTGCCGGCGAGCCAGCCCGCGACGTCGCCGAGCTCGACCATGCCGTCGAGGGAGAAGACCTCGACGCGCGCGACGCCTGCGCCGAGCGCGGCGCCGATGTCCTCGCCGAGCGCCGACGGCGAGGCGTACGGCGGGCCGTCGTGCTCGAAGATCGCCGCGGTGCCGACGATGCCCAGCGCCATGGTCGCGCGCTCGCCGAAGTGCGCGCGCGCGTCGAGCGCGTAGGATCGGACGAGGCCTGGACCGATCCAGTCGCCTTGCGCCTCGGCGAACGCGGTCTGGTAGACCATGAAGGCGACCTCGTCGAAGGGGACGCCGTCGACCGGGATGTCGAGGGCGTCTTGGAGGTCCGGGTCTCCGTCGCCTAGGTCGTCGACGACCTGCGGGTACGTCACGGCGACCGCGCGGACGCCTCGGGCTCGCACCGCGCCGACGTGCTCCGAGAGCGCCGCGCGCGCCGCCTCGAACGCGGGCCGATCGATGTGCGTGCGCATCAGCGCCTCGATGGCGTCGAGGCGACCCGAGGCGAACGCGGCCCGAAGCTCGTCCGAGTACGCTAGTACCCCCGATCCTAAGTCCGTTCCGGGTTTCCGAGGACGTCGGTGAGCGTCCACGGGAATTGCTCGATGACCATGTCGATGAGGTTGTCGCGCAGGTCGCGGAACGGCGTCCGGTCCCACCGCGAGCCTCGGCTGGCCATGTCGAGCCACCAGAGGTGGACGGTGTCGCGGCGTAGCCGGAAGTGCTTCCAGGGGTTGTCGGCGGGGCCCGACTCGACGATGACCGCGGCGCCGTGCTTGCGGACGCGCAGGTGCGTCAGGCCGCGGTCGTGGAGGCGCTTCTCGACGGCGGAGACGTCCCAGGTTTCGGCGTGCTGTTTGGGCATGGCGCGCTCAGGCGGCGCGCCGATCTTGCCGCTCGGGGACTCTCCACGTCCATCGGAACGGGTGTCGCTCGACACGGTTCCAGTGCCGGACGAAGGCTTCGACCTGCAGGCGCTGGCGCTGCTTCGTCGCGAAGTCGCCGTGCTGGAGCACTCTGCGGTGCAGGATGGAGAACCAGATCTCGACCTGGTTCATCCACGACGCGTGCTTGGGCGTGTACACGAAGTGGAACCGCCCGCCGTGGCGCTCGTTGAAGTCCTGCCACCGCTGCACGGTCTTGCCGTCGCAGTGCGTGTTGAGGTTGTCCCAGACGACGTAGACCTCGCGCCCGCGGTAGCGACGTGCGACCTCGTTCATGAACGACACCGTCGCCTCGGCGGTGCGCTTGGCCACGATGCGCGCCACCACGCGCCCCGTGCGGATGTCGAAGGCCGCGAGCAGGTGCTGCACACCGTGCCGCTTGTACTCGAACTCGAAACGGACCCGGCCGGTCAGCGGGTCGACATGGGTGGGGTGGATGCGCTCGAGCACCTGCATCGGCTTCTCGTCGATGCAGAGGACGACGGCGCCCGGCGGAGGGTTCAGGTACAGCTCGCACACCCGCTTCGCCTTGGCCTCGAAGTCCGGGTCGGGGCTGTGCAACCACTGCCGCAAGCGGTGGGGTCGAAGCTCGGCGTTGCGCAGGATGCGCCCGACCTCGCTGACGCTGAGCCGGTGGCCGGTCACGCGCGCGAGCTCGTCGGCGAGCGACTGCCGAGTCCAGACCTCGCGGAACGGCGTGAAAATCCCCTCCGGACGGTCGCAGGCGAGCTGCACGAGCGTGCACCGGACCCACCTCGGCACGGACGCCGGCCGACCGCACCGCGGTGCGTCATCGAGGGCTGCGAGCGTCGGGCTCGCGCGGAAGCGCGCCTTCCACTTCCGCACGTTCCGGCTCGAGCACCCGAGGCGGCGCGCGATCTCCACGGTCCCATGACCCGACCGCGCCAGCAGCAACGCCCGAGCTCTCTGGACCACCGCGGCCGGCGCACGATGACGCCGCACGAGCTTCTTCAACTCGCGATACATCCGCCGCGACATGCGCAGCGGCTCGGGCGCGGGGCCACGTGCCACGACGATCCGATCGAGCACGCGGCCGAGATATTCACGAAACCCGGATCGAACCTTGGGCCGGGGGTACTAGCGACGGCTCGAGGTCGTAGACCACGGCGGCGGCGCGCAGGCTCTCCGCGTCGAGCCAGTCGAGCAGGCGGATCACCTCGTCGGCGAACAGCGCGAGGTTGTCCTCGTTGGGCCAGTAGCCGTCCTCGCGCGCCAGCACGAGCCAGACCCGCACCTCGACGCCCGCGCCGCCGGCGGCGGTCAGGAGCGAGCGCAGGGCCGCCTCGCCGATGCGCGCGCTCGGCACGGCGACCTGGAGCGCCGCCCCGCGCGCCGCGAGGTCCGGGAGCGTCGCCTCCACCGCGTCGTAGGCGAGGAACTCGCTGTAGACGCCGAGCGGCGGCCGCACCGGCGCCCCCGCGTCGGAGCCGGCGTCCGCGGGCGGCGCGCTCGCGTCGAGCGGCGCGGGCGCCCCATCGCACGCACCGAGGAGGCACAGCAGTCCGAGCGAGGCCCGCACGCTCGGACTCTACCGCGGAGCGCCGCGCCTCGCGTCAGCTACTCGCCGACGCGTGGGCCACCCTGGCTCCGCCGCGGCGGACCTCGACGTCGAGGCACGGGCCATGCGGCTTAGGCCGCGTAGGAATGACTCGACCGCCTCGGCGCCGGGGCATCCGCGCGGAGGCCGGGAAGCCTCCTCGAGATACCGGCAGGATTCCTCGTCGTCTGCCCGGCCTCGGCGCGGGAGACGGGTGAGGCCGACGGCGCGGACGACTCGCGGGCGATCAACGTCACCGCCGTGGTCAGAACGTGCCGACGCTCAGGGCGCGACGGGGCGAGCCCGCTACGGCGACGCGTCAGCTCGACTTCGTCTTCGCCTCCGCGTCGATCGCGCATCGAGTGTCCGCGGCTGCGCTCAACCGCGACGAGGAGTGAGGACCGAGTGATCACTGCCGCGTCCGGATCGAGCTCTCGTGAGCGGTGCCGCAGCGGGCAAAGGAACCGCCCCGAGGGGCGGCTCGCGTCACGCGGCCCGGCGCGAGAGGGTAAGGGGGCGTGCCCACGCGCGGCGTTCGGGGTGGCTCACGGCGTCATCCGCGGAAGCGGCTCCAGTCGATGCGGAGCTTGCGCATCTTCGCGCGCAGCGTGTGGGGGTTCACGCCCAACCGCGCCGCTGCGCCGCGCGGCCCCTCGATCACGCCGCGGGTGGTGGCGAGCGCGCGCTCGACGTGCGCGCGGATCGCGTCGTCGAGCGTCGCGATCTCGTCGGCGGTCACGGGCGCGCCGGGCGTCACGGGCGCGCTGCGCGGGCGCTCGAGCGCCAGCGGCGGCGCGCTCGGGCGCGCGGGCCCGCCGGCGCCGAGCGCGGCGGCGACCTCGAGGCGCTTGCCCTGGCCGAGGATCGCGGCGCGTTCGATCACCGCCGCGAGCTCGCGCACGTTGCCGGGCCAGTCGTAGGCGATCAGGAGCGAGAGCTCCTCCGCCGTCGGCAGGATGGGCTTGCCGGAGAGCCGCTCGCCGACGCGCGCGGCGAAGTGCTGCGAGAGGAGCGGGATGTCCTCGCGCCGCTCGCGCAGCGGCGGCAGGCGCAGCGGGAACACGCTGAGCCGGTACCAGAGGTCCTCGCGGAACGCGCCGCGCTCGACCATCCGATGGAGATCGCGGTGCGTCGCGGCGACGATGCGGACGTCTACGTGGATTGCGCGCTCCGCGCCGACCCGCTGGAGCGTTCCGTCCTGCACCACGCGCAAGAGGCGCACCTGCGCCGCGGCGGGCAGCTCGCCGATCTCGTCGAGCAGGAGCGTGCCGCCGTGCGCGCGCTCGAACCAGCCGCGCCGCGCGCCGACCGCGCCGGTGAAGCTCCCTCGCTCGTGCCCGAAGAGCTCGCTGTCGATCAGCTCGGGCGCGATCGCGCCGCAGTTCACGCGCACCATCGGGCCGGCGCGCCGCGACGAGCGCTCGTGGATCGCGCGCGCGACGACCTCCTTGCCCGAGCCGGTCTCGCCGAGCAGCAGCACCGGCGCGTCCGTCCCCGCGACCTGCCCCACGCGCTGCATCACCTCGCGCAGGCCGCCGTGCTCGCCGACGACGGTCTCGACGATCGCGTGGCGCGAGAGCCGGCTCAGGAGCGCGCGGTTGTCGGCCTCGGCCGCGTCGCGCAAGAGCGCGAGGTCCGCCTCGCGGCGCGCGTGCGCGATCGCGCTCGCGAACGGGGCGAGCAGCGCGCTCAGCGCGGGCGCGTCCGTCGCGCGCGGGCCGTCGACGACGAGCAGGCCGAGCGGGCGCTCGAGGAAGAGCGCGCCGACGAGCGCGCCGGCGGTGAGCTCGAGCGCACGCGCGAGCGCGCCGTCCGCCTCGACCACGCTCACGCGCGGGCCCTCGAAGCGCGCGAGGGCCGCCTCGACCGCCGCCGGCGAGCGCACGACGCCGGGCGCCTCGCCATGGCTCGCGGCGAGGCACACCACCCGCTCCTGCGCGGGCTCGAGCGCCCAGAGGGAGAGCCGCTCGTGCGCGAGCGCCCCGCCGAGCTGCGCGGAGGCGCGCACCAGCGCGGCGTCGAGGTCCGTGGGGCTGCCCAGCGTCCTCCAGAGCTCCAGCTCGAGGCTCATGTGAGAGCGCGCCATCGGCAAGACCTGCACCATTCCCAGCACCCCATGCGGGCTCAGCGATGTCCCAGCACATATCACGGAGATCCGTGCGATGTCTCCGCGACCCCGTGAGATATCACGGCGTAGCCACTCGTCGACGCCGCGACCGCGCGGTGCGAGCGACGCAACGATCTGTCCTTCGCCCGAGCCCGGATCCATGTCGATCCGTCCTCGGAGGAAGGACAGGATCTCCGTGGCGGTCTTCGACGACGTGGTGGCCGACGCGCGCGCGCGGCCCCTCCCGCAGCCCACGCCTCGCGCGGTCCGGCTCCCCCTGGCTGCCGGGCAAGGCCGACGCGGTCGTGGGGATGCGCAGGGCCGGCAAGACTTGGCTGCTGTTCGCGCGGGTGCGCGCGCTGATCGAGGCCGGGACACCGCGAGCGGACCTGCTCTACCTGGACTTCGAGGACGAGCGACTCGGCGACGTGTCCGCCGCCGATCTCGGCGCGCTCGTCGACGCGCACTACCGGGCCAACCCCGGCGCGCGGGGGCGCGAAGGCGCGTTCTTCTTCGACGAGATCCAGCTCGTCGAGGGCTGGGCGCGGTTCGTTCGTCGTCTCCTCGACGCGGGATCGTGCGCGCCTGCGTGACCGGCTCCTCCGCCACGCGGCTCGCGCGCGAGATCGCCACCAGCCTCCGTTCCCCTTCTTGCGTTGGGCGCTCGGTCGGTGAGGGGCGACGGCGCGGGGTCGTGCTCGACGCCGCGCCGTGACATTCGACGGGCACCCGTGGGATGGCGCGGCGACGCCGTGAGGGACGATGGGTGGGCCCGCGCCGGGGCCCGTGCTCCGCGCTGGCGCGGTTGCTGCTCACCGCGCTGCGCATGTGGACCCGCCTCGTCCGGGCGAGCGCCGGCTTCGCCGTGCTCGCTACGCTCATCGGCTGTGGAGGTGAACAGAACGGCTCGATCGACCGGCTGACGCTCGGCGCGTACACGACGCCGCGCGAGGCGTACGGCCGCGCGATCTTGCCCGCGTTCGCGCGCCACTGGCGCGACGAGCACGCGCGCGAGGTGAGCTTCCGCGAGTCGTACCTCGCGAGCGGCGCGCAGGCGCGCGCCATCGCCGGCGGCTTCGAGGCGGACGTGGCGCTGCTCTCGCTCGAGCCCGACATCGCGACGCTCGTCGCGGCCGGGTTGGTCGGCGACGGATGGGACGCGGGCGAGCACGGCGGGATGGTGAGCCGCTCGCTCGTGGTGATCGGCGTGCGCGAGGGGAACCCGCGCGCGATCCGCACGTGGCAGGACCTCGCGCGCCCGGGGCTCGAGGTGCTCACGCCGAACGTGCGCACGAGCGGCGGCGCGATGTGGAACATCCTCGCGATCTACGGCGCGGCGATGCGCGGCCACGCAGGCGTCGCCGCGGGCGACCCCGAGGCCGCCACCGATCTGCTCGCGTCCATCCTCGCGAACGTGCGCATCATGGACCGTGGCGCGCGCGACTCCATGCTCACGTTCGAGCGCGGGGTCGGCGATGCGGTCATCACGTACGAGAACGAGATCCTCGTCGGGCGGCTGAACGGCCAGCGCTACGACTACGTCGTGCCGGCCTCGACGGTCCTCATCGAGAACCCGGCCGCCGTCGTCGACGCGTACGCGGATCGCCACGGCACCCGCGCGCTCGCCCGCGCGTTCGTCGACTTCCTCACCACGCCCGAGGCGCAGCGCGCCTACGCGGAGCACGGCCTGCGTCCCGTCGTCCCCGCCGTCGCCGCCGAGGTCGAGGGGCGCTTCCCGGCCGCCGGCGACGTCTTCACCGCGCGCGACCTCGGCGGCTGGGCCGCGCTGCGCCGCGTGGTGTTCGACGAGGGCGGCGTGTACGACCGAGCGGTCGAGCGACGGAGCGCGCGGGCCGCGCGATGAGCGCCGCGCTGGCGCCCGGGCCGCTCGCGCGCGCGCTGCGCGCGGGCGTGGTGCTCTACGTGGTCGCGCTCGTCGCGGTGCCGCTCGCGACGCTCGTCGAGGTCGGCCTCGCCGACGGACCGGCCGCGTTCTTCGGCCGCATCGGCGCGCCGACCGCGCGTGCCGCGCTGTGGCTCACGACCTGGACGGCGCTCCTCGTCGGCGCGCTGAACGTCGTGCTCGGCACCGCGACGGCGTGGGTCCTCGTGCGCTACCGCCTCCCGGGCCGCGCGCTGCTCTCGGCGCTCGTCGACCTGCCCCTGGCGATCCCGACGCTGGTGGCTGGCGTGATGCTCGCGCTCCTCTACGGCCCGACCGCGCTGGCCGGCCGCGCGCTCTCGGCGCTCGGCGTCGAGGTCGTCTTCGCGCGCCCGGGGATCGTGCTCGCGCTGCTCTTCGTCACGCTCCCGTTCGTCGTGCGCGCGGTGGAGCCGCTCTTGGCCGAGATCGATCCCGCGGAGGAGGAGGCGGCGATCGTCCTGGGCGCGGGTCCGGTCCAGACGTTTCGCACCGTGTTCCTGCCGGCGATCCTCCCCGCGGCGCTCTCCGGCGGGATCCGCTCGGTCGGCCGCGCGCTCGGCGAGTTCGGCTCCATCGTCGTGATCGCGGGCAACGTGCCCGGCCGGACGCTCACCGCGCCGGTGTTCGTGTTCGGCGAGATCGAGAGCGGAGAGCCCGGCGCGGCGGCGGCGACGTCGATCGGGCTCTTGGCGCTCGCGCTCGCGCTCCACGCGGTCGCGTGGGCGGTCGAGCGCCGCACGGGGGCGCGCCGTGCGGAGTGACGCGCGCGCGCCGGCGGCGTCCAGCACCGGGGCGCGCGCGGGACGCGTGGCGCTCGTCATCCTCGTGCTCCTCTACCTCGGCGTCGTCCTGATCGGGCCGCTCGGCGCGCTCGGCGGCGAGCTCGCGGACGTCGGCGTCGGTGCCGCGCTCGGCGCCCTCGGCCGCGAGGACGCGCTCGCCGCGCTGCGCATGACCGTCGTCCTCACGGCGATCGCGGTCGCGGTCAACGCCGTGGTCGGGACCGCGGGCGCGATCGCGATCGTGCGGCACCGCTTTCGCGGGCGCGCGCTCCTCAGCGCGCTCGCGGACCTGCCGCTCGCCGTCTCGCCGGTGGTGATCGGGCTCGCGTTCCTCGCGCTGGTGGGTCGCGACGGCGTGCTCGCGCCGTGGCTCGACGCGCTCGGCGTGCGCGTGGTGTTCGCGTTCCCCGGGCTCGTCGTCGCGGTGCTGTTCGTGACGCTCCCCTACACGATCCGCGAGGTCGCGTACGTGCTCGAGGAGATCGGCACGAGCGAGGAGGAGGCCGCCGTGACGCTCGGCGCCTCTGCGTGGCAGACGTTCTGGCGCGTGACGCTCCCCAACGTGCGCGTCGCGCTCGGCTACGGCCTCTTGATGACGATGGCCCGCAGCCTCGGCGAGTTCGGCGCGGTGCTCGTGCTCGGCGGCAGCATCTCCGGCCAGACGCAGACCGCCACCACGTTCATCCACGACGCGATCGAGGAGCGCGAGCTCGCGCCCGCGTACGGCATGGCGGCGCTGCTCGCCGCGATCAGCGTGCTGCTGCTCGCGGCGCTCGAGTGGGCCAAGGGGCGGCGGGCGCGCGCCGCCGAGAAAGAGGCGGATCGATGAACATCCGGGTCGAGCACCTCTCGAAGCGCTTCGGGACCTTCGAGGCGGTCCGCGACGTGACCTTCGAGGTACGGAGCGGCTCGCTCGTCGCGCTCCTGGGCCCGTCCGGGAGCGGCAAGAGCACCATCTTGCGCATCCTCGCCGGCCTCGACACGCCCGACGCGGGCGCGGTGTGGCTCGGCGACGAGGACGCCACGCGCGTGCACGCGCGCGCGCGCGCCATCGGCTTCGTCTTCCAGCACTACGCGCTCTTTCGCCACCTCACGGTGGAGGACAACGTCTCTTTCGGGCTCGATGTGCGCGGCGTCCCCAAGCCCGAGGCGCGCCGCCGGGCGCGCGAGCTCCTCGCGCTCGTCGGCCTCGGCGGCCTCGAGCGACGCTTCCCTTCGCAGCTCTCGGGTGGCCAGCGCCAGCGCGTCGCGCTCGCCCGCGCGCTCGCGCCCGAGCCCAAGCTCCTCTTGCTCGACGAGCCCTTCGGCGCGGTCGACGCGAAGGTCCGCGAGGAGCTGCGCGAGTGGCTGCGGCGCCTGCACGACGAGGTCGGCGTCACCTCGATCTTCGTCACCCACGACCAGGACGAGGCCTTTTCCGTCGCCGACCGCGTGCTCGTGATCCACCGCGGCGGCCTCGAGCAGAGCGGGACCCCAGCGCAGATCCTCGACGAGCCGGCGACGGAGTTCGTCGCGCGCTTCGTCGGCGAGGTGAACGTGCTCGACGCGCGCGTCGAGGGCGCCACCGCGCGCGCGGGCGCGCTCCGCGCCGAGGTACCCACGGGCGGGCCCGAAGGCGACGTGCACCTCGTCGTGCGCTCCTACGATCTGAAGCTCTGGCGCGACGACGCGGGCGTCGCGACGGTCGAGCGCGTGGTCACCCTCGGTGATCGCGTCCGCGTCCACGCCACCGTCGACGGCGCGGGCGCGATCGTCGCCCAGTTCCCGCGCCGCAGCAGCCTCCTGCGCGGCGTCGAGCCCGGCGCCCGCGTCGCCGTCGAGGTCACGTCCGCCCGCGCGTACGGGTCGAGCTCGTCGATGTGACTGAGGGCGCGGGCGAGCGCACGCTGGGGCTCGGAGGTGCCCGTGGAGGTTCTCGTCACCGGTGGCTCGGGGTTCGTCGGCTCGCACGTGATCGAGGGCCTCGTCGCGCGCGGCGCGACGGTGCGCGCGCTCGCCCGCTCGGACGCGAGCGCCCGCAAGGTGGAGGGCTTCGGCGCGCGCGCGGTGCGCGGTGAGCTCGGCGCGATCCCCGACGAGGCGGCGCGCGGCTGCGAGGCGGTCGTGCACGCGGCGGCGTTCGTCGAGGAGTGGGGCACGCGCGCGCAGTTCTTCGAGGCGAACGTCGAGGGGACGCGGCAGGCGCTCGAGGTCGCGCAGCGCGCGGGCGTGCGCCGCTTCGTGCACATCGGGACCGAGGCGGCGCTCTTCGACGGGCACGACCTGGTCGACATCGACGAGAGCCACCCCTACCCGGCGCGTCACCGCTACCTCTACTCGGAGAGCAAGGCGGAGGCGGAGAAGCTCGTCCTCGCCGCGTCGGCGTCGCGCTTCGCCGCGCTCTCGCTCCGCCCTCGCCTCGTGTGGGGTCCGCGCGACGCGAGCGTGCTGCCGGCGGTGCTCCGCATGGCGCGCGAGGGCAGCTTCGCGTGGCTCGACGGAGGCCGCGCGCGCACGTCGAGCACCCACGTCGCGAACCTCGTCCGGGGCGTGGAGCTCGCGCTCGAGCGGGGCGAGGGCGGCCGCGCGTACTTCCTCGGCGACGGCGAGGACCGCACGCTGCGCGAGCTGCTCGACGCGCTCGCCGCGACGCAGGGCGTGACCCTGCCGGAGCGCAGCCTCCCGGGCGCCCTCGCGCGACCGCTCGCCTCGCTCGTCGAGGGCGCGTATCGGCTCGCCGGCGCGAAGCGCGCGCCGCCGATGACGCGCTTCGCGATCGCCATGATGTCGCGGACGGTGACCGTGCGGACCGCGCGCGCCGAGCGCGAGCTCGGCTGGAGCCCGGTCGTGCGCTTCGCCGACGGCCTCGCGACGATGCGCGCCACGTGAGGGACGTCGCTGCCCGCGCTCGATCACGAGCGAGACGGCACGTCGCGAGACGGCTGCGCGGGCGAGCGCATGCCGCCTCGCCTCAGAACGTCGCGTCGAGCTGTACGTGCACGACGTGTTGCGCCTGCGAGAGGTCGAAGTCGCTCGGCATGCGCGCGATCCAGTCCGCTTGGATCTTGAAGCGGTGCCCGTTGAGGTAGTAGTTCAGCCCCGCCGCCACCTCGACGCCGCGGCGCGCCGCCTCCTCGACGAGGCGCGGGTCGGTCGCGCCGATCGCGTAGAGCTGCGAGAGGCGCCCGACGAGCTCGATCGGCGGGTCGAAGACGTACGAAGCCTGGAGCACCCAGCCGTGCCCCGAGCGCGTGAACACGTCGGCCGCGAGCTGATCGGCGCTCGCCTGCTTCCACAGGTACTCGGCCTGGAGCGCGAAGCCCTCCCACTTGAAGACGAGGTCGGCCGCGAAGTGGAGGTAGTCGGTCGTGGCTTGGCCTGCGAAGCGAGGACCCGTCGTGCTCAGCGCGCGATCCGTCCCGAAGTTCACCGCGAACGCGGCGCCGAGCGCGAGCCCCGGCTCGTGCCGTCGATCGAGGTCGCCCTCCGTGTCGTCGTCGATGCGACCGAGCGGGCGCAGCTCGAGCCGGCCCACGAGGAGCGCGCCCGGCGGTCGCCCCTCGGTGAGGTTCGTGCCGCCGCCGCCGAACACGCCGAGCCGCCACGCGAACGGTGAGCGATCGTCGAGGAACGCGTCGGAGAAGAGCACCACCCCGACGTCGCGGTCGAGCGTCAGCTCGAGCACCGGGCGCGGCCGGTCGCCCATCTGCAGCGCCCACTCGCGCACCGTCCGCAGGCGATCGAACGGGACGAAGAACTGCCCGGCGCGCACCGAGAGGTCGCGGTGTCCGCGCCACTCGAGGAACGCGTCGAAGATCGGCGAGATCAGCCCGTCGCGGAAGTCGCGCCCCGCGACCGCGAGCTGGATCATGTACGTCAGCTCCGGCGCGAGGACGTGGCCCGAGATCCACAGGCGCGCGGTGCCGATGTTCACCATCTGCGAGAGGGCCTGATCGCGATCCTGCGGGACGTCGAGCTGGTAGCGGATCTGGAAGCGCGTCCGGAGGTTGAGCGAGAACGCGTCGCCGATCGCGACGGTGAGGCCGCCGCCCGGAGCGCCCGCGACGCGCGGCTCGTGCGCTGCGGGCGGGGGCGGAGGACCCCCCGCCGCCGCCTCGCGCTCGCGCTCGAAGACCTCGAGCCGCCGCGACAGCCGCGCTAGCTCCTCGCGCAGCGCGTCGAGCTCGCTCGGCTCGACCTCGGCCAGCGCCGGCTCGGACGGGTCGCTCGCGTCCTCTACGCCCTGCGCCCGCTCCATCTCGACCTCGCCGCCCTCCTCCTGCCCGTGCGCGCGGGGCGAGGGGAGGCCGAGCAGGAGCAGGCAGGCGACCGCCAGCGTTCTCACCATCGGCGCCCGCATTCGCACGGGTCATGCCGCGCGACGAGCCCAGAGTCCCCGGCGCATTCGATGGGATTCCATCGAATACGATGGGGCTTTCCAGGATATGAGCTGGCCAGCGTATATGCTGGCTTCGCTGGGAAGGGTTGGGGTCCGACACGGCTAGCCGCGGCGGAGTCCGGGTGGCCGCGCCCGACGATGGGCCTATCCCTGCGGGGCGGGGAACCGCGGCGCGGCCGGCTCGAGCGGCACCCCGGTCCCGTTCACCACGTACGACACCGCGCGATAGAACCCCGCGAGCGCGAGCAGCTCGATCATCGCGTCCTCCGCGAGCGACGAGCGCAGCGCCTCCCACGTCGGGTCCGAGACGCGCGCGCTGGCGTGCAGCTCGTCCGCGAGCCGCACGAGCGCCTGCTCCTCGGCGCTCCAGCAGTCCGCGTCGGGGCCGAGCCACACCGTCGCGTGGAGCTCCCGCGCGCCGAGCCCCGCCGCCCCGCCGAAGAACGCGGCGTGCACCCCCCACTCGTACTCCGCGCCCGCGAGGGCGGTCGTCCGGAGGATGACGATCTCCCGCTGCCGGATCGTGACGCTCCCAGGGTCGAGCAGCCCGGCGCGCCGGATCCGACGCAGCACGCGCGGGTTCTTCGCCAGCGTCCGGAACAGCCCGATCGGCGCCATGCCCGCCGGCATCAGCTTCGCGAGGTCCTCCTCCACGTCGGGGGCCCAGGGCGGCGAGGCCGCCGCGATCCGAACATACGTCATGGTCACTCTCCTTCCGGCTCCATGTGCTACGGTATTCGTAGCAGGAATCTCCTATCGCTACTGTTTTCGTAGCGCAACCGGAGCGGAGGTCCTCGTGTCTCGATCCACGCCGCGGCCGATCATGCAGCTCTTGGACTTGGTCGGTCGCCGGTGGACCCTGCGCATCTTGTGGGAGCTGCGCGACGCCTCCCTCTCGTTCCGCGCGCTGCGCGAGCGATGCGACGACTTGTCCCCGAGTGTCCTCAACGCGCGCCTCGCGGAGCTGCGCGACGCCGGGCTCGTGGAGCTGGGCGACGAAGGCTACGCGCTGAGCGCGGAGGGCCGCGCGCTCGGCCAGCACCTGTTGCCGCTCGACGCGTGGGCGCGGCGATGGGCAGCCCGCCGCCGCTGAGCGCGGAGCCTCGCCTCACATCTGGCTCACACGGCGGCCCGCGCGGTGGCCCCTCTGCGCGTGTCGCGCATGCTGGCCGCGTGCAGTCCACGATCCGAACCGCGTGCCTCGTGCTCTTCGGGGTCTCCCTGGCCGCGTGCGCGACGGGCGGGCGGGGCACCGCCGACGCGGGCGCGACGGCCCGCGACCCCTCCTCCGCCGACGCCGCGGCCCTCGCCGACGCGGAGCAGGGGGAGAGCCCCGCGCTCCCGGACGCGGCGGCGCCGTTCGATGCCTCCGTCCTCGGACCGGACCGGTGCGAGCTACGCGTGGTGAGCCAGCCTCGGGTCGAGTGTCGGGACGCGTGCGACGCCCGGCTCCTGCTCGTCTCCGGCGAGTACTACTGCACCTTCCAGTGCGCCTCGACGGAGGAGTGCGCGCCCCACGGGGCCGCCCTCGAGTGCGTGGTCGAGATCGGCGGAGTGTGCGTCCCTCGCTGTGAGCGGGACGAGGACTGCCCCGGCGGCTTCTTCCGCTGCGATCCGGTCGGCCGCTTCTGCGACACGTACCCGGTCGACGGCTGAGATCCGTCGCGTCCTGTCCCGTGGCCCGTCCTGGTGCGCCGCGACGGGATACGGTGTGCCCCGCCAGATCTCCTCGACGCGTCGAGCGACCGCGGCGGCTCGCGTGCGCCCCGCCCGTCGGCGTGCGCCGGCACCGAACTTGCCGAGACACGGCTCACACATCCCTCCACCCACCGAGGTCCCATGAGCCTTCATCTGGGCAGCATCGCCCCCGACTTCGAGCAGGCCTCCACGCACGGCACGATTCGCTTCCACCAGTGGGCCGGCTCGAGCTGGGTCATCTTCTTCTCGCACCCTGCCGACTTCACCCCCGTGTGCACGACCGAGCTCGGCGTGGTCGCGAAGCTCGGCCGAGCGCTCGCCTCGCGCAAGGCCAAGCCGATCGCGCTCTCGGTCGACCCGCTCGAGTCGCACCACGGCTGGATCCGCGACATCGAGGCGACCCAGGGCGCGGAGGTCGACTACCCCATCCTCGCCGACGCGGACCAGAAGGTCGCCAAGCTCTACGACCTCGTGCACCCGGAGACCGACGCGAAGATCACCGTGCGCTCGGTCTACTTCATCGATCCGAACAAGAAGATCCGCGCGAGCATCACCTACCCGCCGAGCACGGGCCGCAACTTCGACGAGGTGCTGCGCGTGCTCGACTCGCTGCAGCTCACCGACAGCCACTCCGTCGCGACGCCGGCGAACTGGGAGGACGGTGGCGACGTCGTGATCGTGCCCTCGCTCAAGGATCCGGAGGTCCTGAAGCAGAAGTTCCCGAAGGGCTGGACGGAGGTGCGTCCGTACCTCCGCGTCACCCCGCAGCCCAACCGCTGAGAGGCGCTGCCGCCGAGCGCACGCGATGTCGAACGTGCCCGACGAGAACGCTCGCACCCACGCCGCGCGCATCGACGCGCGCGCCGATCATCTCCGCCTCGTCGTGCGCGACGGCGCCCCGGCGCTGCTCTTCCATTGGTTCTGGCTACGTCACCAAGCGCCCGAGGAGGTGCATCCGACGACGCGCGAGCGCGTGCTCGATGCGCGCCACGTCGCGCTCGACGCGCGGCCGCGCTCCGCCCGCCTCGAGGACCAGGTGCTCGTGCTCGAGTGGCCGACGGGCACGAGCCGCTTCCCGCTCGCTTGGCTCGAGGAGCACGCGTACGCTCGCGAGACGACGCCGCTGGCGCCACCGCCGCACGACGTCGACGCGATCCGAGTCACCGCCACGGCGCACGAGAGCCTCGCGTCGCTCGCGGCCGAGGCGCTCGAGCGCACGCGCCGCGACGGCGCGGTCGTCGTGCTCGGCGCGGGTCTCGACACCGAGGCGATCATCGACGGGTTCGCCGCGCAAGGCCTCGCCGTCCGCGGCACGCACTTCGGGCGCATCGAGGATCTGCGCACCGACAACACGAGCAACCAGAACACGGATCAGCTCGGCTACACCGACGCTCCGGTCGATCTGCACACCGACCAGCCGTTCCTCGAGGAGCCGCCGCGCTACCAGCTCCTGCACGGCATCCGCGCCGCCGAGGACGGGGGCGAGAACCTCCTCGTCGACGCGGCCGCGGCGACCCGCTACCTGCGCGGGGTCGACGCCGACGCGTTCGAGGTGCTCACCACGACGACCGTCACGTTCCACCGCCGGCAGAGGGGCTTCGAGAAGGTGCTCCACGCGCCGCTCCTGCGCGTCGACGGCGCCGGTGAGCTCGTGCAGGTGCGCCACAGCTACTTCACGTTCGCCCCGTTTCGCGAGCCCTTCGACCGCATGGAGGGCTTCTACCGAGCATATCAGCGCTTCGCGCGGGTCATCCACGAGCCCGCGCACCAGTGGCGGCTGCTCATCGCGCCGGGCGACTTCGTCCTCTACGACAACCACCGCACGCTCCACGCTCGCACCGGCTTCCGCGGGCCACGCTGGGTGCGTGGCGTCTACTTCGACGAGGTGAGCCGGTGAACGAGGCGGCCTTCACCCCGGTCGCGTCGTTGATCGGTGGCGTGCTCATCGGCCTCTCGGCGACGCTCCTCGTGCTGACGAACGGGCGCATCGCGGGCATCAGCGGCATCGCCGCGGGCCTCATCAGCAGCTCGGACCGAGCGTGGCGCGCGAGCTTCCTCGGCGGCCTCGTCGCGGCGGCGGGCCTCGCGAGCTGGCTCCTCGACCTCGGCCGCGCGCCATGGTCTAGCGGGCCCGGCGTGCTCGTCGTGTCCGGCTTGCTCGTCGGTGTCGGCACGCGCCTGGGTAACGGCTGCACGAGCGGCCACGGCGTGTGCGGCCTCTCGCGGCTCTCGTTCCGCTCGCTCGTCGCGACGCTGGTGTTCATGGCCGCCGGCATCGTCACCGTCACCGTCGTCCGCCTCGGAGCCTCGCCGTGAGCGCCACCTCGACCTCGCGCGTCACGCTGGAGGTGCTCTACGCGATCGCCGCGGGGGCGCTCTTCGGGGTCGGCCTCGTCGTCTCCGGGATGTCGCAGCCCGAGAAAGTGCTCGGCTTCCTCGATGTGCTCGGGGGCGCGTGGGATCCCTCGCTCGCCTTCGTGATGGTCGGCGCGATCGGCGTCGCGTTCTTCGGCTTTCGAGCCGCGAGGTCCCGCGCGACGAGCGCGTCCGGCGCGCCGATCGCGTTGCCGAGGCAGACGGGGATCACGCCCTCGCTCGTTCTCGGGGCGGTGCTCTTCGGGATTGGCTGGGGGCTCGTCGGGCTCTGTCCGGGACCATCGTTCGCGGCGATCGGCGCGGGGCACCTCGACGTGGTCTTCTTCGTCGTCGCGCTGCTCGGCGGCGCGGGCCTGGTCGACCTCGTCCGCCACGTCGCGTCGGTGAACGCGTCGCGCGGCGAGGACGCCTGACGACCGGGCCGGCGCGAGCGCGGCGCTCGGGTCCGCCTCCGCCGCCGCTTCACGACGGCCCGCGGCCGCCCGCGCGCTCGAGCACGAGCTGCGCGGTGCGCGCGGCCTGACGACGGAGCTCGGGCACGGCGGTCGACTCCCACAGATCGGGCTTGCGCAGCGTGCCGACGATGAAGAGGTCGTCTGCTTCGCGTCCGCCCGCGAGCGCACGACCTTCGTCGCTCGTGCGAACTCCGAGGCCGAGCGCGTCCGGTTCGAGGAGCCCTCCGTCCACGAGAGAGCGCACGACCGGGACGAGGCACGGCCCGGACCCAGGGCCCGTGCAGTTGACGACCCAGTGCGCGCGCACGATGCGCGAGCCCGTCTCACCGCGTACGCCGAGCTCGACCGTCACGCCGTCGTCGTCGGCCTCGGCGCGGCGCACCCGCCCCGCCACCGCGCGGAACACGCCCGAGGCCACCGCTTCGTCGACGAACCGACCGATCTCAGGGGCCATGCGGTGGCGACGCACCTCCCAGAAGGGCCGCGCGTGCCGCACGAAGCGCGAGGCCTCTGCAGGCGAGAGCGAACGCCAGATCCGCGTGGTGTACGGCCGCAGACCATCCACGACGGGGCGCCAGTCCTCGGTGCGCGCGGCGGCATGGCGCACCGCGCGCACGAGCGCACGGGTGGTCGCCCCGCCAGGCGCCGCGAGGAGCGGCTCGAGCCAGGGCGTGGGATCGATCGGTGCGCGCGGTGTCTCCGCGTGACGCTCCGGCGCGAGCCCGCGACGCGAGACCGCGAGCACGGGCGCCGAGCGCGGCTGCCGCGCGATCGAGAGCAAGGCGTCGACCGCGGTGAGGCCCGTGCCCAGGACGAGCACCGTCTCGTCCGGGCGGATCGCCGTCAGGGCGAGCGAGGACCAGGGATCTTCGACGTAGCGCGCGCGCGAGCCGCGCCACACTCGCGCGAGCGGGTCGTCGGGCTGCCGGTGCCCCGTCGCGAGCACGACGACGTCAGCGTCGAGGGTCCCTCCCGACAGCTCGAGCCGCTGGCGCTCCGAGCGCGTGCGCTTGATCGCGGCGACCTCGTCGCGGCGGACCTCCGCGCTCACGCGCTCGCCCGCTCGCGCGGCGGCCTCGAGGAAGCGCGAGCGCACGTACTCGCCGTAGAGCTTGCGGGGAAGGAAGCTCGTCGGCTCGACCCGCGGATCTCGTTCTCGCGCCCAGTCGTAGAAGTCGCTCGGGCGGTCGGGCCATGCGCTCATGTTCGAGGCGGGGACGTTGAGGAGGTGTCGCGGGTCGGGCGTGCGGTACGCGGGCCCCTCCGCGAGCGACGCCTGCCGGTCGACGAGCACCACGCAGAGCGGCAGCCCCTCGGCCGTCGCGCGCTCGATCAGGTGCGCCGCGACCATCGTCCCGGAGAAGCCGCCGCCGACGATCGCCACCGTCGGCGCCGCCGGCGCGCGCGGGCGCGCGAAGACCGACTCGAGCGAGGAGCCTTCGGGCCGCGCGGTGTACCGTCGCAGCTCCGGAAGCGGGGGCGCGTAGACGTGCAGCGTCACCAGGGTGGAGGGCGCGTCCTCGAGGTTGCGCAGCGCGTGGATGTGCTCGCTCGTGTCGACGAGCACCTCGGTCTCGGTGGCGTCGCCCGCCGAGCTCGCGTCGACGAGTCCGTCGCGCGCGGGCGCGTAGCGCGTCTCGCGCACGCGTCCGCTCACGATCCGCAGCGCGCAGAGCGACCGCGCGTGATCGTGCGGCACCGAGCCCTGCCCAGGCTTCCACGTCATGACGAGCATCTCGAACGCGTCGGTGCGCGCCACGCGCCGGCGCGCGTAGCCATGCGAGCTCTCCTCGACGAAGCGCTCGATGTCCGACAGCTCGAGCTCACAGCTGGCGAGGATCGAGATGGCGTCGCGGCGCGTCACGTGATCTCCGAGCGCGGAGAACCGCCGGACGATCTGCGCGAGGCGCGGGGACAGCGACGGGGACGGCGAGTCTTCGGTGGGGAGCATCGCGCTCGACCGTTGCACGGCGCGTTCCCCCACGCCGCACGCGAGAACCGCGACGACCGGGACCCGCGACGGCGCGACCGTGGCATACGACGGGACTCGCCGTCGAATCTCACGGATCGCCCGAGCTGGCCCATCGAACTCGCGGGCTGCTCGTGTGGCAGAGGTCGTGCTCGGAGTGGCGCGCTCGCGGGGCGAGCTCCGCCGTCGAGATCCGCGCGCATCCCGAGCCCAAGGAGACGAACGACCCATGACCGAGCCCAGTCAGAGCCCGCCCGGCGCGACTCCCCCGCGCGCGCTCGGCGACGTCGCGGCGCGTCAGCTCGCGAACGCCACCAAGACGGTCCCGCAGCTCGCGGCGATCACGCCGCGATGGCTCCCGCGTTTCTTGCCGTGGGTGCCCGTCGAGGCCGGCATCTACCGGCTCAATCGTGTGCGCGAGGGCTCCGCGATCGAGGTGACCTGCGGCGAACGCGGCAGCGAACGCACCCTGCCTGAGACCTACGTCGACTACGATCCCAACCCGCGCGAGTACTACCTCAGCACCGTGACGACGGTGCTCGACATCCACACGCGCGTCTCCGACCTCTACAGCACGCCGCACGACCAGATCTCGCAGCAGCTCCGGCTCACGATCGAGATCGTGAAGGAGCGCCAAGAGCGGGAGCTGCTCCACAACCTGGACTACGGCCTGCTGCACAACACCGACCCGTCGCAGAAGGTCGAGACACGCACCGGCCCGCCGACGCCCGACGACCTCGACGAGCTCGTCAGCCGCGTGTGGAAGGAGCCCGCGTTCTTCCTCGCCCACCCGCGGGCCATCGCGGCGTTCGGGCGGGAGTGTACTCGTCGGGGCGTGCCGCCTCCGACGGTGACGCTCCACGGCTCCCCGTTCCTGACGTGGCGCGGCATCCCGCTCGTGCCGAGCGACAAGCTCGCGATCGACGGCGCCGGCAAGACGCAGATCCTCCTCTTGCGTGTGGGAGACCAGCGCCAGGGGGTCGTCGGCCTCTACCAGCCGGGTCTGCCCGGCGAGCAGTCGCCAGGGCTCTCGGTGCGCTTCATGGGCATCGGTCGCGAGGCGATCGCCTCGTACCTCATCTCGCTCTACTGCTCGCTCGTCGTGCCCGTGCCCGACGCCGTCGCGGTGCTCACCGACGTCGAGGTCGGCCGCTACCATGAGTACGGTTGAGCGAGAGCTCGCGGGTCTCGTCGCCCAGGGCCTCGCCGCGCTCGGCTACGCGGCGCCGCTCGCGCCGCCCGCGCTCGGAGCGCACGCGCGGACCGGCTCCCCGCCGCTCGCCTCCGCCGCGCCTCCATCCCCGCCCTCCACGCCGCTCCTGGAGGTCCCGCCCATCCCCCCGGCCCACGTCCCGCTGGGCGGCGCCGCGCGCGCCGGCCTCGGCGCCGACCTGGCGGAGCTCGCCACGGAGCTCCCGTACTTCGTCGCGCCCGAGGCCGCCCGCGCGCCGCGCGTCGCGAGCGCGTCGATTCTCGAGCGGGCGCACTCGAGCTTCGACGTGCCCCTCGCGTCGCCGACCGCGCTCGGCCCTTCCGGGCCCGACGGGGGCGCGCTCGACGTGGCCTCGGTGCGACACGACTTCCCCATCCTGGCCACCCACGTGAACGGGCGGCCGCTCGTGTGGCTCGACAACGCCGCCACCACGCAGAAGCCGCGCGCGGTGATCGAGCGCTTGCGTCACTTCTACGAGGCCGAGAACTCCAACATCCACCGCGCCGCCCACGCGCTCGCGGCGCGCGCGACGGACGCGTACGAGGGTGCGCGCGAGTCCGTGCGGCGCTTCCTCGGCGCGGGCTCGACCGACGACATCGTCTTCGTCCGCGGCGCGACGGAGGGCATCAACCTCCTCGCGAAGAGCTGGGGCGGCAAGCACGTCGGCGCGGGCGACGAGATCGTGCTCACGCACCTCGAGCACCATTCGAACATCGTGCCGTGGCAGATGCTCGCCGACGCGGTCGGCGCGCACCTGCGCGTCATCCCGGTGGACGACCGGGGGCAGCTCCGCCTCGAGGAGGCGGAGCGCATCATCGGCCCGCGCACGAAGATTGTGGCGTTGACGCACGTCTCGAACGCGCTCGGCACCGTCGCGCCGGTGCGCGAGCTCGTCCAGCTCGCACACCGCTACGGTGCGCGGGCGCTCGTGGACGGCGCGCAGGCGGTCTCGCACATGCCCGTGAACGTCGTCGAGCTCGGCGCGGACTTCTACGTCTTCTCCGGTCACAAGGTCTTCGGGCCCACCGGCATCGGCGCGGTCTACGGTCGCCCCGACGCGTGGGCCGAGACGCCGCCGTGGCAGGGCGGCGGCAACATGATCGTCGACGTCACGTTCGCCGCGACGAAGTACGCCGGCCTCCCGGGGCGGTTCGAGGCCGGGACCGGGAACATCGCCGACGCCGTCGGTCTCGGGGCGGCGCTCGACTACCTCGAGCGCCTCGGCATGCACCGCGTCGAGGCCCACGAGCAGAGCCTGCTCGCGTACGGCACCGCGCGGCTGCGCGAGGTGCCGGGTCTCTCGCTCGTCGGCACCGCGGCGCAGAAGGCGGGCGTGCTGTCGTTCGTGCTCGAGGGCTTCCGCCCCGAGGACGTCGGTAAGGCGCTCGACCGCGACGGCATCGCCGTGCGCGCGGGGCACCACTGCGCGCAGCCCGCGCTGCGCCGCTTCGGCCACGAGGCGACCGTGCGCCCCTCGCTCGCGCTCTACAACACCCGCGATGACCTCGACTGTCTCGTCGACAGCCTGAAGCGCCTCGCCGAAGGAGCGCCGCGCTTGCCGCGCCTGGGCTGAGCCGCCGCCGACGCGGCGCGTGAGCCTACCCGGGCTCGCCGTTCCTCGTCACGGCGCCCCAGGATCCTCGACGGGGGCCGGACCGGGCACGCCAGGCCGGGTGACGGTGCCGGCTCCGCGCGCGAGCGCACGGCCGGTGGCACGGCCTTCGCGATGCGACGACTCATGTCCTGCGAGCGCTCGATAGGCAGCACCATCACGCCCGGCGAGGCGCGCGACCGTCTCTTCGACGCGCTCGCCGCGAGGCTGGGGGGCGTCGCGTGCGGCGCCTCCGTGCGGCGCGATGGCGAGACGATCCTCGCGCTCGACGACGCGACCCGCGTCGGGACACGAGCCTGCTTGGCCCACCTGGGCCTGGAGGTGCGCGGCTGCGAGCTCGGCGCGCTGCGCGCCGCCATCGTCGTCCCGCGCGGCGGGGCGAGCTCGCTCGGCGCGCTGCGCGAGGCGCGCCTCGCGGTGGACGACTGGTCGACGGTCGCCCACGTCACGCTCGGCCGCCTGCTCGCCGAGACCCCGAGTTGGGCGTTCCCGATCGGCGCCGTCGTACGCACGCGGGACCCGCACGCCACGCACGCGGCGGTCACGTCGGGGGCGGTCGACGTGGGCGCGCTCGATCTCGCGACGCTCGCCATCGAAGGGGCCTCGGGCCTCGAGACGATCGCGATCGGGCCGCTGCTCCCGGGCCGGGTGTGGGTCGGCGTGCCGGAGGCGCGCCCCGCGCTCTGGGCGGTGTTCGCCGATCGACGGCTCGACGCCGCCCGCAAGGCCCTGCGCTGGCTCCGCCTGGTGGCCCCGCCCGCCGGGCGCCGCGTGAACGAGAGGAGCCAGCCCATCGAGCGGGCGACGCGGACGCCCGCCCGCGACGCTCACCCGTGATCAGCCACGGTCCCCCGTGGCTGATCACGGGGACCGAGCAAGGACCTTCGGCTAGGCCCCGTCGCAGCGGCAGGCGGGCGGCTGGCATCGACCGTGCACCACCGCCGCATCAATCGAGGAATGATGAGAACGAGGCAACTTTTCTTGCTCTCTGCTGCGTTCGGTCTGTGCGCCGCGCCCGCGAGCGCCCAGATCCCGAACTGCGTCGACCTCCCGAACGTGACGATCGGCGCGGGAGGCAGCGCCTCCGTGCCGCTGCTCGCGCGGGTGGGGGCCGCGCTCGCGGCGACGAACCCCGCGGCGCCCCCCGTCACGGTCGTCTACCAGTCGCCCGGGGCGTGCTTCGGGATCACCTCGATCCTCGACGCCGCCGGGATCACGGGGACGGCCTCGTACTGGGACGAGACGGGGGCGCAGCGCGACTGCGCGCTCCCGGCGACGGGGTTCATCCCCAACTTCGCGATGCTCGGGACCGACGCTCGCCTCTGCGAGGGCGTCGACGCGCTTCCGTCGACGATCGGCGACTTCCCCGGCCCGGTGACCTCGTGGAGCCTGATCGTCCCGCAGGCGTCGAGCCAGCAGTCGATCAGCGCGCAAGCCGGCTACTTCATCTACGGGTTCGGGCCCGTGGAGGGCGGGGTGTCCCCCTGGACCGATCCGGCGCATCTCTGGGGCCGCAACGCGACGTCGGCGGCGCTGATCGTGATCGCGCTCGGCTCGCGCGTCCCCCCGGAGCGCATGGCGTCGTGGTTCCCTGGGGATCGCGACGTGCGCACGAACGGCCGCATGGTCGAGCGCGTCGTCGAGAGCGGCGCGGTCGCGCCGGAGGCGGCGCTCGGCTTCGTCAGCACCGAGGTCGCGGACCGCAACCGCGCGACGGTGCGCACGCTCGCCTACCAGGCGTGGGACCAGACGTGCGCGTACTGGCCCGACTCGACTGCGACCGCCTTCGACAAGCGCAACGTGCGTGACGGGCACTACTACCTCTGGACGCCCTACCACTTCTACGTCCCCGTCGACGGCTCGCGCGCGATCACGCACGCCGCGACGCGCCAGCTCGTAGGGTACTTCACCGGGACCGTCGATGCGCCGGCGGGTGTCTCCATCAACGACATCATCATCGAGAACGGGAACATCCCGGAGTGCGCGATGCAGGTGTGGCGCGACGAGGACATCGGCCCGCTCTACAGCTACCTGCCGGAGGCGCCGTGCGGTTGCTACTACGACTTCGCCGCCACCGGCGCGAGCGACTGCACCGCGTGCCTCGGGCCGAGCGACTGTCCCACCTCAGCCCCCGTCTGCCGCTTCGGCTTCTGTGAGGTGCAGTGATGACCACCAAGCTCACGCTGGCGAGCGCGCTCGCCCTATCGGTGCTCCTCGCGGTCGGCTGCGACCGTGACAACCCGACCCCGCCCGACGCCGGCGGTCCCCGCGACGCGGGCGCCCTCGACGCGGGCGAGCCGCAGGACGGCGGCGACACGCCGATCGACGCGGGCACCGACGCAGGCGACGTCGACGCCGGCGGCTGCCTCGCCCCCACGGGCTGCTGGGACTGCCCCCCGTCGACGAGCGAGCAGTTCCTCAACGCGTGCACCAGCGCAGCCTGTGATCCGTTCCCGATCACGACCGCTCGACTCCCGCGCTTGCGCGCCGACGGCACGGTGCCCCCGCTGCCCTGAGCCTCTTCCCCCTCCCTCTGCTCGAAGGATCCGGCTACCTTGGCTTCGTCACGCTCCGTCTCCGCGGCCGCGGTGCTCACCGCGACCCTCACCCTCGCCGTGCCCCACGCGCATGGACAGTCGGCGACCTTCGAGATCGAAGACGACGACGGGGGAGCGAGCGAGCCCGAGGCCACGGACCAAGCTCCGTCGTCGGACGCCTCACCGCCTCAGGCCGGTGAGGCGTCCGCGCAGGGCCCCGACGTCGCCGCGCTGCTCGCGCGGATCGAGGCGCTCGAGGCGCGCGAGGCGCTCCGCCAGGCGGCGGAGGCCGAGGACGCCTCCGGACCGGAGGCTCCCGCGCCGCCGGCCTCGCCCGGGCTCGACCTCGGGGCCGAGCTCCAGCGGTGGGGCTTGTCGATCACCGGGTACATCCAGGCGCAGTACGGCTGGAGCGACCTGAGCGAGGACGAGCTGCTGCAAGGGGACATCATCCTCAACCGCAATCGCTTCTCCGTCCGGCGGGGCCGCCTGCGCATCGCGGGTGCGTGGGAGCACTTCGCGGTGGAGCTCGAGCTCGATGGGAGCACGACCAACGGCCCCTTCTTCGGTCTGCGCCGAACGACGGTCGGAGTGCTCCTGCGCAACGAGGATCGCGCGCTCCCCCCATGGCTCGAGCTCACGGCCGGCCTCACCGAGGTCCCCTTCGGTCACGAGGTCCGCCAGAGCCAGCGCGACTGGGTGTTCATGGAGCGCTCGACCGGCTCGCTCGCGTTCTTCCGCGGTCCGCTCGACGTCGGCGTCCGCGCCCGCGGCGGCGTCGGCATCTTCCGATACGACGTGGCGGTCATGGGCGGGACGCCGCTCGATGATCGGGCGGGCCAGGAGATCGTCCTCGACCCCACCGAGGCGCCCGACCTCGCCGGCCGCCTCGGCGTCGAGACCGATCCCGGCGGCGACCTCGAGCTCGGCGGCGGCCTCTCGTTCCTGTGGGGCACGGGGTTCTCTCCCGGTCAGCCCGCCGTCAAGGGCCGGCTCGAGTGGCGTGACCTGAACGAGAGCGGGACGCTCGACACGGGCGAGCTCGTCGCCGTCCCGGGCCGCGCGGCGACGCCGTCGCAGACGTTCGAGCGGTGGGCGCTGAACGTCGATGCGCGCGTCGGCTTCCGGACTTCGCTGGGCTGGACCCGCGTTCTGGCCGAGGTGACGGTCGCGAGCAACCTCGACCGCTCGCTCTTCGTCGCCGACCCGTACGTCATCGGCTACGACCTGCGCGAGGTCGCCGCGTACGTCGCCGTCGTGCAGGAAGTGCTCGACTGGGGCGTCTTGGGGTTCCGCTACGACTACTACGACCCGAACTCCGACTTCGTGGACCAGCGCCGCGGGCTGTCGGTGCCCACCGACGCGGCGATCCACACGCTCTCTCCGTTGGTGGGTGTGCGCTTGCCGGGAGGCGTGGTCCCCGGGATCCAAGGGCGGCTCGTCTTCCAGTACGACGTGATCCTCGATCAGCTCGGGCGCGACGCGCGCGGGGTGCCCGCCGACCTCGCCAACGACCAGTTCACGCTGCGCCTTCAGGGAGAGTTCCGGTGACGGGTCGGCGCACCGCTCGTCCACTCGCCGTCGCCGCGCTGTTCCTCGCCGCCTGCACGGGCGAGACGCGCCTCGTCGGGGTCGGCGAGCCGATCCTCGTCTACGGGGCGACGTTCCGGGCGGGCGAGATGCCGGAGCCCTCCGGCGGGCCGCTGGTCACCGCCCTCGAGTCGACGGGAGGCGTGTGGTCGCGCGGGCAGCTCGGACGCACCCTCTCGGGCCGCGTCGCCGACAGCGCCTACGCCGTCGGGATCCAGCTCGCGGGGCTCGGGACGGGCTACTGGGTCTTCCCGGCGGCAGCGCTCGACCCGGCCTTCCCGGGAGAGCGCATCTGGGACGTGGTCCACGACGTCGGCGGGGGTGTCCCCGCGGGTCTCCACACGCTGCGCATCGTCGCCTTCGACGAGGCGGGCCGCGCGGGTGCGTACCGCGAGATCCCGGTGTGTATCGCCGACCTGCGCGTGCGCGACAACCTCAACGCCTGCGATCCGACGATCCCGCCGCCCGACGCGGTGATCGCGCTCGACTGGGATCGCGACGTCGACCTCGACCTGATCGTGGTCACGCCCGAAGGCAAGGTCGTCGACGCGCGCCACCCGACGACCGCGTTCGCGGGTGAGGGGATGCGCATCCCTCCGGAGCTGTTCGACGATCCGGGCCATGGCCGTCTCGACGGAGATTCGCTGGCGGAGTGCCTGCCGGATGGTCGCAACTCCGAGAGCCTCTCGTTCCAGGCGCCGGCGCGCGTGGCCGGCTTCTACCACGTCTACGCGAACCTGTTCGATGCGTGCGGCCAACAGAGCGTGCACTTCGCCGTCACGATCTACCGCCGTCGAACGCTGGAGGACGGAACCTACCGACTCGAGCAGGTCGAGCGCCGGCCTGGCCTCCTCCTCGGGCTCGCCGCGAACGGCGGGTCCGCCCCTCCGCTCTACGTCACGAGCGTGGATCTCCCCTAACCCCGCTCCATCGAGGAACACGTCATGAACATCGTCGAGTCGCTGCTGAGAGTTGCCCTTCTGGGCTCGACCTGGGTGCTGTGGCTCCTGTTCGCGCTGTCGATCGCCTCCATCGCCGCGATGGTGGAGCGATGGGTGTTCTTCCGGCGCAACGGAGAAGGCGGGGAGGCGCTCCGAGCGTCGTTGACCCGCGCGCTCGCGACCGGTGACGAGGAGAAGATCGACCAAGCACTCCAGGCGAACCGGTCGGTCGAGGCGCGCGCCCTACGTGAGGCGTGGCGGTGGCGCGCCGGGGGCCCGGAGGCGCTCGCGGACGCGCTCGAGAGCGAGCTCGGCGGGGCCCGCAAGCAGCTCGAGCGGAGCATGACGCTCCTGGGCACGCTGGGAAACAACGCGCCCTTCATCGGCCTGTTCGGCACCGTGCTCGGCGTCATCGAGGCGTTCCACCACCTCGCCGACGGCGCGGGCGAGGCGGCGATGGGCAACGTGATGAGCGGCATCGCCGAGGCGCTCGTGGCGACCGGCGTGGGCATCTTCGTCGCCATCCCCGCGGTGGTCGCGTTCAACGTCGCGCAGAAGAAGATCGACGACATCGAGGGGAGCGCGCAGTCGCTCTCGAAGCTGCTCTCCGCGTGGGTGCGCACCGGCGGCGCGCCCCCCGGGGTCTCCGGCGTCGCCGCGTCGCGGTCGGGCGACGCGCCGAGCGACGAGGAGCGCGCGGAGCCGGAGGAGGTGTCCGAGGCCGAGCGCGCGTTCGCGACCCTCGCGCCGGAGGGGAGGCGCTGAGATGGCCGCCACGACCGCCTCGGGCCGCGGCAAGCGCCGCTCGCTGATCGTCGCCATCAACGTGACGCCGATGGTCGACGTGGTGCTCGTCCTGCTCGTCATCATGATGGTGTCGGCGACCTACATCGTGTCGCAGAGCATGCGCGTCGACCTCCCGAACACGGCCAACTCGGACGGGAGCGCGAGCTCGCTCGCCGCGGTGACGATCGGCGCGGGCGGAGAGCTGCGCTTCAACGGTCAGGAGGTGGATGAGCCCGGGCTCGTCGAGGGGCTGCGCGACGCGCGCCGCCGCGACGCGGAGCTCACGCTGATCGTCAGCGCGGACCGCGCGGCGCAGCACGGGGCGGTGGTGCACGTGCTCGACCTCGCGCGCACCGAGCGCATCACGAGCTTCGCCGTGCAGGTCGAGCGCGAGGCGCGTTGAGCGGAGCGAGGACCGACGTGACCGCGCGAACACTCGGGCTCGTCTACGTGGTCAGCCTCGCGGTGCATGGCGGCCTCGCGGCGCTCGTCTCCGCGATCGAGCCGCCCGCGGTGATCGAGACCGTGCGCATCACGATGCGCGACGCGCCGCCGCCGGAGCCCGACGCGCCGCCGCCGCCGCCGCCGGAGCCGGAGGTCGAGCT
>JAHBWG010000022.1 GCA_019637095.1 Sandaracinaceae bacterium | reverse complement strand
TGCCGGCGCCGCCGGCGGTCCCGCCGCCGCCGCGCCGGATCGGCGGAGGCGGCGCAGGCCGCTCGCGCAGCGTCAGGCTGACGCTCGCGACCATGCGCCCCTCGTCGACGGAGAAGTCCTCCGGAGACACCGAGGCCGTCGCGTCGTCGTGGTTGCGCAGGCTCGCGCGCACGGTGACCGCCGCGGCGGGCGGCGCGCGCAGGGTGAGCTCGCCCGGCGCCGTCGCTCGCGCGCCGCCGCCCGTCAGCCGCGCGCCCGCCGGCGTCGTGGTCACCGTGATGACGTACGGCATCGCCGTGAGCGTCAGCGTGATCGGTCGCTGGCCCTCGGCCGCGGTGACGACCTCGCTCGCCTCGACGTGCCCCGCGAGCCGCGCGCTCACGGTGGACTCCTGCCCGAGGGGCAGCGAGACGGCCTGCGGGCCCGCCCCGACCTCGACGCCGTCGACGAACACCACCGCCTCGGCCGGGCGGACGTTCACCTGCACCGACACCGTCTCGACCGCCGGCTCCTCGCCGGGCTCCTCGCCGGGCTCCTCGCCGGGCTCCTCGCCCGGCTCGTCGACGACCAGCTCGCCGGGCGCCTCGCCCGGCTCCTCGCCCGGCTCGTCGCCCTCCGGCGGCGCGACCTCGCCGCCGGTCCCGACGTCGCCGGTGGTCGGCGTCTCGTCGCCGCCGCGACCGAGCTGCATCCAGATGATCACGCCCACCGCGGCCGCCGCGATCACCGCGAAGAAGATCATCCCCATGCGGCTCGACGACTCGGCCTCGGGCTCCTTCGCCGGCGCCGCCGGGCGCACGGCCGCGACCGCCGGCCGGTCGGCGGGCTTCTCCGCCTTGGCCGTCTCGCTGGGCTTCGCAGGCTCCGCCTTCGCGAGCGGTTTCGGCTCGGCCTTCGCGGGCGCGGGCTCCGCCTCCGCGGGCTTCGCCTCCTCGGCCGGCTTCGCCGCCGCCTCGGCCGGCTCCTCCTCGGGCCCGGCCGCGGGCGCCTCCTTCGGCTCCTTCGGCTCCGCAGCAGCCTCGGCCTCGGGCTTCGCCTCCGGCTTCTCTTCCGGCTCGGGCTCGGCGCGCTCCTCCACGATCCTCGTCGCGGCGGCCTGCCGCTCGAGCTCCTCGCGGTCGAGCGCCACGGTCTCGGCGGACTCGCTCGTCCCGCCCAAGCGCGGCGGCCGGTCGCTGTCCATGTCCTTGCCGAGCGCCTCGATCGCCTCGTCGGCGCCGAGCCCCTTCGGGATGCCCATCCCGACGAGCGTCTTCTTGATGCGCGGCTTGCGGCGCTCCTGCGCCTCCTTGCGCTTGCGCTCGATCTCCTCGGTGCGCTTGCGCGCCTCCTCGGCCTTCTTCTCCGCCTCGTCCGCGCTGCCCGAGCCGCCCTCGGCGAGCGCGCTCGCGAGGAACTCGCTCGCGTGGCGGACCATCGTGCGGTCCTCCGGCGGGGGCAGCTCGTCCTGCGGCGTGGTCTCCGGGAAGAAGCCGCCGCTCTTGGCGGCCGCGGGCTTGGCCGAGGGCTCCTGGCCCTCTTCGAAGCGCCCCGGCGACTCGCCGCGAGACTGGACCATCTTCTCGACGAGGCTCCGGCTCTCCGGATCCATCTTGATGAACTTGATCCCCATCCCCGGCGGGATCTCGTCCCCACCACCGTCGCCCTCGTCGCGCTTCCAGACGACCCGCCCGACGCCGTGGATCAGGCGCGACTCGTCCTTGAGCTGGAACTCGAACTTCAAGAGCGTCCCGACGCTCATCGGCGTCTTGGACTTGATGAAGATGCCCCCGCGGCTGATGTCGACGCTGTATTGCTCGATGAACTCGTCGAGCGTGGCGCTCTTGAATCGAACCTTGAGAGAGATCGGTGCGCGCTTGTCTTTGCGCGTATCGGCCATTCGCCGCCTCCGGAAATCGGTGGACCCGAGGGATCGGGCGGCTCATCGTACCCTTCTCGGCGGGGCGATCACAACAACCTCGACCCGCGCCGCACCTCGGCGTCCCAGCGCTCGAGCACCACGAAGCCGGGGCCCTCGGTCGGCAGCTCGTCCTCGAACGGCACGACGCGAGTCGCCCGCGAGGGGGGATCGAGCCGGGCGTTCGCCTCGAGGGCGAGGGCGTCGAGCACGTCGACGGCCTCGTCCGGGCGGCTCGCCCACGCGCGGCCGCGCAGGGGGGCGCAGGCGTAGCGGGCGGCGAGCTCGGGGGCGACGTCGAGCAGCGGCGCGATCGCGAAGGACCGCTCCGAGAGCCGTGCGTGGGGTACGCGCAGCCCCGGCTCGTCCACGACGCCCCCGGCCCAGTACAGGATGTCGAGGTCGAGGGTCCGCGCGCCCCAGGGCTCGCGGCGCACGCGGCCGAGCCGCGCCTCGATCGCGAGGAGCGACGGCAAGACCTCGCGCGGGTGCAGCGACGTCTCGAGGCGCACGGCGGCGTTGAGGTAGTCGGGCTGTGGCGGCCCGACCGGCGGCGTCTCGTAGAGCGCGGAGCGCGCCTCCACGACGAGCCCCGCCTGGCCCTCGAGCAAGCGCACCGCCGCGCAGAGGAACGCCTCGCGCGAGCCGAGGTTCGATCCGAGGCCGACGACGATCACGGCCGCGCAGCTTGGCGTGGCGCGGGCGCCCGGTCTACCGTGGCCCGACCTTGGCCGAGCCGCCCCGGATCTACCGCGTCGCCGAGCTGAGCCGCCGGCTCCTCGCCGTGATCGAGCGCTGGCCGGAGGTGTGGGTCGAGGGCGAGCTCGCCGACGTCCGGCGCACCGGCGCCGGGCACGTCTACTTCACGCTCTCGGACTCGACCGAGGAGGCCAAGCTCTCCGCCGTGATGTTCGCGAGCGACGCCCGGCGCGCGAAGACCGCGCTGGCCGCCGGCGAGCGCGTGCGCGTGCAAGGACGGTTCGACCTCTTCCGGCCGCGCGGGGTCCTGCAGCTCCTCGTGAAGCTCGCGCTGCCCGCGGGCGAGGGCGATCGGCGCGCCGAGCTCGAGCGGCTGAAGAAGAAGCTCGCCGCCGAGGGCCTGTTCCGGCTCGAGCGCAAGCGGCCCCTCCCGCGCTATCCGCGCACGGTGGGCGTCGTCACGAGCCGGCGCGCCGCCGCGCTCTTCGACGTGATCCGCGTGGCGAGCCGGCGGGCGCCGGTGCGCCTGGTCCTCTCGCACTGCGTGGTGCAAGGGCCCGACGCGCCCGCCTCGATCGTGATGGCGCTGCGTCGGCTCGAGGCGCTCGAGGACCTCGACGTGGTGATCCTCACCCGCGGCGGCGGCGCGAGCGGCGACCTCGGCGCGTTCGACGACGAGGACGTGGCGCGCGCCATCGCGCGCTGCCCGGTGCCCGTGGTGGCCGGGATCGGGCACGAGGTGGACGCGACGATCGCGGACCTGGTGGCCGACGTGCGCGCCGCGACGCCGTCGAACGCGGCGGAGCTGGTCGTGCCCGAGCGCGAGGTGCTGCTCGAGCTGATCGCGTCGGCGGAGCGGCGGCTCTGCCGCGCGCTCGAGGTGCGGCTCGCCGAGGAGCGGCTCGCGCTCGAGCGGCTCGACGGCAGGCTCCGCGATCCGCGGCACGCGGCGGCGGGCGTGCGGCGCGCGTTCGACGCGACGCGGCTGCGCTTGGCGCGCGCGGCGGCCCGGGCGATCGCGCTCGCGCGCGCCCGATCGCCGAGGCGAGCGGGCAGCGGCTCGGGCGGGCGATTCCGCGCGTCCAGCTTCGCGCGCGGCGCCGCCTCGGTGAGCCCGTCGCCGAATGCGCGCACGCTGCGCTTCCCCTCGCCGCGGCGCGGCGCGCCGCGCTGATCCGCGCGAGCGGGCGCCTGGTCAGGCGCCGGGAAGCCCCGCGGTGCGTAACCGCGCGCATTAGGGGCGCCAGTCAGCGTACCGACGCGCTCTCGCCGCTCGCGGTGCTCGGCCGCGGCTACGCGATCGCGCTCGCCGGCGGGCGCGCGTTGGTCGATGCGCGCGACGTCGCGCCGGGGCAGGCGCTGACCGTCCGCCTCGCCCGCGGCGCGCTCGAGGCGCAGGTCGTCGAGGTGCGTCCGGAGGTGGAGTGACGAGCGCGCGCACCGCCCTGCTCGCCCTGCTCGGGCACCCGGTCGCGCACTCGCGCTCGCCGCGCATCCACACCGCGGCGCTCACCGCGCTCGGGCTCGACGCGAGCTACCTCGCGTTCGACGTCGCGCCCGGCGAGCTCGGCGCCGCGATCGGAGGGCTGCGGGCGCTCGGCGCGCGCGGCGCGAACGTCACGGTGCCGCACAAGGAGGCGGTGATGGCGCACCTCGACGCGGTCGAGCCGGCGGCGCGCGCCATCGGCGCCGTCAACACGATCGTGCGCGAGGGCGGGCGGCTCGTCGGCGCGAACACGGACGCGCCCGGGCTCGTCCGCGCGCTCGCCGACGCCGGCGTCGATCCCCGTGGCGCGCGGGTGCTCGTCGTCGGCGCGGGCGGGGCGGCCCGCGCCGCGGTCGTCGGGCTCGCGGAGGCCGGCGCCGCGCGAGTGACGGTAGCCGCCCGCCGGCTTGCCCAGGCCGAGGCGCTCGCGGCTTCCCTCGCGCTGCCCCTCGACACGGCCGCGCTCGACGCGCCGCCGACCCGCGAGGTGGACCTCCTGGTGCAAGCCACGAGCGCCACGATGGACGAGATCGCCGGCGAGGCCCTCGCGCGAGCGCTCTCGCTCGAGTCCTTGCCCGCGCACGCGGCGGTGTTCGACCTCGTCTACGCGCCGCTCGAGACCGCGGTGCTGCGCGCCGCACGTGCGCGCGGCCTCGTCGCCGTCGATGGCCTCGGCATGCTCGTCTGGCAAGCGGCGCTCGCCTTCGAGCGCTGGCTCGGCGTCGCGCCGCCGATCGAGGTGATGCGCGCCGCCGCGCTACGTTCGTCCTGAGCGGGCTCGAAGCGCCTCGGCAGACTCGAGCCGAGGCCTGTCGACCGATGGAGCGCCCACGCGGCCGACCCCGCCATTCGAGGCCAGGCGATCGCCCAGCGATGGCCGTTGGCCGAGGGGACCCCCGGCCCCATCGCCTCGCGATGGGTCGACGCGGCTCCGCCGCGTTCGTCTCGGCAAGCTCAATCGGCCGTGGCGCCGCCGGGTGCCTCGCCCGCCGGTCCGTCGCCACCGGGCATGCGCGCGTGCGCGGGCAGCGTGCCGGTGAGCGAGCTCAGGAACGCGACGATGTCGGTCGCCTGCGCGTCGGTCAGCTCGCGACCGAGCTGCACGTACGCCATCGTGCGCACCGCGCCGGCCAGGTCGGCCTCGCTCCCATCGTGGAAGTAGGGCCCGGTGAGCTCGACGTTGCGCAGCGTCGGCACCTTGAACATGTGCCGGTCGCGCTCCTCGCGCGTCACGTTGAAGCGGCCCATGTCCGCCTCCGTCCGCGTCCCGCCGCGGCGCTCGAAGTAGTCGTGCACGAGGCCCATGCGCTGGTACATCGTGCCGCCGACGTTGACGCCGCGGTGGCAGGTCGTACAGCCGACGTCGATGAACGCGCGCAAGCCGCGTTGCGCGGCCTCGTCGAGCGCCGAGTCGTCCCCGCGCAGCCAGCGATCGAACGGCGCCGGGGTCGCGAGCGAGCGCTCGTACTGGACGATCGCGTCGAGCACGTTCGCCTGCGTCACTGCATTCTCGCCGTAGGCCTCGGTCATCTGCGCGACGAAGTCGCGGTCGGCGCGCAGCCGGCCGAGGATCGCGTCCCACTCGCCGCCCATCTCGACCGGGTTGGTCACCGGTCCCGCGGCCTGCTCGAGCAGGTCCGCCGCGCGGCCGTCCCAGAACTGGACGAAGTTGTGCTCCGCGTTGAGGACGGTCGGCGAGTTGATCGGGCCCTGCTGGCCGCGGATCCCCGTCGAGACGCGGCGCGGCTCGGCGCCGCCGTGATCGAGCATGTGGCAGGTCGCGCACGAGATGGTCTCGTCGCCGCTCAGGCGGCGGTCGTGGTAGAGGGCGCGCCCGAGCAGCACCTTGTCCATGTCGAGCTCGACGCCCTCCGGCAGCGCGGCGAACGTGTCGCCGATCAGCTCACGGAGCGGGCGGGGCGGCGCCGGCGGCTCGGGCGTCGTGGAGGTGCTCGACGAGGCCCCAGAGCCCTCCTGAGAGCTCTCGCCGCCGCAGCCGGCGAGCAGGGACAGGGCGATCGCGATCCGAAGAGCGAGGCGGGTCATGGCGGAGTCATTAGTCCCGGCCGCGCGGGCGTCAACCACGCGCGGCGAGAGACCTCAATCGACGCGGCGGAAAGAGATCCCGGCGCGCTGGAGGCGCTCGACGAGCGGCAGCCCCATCGCGGCCGCCGGGGTGATGACCCCGTAGCGAGCCGGCGTGCGCTCGCGCTCGAGCGCGAGACAGAGCGCGGACTCGGAGAGCATCTTCGCCGTCTCGGAGTAGCCGGGGTCGCCGCCCGCCACCTCGGTCGTCACGCGCTCCCCGCCGCCCTCGGCGAGGAAAGTCACGGTGAACCAGGCCTTGGCCCGCTGCTCGGCGCTCGGGCCGTCCCCACGGTCCTTCACCTTGAACAGGAGCGCGCGCGTCGGCGGGAGCTGCGCGAGCGCGACGATCCCGCCGATCGCGACGCCGGCTCCGACGATCGTGGAGAGGTTCTTCACGCGCGCGTAGTGACCGTAGCGGAAGTCCGGCCCGTACTCCTCGCACAGGCGCGCGCTCCGCAAGACGACTTGCGGATCGATCGTGGGCAGCGGGGCCGCCCACGCGCGGAGGCGGCGCTCGTAGTGGACGCGGGGGCGGACGCCGCGCACGCGACGCCCGGCGGGCGCCGACTCCTTCTCTCGCGCGCGGCGCTCGGCGGCGTAGGCGCGCAGCTCGCCCATCGCGCGGACCGCCGAGTGCCAGGTGCCTCCAGAGAACGTGCCGCGCGAGCGCACGAAGCCCTCGATCGTGATCGGGACGTCGTGCGGCAGGTGCGTGAGGGTGAAGAGCACGCCGAGGTCGTGCGGGATGCTGTCGAAGCCGCAGCACGAGACGATCTTGATCGCCGCGCGCTCCGCGTCGGCGTGGTAGCGGTCGATCATGCGGTCGACGAAGCGCGGCTCTCCCGTGATGTCGAGGTAGTCGGTCGCCGTCTCGACGCACGCGCGCACCACCGGCTCACCGTGCTCCTCGAACGGACCGACGGTGGTCAGCAGCACGCGCGTCGCGCCGGTCATCGCCCGCACGCTCGCGGGATCGTCGACGCGGGCGACGACCGTCCCAGAGGGCGGGCACGGCGCGGCGGCGAGCCGGTCCGTCACGTCGCGCAGGGCGTCCTGCCGCCGGCCCGCGACGGCCCAGCGGGTCCCCGGGGGCGCGTTGGCGGCGAGGTACTCGGCGGCGAGCCCGCCCGTGAACCCGGTCGCGCCGAAGGCGACGATGTCGTACTGGCGATCGCTCATGGGGCGTCCCTATAGCGCATCGGAGCGCCGGGGGGAGCGAGGCCCGCGTCAGTCGTCGTCGCCGAAGGCGCCGGGCGGGAGCTGGAAGCGCACGCTCGCCTCGTCGACCATCGGGGGAGGCGGCGGCCTCGACTTGGCGCCCGGGCCCACCATCGGCGGCGGCGGCGAGCGCAGCTGCTCGAAGCTGTCGCGCAGCTCGTCGATCTCGTAGTCGAGCACGAGGTCGGAGTACTCCGAGTACTCCATCCCGAGCAGCCCGGCGAGCCGGCGGAGGTACTCGTCCTCCTTCATGTCGACGACGCCGTCCGCGTCGACCATCCGCCCGACGAGCTCGAGGAGGCGGCGCTTGGCCATCGGCGGGTCCGCCGCGAAGTCGCCCGCGGCGGCCTCGAGGTCGAAGCCGAGCGGCTCGAACTTCGCGATCCGGTCCTCGACCTCGGCGGGCAGCGTCGTGGGCGTGACGAGCAGGAGATCCGCGAGCAGGACGCGCACCGCCTTCTGCTCGTCCTCCGTGAACTCCTCGTCGGCCCAGAGCGCGCCCATGAAGAGGTCGGTCAGGATCAGGATTCGGTCCCGCACCTTCATCGCGGTGCGTTCTAGCACGCCGCGGCGGCGGCGCGGACCTCACGCGCCGCCGGCCTGTGGGTCTTCCCACGGCTTGGCGCGCGGGCGCGTCCGCGAACGGGAGCGAGCTAGAGCGCGGCGGCCCACGCGCGGACCTCGCGCGCGAAGCGCGCCGGGTCCTCCCACGGCAGCATGTGCCCACGGCCCGGGACGATCACGAGCTGCGCGCGGCCGAGCGCGCCGGCGAGGCGCTCGTGGTACTTGGGTGGGGTGAGGGGATCGGCCGCGCCACCGAGCACGAGCGCCGGGGTGCCGAGCCGCGCGAGCGCGCCGGGATCACCGAGCCGATCGAAGCGATCGCACGCGATCCAGTCCGCGCGCGTCGCGGAGGGCGGGGTGGCTCCGGCCGCGCGCTCGTACCCCTCGATCGCGGCGCGCGGCGCATCGTAGAACGCAAACGAAGTGGACATCGGCGACCCGCCCTCGGCGGCCCGCGCCGCGGCGGCCAGGACGCTCGGGTGGACGCGCAAGCGGGCGCCGGTCGCGACGAGCGCGAGCCCGGCGAGCGGCGCCCCGGCGAGCGCGGCCTCGAGGGCGACCGCGCCTCCATAGGAGTGGCCCACCAGGATCGGCGGCCCGCGATCGAGCGCCGCGATCGCGCGTGCGAGCCACGCCCCGGCGGCCGTCGCGTCGTCGAACGCGTCGCCCGCGCTCCGCCCGCGCCCCGGGAGCGACGGCGCCAGCACCTCGAAGCCACCGAGGTGCGCGGCGACAGGCGCCCACACCGCCGCACAGCCGCCCGCCCCGTGCACGAGCAGGATCACGGGGCCCAGCCCCGCGCGATGCGCCACCTCGACGGCGCGCCCGTCCACCTCGAGCAGGAGCTCGTCCATCCGGGAGAGCGTAGCGCCGGAGCGCCGCACCGCGCGTCACTCGGGTTTCGCACGCGCGCGTAACGACGGATGCGCGCGCACCTGACGCCGGGCCGATCACCCCTGTTTTTCTGGCCTCCGCGGCTGCGCACGCGGCTTGCTCCACGGGAGCTCACGGACCGAAGAGCGAACGCAGAGCCCGCACTCTCCGCCACCGCGGGCGAAGGACGGTCTTTGGTCGGTGACCCCGGCGGGGTCCTCCACACCCCAATTCATCATCGCCCCGCCGGGGTCGCCGCTCCTCTTCGCTCGGCGTCCACTCTCATGCGCGCCATCCCACCGATCGCCCCCGCCTCGGCGCGGCCCCCGCCGTGGGCTGTAAGCGACCTCACACCCCGCGCGGTCGCGCCCGTCACCGAAAGCACGGTCGCGCGCGCACGAGCGCGGAATCGCCGACATCGCGCCGGCACGGATCTCGCTCGGTCCACCCCCGTGACGCCCGACGACCTCCTCGCCCCTCGCACCGCGGCCCGCGCCGCGGCGCGCCACGCGGAGCTCGCGGCGCTGCGCGAAGCCTACCTCGCCGCGGCTCGCGGCGAGCTCCGGCTGCTGCTGCTCGACGGCCCGCCGTCGAGCGGCAAGGGGGGACTGATCGACGCGTGGCTCGCCGAGCACCGCGCCGGCCCCGTGCTGCGCGTGCCCTCGGGCGCGCCGGGCGCGGTGGAGGTCCTCCTCGAGCGCGCGCTCGCCGAGCTCTCCCCCGTCCGCCGCGCCGCGCACCCCGCGCGGGCCCTGCTCGCGCGCCCCGCGCCCGCGACCGGGCCGGTGGTGGACCTGCTCGCGCTCGCGGAGCACCGCCTGCGGCAGCGCGACGCGCTCGACCACCTGCTCGGTGAGCTCGGCGCGGCCGGCGCGCCGCCGATCGTGGTGCTCGAGGGGCTCGTGCCCTCCGCGCGCTCGATGGTGGACCTGCTCGCGGACCTCCTCGCGGACGCGCCGTTCGCCGAGCGACCGCGCGTGTTCTTCGTCGCCGCGCTCGACGGCGCGCCGACCGGCCGGCTCGCCGAGCTCGCGACCGGCGGAGGCGCCCAGACGCTGACGCTGCGCCCGCTCGGGCGCGACGGAGTGCGCGCGTTCCTGTCGAGCAGCGACGCGGTCGACGCGGTGCTCGCGCTCACCGGAGGCCACCCCGAGCTGATCGAGCGGCTGCTCCGCGGCGAGGGGCTCGCGTCCTCGGGCGCGGTCGACGAGGCGACACGACCTGCGCTCGAGGTGCTCGCCCTCGCGGGCGGGCCGCTCGACGAGGCGACGCTCTTCGGGCTCGCGCCGGTCGATCCGTTCGCGCTCGCCCGGCAGGGCGCCGAGCGCGGCGCGTCGGGCTGGTCGCTCCCCGCGCGCCAACGCGAGCGCATCGCGACGGGGCTCGATCCCGCGCGGGCGGCGGCGATCCACGCCGCGCTGATGGACGCTCTCGACGCGCCGGAGCGCGCCGCGCGCCACGCCCTGGGCGCGGGGCGGCTCGAGCGCGCGATCCCGCTCGCCCTCGCCGGGGCCGACGCGCTCGCCGCGCGCGGCGACGCGGTCGAGGCGGCCGAGCTCCTGCTCGAGGTGGCGCAGCGCACCGACGTGCCGCACGCCGCGCTGACGGGGCGGCTGGTCGAGCTGTCTTGGATCGCGGGCGATCACGCCGGCGCGATCGAGCGCGCGCGCGCCGACGCGTCGCCGGACGGGCTGTTGCGCTACGGGCGGCTGCTCGGGCTCGCGGGCCGGACCGCGGACGCGCTCGAGGTGCTCGAGCGCGCGGTGGCCGCGGCCGAGTGCGCGGCGCGGCCGGCTGCGAGGGCGCGCTCGCCGAGGCGCGCTACGCGGCGGGCGATCACGCCGGCGCCGAGGCGCTCGCCGCGCGCCTCGAGGCGGCCGCGGATCCGGGGCTCGCGCTCGAGGCGCGGCACACGCGCGGCAAGGTCGCCCTCGCGCTCGGCGAGCTCGACCGGGCCGAGGCGATCGTCGCGAGCGTGCTCGCGCGGGCCGAGGCGAGCGGGCGCGCGCGCCTCGCGTGCCAGGCGCTCAACAACCTCGCGATCGTCGCGATGAACCGCGCCGAGCTCGCGCGCGCGGCCGAGCTGCTCGAGCGCATGCGCGAGCTCGCCGACGCGGGCGGCGCGGTCTACCTGCGCGGCATCGCGCACAAGAACCTCGCGGTGGTCGATCAGCTCCGCGGCGAATGGCAAGACGCCTTGCGCCACTCGGAGCGCGCGCTCTCGCTCCTCGCGGGCATCGGCAACGCGAGCCTCACGGCTCGGCTCGCCTTCAACACCGCAGATCTCTACCGCTCGCTCGGCGACCCGTACCGCGCGCTGCGCCTCTGCGCGCACGCGCGGCGACCCGGCGCGGGCGCGCTCGACGACGCGGTGCGCTGCGAGGGGCTGCGCGTCGAGGCGGCGATCCACGCCGAGCTCGACCAGCGCACCGAGGCCGCCCGCGCGTGGGCTCGCGCGCGCGCGCTCGCCGATCAGCTCGGGCACGAGGGCGCGGCCGACGAGGCGCGCCTCGGGCTCGCGACGCTCGCCATCGACGAGGGCGACGCGGCGCGCGCGCGCGGGTTGCTGTCTGGCGTCACCGGGGCGGCGCGCTCGCCGCGCACCGCCCTCCGGGTCGCGCTCGTGGAGGCGCGCTTGGCTGCCGGTGGCGGGCGCGTCCCGCTCGCGCGGATCGCGCTCGACGCCGCGGAGCGGACGGCGGACCCGCTGCTCGGGCAGCTCGCGCGCCTCGAGCTCGCGCGGGCGCTCGCCGAGGCGGGCTCTCCCGAGCGAGCCTCGACCGAGCTCGCGGCGCTCCGCCGCCGCGACGTGGAGCTGAGCGCGCGCGTCCCGCCGGCGCTCCGCGAGCTCTTCGCCGAGCGCTCGGTCCTGCGCGCGGCGCGCGCCCTCGAGCGCACGCTCGCGGGCGCCGCCGTGGACGCGGCACCCGAGGCGACCCGGGCGGACGGCGCGATGATCGGCGACGGCGCGCCGATGCGGGCGCTCCGCGCGTTCATCGACCGCGTCGGCCCGACCGACAGCACCGTGCTGATCACGGGCGAGAGCGGCACCGGCAAGGAGCTCGTCGCCGAGGCACTGCACGCCGCCTCGAGCCGCGCCGGTCGCCCGTTCGTGCGCGTGAACTGCGCGGCGCTCGTCGAGACGCTCCTCACGAGCGAGCTCTTCGGTCACGAGCGCGGCGCCTTCACGGGCGCGGATCGCCAGAAGAAGGGGCGCTTCGAGCTCGCCGACGGAGGGACGATCCTGCTCGACGAGATCGGGGACGTCTCCCCCGCGATGCAGGCGGCGTTGCTCCGGGTGCTGCAGGAGCGCACGTTCGAGCGCGTCGGCGGTACGCGGACCCTGCGGGTGGACGTCCGCGTGATCGCGGCGACGCACCGGGACCTCGCCGAGCGCGTCGCGGCGGGCCTCTTCCGCGAGGATCTCTACTACCGGCTCAGCGGGATCACCGTGCGCGTGCCGGCGCTGCGCGAGCGGCGCGGCGACCTCCCCGCGCTGACGCGGCACCTGCTCGCGCGGATCGCGAAGGAGAGCGGCGCAGAGCCGAAGGTGCTCTCGCCGGACGCGATCGAGCGCCTCGCGCGCCACCCGTGGCCGGGGAACGTCCGCGAGCTCGAGAACGTCCTGCGGAGCGCGTCGGTGCTCGGCGCCGGCCGGGTCCTGCGGGCTGCCGACTTCGAGTCGCTCCGCGGCGGGCCGCCCTCGAGCGCGCCGCCGCCCGGCGACACCTCGATCGGCGCCCTGATGTACGAGCGCCTGCGCGGCGGCGCGTCGATCTACGCGCTGCGCAAGCGCCTGGAGCGCGACCTCGTCGAGCGCGCGCTCGCCGACGCGGACGGCAACATCTCGCGCGCGGCGGACCTGCTCGGCATGAAGCGCCCGCGCCTCTCGAAGCTCGTCCACGAGTGGGGGTTGAAGAAGTGATGCACCGTACCCTCCACCTGGTCCTCGCGATCGCGCTCGGCACCGGCTGCGCGCTCGACGTCGCGACCCCCGAAGACCTCGCCGCGTTCTCCGCCGTGGAAGGGCTCGCCCTCGTGCCGCGCGCCGACTGGGAGCGGGCGCCCGCCGGCTGCGAGGGCGCGGCCGTCGCGAGCCTGCGCCTCGCCGGCTGCGAGGGCGAGCCGGCCCTGGGCGCGCTCGTGGACGGCGCGGGCGCCGTCGTGTGCGTGGACGCGCTCGGCGCGCTCTACGCGCAGCTCCGCGCGACGGCGACGCCCTCGGCGCTCCCGTCCGATCCGAGCCCGCAGCCGAGCCACCCCGAGCCGCTCCTGCAGGGCAACGCGCTCCACCCGATCTCCGCGGAGTCGCCGCCGCCGATGCCGCTCTCGGCGCGGCCGGTGGTGACGCGCGACCCGACGCCGACGCCGGTCATCGACGAGCGGCTCCTCGCGCGGCTCGGCCGCGCGGGGAGCGGGCCCGACAAGGAAGACCCGACGCCGACACCGACGACCGAGCAGTGAGCTGGCGCGGAGGTCGTTCCAACGTTCCAACGATCCAACGCTCTTCGTCTCCTCCCCTCGCTTCGTCTCCCGTGAGACGTGAGACGAGGAGACCCGAAGCGAGGAGAGGGCGCCCACGGCGCTCGGTGGGTCCGACCGTCTTCGAGCCTCGGGGCGCGCGGGCTGGTCGGGCGCGAGCGCGTCGGCTACGCCTCGACATGCTCGCGCGCACCCTGCTCGCTCTGACGCTCGCCTCGTGCGGCGCGTCCGGCCACGGGCGCCGGCCGGACGGGCCACCGCCCGAGTACCCGGGCGCGCTCGCCGCGCCGGCCACGCTCGTCTCGCCGGCCGGCCTCGGGGACGCGTTCGCCCTCGAGCAGCGGGTGCGGACCGAGTACCCCGAGGGGACGCAGGAGTTCCGCGCCGTGCTGCAGCGCACGGCCGACCGCATGGTGCTCGTCGGTTTCGGCCCGCACGGCGGGCGCGGCTTCGCGCTCACGCACGAGGGCGACGCCGTCGAGCTCGAGTCGCACCTGCCCGAGCCGCTCCCCTTCCCCGCCGAGTTCATGCTGCACGACGTGCAGCGCGTGTGGTTCCGCGGGCTCGCCGGGCCGCTGCCCGACGGAGAGCACCGCGAAGCCCGCGACGGCGAGGAGATCGTCGAGCGCTGGGAGGGCGGGCGCCTCCTCGAGCGCACCTTCCGACGCCTCGACGACCGGCCGCCGGGCGTCTTGCGCGCGCGCTACGAGGGCGGCCTCGGCGGCGACGCCCCGCCGCAGACCGTCGTGTGGGAGAACGCGTGGTTCGGCTACCGGCTGATCCTGACCACGCTGAGCCACCGCCGGCTCGACGCCGAGTGACGCCTGCCGGAGCAGCGCAGGCTCCGCCCGCCCGCACTGCGCGCGCGAGGCGCGGGCCCCTGTCGGGGAAGCTCCCACGGAAGCAGGCGGCCTCGCAGTTGCACTATGATGGCGTGATGAGACGCGCACTCGGAGCCCTCGCGGCACTTCTCTTCGTGGTGGGCTGCAGCTGCGGCTCGAGCCCGCATCAACCGGGCGGCGTGTGCGCGCGCGCCAACCCGCCGCCCGACTGCGGGCGCGACTGCTCGTCCGGGGAGACGTGCCCCGCCGGCTACTACTGCGCCGCCGCGGGCGTGTGCACCCGCGACTGCGATCCCTTGCGCCCCGGAGACTGCCCGGGCGGGCGCTGCAACGACAACGGCCTTTGCGACGTCTTCCACCGCGACGCGGGCGGCCTCGTCGACACCTCGTTCATCTGCGCCGACGTGCGCGTGCAGGCCAACCGCGTCACGCCGACGGTCGTCGTCATCGTCGATCAGTCCGGGAGCATGACCGAGCGCTTCGGCGACTCGAACCGTTGGGACGCGCTGCGCGACTCGCTGCTCGCGCGCCCGGACGGCTTCATCGCCGCGCTCGAGTCCCAGGTGCGCTTCGGCCTCGCCCTGTACTCCGCGACGTTCCGCGACGGCATGCCGGTCGGGATGTGTCCGTCCGTCGAGTACGTGCCGCCGGCGATCGACAACTACGCCGCGATCCAGGCGGTCTACGGCCCCGCCTCCCCGCTCAGCGAGACGCCGACGGGCGAGAGCGTCGACGCGGTGCTGACCCGCCTCTCGATGGTCCCGGACCCGACGGATGACCCGACGATCTTCATCCTCGCGACCGACGGCGAGCCCGACACCTGCGCCGTCCCCAACCCGCAGACGGGGCAGCCGCAGGCGATCGCCGCGGTCGAGCGCGCCTACCGCGCCGGCGTGCGCACCTACGTGATCAGCGTGGGACGCGACGTATCCGCGGCGCACCTGCAGGACGTCGCCAACGCGGGCCTCGGCCGCCGCGCGGGCGACCCGGACGCCGAGTACTGGGTCGCCGGCGACGACGCGGGCCTGCGCGCCGCGCTCACCGCCATCATCGGCGGCGAGCTCAGCTGCGTCGTGACGCTCACCGGGATGATCCAAGACCTCGACCTCGCCTGCACGGGGACGGTCATCCTCAACGGCACGCCGATCCCGTGCGACGACCCCGACGGCTGGAACGTGCTCGACGCGACGCACATCGAGCTGCGCGGCGAGTCGTGCGAGCGGCTCCAGCGCACCCCCGGCGCGACGCTCGAGGCGACGTTCCCTTGCGACGTCATCCTGATCTGAGTTGCCGGAGGGGTTGTCCCAACGTGCCAACCCTCCTCGTCTCTCCTCGTCTGCCGTGAGAAACGGGAGGCGACGAGACCCGGAGGCGAGGAGAGTGCGCGTCGCGTCCACGTCGCCGTTCACGACCACGTCAACGACCACGTCCACGCGGTGCCCTCCCGCCGCGCCGCCTGACGATCGTTGACATGATCGTGATCGGCGACGTCCAAACCCTCCCCATCGCGAGCGATGGGGCTGCGCTGTTTCTTGCGAACGGCGCACATTTGGTGACAATCACCCACTATGGAAGACACGCCCTTCAACCAACCTTCGAAGACCTGGCGGCTCGCGAGCTACGAGGCGCCCACCGAGCGGCGCGCCGCGGCGGAGCGCCGCGAGGCGCCGCGGCGCGCCGCGATCGGCGACCGGCGCACGGCGAACCGCCGCTCGCTCGGCTCGCTCTTCAAGCTCTGAGGGTCTGGACAGGCCCTCAGCGCGGGCTCGCCCGGACCTGCCGCGCGCGCGCGAGGCGCTCGCCGAGGCCCGACCAGTCGCGGACCCGCGCGACGTCCACGGGCTCGCCATCGAGCGCGAGCGCCAGCGGCGCGCGCGAGCGCCGGACGAGCTCGGCGAGGTGGGCGCTCTGGAGCGATCGGCGCCCGGGCTGCCCGAAGACGACGCGCTCGAGGGCGCGGCAGAGGAGCGCGGGCGCGCTCGCGTCCTCCCGCGCGACCGCGTCGACCGCCACGTTCAGCGCGCACTCGAGCTCTCCGTCGAGCTCGGCGCCGCGACGCCACGCCGCGAGCGCCTCGTCCGCGCGGCCCGCGCGCAACGCGAAGTTCCCGAGCGCGCGCCAGCCCTGCGGGTCGTCGGGGTGCGCGTCGGCGTGGGCGGCGAGCCGCGCGAGGCCCTCGCTCGGCGTGTAGATCGGCGTTCCGTCGGAGAGCGCGGCGCGCCCCTCGCGCACGTGCTCCCCGTCGACCACCAGCGCGCGGCCGCTCGCGGGCTCGACCCGGTGTGCGTCGAGCGCGCCGCACGACGGGCACGCGAGCGACACCGGCACGTAGACCGCCCGCGTCCACGCCGCCTCGTCGTCCGCGCCCTCGAGCGCGTCTCGATCGAGGAGCACCGCGCCGACCCCGTGGACCGCGCGGGCGTCGCACCGCGAGCAGGTGACCGCGAGCTCGATCACGCGCGATCCAGGGCGAGCGCGAAGAGCGCGAGCAAGCGAAGTTGCGCCGCGCCCTCGGCGTTGGAGGCGACGTAGCTCGCGATCGCCGGCTGCCGCGCGCTCAGCGTCGCGGCCGGGTCGAGGGTCGCCCTCACCGCCGCGTCGAGCTCGCGGAACCCGACGGCGCGGGTCGCGCGCCCTCGGTGGCGCGTGAAGCACTCGTCGATCACGTGCGCGTGGAAGACCGTCTGCATCACGCCCTCACCCCCGCCGAGCGTGTCGGCGTGCGCGCCGATGTACTGCCCCGCGGCCGGGTGCGAGGAGACGACCTCGCCGATCGCGAGCTGCGCGTACGCGGGCTCCGCCATGCGCGCCGAGACGTCCGCGACCACCGCCGCCACCACCGCCTCGGGGATCGCGCTCACCGGCGCCTCCGCACGAGGGCGAGCGCGATCAGATTGAGGGGCGCGGAGGCGCGGGGGACCGACGCGGAGCAGCCGCCTCCCTCCGGCGGCGTCGTCGCCGCCTCGCGCGTCGGCTCCGCGGGCGCGGCGGGCGCCTCCTCGGCGCAGCCGCCTTCGCACCAGATCTCCGTCCACACCGAGGCCCCGCGCGTGCGGCAGCACATCGTCATCCCCGCGAGCTCGCTGCGGTCCGGGCAGCGGCGCTGGTCGCTGTGCCAGGTCGCGCACTCGGCGCAGCGCGCGCCCTCGCGCTGATGGTTCGCGAGGGTGCAGGCCTCGACGTAGCCGGGCGGCGCGGGGACGTCCGCGGCGGCGAGCGAGGGGACCGAGAGCACGAGGGCGAGGGCGAGCGTCCGCATTGGTGGCCGCGAGCATACCCCCACGAGCGTGCCCTCGGCTCGACCGAGGGCGCAGATCGGTCAGCGTGCGGTACCCTGCGCGCGGGAGGCGCGTTGCAGAACACCTTCTCGAACCGGGTGGCGTTCCTCACGGGCGCGGCGTCGGGCATCGGCCTCGCGCTCTCGCGCCAGCTCGCCGCCCGAGGCGCGCGCGTCACGATGAGCGATCGCGACACCGCGACCGTCACGCGCGAGGCGCGCGCGATCGGCGCGCGCGCGGTCGGGCTCGACGTGACCGACCGCGCCGGCGTGCACAGGGCGATCGAGGCGACCGTCGAGGCCGAGGGTCGGCTCGACTACCTCTTCAGCAACGCGGGCATCGGCGTCGGCGGCGAGGCGCGGGACTTCTCGCCCGCGGACTGGGATCGCGTGATCGACGTGAACCTCGGCGGCGTCGTCAACGGCGTCCTCGCCGCCTACCCGATCATGGCGCGGCAGCGCTCCGGCCACATCGTCAACGTCGCTTCCGTGGCCGGCCTCGTCCCGCTGCCGGGTGAGATCTCCTACACGACGAGCAAGTGGGCGGTCGTCGGGCTCTCGCGGGCGCTGCGCGCCGAGGCCGCGGATCTCGGCGTCAAGGTGACCGTGGTGTGCCCGGGGACCGTCGCGACGCCGATCTACGCGACGAGCCCGATCGTCGGCTTCGATCGCGACGCGGTCCTCGCGATGTGGCCCCGCGGCATGGCGCCCGACGCGTGCGCGCGCGAGCTCCTCGAGGGCGTCGCGAAGAATCGCGCCGAGGTCGTCATCACGGGCCACGCGCGGGCGCTGCGCGCGCTCGAGCGGCTGAGCCCGCGCCTCGTCGACGCGCTGAGCCTGCGCTACTTCCGGCGCGTGCGCCGGTTCCGCACGGAGGCGCCGCGTGGCTGAGCGCGCCCGCCCGGGCGACGTCGTGCGCGCGTTCTGGCGGCAGTCGCAGCGCGGTCGCCAGCCGGAGCCGCGCGACGCGCTGCTCGCGCGGCTCGACGCCGTGTATGCGGCGCGCGGCCAGCCGAGCCCGGCGCGCCTCTCCGCCCCGGAGCGGCTCGAGGCAGACGAGCGCGGCCCCGCGCTCCAGCTCGAGCGCTTCGAGCCCACCGGCGCGCGGCCCTCGGGCGCGACGCCGACCGTCGTGTTCGCGCCTGGCACGAACGCGTACGCGCTCCTCTACGCCGAGCTGCTCGCCGCCCTCGCCGCGCGCGGCGTGCGCGCCATCGGCTACGACCCGCGCGGACACGGCGCGAGCGGGGGCCGCCGCGGCAGCTACACGATGGACGAGCTCGTCGACGACCTCGCGCGCGTCGTCGCGCACGCGCGCGCGCGCCACGGCGCCCCCGTCTTCGTGGCCGGCTCGAGCCAGGGCGGGATCACCGCGCTCTACTACGCCGCGCGCGGCGGCCCGATCGCCGGCGCGATCTGCCACAACGCGGCCGACCTCGCGGACCCGACGAGCCTGCGCCTCACCCGCCTGCCCGTGTCCGTCAGCCACGCGCTCGCGCCCACGCTGCGCCGCGTCGCGCGCGTGCTGCCCGAGCTCCCCGTGCCCCTGACGGCCTACCTCGACCTCGCCCGCGAGCGCGTGGAGGGGCTCGGCTCGGCCCGCGAGGTGATCTACGCCGACCCCAGCGTCGTGCCCTTCATCCGCCTGCGCACGCTCGCGTCGCTGTCGAGCGCGAAGCTCGCGCGGCCGGTCGAGGCGATCGACGCGCCGATCCTCTTGCTGCACGCGGGCCGCGACACGATCTTCCCGCAAGACCTCGTGCACGATCTGTTCGATCGGCTCCCCGGGCCCAAGCAGCTGCGGGTCTATCCCGACCTGCCGCACTACATGGTCGTCGATCACGTGCCGCGCTTCGTCGACGACGTGGTCGCGTGGATCGACGAGATCGTGGCGAGGTGAGCGACCGACCGATCTGGGCGCTCGACGCGAGCGCGCTCGCCGAAGCGCTCGGGAGCGGGCGGCTCGCCTCCCTCGAGATCGTGGAGGCCCTGCGCGCGCGCGCGGCGGCGACGGAACCGATCGTCAACGGCCTCGCGATCCCGCGCTGGGACGAGGCGTGCCGCGAAGCGGAGCGAGCGGACCGCGAGCGCGCGGCCGGGCGCGCGCGGGGGCCGCTCCACGGCGTGCCGTTCACGGTGAAGGAGAACCTCGACGTGCGCGGGCTACCGAGCACGCTCGGCCTGCGCCGACACGCGGACCGCGTCGCGACCGAGGACGCGGTCGTCGTCGCGGTCGCCCGCGAGGCGGGGATGGTCCTGCTCGGCAAGTCGAACGTACCGCAGGCGCTGATCTCGGGGATGGAGTGCGACAACCCGCGGTACGGCGTGACACGCAACCCGCACGCGCCCACGCACGGGCCCGGCGGCTCGAGCGGCGGCGAGGCCGCCCTCGTCGCGAGCGGCGTCAGCCCGCTCGGCCTCGGCACCGACCTCGGCGGCTCGATCCGATCGCCAGCCGCGTTCTGCGGCGTGGTCGGGCTCAAGCCGACGACGCGCCGCTGGTCCAGCCTCGGGGTGCGCTCGTTGCTCGCCGGACAAGAGATCGTCCGCGCCCAGGTGGGGCCGCTCGCGCGCTCGGTGCGCGACCTCGAGCTCGCGCTCGAGGCGCTCGATCCGGCGGCGCAAGCGCAGCGCGACCCCGAGGTCCCGCCGCTCCCGTTCGTCGCCCAGCGGGCGGACGCGGCGGGGCTGCGCGTCGGCGTGCGCGAGCAAGATGGTTTTCTCGATGCATCCGCAAGCGTGCGCCGCGCGGTGCGCGAAGCGGCGGGCGCGCTCGAGGCCGCGGGCGCGACGCTCGTCCCGATCGCGCGCGACGACGACCCCGACGTGCTCGCGCTCTACGTCGCGGCGGTCTCGAGCGATGGCCTCGTCACCGCGCAGCGACAGCTCCGCGGCGACACGATCGCGGACACCATGCGCGAGCTGTTCTGGGCCTCGTACGTCCCCGAGCCGCTCCGACGCGTCGCCTCCCACGCGCTGCCGTTCGCCGGCGAGGCACGCCTGGGCGGCTTGCTCGCCGCTTCGCGCCGGCGCAGCGTGGCCGACTACTGGGCGCTCGCCGCGCGCCGCCGCGCGCTCGAGGCCGCGGAGCTGGCGCGCTTCGACCGAGCCAGCATCGACGTGCTGCTCGCCCCCGCCACGGTCGTCCCCGCGGTGCCGATCGGCAAGAGCCGCGGGCTCGCGGCCGCCGCGTTCAGCGCGACGGCCCGCTACAACCTGGTCGGCTTCCCGGCCGGCGTCGTCCCCGTCACCCGCGCGCGGCCGACCGATGCGCCGCGCACCCGGCACCGCGACCGGCTCGATCGGCTCGCCGCCGAGGTCGAGGCCGAGGGCGTCGGTCTCCCCATCGCCGTGCAGGTCGTCGGTCGTCCCTTCGCCGAGGCGCGGCTGCTCCGCGTGATGGCGGTCATCGAGGCCTGGGCGCGCGCCGCCTCGGATCCCTGTCCAGTGCCGGTCACCCCTCGCGCGTGATCGCGCGGCTCAACGGCACTCCTCGTCGGACTCGTGGCAGACGAAGCGGACGTGGAAGTGGTTCTGGTGGCGCGGGTGGTGGCGGATGATCCCGTAGCGGTTGTCCGCCTCTCGGGGGTACTGGAACCACCGGTCGAGCAGGCGCCGATCCACACCCTCCGCGACCGCGTGCCGATAGAGCGCCTCCTGCAGCTCGTGGTCGACGAAGATCGCCTCGACGCGATCACGCTCGAGCCAGTGGCGGAACAGGCGCCACTGCCGCGCGACGTCGAGCTCGCTCGCGGTGACGGTGCGCATCGGACACGCGTCGGCGCAGCGCGTACGGTAGTAGGCGACGTCCGCGTCGCGACCCGACGTGTGGCTGCGGTGACCCATCAGCGCGCCACCTTCGCGGCGGCTGAGGTCCCCGACCTCGAGCCGCGGCGTCTCGGGCACCTCGCTGCGCACCGCGTCGACCGCCTCGAGCAGCCAGCGGATCGTCTCGTCGGTCCCGTACGCGCGCGTCGGGAAGCGCACGAGGATCCCGGGGTGGTGCTCCGGGAGGTGAGCCGCCTCGTCGAGGCGACCTTGGTTCGCCGAGCCGACGGAGCGCGAGCGGCTCGCGGGCTGCGGGGTGAAGACGAGCAGCGTGCGCCCCTCGCGGATCGTGTCGCCGCGCACGCGAGGGTTCCACCGCCGCAGCTCGGGGAGCGTGACCTCGTAGTACGTCGCGAGGCGCGCGAGCGTGTCGCCGGTCCGCACGACGTGCTCGACCCGCCGGCGACCCGACCCGATCCGCAGGCGCTGGCCGACGGAGAGCCGGTCCGGGCGCAGCCCTTCGTTCAATAGCAAGAGGTCTTGCATCGGTACGCCGAGCCGGAGCGCGATCTCGCTCAGCGTGTCGCCCGCCTGCACGGTGTAGAAGGTGCCTTCCTCGGTGACCTCCGGCCCGGGCGCGGGGGCCGGAGCGCCGCGGCCCGCGCCGGCCGCGCGCTCTTGCGCGGCCGCCGGACTCGCGAGGAGGAGCAACGTCGCGATCGCCCATCGAACGTCCATGACGGCGACATGCACCTACATGTGCGCCCCAGTCAAGAAAGTGCGCCGGTCACTCGCACGCGTACTGCATCGCGGCCGTCGAGCGCTCCGGCCGTGGTGTGACGACGACCGTGCCGCGGCACGTCGCGCCGTCGCGGCGGGCGGTGAAGTCGAAGGTGCGCGCGTCGACGCGCTCGAGGGCGACCTCGGTCATCCGCGCGCGGCCGAGCGTCGCGCGGGCCGCCTCTTCGCTCGGGTCGCGCACCGCCTCGCATCCGAGCGCGAGCGCGGCGAGCCCGAGCACCGCCGCGGCGCCCCGGAACCGACCCGACGCGTTGGCGCGCTGCGGCATGCGCGGAGTATCCGCCGGCGGGAGGGAGCCGGCCAGCCAGCGCAGAGAACCAGGCTCGCGCCGCGCGCTCGTGCCATCCTCTGGGAGGTCGACATGCGGCACGCGGCCATCCCGCACGTCAAAGGGAGCGCGCTCACGTACTGGGTGGCCTGGTACGTCGAGCACCACGGCGCCGGCGCGCTGATGGCGGTCGCCGCGCAGATCCCACCGGCGGAGCGCGGGGACCTCGACCCGAGCTCCCCCTCGCTCGGGCTGATCCCGACCGACTGGTACCCCTCGTCCGCGGTCGGTCGCCTCCTCGACGGGATCACGGAGGGGATGAGCGACGAAGAGCGCGCCGCGCTCATCCGCGAGAGCACCGCGGCGGGTGTGCAGCAGGCGATCCGAGGGATCTTCCAGCTCGCGTTCGGTCTGCTCGCGACGCCCGAGCGCTACGCGCGCTACATCCAGCGCTTCTGGAGCCAGCTCCACGACACCGGCCGGCGCCGCATCGACCTCGTGGGACCCGGCGAGGCGAGCTCGATCATCGAGGACTGGCCTGGACACCACCCGATCCTCTGCTCGGTCACGATGGAGACGATGGCGGCGGTGTTCCGCCGCATGGGGCTGCAGGAGGTCGAGGTCGAGCGCGTCGAGTGCGTGAGCGAGGGGCACCCGCGGTGCCGCGCGCACGTGCGCTGGCGACCCTGAGCGCTCGGAGACCCTCGAGCCTCAACGCGGAGTCTCGCGCGTCCACGCGGTCATGTCGGAGTAGCGTTCGACCGTGTACTGCCCGTCGCGCTCGACGATGTCGCGCGCGACCTCGAGGATCCACGGCACCTCGTCGGCCGCGATCTCGGAGCCCGTCCGCATCGCGTGCTGGACGCGCGCGTTGAACGCGGTCGCCGCGAGGAAGCTGACGTGATCCGCCTCGTGCAGGGCCTCGAGGCGCTCGAGGTCGGGGACATGCACCGCGAGCGCCGGATCCGCGTCCAGCACCCGGCGTACGTTCGTGAGCGCGACCCGCATCTGCAGGCCGGTCATCCAGCTGCCGCAGCCGGCGAACCCGAGCCCGCCGAGGGTGGGCACGAGGCACAAGCCGGTGACGAGCGGCAAGAGGAGCCAGTAGGGCTTCCGCTTCACCCGAGCCCTCGACGGCGCGGGCGCGCGCTTGGCCCGCACCTCGGACTCGACGGGGGTGGCCGGCCCAGGCCGGATCGAGCCGGGCGTCGCGTGCTCGGTGGGCGCGAGCTCGATCGCGCGGCGCAGGGGCGTCGGCGCGGTCCGCACGTCGAGCGGCGCGTCGGGCTCGAGCACGGCGCGCCGGAACGCCTCGGCGAGCAGCGGCGCGGACGCGAAGCGCTCCGTGGCGAGGCGCGCCATCGCGACGTGGACGACGCGCGTCACCGCCGGGGCGAGGTCGGGGCGCAGCGCGCTCAGCGGCGTCGCGCGGCCGACGAGGATCGCGCCGACCGGATCGTCGGGCGCGGTCCGCGCGAACGGGTGCTCGCCCGCGAGCGCCTCGTACATCAAGACCCCGAGGGCGTACACGTCCGCGCGCTCGTCGACCGCGCTGCCCGTGAGCTGCTCCGGGGCCATGTAGCGCACGGTGCCGACCGCCTGGCCGGTGTCGGTCATCGTGCCGAGCGAGGCCACGCGGGCGACGCCGAAGTCGACGAGCTTCGCGTGCGCGCGCTCGTGGGTGCGCATCGCGTGAGCGAGCGCCTCGGGCGAGGGGAGGTAGACGTTCGAGGGCTTGATGTCGCGGTGCAAGATCCCTTGCGAGTGTGCGGCGGCGAGCCCGTCGCACAGCCCGCGCAGGATCGGCAGGAGCTCCTCGGGCGAGAGCGGGCCGGCGCGCCCGACGCGCTCGGCGAGCGTCTCGCCCTCGAGGCGCTCCATCGCGATGTAGAGGACGCCATCGCTCTCGCCGACCTCGCGGATCTGGACCACCGACGGGTGGCGGACCGCGGCGAGCGCGGCGCCCTCGCGCCGGAAGCGCTCGACGGCGCGCGCGTCGCCGGCGAGCTCGGGCCGCATGAGCTTGATCGCGACGGGCGCGCCGGTCGCGAGGTCGGTCGCGGCCCAGACGGTGCCCATGCCGCCGGCGCCGAGCTCGTGCTCGAGCGCGAAGCGGTCTGCGACCCGATCGCCGGGGCCCGGCGGCCGAGGAGCGGTCGAGAAGGCGGTCGCCACCTGCACCGGGGATGGTACGCCCTGGGCGCCCGAACCACCCCCACCTCCGAGATCCGGGCCCCGGAGGGACCGGCGTTCTAGAGTTCGGCGCGTGACGACCGAGCGACTCCACTACGACGACCCGCTCCTCTTGTCGGCCCGCGTGCGGGTGCTCGCGCACGCGGTGCACGAGGGGCAGCCCAGCGTCGTCCTCGATCGCACCCCGTTCTACCCCGAGTCCGGCGGACAGCTCGGTGACCAGGGCACCCTCGGCGACGCGCGCGTGCTCGACGTACAGCTCGACGACGACGGCCGCGTGCACCACCTCGTCGAGGGGCCGCTCCCCGCGGTCGGCGACGAGCTCGACGCGCGCGTCGACGAGCCGCGGCGCCGCACGCACATGGCCCTGCACAGCGGACAGCACGCGCTCAGCCGCGCGCTCCTCGACCGGCTCGGCGCGGCGACGCGCTCGAGCCGGCTCGGCGCCACCGCGTGCACGATCGACGTCGACGTCGCCGGCCTCGACCTCGAGGCGCTCGCCCCCGTCGCCGCGGCGGTCAACCGCTTGATCGACGAGGATCGCCCGGTGCGGCAGCGCTTCGTCGACGACGACGAGCTCTCCCGCCTCGCGCTGCGCAAGCCCGCGGCGGGCCACGAGCGCGTCCGCGTCGTCGAGATCGAGGGCTGGGACACCACGCCTTGCGGGGGCACCCACGTCACGCACACGGCGCAGATCGAGCTCGTCGAGATCGAACGGGTCGAGGGATACAAGGGCGGCTCGCGGATCACGTTCGAGGCCGGACCGCGGGCCCGCGCGCGCCTGCTCGACGCGCAGGCGGCGCTGCGAGCCGCAGCGCGGCGGCTCGACTGCGCGCCGCCCGAGGTGCCGTCGATCCTCGACGGCGCCGCCGCCAAGCTCGCCGCCGCGCGCGAGGAGGCCGGCGCGCTCCGCGCGCGCCTCGCCGAGCTGTGGGCGGCCCGGCTCGACGGCGGCGACGGCGCGGTCGTCGCCACGATCGACGGCGGCGACCCCGCGCTGCTCAAGGCGATCGCGGCGCGGCTCGCGACCGGGGCGCGGCTCGTCGCCCTCGCGGCCCCGTCCGACGCCGGGACCGACGTGGTCTTCGCCCGCGGCCCCGAGGCGCGCGTCGGGTGCGGCGAGCTCCTGCGCGCCGTCGCGGCGGCGTGCGGCGGGCGCGGCGGCGGGCGCCCGGACCACGCCCAGGGGCGCCTGCCCGCCGGTATCGAGATCGAAGCGCTCGTGCGCGCTCAGCTGTTGGCTTCTTCGGGGCTGAGCCCCTCGAGCTGAGCGCCCGGCGCGCCGATCAGCTTGAACTTCGGCGCCCCCGCGCCGGGCGCGCCGAAGCGGTCGACGTACTTGTTCCAGTTCGAGGCGGCGGCCGCCGCGAGCTGGAAGAACACGTCCGGCGTGATGCGCAGGTTCGCCACGATCTTCGCGCGGGGCGGCGCGTCGAGGGGCGCGTTCCCGCGGCCCGCGAACGCGACGAAGTCCGTGAACAGGAGGGCGAACTCGCGCTGCGAGTTCAAGATCTGGGCGCCGTTGGCGTAGACCACCGGCGGCTCGTCCGACCAGTCGATCTCGATGACTACTTGCTCGGGAGCCTGCTGTGACATGCGGCGCGCATAGCACGGATCGCCCACCCGCGGGCGTCAGCCGACGTAGAACATCGGCGGGCGGTGCTTGGCGAACTCGCGGATCAGCCGGCGCATGCGCCCGTCGAGGCCGCACATGCGCAGGCCCACGCCCGCGGGCGCGTCGGGGGTGGCCGCCTCGGGCTCCCGCACGAACTCGACGAGGGCGGGAGTGCGGAAACGATACCCCCCGGGCAGGTGCACCACCGCGTAGACCGGGGTGTCACGCACGATCGCCTGGTAGGTCGCCACGAAGACGCCGTCGGGGTACTCGTCGTCGAAGCCGCCGTAGAAGTTGCTCTCGCTGTGCGGCGCGAGCGCGACCTCGACGAGCGGCGGCTCGCTCAGCGACCGGGCCCACTCACCGAGGGTGCGCGCCGCCTCGATCTCGACCTCGACGTCGTCGAGCGCGTCCTCGGACGCGGCCGCCGCGATCGCCGCGTCGATCGCCGCCTCCTCGCGCGGGTTGAGCGCGGGACGCGGCACGACGGGGTGCTCGACCGAGGTGTCGCGCAGCCACGCGGGCGAGCCCTCCTCGGGCGTCGGGCGCAGCCGGATGCCCGAGCCGTCGGCGCCGTCGGTGCCCTCGGCGGCCTCGGCGGCGCGGAGCCGTTGCCGCAGCTCCTCGATCATGTCGCGCGTCAGGACCTGGAAGTCGGTGGCCGGCGCGCGGAAGACCGCGACCCGCTCCACGCTCGTCGGCTCCGCGACGGCGAGCATCGTCGCGTCCGCTTCCTCGCCCTCGAAGGTCGAGCGCGGCGGGGGCTCCGAGCGCACTCGACGGACCTCGCGCGCTTCGCACGCCGAGACGGCGCGCCGCAGGGGGGTTCGATCCGTCGCTTCCGATGTCATGTCGGCTTCATCTACGGACCGCACGCGGGCCATCTTCCTGCCCTCCGCGCGCGAGTGGTACGGTCGGGCGGCGAGCCCCCCATGTGCGCAAGATCCGTGCTGTTGTCGTGCGTCCTGACCCTCGCCGGGACGTCGGCGGCGGCGTCTGCGCAGGACGGTCGGCTGCCGCCCTCGCTCAGCTCGGACCGGGTGGGCTTCGCGAACGCGACGAGCGTCGCCGCGCGCGAGCACCTGACCATGGAGCTCGGGGTCCGTGCCGCGTTCGGCGACACGCCCGAGGCGGCGCTCCCGAGCCTCTCGCTCCGCGCCGGGCTGTTCGACTGGCTCGAGGCGCGCGTGCGCGGTCCCGACGGGGTCGGGCGCTTCCCGGCGAGCGGCGCGCTCTTCGGCGTGAGCGATCCGCTCGTGGGCCTCAAGGCGGGAGGCCGCTTCGCGGACGGCGTCGCGATGAGCTTCGACTGGGAGGTCTCGTTGCCCCTCGGCACCGACGGCGGCTTCGGCGCGCCCGAGGCGATGCTCTTCACCGGGCTGCAGCTCGACTGGACCTTCTGGGGCCCGCTGACGCTGACCCCGCACGTCGTCGCGCGCGTGCTCGCCGTACGGGACGCCGCGAGCGGCGAGACCGTCCGCCTCTTCGAGGGCGGCGGGAGCCTGCGGTTCACCTGGCTCGCGCTCGAGGTGCTCGGGCTCTGGGTGCAGAGCTACGTGCTCAAGAGCGAGACGAGCGACTGGCGCGTCGCCGTCGGCGGCGGGCTCTTCTGGCGTGTCGATCCCAACGTCCAGCTCGACGCGAGCTTCGACGCGGGCGTGACGGAAGAGGCGATCCCGCCGACGGCGATCGCCGGCACGACGATCCTCTTCTGATCCAGCGCGGCTCGGCGCCGCCGCGGGACGGAGCTAGGAGTGCCCGATGACGCGCCTCGCTCCCCTCCTCGCCACCGCGCTCCTCCTCACCGCGTGCGACGGCACCGCGACGCCAGACGCAGGCCTCGACGGCGGCGCGAGCGACGGCGGCGCGAGCGACGCGGCGATCGATGGCGGCGCGACCGACGGCGGCGCGAGCGACGCGGCGATCGATGGCGGCGCGAGCGACGGCGGCGCGAGCGACGGCGGCGGGAGCTGCCTCGACGAGCACGTCGCGGGTGAGCGCTTCTCGCGCGGCGACGGCTGCAACTTCTGTGAGTGCCGCGCCGACGGAACCACCGCGTGCACCGCGCGCGCGTGCCGCGGGACGACCTCGCCCTGCGACTACGACGGCGCGACGCGTCGCTATGGCGAGCGCTTCCCGTCGACCGACGGCTGCAACGAGTGCGTGTGCGCCGCCAGCGGCCTCGCCTGCACACGCCGGCCCGCGTGCGGCGCCACCGACGAGGGCGCGATCCTGCTCGAGTCCATGACCGCGCAGTGCGGCGACGACCCCGCGTTCACCGGGGCCGCCGTCCTCGCCGGCCTCCCCGTCGACGACCTCGTCGCGGACTTCGCCTACGAGCGCGACCGCGCGCTCTACCCCGAGACGCGCGCCGACAGCCGCGTGCGCGTCCGGGTCGTCTACGAGGGCGGCTTCGTCGTCTGCCGCGTCCCGATGCCCACGCAGCCCGCGATCGACATGGAGATCGTGCTCGAGTGGATCAGCGAAGACGGCGCCTTCGACGAGGCGTTCCACACCTACCTGCGCCGCAACGACTTCGGCTTCGTCGACGCGTGGCTCTCCTTCGCGAGCGCGCCCGTCGGTGGGCTCGACGGCGCCTACGATCCCGCCTGCCTCGACCCGCGCGGCTTCTCGTTCTTCGCGCAGTTCGACGCCGAGGGCACCGCGCACGGCACGGTAGGCAAGGTCTGCGAGTCGGACATCCTGCTCGACGTCGCGCGCTTCGACTACGCGCCCTGAGCGCGCCGCCACGGCGCGACGACGAACGCGAGGAGCACGGCGGCATGCCACGCTCGCGTGCTGCCGCCCTCGTGTGCGCGGCAACTGCAGCCGGGCTCGGCGGGCGCCGGCGGCGGCCCGGCGTCGGGCGGCTCGCCGGGCTGCGGCCGCACGTAGAGGTGGCTCGTGATCGTGCGCAGCGTGCGCCCGTCGGCGATCTCCGCGCGCCACCGATCCTCGGCGTCGCCATACGGCGCCTCGATCGCGAGCTCCGCCTCGAACGGATCCGCGTCGATCGCCACGACCTCCACCACCGTCCCGTTGCGGACGAAGCGCAGCGAGCTGCCCGCGCCGCCCGTCGCGCGCGCGCGCAGCGTCAGGCGCGGGCCCTCGACGACGTCGCCGATCATCGCGCCGCCCGCGCTCAGCTCGAGCATCGGATCGGCTGGGCCTTGAAGGCGCACCACGGTGCGGCCCGCGCGCACGCCTCGGACGATCGCGTCCACGCTCAGCGCCTCCGCGTAGACCATCGTGAGCGGATCGCCGATCGGGCTGTCGAAGCTCCCGGTGCCGGTGCCCGCGCGGTGATCGTCGCTGCCGCCGAGCGCGGCGACGTGCGCGCCCGTCGCCTCGAGCTCGTTCCAGAGCGTGAGGACGCGCGGCGTGAAGAGGCTCGCGCTCTGGGACCAGCCCCCCGTCGCGATCTCGATCGCGTCGACGCGCTCGGCGGGCACGTCGTGGCCCCACGCGCAGCCGATGCAGCGGTCGCCGAGATCGAGGCGCGGGTGGTTGATCGAGAAGAGCCCACCCTGCGCGTGGATGGCGGCGACCGCGTCGTGAATCGTGGCGCCGTCGACGCCGAGCAGGTGATCGACGTAGCGCGTGACGCCGATGCCGTTCGCGTGGCCCGCGTACGTCGTGTACTCGACGCCGGGGATGAACAGCAGCGCGGGGTGCCGCGCCTGCGCGCGGACGATGAGCTCGACGTGCGAGTCGGTGTTGTGATCGGACAGGAGCACGAAGTCGAGCCCGCGCTCGCGCGCGAACCTCGCGATCGCGTCGAGCGTCGGCTGCGCGTCGCCGCTCTCGCGCGAGTGCACGTGGAAGTCGCCCGCGTACCAGCGCGCGCCGACCGCGAGCGCCGGGACCGGCGCGTACGCGCTTCGATCTGGATCGACGGCGAGCGTCGGCGCGGTGCGGAGCTCGATCTCGACGCGGTAGCGCGCGGGCGTCTCGACGATCTTCGCCTCACCGATCACGACCCGCCACGTCCCCGCCGCGATCGGACCCGCGCGGTAGCTCCGCGACGCCGCCTCGACGCCGACGATCGCCGGCTCCGTGTTGCCGCCGCCCCAACCGCGGAAGCCGCCGTCCGGATCGAGCAGGCCCCAGTCGAGGATGTTCTCGGCATCGAGCGTCGCGTGGCGCACCTCGATCTCGACCGTCCCCGCGGGCACCTCGAACGGCACGAACGAGAAGGCGACGTCGTCGTCGCGCGGCGCCTCGCCCTCGACGACGATCTGCGCGGCCGCGCGAGGGACGAGCCCGAGCACGAGCGCGACGCACGCGAGAGAGATCGAGCGCCCGTGAGGCTCGGGGTGGGTCACGCCACGGTGAGTGTACGCGAGCCAGAGCACCGATTCGTTTGAAACCGCCGGAATTCGCGGGCGGAACAGGTTCCCGGCGCGGCCCGCCGCTCCTCGACGATGCGCTGCATCGCCTCGTCGCGTCCGACCACGCCGGAAACCCGTTGCGCTCCGAGACTTCTCGGCTCTCCAAACGGATCGGTGCTCTAGCGCGCGGGGCGGGTGCGCGAGCGCGGCCGCGTCAACCCGGTGCGCGCCTTCGATCTCGGCGGCGGCGCCAGCGCGCCCACGACCACGATGGGGTGAGGGCGGATCGCGTCGGATGCGCGAGGCGGCGCGAATCCCGCGAGCGTCGGGCTGCGCGAGGCGACGGGGCCACGCGGCCGCGGGCGGAGCGACGTGCGCGCCGTCGCGAGGCGGCCGAGCCAGGCGCAGCGCCCGCGGTAGAACGCGTTCTCGGGATCCTCCGCCAGCAGCGCCTCGAAGATCGCGAGGGCGCGCTCGACGTAGCCCTGCTCGAGCTGGAGCTCGGCCATCTCCTCCGCGCTCAGCGGGCGCGTCACCTCCAGCGCGGCCCGCGAGTCCGCGGCCGCGCGCTCGTCTCGCGAGCTCACCCACCCGCGCGCTGCCAGGAGCACGCCAGCGCGGCGCACCACGCGATCCGTGGCGGCGACCTCCGCAACGCGTGAACCCGACTTCACTCGAGGCGGCCCCTGGCGCGCCCCCCCACCGTGGAGATCACCGCGCTGGTCACGTAGAGCCCGAGGCCCGCGGCGAGCCCGAAGAAGGTGGGCCACATCGCGTCGGCGATCGCCTGCGCGAGCGTCGCCGAGCGCGCCTCGATGGGGGCGCGCGCGACGTCGACGAACGCGCGGCTGAGCGCGACGCTCGTCCAGCACCCTCCCCCGAGCGAGACGGCGAGCCCGAGGAGCGGCGCCCACTGCGCGACGCGGAAGAAGCCGCCTCGACGCCCGGCCACGCGGCGCGCCCAGGCGAACAGGCCGATCGCGAACGAGAGGTGGAGCGCCGCGCCGAGCGCCCACACGACGAGCTGGAGGCCCTCCGACACCTCCGAGTCCTGGCCCACGCGCGCGCCTCGCGCACGCCGGCGCGTGGTGTCCCCTTGCGCGTCGATGCGACGCGCCCACGTTTGCGCCCATGCGACCCCGTCACGTCCTGTCCGCCGCCCTCGCGGGGGCGCTCGCCGGTGCGGTCGCCGTCGCCTGCGACGAGCCCGCGGCGCCGGCTGCGCCCGTCGAGCCCGTCGAGCCCGCGCCGGTCGAGCCCACGAGCCCCGCGGGGCCGCCCCCGCCGGCCGCGGGCTCCGCGGGCCGCGCGCCCGCGAGCGACGCGGAGACCCGCGGCGTCGAGAGCGCGCGCGAGGCCGCACAGGAGCTCGGACGCACGCTCAAGACCCGCCTCCTCGCCGCGATGGCCGACGGCCCGCGCGCCGCCGCCGACGTCTGCAGCGCCGAAGCGCAGCAGATCGGAGCGCGCGTCGCGGAGGCGCGCAGCGCCACGGTCGGGCGCTCGTCGCTCCGGCTGCGCAACCCCGCGAACGCGGGGCCGGCGTGGGTGCGCGAGTGGCTCGAGGCCCGCGGCGAGGGCCCCGCACAGGGCGTCACGCCCGCGATGGGGATCGCCGAGGGACGCGCGCGCTTCGTCGCGCCGATCGCGATCGAGGGCCCGTGCCTCGCGTGCCACGGGCGCCCGGAGGGGATCGCCGAGGAGGTGCGAGCGCTGCTCGCCGAGCGCTACCCCGAGGATCGCGCCGTCGGCTACGAGGAAGGCGCGCTGCGCGGCGCGCTCTGGGCCGAGGTCGACCTCGCGCCCTGAGCTCGCGAGAGATCCCGATCACGTGCCCGGCGGGACCGGGCGCGGGTGACGCGCGAGGGCGCGCGAGCCGACGAGCGGCAGCTCGTACCACTCGCCCTCGAAGGCCCTCAGCGTCGCGACGGCCTCGAACCACATGTACGGCCACACGAGGACGAGCGCCGCGAGCCCGCACGTCAGCAGCGTGGCGACCAGGAACGCGAGGCCGAAGTAGAGCGACTGCAGCGCGTGGAACGCGACGAAGTCGCTCTCGTCCTTCTTGAGCAAGTAGACGATGAACGGGCCGACGATCCCGCCCTCGACGAAGCTCAGCCCGTGCGCGGCCGCGCCCATCATCGCCTCGTCGCGCGTCGGCTCGCCGAAGGGGCGCGCCATCGGCGCGTGCCCCGGGATCGGCGGCGGCTGCCGGTAGCCCTGCGGCCCGGCGGGGAAGTACTGCTGCGGCGGCGGATGGTATGGGGGCACCCCGCCAACGGGGTACGGGTACCCGGGTGGGGCGCCGTGAGCTGGAGGCGTGTAGGCCACGGGCGACGGAAACGACATCGGCGCCGCGGGGAGGCTCGGTCCGTGCGCGTGGCCGAGCGGCGTCGCGTGCCCAGGCGGGGCGCCGCCGCCGACGGGGACCGCCTGCGTGGCGGCGAACGCGGACGGCTGCCCGATCGGCGTGACGTGCGCGGCCGGCGGCGGTGTGTAGGCCTCGCGCATGGGGGTCGTCGCGCTCAGCGGAGGTCCCGCGATCGGCGCGGTCGCGGCGGGCGGCGGCGCCCCGTGCGCCGCCGCGAGCTGGGCGACGTCGAGCGCCTGCGTCGGGGCGAACCCGCTCGGCCCCTCGGGCTTGCCGGTCGGAGCCGGCGCCCAGTGCTCGGTCGGCGGCGTGCGTCGGCTGTCGGTCATCGGTCTCCCTGCTTCAGCCTGCGGCGGCGGCGACGCCGAAGACGATCGCGAGCACCGCATACACCCCGAACATCACGCACATGTAGCCGACCGTGAGCAGCACGGGCGCGACGTAGAACACGAACACCACGGCCCCGATGAGCATGAGCACGTTGCGCTCGTCGGTCTTGCGCTTCGCCTCGACGGCGAGCTGCTCGTGGCTCGCGACCGTGTACGGACGCCCGCACCGGCCGCAGTGGAACACCCCCGGGGCCCCGAGCGGGACCGCGGACCTGCAATGCGGACAACAGAGCAACGCGATCACGCCCCCTCATCGCCCCGGCCGAGCCGAGGTTTCCGAAGCGTGCGACGAGATCGTGGCGCGCGCACGCCTCGACCGACGCGCGGGCGCCTCGATCGGGGCCCCACTCATCGAGGGCGCACCTCGACGGGGACCCCGCTCAGCGCCGCGTTGCCGGTGAGCTCATCGAGGAGCGTCTCGTCGGTGAGGTCGTTGATGCTCACCCCGGCGTGCGCGCGCGCGACGCAGAGCCGCGTGCCCGGTTGATCGTGCCCGAAGCCGTGCGGTAGCGAGACGACGCCGGGCATCATCGCGTCCGAGAGCTCGACCTCGACCTCGACGGCGCCGACCCGGCTGGTCACGGCGACCCGCGCCCCGGCCGCGACCCCGCGCGCCTCGGCGTCCGCCGGGTTCATCAGCAGCGTGCAAATCGACTTGCCGGCCACGAGCTTCGGGAGGTTGTGCATCCAGCTGTTGTTCGAGCGCAGGTGCCGGCGCCCGATCAGCACCAGCTCGCCCTCGGGCGCGCTCGCGCGCAGGCGCGCGAGGTCCTCGACGAGAGGGGGCGGCGCGAGATCGATCGCGTGGCGCCAGGCGCGCAGGATCCCCGGCATGCGCGGCACCAGCGGCCCGAGGTCGACCCCGTGCGGCGCGCGCCGGAGCGCGGCGGCGCTCAAGCCGCCGAGGCCGCGGCGCAGGCCGTGGGGCCCCAGCCGCAGGCCCAGATCCACGATCCCGACCGGCCCGAGCCGCCGCAGCGCGGCGAGCGTCGCGCGGCGGCGCAACGTGAGCGCTCCGCGCCGCCGCTCGAGGCGCTCGACGAGCGCGAGCGCGATCTCGTGGTCCGCGAGCTGTCCGTCCGGCGGCGTGAGCACCGGATCGGAGAGCTTGGCGGTGTTGCGCACCGCGAGGTGGTGGAACGCGACGTCGTAGTGCGGCCGCTCGAGCGGCGAGGGCGGCGGCAAGATCACGCTGGCGTGGCGCGTCGTCTCGTTCAGGTAGAAGTCGATCGAGACCATGTGCTCGAGCGTCTCGAGCGCCCGCCCGAGCCGGGCGCCGTTCGGCGTCGAGAGCACCGGGTTGCCTGCGCTCGTGACGAGGGCGCGCACTCGGCCTTCGCCCTCGGTGAGGATCTCGTCGGCGAGCGTCGCGACCGGCAGCTCGCCGTTCGCTTCAGGCAGACCGCGCACGCGGCTCCTCCACCGCGCGAAGCCGCCCTTGCCGATCCCGAGCCCGCCCGGGACGTGCACCGCGTCGAAGGCGGGCGACGCGAACATCGCGCCGCCCTCGCGATCGAAGTTGCCCGTGAGGAGGTTGATCGCGTGGATCAGCCACTGGCAGAGCCCACCGAAGCGCTGCGTGGAGAGCCCCATCCGACCGTACACGACGGCGCGCTCGGCGCGGACGAGCTCGCGCGCGAGCCGCTCGATCGTCGATGCGTCCACGCCGGTCCGCGCCGCCGCCTCCGCGACCGTGAAGGGCGCCATGGCGTCGCGCAGGACCTCGAGCCGCTCCGTGTGCGGCGCGAGCGCGCCGAGCCCGCGCCCCTCGGCCAGCGCGATCTTCAGCGTCGCCGCGAGCAACCAGGCGTCGGTGCCGGGTCGGACGAACACGTGCTCGCTCGCCGCCACCGCGGTCTCGGTGCGACGCGGGTCGAACACGACGACGCGGCCGCCCCGCTCGCGGATCGCGGCGAGCCGGCCGCGCATCCCCGGCGCGCTCATCAAGCTGCCGTTCGACGCGAGCGGGTTGGCGCCCATCACCCAGAACAGCTCCGCGCGGTCCACGTCGGGCACCGGCAAGAGGAACTGGTGACCGAACATCAGGTGCGCGGCGACGTGATGCGGGAGCTGATCGACCGAGCTGGCGCTGTACTTGTTCTTCGTGCGCAGCGCGCGCATCAGGAGGGGCGCGAAGATCGACGCGCCGAGGTTGTGCACGGTCGGGTTGCCGACGTACACGGCGACCGCGTCCGAGCCGTGACGCTCCGCGACGCGATGCAGGCCGTCGGCCGCGAGCTCGAGCGCGTCGTCCCAGCCGATCGGCTCGAAGCGGTCGCCGACGCGCCGCAGCGGCGCCCGGAGCCGGTCGGGGTCGTCTTGGAGCGCCGCGAGCGCGGGGCCCTTCGGGCAGAGGTACCCGCGGCTCAGCGGATCGTCCGGGTCGCCTCGCACGGACAGCACGCGCGCGCCGTCGGTCTCGATGGTCAGGCCACACATCGCCTCGCAGAGCGGGCAGGTCGTCGAGCGCTTCGGCATCGACTGCGGCGTAGATGAACGCCGCGGCTTGTCCAGCCGAGCGCACCGCGGGCGAAGCGACCTCCACTCGCGCGACGATGCGGTCGGACGTTGACGCGCGGGGGCGATCGCGCTGTCATCCCCACACCAACCGTGGGCGATCCGCAGAAGCGAAGGAAGGCGCTGGCCGACGCGCTCCGCGAGCCGGTCGACGCGGGCAACCTCGAGGCGGCGCTCGAGGCCGCGCGCGGGCTGTGCGAGCGCGACCCGGGGCACCTCGACGCCCGGACGGTGACCGAGGCGATCGAGCGGTTGCTGCGCGAGGTGTGGAGCGACGACGACGCGGACGAGAGCTTCTTCGAGGCCGGACGGCTGCTCGCGGCGGGAGATCTCGAGGCGGCGCTCGCGCACTACGAGGAGCTGGCCGTGCTGCGGCCCGGCGAGCGCTCGGCGGTCCTGCTGCATGCGGTCCGGGTCGTGGCGTCGGCCGCAGGGGGCTTCGCGCTGCCGACGCTCGAGGAGGTCCCCGACTCGATCGAGATCGAGCTGTCGCTCACGAACCTGCGCCTCGACGACGTCCCGCTGCCACGCGGCAGCGCGAAGGCGCGCGGGGAGCCGGCCGGCGTGCCGCTCTCGCGCCTCGCGTTCGACGAGGTGACGGCGGCGGCGCCGCCGGCACCGCTCCCCGCGGCCGCCTACCGCGGACGTGACGAGGTGACGATGCAGGTCGAGCTCGGGGACTACCAGGTCCTCGAGTCGCCGCCGGAAGAGTCGACGCGGGTCGCGAAGCCGGGTGAGCTCCCGCTCGCGGAGCTGCGCGCGCTGATGGAGAGGGAAGCCGCCGGGGGCACCCCGCCCGCCGGCTCGACCCTCCCCGAGGCGCCAGCCTTCGTCCCGCCGCCCGCGCCCCCGCCGGAGGTCGACACGCGCCGCCCGCCGCCGCTGGCCCCGCCGTCCGCGCCGCCTCCCGCCGTCGATGTGCCCGCGGGCTTCGTCCCCCCGCCCGCGCCCGTGCCGCAGGTCGACACCCGCCGCCCGCCGCCGCTGGGCCCGCGCTCCGCCCCGCCAGACGCCGAGCCAGCGGCGTTCGTCCCCCCGCCCGCGCCCTCACCTACCGTCGACGCGGGCTTCGTCCCCCCGCCCGCGCCCCCGCCTCCCGTCGACGTGGGCTTCGTGCCGCCGCCCGCGCCCCCGCCGGCGCCGGCGAGCTCGCGCCCCCCTGCCACGGAGGCGCCTCGGTTCGACGCCATCCCTTCTGGAGTCGCCGTCGAGTCGCCGCCGACCGGGAGCGTCCCGCTCGGTGCCCCCGCCCACGGCCCGGCCCCGGTCGGTCCGTCGCCGCCGGCACCCGTCGTCGCCGCGCCGAGCCCGGCCGAGTCGACTCCCCGACGCGGCCCGGCGGTCCCGCGTGCGCCAGTGTTCGGGGCACCCGCCGAGGCCCCCCCGGCCGCCCCGTTCTCCTCACCGTCACCCGAGCCGGCCGACTCCGAGCCACGACCGACACCGTCTCCCGCCGGCGAGGCCGCCGCGCTGCCCGCAGCCGTGGCCCCGGCGGGCGCCGCTTCACCCGAGGTCCCGGGCTCGGCATCCCCCCCCGGCGCGCCAGTCCCGTCCGCCGTGTCACCCCCGGTCCCCGATCTCGTCCCACCTCCGGCGCCCGCGCCCGCGTCGCCTGACGTGTCACATGCGGTATCCACCGCGGCCCCCGCAACCGCGGCCGCGTCACCCGCAGCACCCACGAGCGACTTCGTCCCACCGCCGGCCCCTGCCACGACCGCCTCCACGCCCGCCGCCCCAACCAGCGACTTCGTTCCGTCCCCAGCGCCGCCGCCCCTCGCGCCGACGGCCTCTGGCGCCTCGGACCTCGTCCCTCCCATTGCGCCCGCGGCGGCCCCCGACTTGGTTCCCCCGCCCGCGCCCGGGTTCGTCCCACCGGCGGCGCCGCCGCCCGCGATCGTTTCACCCACGCCACCAGCCAGCGATTCCACTCCTCCCACGCCGCCGCCCGCGGTCGGGTCACCCACCCCACCCGCCGCCCGCGACTTCGTGCCTCCTCCCGCGCCGCCGCCAGCCGCCGCCGACTTCGTCCCTCCTCCTGCGCCCCCGCCCGCGGTCGTCTCACCGGCGCCACCAGCCGCCGCCGACCTCGTCCCTCCTCCCGCGCCCCCGCCCGCGGTCGCGTCACCCGCGCCACCAGCCCCCGGCGACTTCGTCCCTCCTCCCGCGCCGCCGCCCGCGGTCGCGTCACCCACGCCACCAGCCGCCGGCGACTTCGTCCCTCCTCCCGCGCCGGCGCCGCTCGCGGCGCCGGCCGCGCCGGCGCCCGCGGTCGTATCACCGGCGCCGCAGGCCACCGGCGGCTTCGTCCCTCCTCCCGCGCCCCCGCCAGCGCACCCGTTCGTGCCCCCGCCGGCGCCGCCGCCCGCGATCGCCTCCGCCGGGCTCGTCCCTCCGCCCGCTCCCCCGCCCGCGAGCGCATCATTCGCGGCACCCGCGGCCGTGTCGACACCGTCACCCGGCCTCGTGCCTCGCGCCCCCGCCTCAGCCGACCCGGTGCACGCCCCCATCGACACCGGCGAGGTCGCCTTGGCCGTCGAGGGATCTTGGGACGAGACCCCCCTCGACGAAGACACCAGCGTCCTGGTCCAGACGCCGGGGGAGCGGAGCTGGCCCGGCGTGCGCGCGTTCGCGGAGGAGGAGCTCGCGTTCGAGCCGCGCGTCGAGCAGCTCGACGCGGACCAGTGGGCCGACGAGGTGCCGCCGGAGCCGGACCTCGACACCTCGCAGTCGGTGGACCTCGCGATCGAGGCGGCGGAGTCGATGGTCGCGCGCGGCGATCTCGGCGCCGCGCTCGGCCTCTACCAGGAGCTCGCCGTCCGCTCACCCGACGATCCGCGCCTCTGGGAGCGCGTCGAGCAGATCGCGCGCCTGCTCCAGCGCCGCTCCTCGCCCCCGGACGCGAGCTGACGAGCCCGCGCGGCCTCCCCCGTCACTCCTCGACGGGCGGGCAAGGCGGCAGCTCGCGCGCCGCGCGCGCGCAGTGCTCCGCCCACGCGCGGTCGGGCCCGCGCGCGCACGCCTGGTAGGTGCACGCAGCGCCGAGCGCCCAGTAGCGCCCGAGCACGAACATCTGCGCCTCCGCCTCCTCGTAGCGCGCGGCGTCGCGGGACGCGCGAGCGTGCAACTGAGATTGCGTGGCGAGCAAGACCTGCGCGGCCGCGCTCGCGCCATCGAGCGCCGCGAGCTCCTCGTCACACCGCGCCCGCAGGTCGTTGTAGCGCGCCGTCCACGCCTGGAACGCGCCCCGATACCACGCCGAGAACGGCTCACCCTCGGTCGCCGGCGGGAGCCCCTCGCGCGCCGCCGCGCGGTAGTCGTCGGCGCAACGCTGCACCCCGGCCGCGAGCCCGTCGGGTGCGGCCGGCCACGTCTCGGCGGGCGGGGCGGCCGCGACGGGGAGCGGGCCCTCGGGCGCGGTGCACCCGAGCGCGACGACGAGGACCGAGCACATCATCGCGCGCATGCTGCGAACGTAGCAGGCGGGCGGGGCTCGCTCCGCTACTTCGCGCGCATGCGGTTGTTGCGCGCCGCGTGCTCGACCTCCGCGAGCCCGAGGTGCTCGAGGACCGGCGGCACGTACATGGCGAACCGCCCGCGCAGCCCCTTCTTCAGGCCGTACCAGCCGCCCACCGGGTTGTCCGCGCTGCGCGCCCACGCCTCCACCGTCCCCGCGGCGGCCGGCTTCTGCTCGTCGGCGCTGCCGAGCGGCATCCAGTCGCCGTGCGCCTTCAGCATCCCGTAGAGGTCCTCGATGGCGCGCAGGTGGTAGCGCAGCTGCGTCTTGCCGACCGTCACGACCAGGGCGGGCGGATCGGCCGTCTCGTCCCGGTAGGCGGTGAACTCCGAGCTCCCCGGCGGAGTCGAGAGCGTCCACGGCGCCCCCGCCGTGCCGCCCTCCGCCGCCTTCTTCTTCGTGCTCATCGGCCCTCCCTTCGTTCGTTCCAGGTTACGGTGTACATCGAGCACCTCGAGCATCGCAACAGATTCCTTGCTTCTCGACGGCGCCCATGTAACTCATTGGTTACTCATGACCCGTCGTACCAGCCGTGCCGCCCGGGACGCCGACGCGGTGTTCGACGCGCTCGGGGACCCGACGCGCCGCGCGATCGTGAAGATCCTGGCGGGAGGCCCGCGCCCGGTCGGCGTGATCGCGGACGCGCTCCCGGTGACGCGCCCCGCCGTCTCGAAGCACTTGGCGATCTTGCGCCGCGCCGAGCTCGTCACGGCGCGACGCGACGGGACGCAGCACATCTTCCGGTTGCACCCACCGGGGTTCGCCGCCGCCCGCCGCTGGCTCGACGGCTTCTGGGACGAGGCCCTCGCGCGCTTCGCCGAGCTCGCCGAGGGAGACGGCGGATGAGCGAGCCGCTCCGCCGCCGCCTCGTCGTGCGCTGCGACGTCGAGCGGGCGTTCTCCGTGTTCACGGCGCAGCTCGACGCGTGGTGGCCGGCGTCGCATCGCCGGTTCCGCGAGTCGGTCCTCACGCTCGAGCCGCGCGTCGGCGGGCGCTTCGTGGAGCGCTCGGCCGCCGGCGAGGAGTGGGAGCTCGGCGAGGTCCGCGCGTGGGATCCGCCGCGGCGCGTCCTCTACACCTGGGTCCCCGGGAGCCGCGTCGGCACGACGGAGGTCGAGGTCTCGTTTCGCGAGGACGCGGAGGGAACCCTCGTCGAGGTGACCCACCGCGAGGGCACGAGCGAGTCGTGGGACGAGTCGCGCGGCCGCTTCGAGCGCTCGTGGGACGCCGTGCTCGCGACGTTCCGCGACTTCACGAGGGAGGCGAGATGAGCGAGGACCTGGCCGCCGACGGCGTCGCGCGCGCGACGCGCACGACGTTTCGTCTGGAGTGCGGCGTGGCCGTGTGGGTCGACGCGCCCCCGGAGCGGATCTGGGATCTGCTGACCGACGCCGCGCGGTTCACGGAGTGGAACACGACCGTCTCGCGCATGGAGGGCCGCATCGAGGAGGGCGGGCGCCTGACGATCGAGACGCCGAGCGCGCCGGGCCGGGTCTTTCGGCCGAAGGTGAGCCGCGTCGAGCCGGGGCGCGCGATGGTGTGGAGCGACGGGATGGCGCCGATGTTCCGCGGCGTGCGCACGTTCACCCTCGCGCCGCGCGACGGCGGCACCGAGCTGCGCATGGTCGAGGTGCTCTCGGGGCTGATGCTGCCGCTGATCGCCGGCTCGCTCCCGGACTTCGTGCCGATCTTCGCGACCTACGCGGCCGATCTCAAGCGCGCGGCCGAGCGCGCGGGCTGAGGATCGCCGCGGGCGATCACGGAGGCGCGGCCTCGCCGGCGCCATCCTCAGGAGCCCCTTCGCCTTCGGGGCTCTCGTCGCCTTCGGGGCTCTCGCCGCCCTCGCCCTCGGCGCTCTCCGCGGCGCCCTCGGCCTCTCGCGCGCGGCGCGCCGCGTCGAGGACCTCGTCGCTCGAGTCGAACTCGAGCGCGTCGTCCCCGCTGATCGCGCGCACCTGCGAGGCGATCGAACAGTCGGTGGCGCCCGCGCTGCGCGGGTCGATCGTGGCGGCCGGTCCCGCGGCGACGCCCTCGAAGCGCAGCCGCACCGGGACGAGCAGGCCGCGGCCCTGGATGCGCGCCCGCATGAGCTGGCGGTCGCGGCGCAGGTCCCAGAGGAACACGTCGACCGGGTGGTCGCGGCGGCTCTCGCCGCGCTGCACGACGAGCATGAGCCAGTCCGCCTGCATCATGCTCAGGATGACCGGCGCGTCGACCTGGATGTGGCGTCCGAGCTGGTCGTCGAGGACGCGCAGCGCCATCGTGTCCTGCTCCTGCCGCAGGTTCTCGAGCCACGCGGGCGTCAGGAAGTCCCCGCGCTCGTAGAGCCCTCGCACGCTCGCGGGCGACAGGCCGAGGCAGCGCGTGATCGCGTCGGGCTCCATCGTGAGCGCGGCGCCCGCGATCGCCTCCGCGCTCGACGCGGACTCGGCCGGGACGCGGAGGTAGAGCCCCTCGCCGCCGCGGAGCCCCGAGAGGTTGAGGCGCGGGTCGGCCCACGTCTCGGGCTCGCCTCCCTCGGCGGCCTGCTGCACCAGCGCCTCGATGCGGCGGCGGAACGCCATGTAGCGGTCCGCGACCTCCGTGAGCTGCGTCTCGTGCAGCGCGAGCATCTGCTCGCGCAGCGCCTCCTTCCGGCGGTCCTGCCGGACGGTGTAGAACGCGAACACCCCGACGATGCCGAGGATCACCGCGATGGCGGATTTCCAAGGCAACCTCGGGGCGTACGCGGCGCGCGCTTCGCGCTCGGGGGTGTCGGGGCGCGCCGGCGCGAGCGGGCTGGGCTCGTCGCGCTCGGGGTCGGACAGGAGCCTACTCCTCCCCGCTGCCGCCCTGGTTCACCGCGAAGCTCACGTTCGTGTAGCCCGCCTGGGCCGCCGAGAACATGACCTTCTTGATGACGCGGAAGTCGACGTTGCGGTCGGCCTGGAGGATCACGACGCCCTGGAACTGATCGCGCGGATGCAGCACCGACCAGTTCCGGCGCAGGGTCTCGAGGTCCTGCACGAGCTGCTCGATGCGCTCGAGGTTCGGGTTGTCCGCCAGCGTCCGGGTGTCCGCCATGCGGCGGTTGTCCAGCGTGACGACCTGCGGGTCGATGGCGATGATCGGCGCGATCTCGATCTCACGCACGTTCGCCGCCGTCGGCATCACGAGGTTCGCGCGCTGCGCGAGCAGCTCACCCGAGGCGCTGAAGGAAGTCAGGAGGAAGACCACCAGCACCACGAGGAAGTCGATGAACGGGATCAGCGCGATCGACACGTCCGTCGCCTTGCGCGAGCCGCCCGCGACGCGGTCGTGGACGAACTTGAGCGGGATCTCGTGCAGGAGCCGCTTTCCGGGGGCGTGGATCGACATCAGAGGTGGGCTCCGTCCGAGAGGGACATTTCCGAGTAGCCGGAGCCGACCACGAGGTCCATCGCCGCGACGACGTCCTCGTAGAGCACCCCGTCCTCGGGCGCGACGATGAGGTCGCGGCGGTTCGGCTCCTGGGTGCGCCGATCCCGCAGCTTCTCACGCAGCGCCTCGAGGTCGTACGTGGGGCCGTTCTTCGGGATCTCGATGTTCGTCCCGTCGGTGCCCGCGATCACGTACCCGGTGTTCTTGACCTGGAGGAAGAGCCGGATGCGCTCCTCCGGCGGCTGGTCGATCTGCGCCTCACGCCCCGGCTGCTGCTGGTTGGCGTCGATCCGCGCCAGCTTGTTCCACACCGCGGTGACGAGCAGGAACATGACGCAGCAGAGCAGGAGGTCGATGAACGGGATCAGCGGGATCTCGGAGTCGACGGACTTCTTCCCGCCGTGTCCACCGCCATCTACGTTGACGCCACCCATCGGAAGCTCCTGCTCAGGCCGCGGCGCCCTGGATGTTGATCTTCGAGCGGTTGTTCACGACCAGGTTCATGACCTGGACGGTCGCCGCGTTGATGTCGTCGAGCAGGCTCTGCGTCTTGCCGTTGAGCACGGCGAAGCCGAGCAGCGCGAGGATCGCGGCGAAGAGGCCGAACGCGGTGCAGTTCATGGCCTCCGAGATGCCCTTCGCGAGCATCGTCGCCTTCGAGGACGCGTCCGCGTTCGCCACCGCGCCGAACGCGATGATGAGGCCGGTCACCGTCCCGAGCAGGCCGGAGAGCATCGCGAGGTTCGCGAGCAGCGCGAGGTAGCCGGTGCGCGACTCGATCTTGGGCAGCTCGCGGAGCGCGGCCTCGTCCATCGCGGCCTGGACCTCGGCGTCCGGGCGGTTGACCTTCATCAGGCCCGCTTTGACGATGCGCGCGAGGGGCGCGTTGGCGGCGGAGCACAGCTTGATCGCGCGGGCTACGTCGCCGGCGAGGATGCACTTCTGCATCGTGGCGAGGAACACGTCCTTGTTGATCGAGCTGCGGTACAGATAGATCGCGCGTTCGATGATGATCCCGATCGCGATGATCTGCCACACGAGGATGGGGTACATGCCCCATCCGCCTTCCTCGAAGTGATGCGCCAGCGTAGCCATGTTGCTTCGTCCTCCTGCAGTCCGCGCTTCTTCGTGCCGTCCAGGCCTGCTCGATGGTCCCGAAATCGTCCCGAAATCGTCGTCCCGAAATCGTGTGCGAACGCGAATCTGTTCGTCCACCTGCACGCCCGGGAAACGAGGCCCCAGGGTGAAGGCGCGAGCGATGATACAGGCCCGAATGGGCAAGTCAACAGCGTTGTGGAGGCTCTCGAGCGAGAGCGTCCGGTTAGAGCGCGCGCGCCGCGGCGAGTTCCAAAAAGATCGCCCGCCGGCCCGCAGCGCGCGCACGTCGTTGACAATCCGCGAACGGCTACGCTAGCTTCCGTGGCGATTTTTCGGTCGCCCGAACGCAGCAGGAGCGCGCGCCATTGCCGAGCACGGAGTCGACCGGGTACAACTGGCGGGTCCGTGTGGTCGCCGACAGGAACTGAGGAGCCTGGCTGATGCACACAATCTGGGAAGCCATGGTGAAGGGGGCGCCCTTCTCCTTCGTCAACATCGTGGTCCTGGCCTTCGTCTTGGCGATCATCGCCGAGCGTTTCGTCTACATCCTGTCGAAGTACCGGGTGAACACGACGGAGTTCATGGCGCAGATCCGCAAGCTGGTGCAGGCGGGTAACATCGACCGCGCGATCAAGCTCTGCGAGGCGGCCCCGCTGCCGCTGCTGCAGGTCGTCAAGAGCGGGCTCACGCAGGTGAACCGCGGCGAGGACGCGATCATCGCCTCGATGGAGGAGCGCATGAGCGAGCTCATGCCCGACCTCGAGAAGCGCGTCGCCGCGCTCTGGACGCTCGCGAACATCGCGACGCTCATCGGCCTGCTCGGCACGATCTCCGGTCTGATCCGCGCGTTCGGCGCGGTCGCGCACGCGGACGCCTCGCAGCGCTCCGCGATCCTCTCGGACGGCATCTCCGAGGCGATGTGGAACACGGCGCTCGGCCTGGGCATCGCCGTGCTCTGCATGATCTTCCACCTCATCATCCACGGGATGGTGAAGCGGATCCGCACCGACATGGAGCGCGCCACGATGAAGCTCGAGAACCTCCTGCTCCTGAAGGGCCGCTGAGCCGGAGCCCGCGATGGCGAAGCTCTCGCCGCGACAGCGCGCGTACATCCGCAAGCGCACCAACTTCCACGAGAAGGACCCCTCCGAGGAGATGGGCGAGCTGAACATCGTCCCGTTCCTCGACATCGTCGTCAACTTGATCATCTTCCTCCTGGCGACGACGGAGGCCGTCCTCGCGATCGCGCAGATCGACGCGCAGCTCCCGTCGCTCGGGCGCCGCGTCGGGCGCCAGCAGCTCGACAGCGGGCAGACCTCGCTCAACCTGAGCGTCACGATCACCCGCAACGGGCTCATCGTCTCGGGCTCCGGCGGCAAGCTCGGGCCGGGCTGCGAGACGATCCAGTCGGGCCGCGTGATCACGGTGCCCGCGCAGAACGGCCGCCTCGTCTGGACGGTCGAGGGGCGCAACGCGCAGAACAACCCGACGCACGTCGAGGGCCCGACCGCCCGCTCGCTCCGCGAGTGCCTCGAGCGGATCAAGCGCGAGTGGGAGAACGAGACGCGCGTGATCCTCAGCGCGGACCCTGAGATCGAGTTCGAGCACCTCGTCGGCACGATGGACGCGATGCGCGGCACGGGGCCGACGCCGCTCTTCCCCGACGTCCTGCTCTCGGCGGGGGTGCGATGAGCGCGGCCGACGAAGAGCCGGCGACGATGTCGCAGGTCAAGCGGGTCATCCGCAAGAAGCTGCGACGCCAGGTCCACGGCGCCCACGCGGAGCTCAACATCTACCCGCTGATGGACGTCATGACGATCCTGCTGGTCTTCATGATCATGCAGTTCGCGCAGGAGGCCGCCGCGATCGTGCAGGGCCCGACCCTCCAGATCCCGTGGTCGACGTCGCGGGCCGAGCCATCGGAGGCGCTGCCGATCCAGATCTCCTTCCCGTCGGGCAGCGAGCCGGGAACGATCGTCGTCGATGGTCGTCCAACGGTCGAGCTGCGGCGCGATGGCACCGTCGACCCGAGCCAGAAGCAGGGCGGCGGGACCGGGTTCCTGATCACGCCGCTGCACAACGTGATGACCCAGCACCGCGACCGCCTGAAGCTGATCGAGCGGATGAACCCCGCGCGGCCGTTCACGGGGACCGTGCAGATCATCTGCGACAAGCGAATCCCCTTCCGAACGCTCTCGGAAGTGATCTATACCCTCGGCCAAGCCGAGTTCTCCAACATCCACTTCGTCGTCCTGCAGCAGGGCGGAGACTGACCGACATGAGCACCGAAGCAGCCATCCAGAAGGGCAAGGGGATCGTCGCGAACCCGGAGTTCATCCTCACGTTCGGGCTGACCGCGTTCCTCGGCATCGGCGGCGCGACGAGCGTCTTCGCCTCCTGGCTCGACTACGACGACGAGTTCCGCTTCGAGGGCATCCGGGTCGTGGCGGTGGCGGTCATCGTCGCGCTCGCGGTGCTGATGGGCATCGCGGTCGCGGTGCGCAACACGGCGATCGGCGGGGACGGGCTCTTCGTCGGGCTGGTCGCGGTGGCCGGGGTCGTGGCGGGCTTCATCGCGATCCTGACGCTCTTCTTGTTGTGGGGCTCGCCGCCCCAGAACGGCTGGATGGACGTCGCCGGGTTCGACAAGCCGCTCATCGCGGCGCTGATCGCCGTGCTCTTGATGGTGCTCGCGCCCGCCGTCATCTACGGCGAGAGCATCCTCCCGATCTTCGTGGCGTTCCTCGCCGGCGTCTGGGGGATCCTCTCGGTGATCATCTTCGTGATGGTGGTGTTCATCGGCGTCGAGTGACGCGCCCGCGAGCGGGCTCGGCTCATCCGCGCACGAGCATCAGCGCGACGGCGACGCCGGCCACGAACAAGCCGCACGTCAGGGTGAGCCCGAGCACCAGCGCGAGCGCGAGGCCGCGCGACATGGACGAGGGCCGGACGGGCGCGATCGGCGCCAGCGGCGGGAGCGGCGGGATCCCGATCGGCGGCTGCGGAGCCGACGCGTAGGGCGGCCCCGCGGGCGCGAGGGCCGCGGGCGCGAGGCCCGGGTCGGAGAACGCCGGCAGCGCCCCACCCGCGAGCGGCGCGCGTCGACCGGCCTCGACGCGCAGCCACGCGGCGGGCGCGGGGATCGCGTCGAGCGCGGCGAGCATCTCGCGCGCGTCGGTGAACCGCTCGTCGGCGTCCTTCGCGAGCGCCTTGTGGATCAGCTGCTCGAGCTCGGGGCGGCACTCGAGCCCCTCGCGCGCGCCCGCGACCGGCGGCGGCGGCTCGAGCAGGTGCGCCCGCATCATCTCCGAGCGCGACTCGTGCTCGAAGGGCCAGCGCCCGGTGACGAGCTCGTAGAGCACGACGCCCGCCGAGTACACGTCCGCCCGCGCGTCGACCTGGCCGCCGGTCGCCTGCTCGGGCGACATGTACGCGGGGCTGCCCATCACCGAGCCCATCACGGTGAGCTTGCGCCCGAGCCCCCAGCGCTCGTCGTCGACGAACTTCACGAGCCCGAAGTCGAGCAGCTTCGCGTGATAAGTGCCGTCGCCGCGCCGCGAGACGAAGACGTTCTCGGTCTTCAGGTCGCGGTGCAAGACGCCTTGCGAATGTGCGAACGCGAGCCCCTCGAGGACCTGGCGGCCGAGCGCGAGCGCCTGCTCGGGCGGCAGGATCGAGCCCTCCACCATCTCCTCGAGCGTCTGCCCCTCGAGCAGCTCCATCACGAGGTAGGGCCGGTGGTCCGGCGTCATCCCGAAGTCCTGCACGTCGAGGATGTGCGGGTGAGAGAGCCCGAACAGCGCGCGCGCCTCGCGCTCGAAGCGCTCGCGCAAGTCCGGCTGCGCGCTGCAGTCCTCGTTGAGCACCTTCACCGCGGCGGCGCCCGGCTCGCCGACGCGCTCCGCGCGGTAGACGACGCCCATCGCGCCCTCGCCCAGCTCGCGGGCGATGCGGAAGCGGCCATCGAGGACCGTGCCGATCAGCGGATCCATGAGGGGCCCCGGCGAAGGGTAACCGCACCGCCGCGCGCGGGACACTTCAAGATCGCAGGAACCTCACGCGCGGCAGGGACACCAACGGGGCGACGGAGGCGGCGATGGCGAGCATCTCGACGGGTGGCGACGGGCCGAGCGGCAAGAAGGCGGTGGACGCGGACATCCCGCTCATCCCATTCATCGATCTGCTGCTGTGCTGCGTGATGTTCCTGCTGGTGACCGCGGTGTGGAACGAGCTCTCGTCGCTCGAGGCGCAGCTCCCGGCGCCGATGGGTGGTGACCGCGACGTTCCGAGCGAGACCCTGCCGCTGACCGTCCGCGTCGATCACGCCGGCTACCACCTGGTCGGCGGCGTCGGCGACGAGACGCGCATCCCGCTCGCCGCCGCGGGCGGCTGGGACACGGGCGCGCTGCGCGCTCACCTCGCGCACCGCCGGCGCATCGCGCCGGGCGAAGAGCGCGTGATCGTCACGGCAGACGACGGGATCGAGTACGCGCAGATGATCGGCGCGATCGACGCGCTCGCGGGCAGCGGCTACGCGCGCGTGACGATCGGCGCCGACCCCTGAGGGGCCGCGCAGGATGACTCATCCGCCTCGACGGCGGGGCACCCGCGCGGAGGCCGGGAGGACTCCTCGAAGACCGGCAGGATTCCTCGTCGTCCGCCCCGCCTCGGCGCCGCGACGCCCCTGACGATCACGCGAAGCGGTGCAGCGGCGCGGGGCGCGGGCGAGGGCCGGCGGCGCGGCGCACCGCCGCCGCGACGAGCAGGATCGCGGCCGCGCCTGCGCCCACGCGCGCGACGACCGCGACGAGCGGGGCCGGAGGCTCGAGCGCGACGAGCGCGATCGTCCCGAGCCCGACGAGCGCCACGCCCGCGAGGCCGGCGAGCGCGACCGCGCGCGGCGCGCGCGCCGGCCCGCGCACGCGGCGCAGCCAGAGCCAATAGGCGAACGCCGACGCCGCGAACACCGCGCCGCGGGCGAAGCGCAGCGGGCCCTGGGGCGCGTCGGTGCCCCACCCGCCGAAGAGCACCGCGACGGTGGTCGCGGCCAGCACGAGCAGGGCGAGGTCGTCGACCCAGACGCTCAGGCGCGTGCGAGCCCGATCGATGCGCCACGCGGCGCCGAGCGAGACCAGGGCGAGCGCCGGCACCGCGACGGGCGAGGTCACGAGCGTCCAGCTCCAGGGCTCGGCGGGCTGGCGCGAGAGCGCCGCGACGTCCGTGGTGCCGCCCAGCGTGGCGATCGCGCCCAGCCCCACCACGACGAAGGTCGCGCCCGCGAGCGCCCCACCGAGGGCGACGAGCCGCGCGCGCGCGCCCTCCTTCGCGTCTAGCCACCCCGTCGCGACGCGCAGCGCGAGCCCGGCGAGCAGGAGCACCTCGAGCCTCACGGTCAGCGGGTACGCGCGATCGATGGCCGGCACCGCGGCCACCAGCGCGGCGCCGAGCGCCACGACGGGCAGGCCGCGCCGGTACCGCAGCCAGCGGGCGCGCAGCGTGCGCGGGCCACGAGGCGCCGCGCGCGACGCGCCGGCGATCGCGTCGGCGAGCCCGGCGGAGGGCGCGAGCAGGACGAGCACGAGGAGCAGCCACCCGAGGGCGATGCCGAGCGCGCGCACCGTCTCGTGGCGGATCTCGTGCGCGTGCGCGGCGTCGATCGGCAGCGCCACGTCGAACGGCGCGGCCTCGCCGCGACGGCGCAGGCGGAGCGTCAACGTGTCGTGCCCTGGTGCAGGCAAGACATCGGCGACGTCGTGGACGTGGACGCCCTCGGCGGAGACCAGCCGGTCGCCCTCGATCAGCCCCGCGCGCTCCGCGAGCGAGCCGCGCCGCACGACCGCGATGGCGAGCCCGCGGGTCGAGGAGGACTCCTCGCCGAGCTCGAGCCCGAGCCGATCGATGAGCGCGCGGCCCGCGCTGCGGCGCGAGAGCTCGCCGCGACCGCGCTCGGCGGGGCCGGCGGCGACGTCGAGCTCGAGGGGCGCCGAGCGCCCGACGACCCGCGCGCCGCCGTGCGCGGCGTCGAACGAGACCACGGCGCGGCCGTGCAGCGTGCCCCGGCCGCCGACCGCCCGGAGCGCGGCGCGCGTGAAGCGCGCCTCGACGCGGTCCGCGCCGAGCGCGCGCGCCGCGAGCTCGACCTGGACCTCGGCCGGCTCCGCGCCGGGGCGATGCATCTGCCCCTCGAGCCGCACCACGCCCTCGCGGCCGGCCGGGAACCCGCTGCCGCGGACGCGCACGCGCTGGTCGGGCTCGATGCGCAGCGGCTCGACCGCCGCGACCTCGAGGAGCGCGGCCTCCTCGCGCGCGTCGCAGGCGGCGAGCGCGAGCGCGAGCAGGCACCCGCCGATGGTCGCGATGGAGCGCATTTCTGCAGCGCCCGAGGCTCGGCCGCGAGGCCGCGAACGTCAACAAAGCGACGTGTTCGTGCGGACCTACGCGATTGACACCCCCCTGACGCGGTGCTACCGCCGCCCTGCGATGACGAGTCTCGCACGACGCCTCCGCGCGCTGCTCGAGCGCGTCCGCTCCGGCGAAGGCGGGCACGTGGCGGCCGACGTGGGCGAGGTCGTCGAGCTCTGGCTGACGAGCGGGCTCCTCCCGCTGCCGCGCTCGCTCGCCGATCGCGCGGCGAACGTCGGCCGGCTCATCGGAGAGCTCGCGCGCGCTGCGCGACCGGCGCCGACCGACGTGCCGCCACCCGAGGACCTCGTACGCGAGACGGACCCCGCGCGCCGCCCGATGGAGGCGAGCGTGGCCCTCGGCGCGGCGCCGTCCGCGGCGAGCCCACGGCCCAAGGCGAGCGGCGGCAACGGCGCGGGTGAGCGCCACGGCGCCTCGCTCCGCGACGGCGGCGTGCGCCCCGACACCGCGGAGCGCGCGGCGCTCGACGCGAGCATGGGCGAGCTCCTCGCGAGCGACACCCGCGCAGCCGACGACAGCGCGGCCGACGACAGCGCAGCCGACGACAGCGCAGCCGACGACGGCGCAGCCGACGACGGCGCGGCCGACGACAGCGCGGCGAGCACCCGCGCGGCCGACGCCCGCGCGGCCGACATCACCGCGGCCGACACCCGCGCAGCCGACGCGAGCGACGACGCCGATCGCGACGCCGCGACCGAGGGCGAGGGCGACGCCGCGGTGAACGCCCGCGAGACCGCGGCGCTCGGCGACGCGAGCCCCGCCGCGGCGGAAGCGGCGGCGGCGGCTCGTCCGGACGACGCGGCGAGCGAGCCGAGCGCGCCACCCGCGGCGACCGCGCCCGCGCAGGAGGCGGAGATGCCCGACGCGCCCCGGCGCGAGGGCGCGCGGCCGACGGCCAAGGCGTCGGCGAAGCGTCCGAGCGTGCGGCGCGCCTCCGAGGCCCCGGCGGCTCCGGCGAAGGCCGCGAAGGCGGCGAGCGCGAAGCCTGCCGCGCGCGCGAAGGCGAAGCCCAAGGCGAGCGAGCCCGCCGCTCCCGCCAAGAAGGGCAGCGAGGCGAAGCCGAAGAAGCCCGACGCCAAGCCGCCCTCCGCTCCCGCGAGCGCGTCGAAGAAGGCGAGCAAGAAGGCGGCCGGGAAGCGGCCCGCGGCGCGGCGCCCCAAGTCCGGCGATTGATCCGCGCGCCGCTTGACACGGCGCGCTCCTCGACGCATCACTCTGGCCCCTTCCGGGGCTGTAGCTCAGCTGGGAGAGCGCATGACTGGCAGTCATGAGGTCAGGGGTTCGATCCCCCTCAGCTCCATGTAGAAGAGCCCGCGAAAGCGGGCTTTTCTGCGTCTGGGGCTGCTGACCGCGTGCGCGTCGTGAAGCACGCCATCCGCGGGGTCTCCGGCCCTCCGAAGGCTCAGAGCAGCGACCAGCTCTCGCGGTGGGCGGCGTCGAGGTCGGCGCGCGCGCGCGCGGCGTCGAGCGCGATCTGTCGCGTCAGGGCCGGGAGGCCGTCGAAGCGCTGCTCGCCGCGCAGCCGCGTGACGAACCCGAGGCGGAGGTCGCGGTCGTAGAGGTCGCCCTCGAAGTCGAAGAAGTGCGCCTCGACCGAGCGGCCCGCGCCGACCGTCGGGCGCACGCCGAGGTTCGCGACGCCGCGCAGCACCGCGTCGTCCCCGGCGACGCGCGCGACGACCGCGTAGACGCCGTCGGCCGGCAAGAGCACCGGCTCGCAGGCGAGGTTCGCGGTCGGGACGCCGATGGTGCGGCCGCGACCGTCGCCGCGCACGACGGTGCCGCCGACGTCGTGCACGCGCCCGAGCCAGCGGGCGGCATCCTCGACGTGGCCCTCGCGCAGGGCGCCTCGGATGCGCGTGGAGCTCACGACGGCGCCGTCGTGCTCGACGGGCGCGACCTCCCGCGCCTCGAGGCCCGCCTCGCGCAGCGTCGCGACGCCGCCAGTGCGGCCCTTGCCGAACCGGAAGTCGGGCCCGACCACCACCGCGCGGGCGTGGAGGCGGCGCACGAGGACGTCCGCGACGAACGCCTCGGCGGACTGGGCGGCGAAGCCCTTGTCGAACCGAACCACCTCGACGACGTCGGCGCCGAGCCGGCGCAAGAGCGCCTCGCGGCGCGCGATCAGAGTCAGCGGTGTCGGCGCGCGCAGCGGCGAGAGCACGACGGCGGGGTGCGGGTCGAACGTGAGGACGGTGACGGGCTCGCCCGGGCGCGCGGCGTCGCGCGCGGTCGCCAGGAGCGCGCGGTGCCCGAGGTGGACGCCGTCGTAGTTGCCGGGCGCCACGATGGCGCGCGGGAGAGTCATCGGGGCAGCCACGGGGACCTCATGCTGCCCCATTTCGGACGCGCTCGCAGCGCGAGAGTGCGAGCGAGCGCCGTCCCGCGCGCGTCAATCGCCGCGGCAGCAGGAGACGGGCGGCAGGAACGGCGTGCAGAGCGGCTGGATGCTGCCGTCCTCCCTCACGGCGTAGTCGACGCCGGGCTCGCGCAGCTCGCGGATGTCGCGAACCCCGCCCGAGCCCGCCAGGGCGGCGTTGGGCCGCAGGGGGCACAGCGGCAGATTGCACAGGTGGCTCACCGGGCCGCAGCAGTCGGGGTTCACCGGCATGTAGTTCACGCGCACGGTCATCCCATCGGTGCCGCGCACCGCCATCTGGCAGGCGGCGACGCCGTGGCCGTCCGAGGTGTCGGTGTGGTCCGGGGCGTTGCTCCCGTCGGTGTCGACGAGCGACCACCGACCCGCGGGACCCTGCGCGCACTGCATGCGCGTTCCGTCGGGGTCGCAGCGGTCTTCGACCACGGCGCAAGTCCGCGTGCGATCCTCCTCGAGCTGGTTGAAGGTCGTCGGGTTGCCGTTCTGATCGAGCCCGTTCGGCCGGTAGGGGTCGGGGCAGCCGAGCTCGTTCGGGATCGACCACGCCTGGCTCGAGAACTGGCCGCCCTCGGCGAGCCAGTCGTTGTCGGTCTGCGCACGCACGAGGGTGTCGACGACGTTCGGAGGCAGCTCGGGCTGATCGCGCATGAGCTGCTCGCGGTAGTTGAACACCCGCGCGCCCGCGAGCCCGGTGAGGACGTTCACGTCGTAGTTGCCGGTCGGCAGCTCCTGGCAGTCGACGGGGATGCGCTCGAGGTTCTCCACGAGCGAGCCCGGCGCGAGGTACGGCACCTGACACCCGGCGACCGCCGGGTTGAGGTTGACCGCCCCGACCGGCGCGACGCCGATCTCGATCCGCGGCGCGAACGTGTGCTTGCTCCCCGTCTGCGTCGGGCGCACCGTCGCGATCACCACCGCGTCCGGGATCCCCGCGGCGAGCTCGATCGGGCTGCGCGCGCGGCGCAGGATCACGATCGGGTGCTCCCACAAGACGCCGGCGGCGCCGAGGATGGGGTGCAGGTCCTGGAGGCCGTCGCGGTTGGCGTCGACGGGCGGCGTGAACCACGCGAAGCGGCTCGGGTGCGGGTCGATGCTCATGCCCGCCGCGGCGAGCGTCTCCGTCCACGACTCGCTCGTCGGGTCGATGAGCCGCAGCTCCATGCGGGTCTGCTCCCAGATCATCTGCTCGCGCGCGGCCGCGTCGCTCACCGCGGGGACGAGGTCCTCCGAGCGGCCGGCGCGCGTCATGCCCGAGAGCTCGAAGGCCGGCAGCTCCGTGTTCACGTAGGCGCCGAGGGTGACGGCGACGCCGGAGACGACCTGGCCGTTCGGGTAGTCCTCCACGCTGCCGAACACGATGCGCGCGAACTGCGGCACCGGGACGGAGGTGTTCACGAACGCGCCGCCCGCGACGTCGCCCTCGGTCGCGAGGCGCCGCACCGAGAAGAACGGGTTCCAGTCCCCGTCGCGATCCATGAACCCGCGGATCTGGTAGTCCGCGATGCACGGGCCGTCCCGGTCGACGCCGTCGCGGCGGAAGGGACGCGCGCACGCACCGTCGCTTCGGCGCAGCGAGGCGAGGGTGATCTCGGGCCAGTCGAACTGGGCGGCGCGCGTGACGATCTCGGCGCGCTCCTCCGCCGTCGCGTCCGGCGGGAGGCAGTCGGCGAGGCTGAAGAACTCGCGCGCCGGGATCACGAGCACGTTGGAGGCGGCGGTCGCCTGCCCCGCCGGCGGCGGCGGGTTGTCGGTGAAGAACATCAGCAAGACCACGCCGCCGATGAGCTCGGTCGGGCGGTCGCCGTCGTAGACGCAGTTCGGGCGCGGGCCGGCGTAGAGGACACCACCGTGAAGGAGCCCCGAGGGCGGAGGAGCCGAGGCCTCGCCCGGGTTCTCGTCGGGCGGCAGGTCGCACCCGAGCACCGCCGTCGAGGCGGCCAGGGTCAGCGCGAGGAAGCTGTGCGTGCTGAATCGAAGCATGGCGACCTCAGTAACGGATGGTGATGTGGCCCATGAACCGGCGATCCACCCGCTGACCGAGCGGGTGCTGGCGATGGCCGTCCATGAGGAGGTTGGTGCCCGTCGCGGCGAGCTCGATCTGGTCGCCGAGGAACCGGATGCCGATGCGCGCGTTGAGCAGCGCGTATGCCGGCAGCTCGAACGGCACGAACGCGGTGCCGCCGCGCTCGGTGTCGATGACCTGCTCGACCCAGACCTGGTCGCTCACGACGTGGAAGTCGGCGGCGAGGTCGAACCCGAGGCCGGTCGCCTGGTCGAGCTGCGGAGAGCGGTACTGGATACCGGCGTTGAACTTGTGCGCGCTGGTGCGCTGGTCGAGCTCGCGGCCCTCGAGCGTCTGCGCGGTGCCGAGCACGAGCGTCTCGTGGATGGCGTAGTTCGCGTAGATGTCGAGACCGGTGACGGGGAACACGCGCACGCCGAGCTCGCCGCCGATCTGCTGGAAGTCCGCCGCCTCGTTGGCGAAGCGGAGCTGGCCGAGCGGGAACGCCGCGAGATCGGGGTTGTAGCGGGCGTAGGGGTTGTTCTGGTGATCCCAGATCCGGTAGGCGGTGTTCTCGGAGAGGAGGATCTGGTCGAACACCAGGTTGTAGTAGCCGGTGAGCTCGAGCGCGAAGAAGTCGAACTCCTGGAGCATGTAGCCGAGCTCGACCGAGACGATACGCTCGGGGTTGAGCGTGGGGTCGCCCACGCCGAACGCGGTGACGCCGCGCAGCGGCGTCGGGTTCGGGACGTTCGCGTAGGACTCGACGAACGTCGGCGAGCGGAACGCGGTGCCCGCCGAGACGCGGATCGACTGGCGCGGCGTCGGGTGGATGACCACCGAGCCGCGGGGTGAGATCTGCGGCTCGGGGAAGAGCGGGTGGAGGTCGCCGCGGGCGCTCAGCACGATCTGCACGACGTCCTCGATCCGCAAGGTGTCTTGCAGGAAGAGGTTGCCGTGGTGCTGGGTGTGGAACGTGCTCCCGGTGACGGGGTTCGCGAGCCAGTCCCAGCCGATCTCCTTGAACCGGTAGCCGATGCCGCCGATGATCTGGTTCTCGATGCCGGGCGCGATCGTGAAGCTGTTCGTGTAGACGATCTCGGTGTCGACGATGTCCTGTCGCTCGATGTTCATGCGCTGTCCCCCCCCCTCGAGGCCGCCGTCGCGGACGTGGCTGGGGCCGGCCGTGGCGGTGAAGCGGTTCCAGAAGACGCGGCCGGAGAGCCCGAACGAGGTGTTGACCTGGAGGAACGTCTGCGCGAAGAGGGCGTCCTCGAGGTTCATCTCGCGCAGGCGGCTCAGGCCCTGGAACGTCCCGTCGCCGTTCGCGACGGCCGCGCCGCCGCGGATGCTGATGTCGTCGGAGGCGCGCAGCTGCGCCTCGGCGTTGAAGATCGTCCGGTTGTACGCCTGAGTGGCGTTGCGCGCGAACGGCTGCACGTCGACGCGGTCCGCGCCAACCATCCTGCTGTATTGGTTCGCCGTCTCGTAGCCGCCGGAGAGGCGGAAGCGGAAGCGGTCGATGCGCTGGCTCACGCCCGCGACGACGCGCTGCTGACCCGCGTTGCCGATGCCCGCGCTCACGTACGAGCGACCCTCGCCCGGCTGCCGGGTCATGATGTTGACGACGCCGGTGAACGCGTCCGCGCCGTAGAGGGCCGAGGCCGGGCCCCGGATGACCTCGATGCGCTCGATGTCCTCCGCGTTGAGCGGGATCATCGACCAGAACTGACCGCCGACGAAGTCGAGGTACACCGACCGGCCGTCGATGAGCACGATCGCGCGGTTGTTGAGGCGCTGGTTCAGCCCGCGCACCGAGAACTGCACGTTGTTCGGGCTCGTGACCATCAGGTCGACGCCCGGGACGCGGCGCAGGGTCTCGCCGAACGAGTAGAGCCCCGAGAGCCGGATGTCCTGCTCGGTGACGATCGAGGTGGCGTTGGGCGCCTCGAGGGGCGACTGCGCGGCGCGCGAGGACGAGACGACCGTCTCTTCGTACGTGTCGCCTTCGCGCTGGGCGCCGAGCACGAGGGCCGGCGCCTCGCCGGTGCCCGCCGCCGCCGGGTCGGTCACCGGGCCGGTGCCGGTGTCGGGAGGTACGGGCTCGCCCGTGTCCGTCGAGGCGACCGAAGCGGTCGAGCGCCGCTCGCGCAGCGCCTGGGCGACCGCGCGCAGCGAGGCCGCCCGCTGGCGCAGCGCGTCGCTCTGCGTCGACTCGGCGAGGGCGTCGATCTGCGTGGCCGAGTCCTCGAGCGCGGCGATCTCCTCTTCGCTCGCGATCGGGGCCGCGTCGACGACCTGCGGCTCGACGACCCGCGGCGTGTCGGGCTGGGCGGGCTCGGTGGAGCGCGCCTCGAGGGCGGCGATCCGGGCGCGCACGGCCTGGATGAACCCGACCACCTCGCTGCGATCGGGGGGGTCGCTGTCGAGGTAGCGCTCGAAGTAGCTGAGCGCCTGTTGGTAGCGGCCCGACTCCGCGTACGCGCGGCCGATGTTGTAGAGGACGTTGGGGTGCGGAAGGATCTCGAACGCCTGGAGCAGCTCCGCGACGCCTTCCTCGACCTGGCCTTCGGCGATGAGCGCCATGCCCGCCCGGAAGTGACGCCGCGCGTCGGTCCGCGCGTCCGCGCGCGCGACCGACGACGCCACCCCCAAAAGGCCGAGCACGAGCGCCAACCCGGCGGCCCGTGTCCAGATCTTCGCTTTCAACCCTGCCTCCCGTGCCAACCCATGCCCATGTTCCGCTACCCGATCAGTAGGGGTCCAGTTTGTAGCCCTGCACCGGGCCCACGGGGTCGTCCCCGCGCCGCCCCGTCGGCCCGCGCCCGCCGCGCCGGCGGATCTGCGTCCCGCCCGGCCGCGGCACCGCCGCGACCTCCTCGAGCGTCGCCGTGATCTCGAGCCGGTTGCCCGTGATCACGCGGGTCACCGAGTAGTCCCGGTGGCCGTCGAGGCGGAAGAGGAACGTCACGCGGCGGCCGAGCTCCGCGTCCGCGCCGGTCCACTCGATCTCGGTCGGCGTCACGCCGATCTGCACGTCGTCGACGAGCACTCGCGCCCCCAACGGCGTCGAGCGGAGCGCTACGATCGCGGTCTGGACGGCCGGCGGGCTCGTCGTGTCGTTCGTGCCCGTCGGCCGCGTCGTGATCGGCTCGGTGCTCGTGTTCTCTCGCGGCGTGGTCTCGGGCAGCGCGACGACCGGGCGCGGCTCGGGCTCGTCCCCGCCGCTCGCCGCGATCAGCGCGACGATGCCCGCGAGCGCGAGCCCGAGGGCGCCGACGAACGCGAAGATGAGCGGGAGGCGGTAGGAGGTCGGCCGCTCGCCGAGCTCCACGCTCGGCGGCGGCGCGCTCGGCAGCGCGGCCGGCGCGCTCTCACTCAGCCCGGTGAGATAGGCGGGGAGCTGTCCGTCGCTCGCGCCGAACTGGCCGGTGATCCCGGCGGCGGCGATCTCCTGGCTCGCGAGGTCGGTGCTGCGCGTGACGGAGAAGCCCTGGTCCGAGGCGGTCTCCTTCAGCGCGACGAGGAACTCGTCCATCGTCGTGTACCGCTCGTCCGGGTTCTTCGCGAGCGACTTCATGACGATCGCTTCGAGCGCGGGGCCCGCGTCACAGCCGGGGTGCAGCTCCTTGAGCGGCGGCGGCGCCTCGTGGACGTGCGCCATGAGGATGTTGACCGAGTTGGGCCGGTCGAACGGGACCTTGCCCGTGATCATCTCGTAGAGGATCACGCCGAGCGCGTACACGTCGGCGCGCGCGTCGACCTTCTCGCCGCGGATCTGCTCCGGCGACATGTACTTGGGCGAGCCCATGAACAGGCCGGTCTGCGTGAGGTCCTCGCCCGTCTCGTCGAGGTCCTTCACGAGGCCGAAGTCGAGCACCTTCACGAAGTCCTTCTCGTCGCCGTGCATGACGAGGAAGATGTTCGCGGGCTTGAGATCGCGGTGGATCACGCCGAGCCCGTGCGCCTCGCGCAGCGAGCGGCACACCTGCCGCGCGATGTGCATCGCGCGCGGCGCGCTCATCGGGCCGTCGTCGCGCAGCACGCGGTGGAGCGTGCGGCCCTCGAGCAGCTCCATCGCGATGTAGTAGATGTCGTCGTCGGTGCGGCCGTAGTCGAAGATCGTGACGGTGTTGGGGTGCGTCAGCTTCGAGCACGTCGAGGCCTCGAGGAAGAAGCGCTTGTGGAACTCGGGGTCGCTGTCCCCGCTGTAGTTCGGGTTCAGGACCTTCAGCGCGACCTCGCGGCCGAGGGGCGCCTGCTCGGCGCGGTAGACCTTCCCCATGCCGCCGCGCGCGATCAGCGAGACGATGCGGAAGCGGTCGTTGATGACGCGCCCGATGAGCGGATCGGGGCCCTTCTGCGAGCGTCGCTCGGGACGCGCAGGCCGGTCGGACGGCGGTCGGCCGGCGTCCACCGCGCTCTTCCCGTCACCCACGCGCACCTCGCGCTGGGGTGTCGCCCCTCTCCGTCATCACGGAAGAATTTACCTCGGTCTCTGGTCGCGCGTCGAGAGCCTTGATCAAGGAGACGTACTTGCCGCTCGGGGCCACTGGCACGAAGATCAGTGACCGCTCGTGGATGGGAACCTCTGGATCATCGTGAGCTGCGGCCTCGCCGGGGGGCTCGCGCTCGTCGTCGCCGGTCGGCTGCGCGGTCGTCCGAGGGCCGCCCTCGCCGAGGCCGTCCGCTCGAGCGCGATCGCCGAGCTCGAGCCCGGCCGGTTCCGGGTGATCGGCCGCGTGGTCCCGATCGCGACCTCGCCGAGCGCGGTCGATGGGGCGGACTGCGTGTACGCGGAGAGCGCCTCGTACCAGGCGATCGGCACCGGGCTCGTGCCGCTCCTGCGCGAGGTCGCGCACGGGGCGAGCGCCCACCCGTTCTACCTCGACGACGGGACGGGGCGCGTGCTCGTCGATCCGGCGCGGACCCTGATCGAGTGCGCGACCGCGACGGCCGACGGCGGCTTGACGGCGGAGCGCCGCGTGCGCGCAGGCGAGGAGGTCGCGCTCGTCGCGACCTTCACCACGGTCGACGCGGCGTTCGAGCCCGGCGATGGCCCGTACCGGGCCGGCGCCACGCGGTGGGCGCCGGTCAGCGACGCGGCCGGACCTCCTCGGCTCAGCCACCGCACGCTCGCCTCGATGATCGCGCCGCCGCCCGACGACCTCGCCGCGCTCATGAGCGGGATCGGCGGGATCATGTTCCTGATGAGCAGCCTGCTCGGGCTCGTGACCGCCTTCCTGAGGTAGCCTCGGCGCGATGCGTCGGTGGCTCGTCGTCCTCGCCCTCTGCGGCGCCGCGCACGCGCACGCGCAGCCGCCGCGCCCCGTCGCGCGACGGACGGACGAGGAGCCGGCGGCCGCCCCCGCGCTGGGCTGGACGCGCCACCTCGCGGGCCCGCGCGCGCGCGCCGCGCTCGGCTCGCCGAGCCTCGAGGAGCGCATCGAGGCCGCGACCCGGCTCGGGCGCGCCGGGGACCCGAGCCGCGCGGTCGACGCCCTGCTCCGGCGCCTCGCCGAGGAAGAGGATCCGCGCGCGCGCGCCGCGCTCCTCGACGCGCTGGCGCGCCGCGGAGACCCGAGCGCGATCGCGCCGATCGCCGCGGCCTTGACGGAGGGGGCCTCGATGGACTGGGCGCGCGAAGACCGCGCGCTCGGCCTGCGCGCCATCGGCGCGATCGGCGGCGAGCGCGCCGCGCGCGTCCTCGCCGACTGGTTGTCGACCGCGGACGTCGCGGAGCCCGCCGCGCAGGGCCTCGTGCGGATCGGTCCGCCGGCCGTGCCGCACCTCGTGCGCGCGCTCGGCGTGCCGAGCGCGAGCGCGCGCGCCGCGGTCGCGCTCGGCCGGATCGGCGACGCGCGCGCGGTCGAGCCCCTCGTCGAGCACCTCGCGAGCGCGCTCCCGAACGCCCGGCCCGCGCTCTTGCGGGCGCTCGGGGCGATCGGCGACGAGCGCGCCGCGCCCACCCTCGCCGGAGCGCTCGAGGATCCCGATCCCGCCGCCGTCGAGGCCGCGCTCGGCGCGCTCGCGCGCGTCGGCGGAGCCGAGCACGGGGCCGCGGTCGCGCCGCTCGCGGATCGCGGCACCGTCGAGCAGCGCGCCGCCGCGCTCGGCACGTTGACGCGGCTCGATCCGGCCGCGGCGGCGCCGCGCCTCGCCGCGGTCCTGGCCGACGACGCGTCCCCGCCGATCCTGCGGGCGGCGGCGCTCGACGCGCTCCTCGCGAACCCTTCCGAAGCATTGCAACCCAACTTGCAGGGGCTCCTCGGGGTGGCCGCCCATCGGCGGGCCGCGGCCGAGGCCCTCTCGCGCGTGCCCGGCGAGCCGGCCACGCGCGCGCTGCTCGGCGCCGCGCGCTCGGAGCGCGCGCTCGACCCGGCCCTCGCGCTCGCGCTGCGGCGCGGGCGCGTCGAGGGGCGGCTCCGCGACGAGGCGCGCCGGCACCTCGCCGCCGACGGATCGGCCCGCGGCCTCTGGAGCGCGGCGCTCGCGCGCGACCCTGGCGTGTGGCGCCGGGTGATCGAGGGCCTCGCCGCGCCGGACCCGAGCGGGCGGGCGGTCGCGGCGCTCGCCGCGCAGCTGCTCGGGTCCCGCGACGCGCGCGACGCGCTCGCGCGGGCCCTCGTCGCCGAGACCGACCCCATCGCGTTTCGCGCGCTGGCGCAGGCCGCGCTCGCGGCCTCGGTCGAGCTCGACCCGAGCGCGATCGAGGCGTGGACGTGGGAGGCGGAGACGGCGCCGGAGGCGCTGTGGATCGCGGCGGCGCAGCGCGAGCGCGCGAGCCCGCGCGCGCGCTCGCGGCTGCGTCGCGACGCGTGCTGCGCTCGCCGACGCTGCGCGTCCGCGCCGGCGCCGCGATCGCGCTCGCCATCGCCCGAGATCGCGGCGCGCGCGGCGCGCTCACCGCGGCCCTCGACGACGAGCACGACGCCGTCCGGCTCGCCGTCGCGCGCGCCCTCGAGTCGCTCGCCGATCCCGAGGCCGAAGACGCGGTGCGCGCACGCGCGCGGATCGAGCCCGACGAGCGCGTGCGCCGCGCCCTGCGCGACGCCGCGAGCGCGACGGCAGGTCGCCCGCCGCCGGCGGCGCGCATCGGCGGCGACGTGCTGTACGCTCGCATCTCCGCCGCGGCGGGCCTCGCGTCCGGCGACGCGCTGCTCTCGGTCGACGTGCTCCTGCCCGACGGCCGCTGGCTGCGCACGATCGCGCTCTCCGGAGGCGAGCTGCTGGTACCGGATCTGCCCGACGTCGAGGCGGAGGTGCTCGCCCGCGTCGCGCCGTGAGCCACGCGGGCTTGCGGAGCGGCCCGGCGCCTCGCAGAGTCTGCTCGTGCATCGCGCCCTCGCCCTCTCGGCGCTGGCCTCGCTGGCGAGCGCTTGCGCTCCGTCGGCCGACGATCCGCTGAGCCAGCTCACCACCTGGGAGGCGCCGACCGGCGACTACCGCGTCCGCTACCTCGCGCCGCCGTGGCGGGTCGTGCGGGAGGACCTGGTGGGCGCGCACCTCTCCATCGAGTCGACCGCGATGGCGACGGGCACGATCGAGGGCGGCCCCGGCAAGTTCGATCTCACGACCGCGCGCATGGGGCGCGCGATCGAGGACGAGATGGACCGAGAGGTGCGCGCGTCGCGCGCGATGCGCGGCCGCACGATCCTCGACGGGCCGCGCACGATCACGACGCGCGAGGGCGTGGACGGCCTCGAGCTGTTGACCTTCGACGAGCCCGACCCGTTCGAGCGCTACCGCCGCGTCGTGCTCTTCCCGCTCGGCGGCGGCCAGTCGCTCCGGCTCGATTTCGAAGCCTCCCCGGACCTCGACTCGCGCGAGGTCACCGAGATGATCCGGTACGTGGGGATCGGGCCGCGGCGGTGAGCGCGCCGCAGATCCCGCGCCGCCGCGCCCTGGGGCCGGCGATCGTCTTGCTCGCGCTCGCGATCGCCGCGCCCGCGGGCGCGCAGCGCGCGACGCTCGGCCTGGGCCGGCAGCTCGGCGACCCGGCGCGCGCTCCCGCGACCGAGGTCGAGCCGGCGGCCGACGCGGCTGGCGAGCGGCCGTGGCCCGGCCCGCAGATCCAGGTGAGCTACGGGTACTCCAAGCTCGCCGACGGATACGGCGGCGGCGACACGCACGCCGCGGCGCTCGAGGTCTTCCTCCAGTGGCCGATCCCCGAGCTGCGCACGAGCGCGCTCGTCTCGGCGGGCGGCCGCGACTACTCGCTCGCGGGCGAAGACCTCCTCTTCCGCGCGGCGATCGCGGTCGGGGCGCAGCTCCCCGCGATCATCGACCCGCTCGTCCCGCACATCGCGCTCGTGGTCACGACCGGCGCCGTGCTCGGGCAGCGCTTCGACACGTTCGTCGCGTACGGCTTCGGCGGCGGCGGCGTCGAGCTCGGGGCGGCGCTGCGCATCTTCCGCAACCTCCACGCCGCGCTCACCCTGAGCTACCTCCGGCTCGAGATGAACGGGGCGGCGCTCGACGTCTTCGAGCTGCGCCTCGCGCTCGGGCTCTGAACGCGCGTCGCCATCGCATCACGGTTGACCCAGGCGCCGAAGCTGCGGCAAGGTCGGCCCGTGGAAGGTGCACCCACCGGCGCCGACGAGCGCGCCGAGCTCGGCTTCGAGGAGATCCTCGCGAGGCTCACGCAGGTCGTCGAGCGGCTCGAGGCCGGTGACCTGCCGCTCGAAGATTCGCTCGCCGTCTTCGAAGAGGGTATCCAGCTCTCGCGCCTCGGCTCCCGCCGGCTCGACGCCGCGGAGGCGAAGGTCGAGGAGCTGTTGGGCGAGTCCATGAAGACCCAGAACCTTGTTGACGACGACGGCAAGAAGTCACGATGACCTACGCGATCAGCGTCCCGACGCCCTTCACCGACATCTCCGAGCTCGCGGAGAACTTCTACCAGCGAGTCGACGAGCAGCGGCTCATGCTGCCGAACGAGGACGCGATCCCGGAGGGCGAGTGGATCGAGTTCCACGTCACGCTCGCGGACGGCACCGCGGCGCTCCAGGGCCACGGGCGGTGCGCCGGCTCGATCGACAACGGCGAGGACCGCGCGCCGGAGCACCGCTTCGACGTGGTGATGGACGAGCTGCGGCTCGACGACCTCGGGCAGGTGTACTTCGAGCGGATCCTGCAGGTGCGCGCCGCCTACGCGGGCGACGAGCCACAGACGGGTGAGATCGGCGTCGGCGACGAGTACGCGGAGGCCGGCTACGAGGGCGAGGCGCTCGAGGCCGCAGAAGCGGTGGAGGACGTCGCGGCCGAGGACGAGGTGGCGGACGCCTTCGCGTATGCCGTCGAGGACACCCCGGCCTACGAGGAGCCTCCCGCGTACGAGCCCCGCGCGTACGATGAAGCGCCGCCCGCCTACGAGGCGGCGCCGGCCTACGCCGAGCCCGCGGCCGCGGACGCGGCGCTCGACGAGGCGCTCGACGAGCTCGACTCGGGGCTGGTCGAGGCGGACGAGTGGGAGGAGCCGAGCGGCGCGACCGAGGTCGGCGCGATCGAGGACTACCTCCCCCGCGCGGCCGCGCCGGCCGCGCCGGCGGTGACCCTCGCGGCGCCCGGCGAGTCGCGCATCTACGAGCTGCCGCCGCCGGTCACGCCGAGCCCGCTGCCCTCGCCGCACTCGGAGACGGCCGTGCTCACGCGCCCGGTGCTGCACGCGAGCTGGTCGCCCGAGCCGCTCCCGCGCTTCGACGCGAGCCCTTCGAGCGGGCACTTCCAGTACGCGCGCGGCGCGGGGCTGCCCCAGCCCGCCGAGCCGCCGCGCCCGGCGCTCGACCCGAGCCTCGTGATCACGCGCGCGCCGCGCTTGGGCGACCCGCACGCCGGCGCGATCTTCGCGGAGGCCTACGCCGACGAGGACGAGGACGCGGGCGAGTACGCCGCGGACGATGGCGAGGCGCAGTACGCCGCAGCGCCCGCGTTCGCCGAGCCCCCCGCCGCCGAACCGCCGCAGGAGTGGGACGCCGAGGAGGAGGGCGCGTACGACGAGTACGAGGACGAAGAGTCCACGTACGACGCCGAGGGCTACGCCGGGGTCCCCGAGGAGACGCGCCAGGTCGACCTCGGCGGGCTCCCCGACTACGGCGAAGAGACCATGCAGGTCGAGATCCCCGAGGAGTGAGGAGGGGTGGCGTGACGGGCGGTGAATCGAGCGCGCGCCGCCGCGTCGGAGCCGCGAGGCCTGCCATGCGAAGCGTCCGCGCGTTGACCCTCTCCGTGCTCCTGCTCGGCCCCCTCGCGACGGCGAGCGCCCAGGAGGGCGCTGCCGTCCACGTCGAGGTCACGGACGCCACGGCGCGCCCGGCGGACGCGCGGGTGATCCTGCGGGCGCAGGAGGGCGGCGCCGCGTACGAATGTGTCACCCGCAACGGCTCGTGCACGATCTCCAACGTGGCGCCCGGCCAGTACGTGGTGAGCGCCACGCCGAGCGGTGAGGGCCGCGCCCCCGTGCCGCGCGTCGTGCCGGTTCCGCGGGGCGTCCCGTCCATCGAGGTGCGGGTTCGCCTCCTGTAAGGCGGATCCTGGTTTGTGTCCTGCCCGCGTCCGGTGTATGAAACGCGCGGCGAACGCGGGGATCAGCGTCTCCGCGCCCGTCGAGACTGTTCCGCACGGATGGAGCATCGGATGCGCTTGAGGACGGATCTTCCCCTCTGGATCGCCATGGCGGTGGCGGTCCCTCTCGCGTCGAACGGCATCGCGTACGCGCAGGAGTTCGACGACTTCGACGACCTCGAGGACGAGGCCGAGCGACCGACGCAGGGTCGGGGAGGCGGGCGCGCGCGAGCGGCCTCGCGCGACGAGTTCGATGACGACGACGCGTTCGGTGACGCCGCGGCCGAGGGCGACGACGAGGACGCCGAGCGGCCGCCGCAGCAGCCGCGCGAGGCCGCCCCGGCGCGGCCCCCCGCGGACGCGGTGGCGGCGGCGCGGGCGTTCCGCGAGCGCCGGCACGTGCTCCACAACACCATCCAGGGCTCCGTCGGCGGCTTCCACATCGTGGATCCCGGCTCCGGCGCCGCGGGGGCGTTCCGCGCGCAGCTCGGCCTCCAGTTCTTCTTCATCGACGGCTGGCTCACCCTGCCCGACGCCCCGCCCACCGCGAGCAACAGCCACAGCCACGTCGGCGGCACGCTCTCGCTGAGCTGGAACCCGTTCGACTTCCTCGAGCTCTACGCGTCCATCGCGAGCTGGGCGAACAGCAACGAGCAGGAGGAGCCGAACCTCTTCCAGGTGCTCGGCGACACGCTCTTCGGGATCAAGGCGTGGTACCGCTTCGAGGACGCCCCGATCCTGTCGATCGGCGGTGACCTCAGCGTCGGCTTCCTGAACACGGTGGGCGACATCGGCCTCGTCGGCGACAGCACGAGCGTCGGGCTGCGCGCGAACCTCGGCCTCGACCTGCGCGAGCTCGAGAACCCCGTCCCGTTCATCGCGCGGCTGAACCTGCAGTACTGGTTCGACAACTCCAGCGCGCTCATCGGGAGCGTGGAGCGCGCGCGCTACGACGCTTTGCCCCCGAGCGATCGGCGCCCCTGCCCCGCGGACCCGGCGCTCGGCAACTGCGAAGAGGACCGCCACCTCGTCACCCGCGTCGAGCGCTACTCGCTCCAGATCGACCGGGTCGATCGCTTCCGCGTCGGCCTCGGCATCGAGGCGCCGATCACGGTGATGCCCGACTTCACGATCAGCCCGATCGCGGAGTGGGTGCTCGACATCCCGGTCAACCGCCAGGGCTACAGCTGCCTCGACACGAGCGTCGGCGGCATCGTGCCGACGGGCGAGGACGCGTGCCTGCGCGGCCGCAACGCGACCGGCGGCGAGTTCGACCGCGCCGAGGCGTTCGAGCAGTGGCTCACCCTCGGCGTGCGCGTGATGCCGCCGCTGCGCGGGATGAGCGTCTTCGTCGCCGTCGACATCGGCCTGACGGGCACGTACACGTTCGTGCGCGAGCTCAGCGGCAAGGAGCCGTACAACGTGCGCCTCGGCTTCGCCTGGGCGTTCGACACCGTCCCGGTCATCCAGGAGGTGGAGCGCGAGGTCATCCGCGAGGTGACGCGCGAGCCCGAGGCGCCGCCGACGGGCCGGCTCGCCGGCACCGTCGTCGAGCAGGGCACCACCACGCCGATCGCGGGCGCGATCATCTCGTTCCCGGGCACCGAGCTCACCTCGCTCGTCGCCGACTCGGGCGGGCGCTTCACGACCTACCCCCTCGCGCCTGGCGAGCACACGCTCTCGGTGCGCCACCCCGACCACAACGACGGCACGTGCGCGGGCACCATCGCGCCCGAGGGCGGGGACGTCGAGGTCCGCTGCGAGCTCGTCGCGCTCCCGCGCGTCGGCTCCGTGCGCGGCAGCGTCCGCGGCGACGACGGGAGCCGCGTCGGCGGCGTCACCGTCAACCTCTCGGGCCCCGCGAACCGGAGCCTCGTGAGCTCGCCCGACGGCACGTTCACCACCCGCGATCTGCCGCCCGGCACCTACACGGCGCGCGTCGAGTCGGAGACGCACCTGATCCGCGTCGAGACCTTCGAGGTCCGCGCGCGCCAGGAGGCGACGCCGGTGATCACGCTCATCGCCCGCCCGCGCCAGTCGCTCGTGCGGGTGAGCGGGCGCCAGATCGTGATCCGCCGTCAGGTGAACTTCGCGACGGACAGCGCGGAGATCCTCGCCGACAGCAACGCGCTGCTCACCGAGATCGCCGACGTGATCATGCGCCACCCCGAGGTGACCCGGATCGAGATCCAGGGCCACACGGACAACCGCGGCTCGCGGCAGCACAACGTCGATCTGTCGCAGCGGCGCGCCGAGGCGGTCCGCCAGTGGCTCATCGAGCACGGCATCGACGCGAACCGGCTCGAGGCGCGCGGCTACGGCCCGGACACCCCGCTCGTGCCGAACCTCACCGCGGCCAACCGCGCGCGCAACCGCCGCGTGCAGTTCCTCATCCGCGAGACGCAGTGAGGTCCGCGTGCGTCCGGCCCCGCCCGCGACCGAGGGATCGCTCGAGCGCGCCGCGCTCCGCTACCTCGAGCGCTACGGCGGGCCGGAGGCGCGCCTGCGGCGCGTCCTGACGCGCCGCGCCGCGCGCGCCGCGGAGGCGCACGGGGCCCCGACGCCCCAAGAGGCGGCCCACACGATCGCCGTCGTCATCGCGAAGCTCCGCGGCCTGGGCTACCTCGACGACGCGCGCTTCGCCCGCGAGCGCGCGCGCGCGCTCCGGCGGCGCGGCAAGTCCACGCGCGCGATCCGCGCGGCGCTCGCGCAGCTCGGCCTCGACGCCGAGACGCTCGAGGGGGCGATCGAGGGCGACGACCTCGAGGCCGCCTGCGCGTTCGTGAGGCGGCGCCGCCTCGAGCCGGGCGAGGCGAGCCTCGCGAAGCTCGCGCGCGCCGGGTTCAGCTACGACGTCGCGCGGCGCGCGCTCGAAGGCGCGCTCGAGCTCCGATGAGCGCGAGCGCGAGCCCGAGCGGCCAGCCCGCGCGGCTCGGCCGACCGGGCGCGACCGTGCAGCAGCCCGCGGAGCAGTCGAGGTCGAGCCCGCCGATCGGCGTAGGGTCGCAGTCGCCCTCGGGCCGCCCCGGCGGGTAGACCGCGCAGATCCCGGCGACGTCGTCGGCGTGGAGATCGCGCTTGTGCGTCTCGCCCGCGACCGCGGAGACGAACATCGTCGCGTCGACGTCCGTCGAGTGCGCGAGGCCGAGCATGTGCCCGAGCTCGTGCGTGATCACGTTCTCGAGGTCCACCGTGCGCGTGTCGCAGCCGACGTCGGGGCAGATGCCGAACGGACCGCGCCGCTCGTTGAGGTCGAGGTCCGCGTCGACGATCTCGCCGGTGCTGCGCCGATGCCACACGGTCGTGACCGCGAACGCGTTCGCGTCGTACATGCGTTCGGCCCAGTCGAGGACGAATTGCACCGAGTTCACGTTGCCGCCGTCGTCGCGGTAGTGGGGCCCGGTGCACGTCGTGCGCTCGCCCAGGACCCGCAGCTCGTAGCTCACGGGCACCCCGTCGCACGAGACCGCGTTCCACGTCGCGGCGGAGCGGGACAAGACCCCGGCGACCTCGAGCTCGCTCAGGTCGCGCGAGGGCGCCGCCACCGAGAGCCCGACGGAGTTGCACGGCCGGCGCCACTCGAGGAACTGCTCGGGGGGATCGGTCGACGGGTCGGGCAAGACGCACGGCTCCGTGGCCGTCGGCTGCCGGCGGCTCGTCGTCATCCGGCACCACGCCGCGGCGTCGGCGGCGGCGCCGAGCAGGACGGCGGCGCACGCGAGCGCGACCGCCCGCTTCACGGCGCCCCGCGCACGGCGTCGACGCGAGCGCGCAGGCGGTCCCACGGCTCCGCGGCCTGCAGCGCGGGCGGCGCCGGGGCGAGCCGGCCGTCCGCGCCGCGCAGAACGAGCGAGAGCCCGGCGCCGCCCGGGTGCACGACGAGGACCCCGCCCTCGTCGGTGACCGGCAACACGCCTTGGCTCATCCCGACGGGCCGCAGGACGCCACGCACCGCGTAGAGGAACACGATGTAGCGGCCGCCCGGCGCGAGGCGCGGCTCACCCTCGACGCGCATCCCGAGATCGCCGAGCTCCCCGCCGAGGCGGCGCATGACGATCTCGGCGCCCGGCCGCAGCGGACCGCGCCGCACCTCCTCGACGCGCAGCGTGTAGTCGGTGACGATCCGCTCCCGATCGTCGCGCAGCGCCCGCTCGGAGAGGCACGTGACGCGCACGACGTGGTCCGACTGCCGCACGAGCTCGGCGAGCGAGAGCGCCTCGGAGAGCGTCGCGCGCGCGGGCACCGCCAGGAGCGCGAGCAGGGCGATCAGGGCGCCCGCGGCGCTCCTCGAAACTCGCATGCGCCCAACATGATTGGCCGCACACCGGTGCGTCAAGCGCGAGTGGCGATTGACGCGCCGCCCGGTGCTGACGTACTCACGCAGGCCATGACCCGCTGGATCCGGCACCTCTCCCTCGCCGCCCTCGCCCTCGCCCTCTCCACCCAGGCCGCCTGCGACCTCACGCGGTTCACGGCGAACTCGACCGCGAACATGTTCTCGCGCGCCGGTGGCGCGCTCGAGCGACACTTCGACTACGAGCTCGCCGGCGCCGCGCTGCCCGGCAGCATCATGCAGCTCGAGGGCGTCTACAGCGTCATCCCCGACAACGAGCAGCTCGGCGTGACGCTCATGCGCGCCTACGTCTCGTACACCTACGGCTGGCTCGAGGACCAGCTCGAGCAGGTGCAGGACCGCGGAGACTTCGAGGAGGAGGAGCGGATCACCGGCCGCGCCCGCCTGCTCTACGAGCGCGCGCGCAACATCGGGATCCACCTGATGCGCCTGCGCGACCCGAACGTCGATCAGGTGCTGCAAGGCGGCTACGAGGGCTGGAACGCGTACCTCGACGAGCGCTACTCGAGCCGCGACGACGTGCCGCTGCTCTTCTGGACCGGCTACGCGTGGGGCTCGGCGATCAACGCGGGCCGCGACGATCCGGAGATGATCCTCGCGCTCCCGTACGCGCGCGTCGCGGTGGAGAAGGCCGTGCGCACCGACGAGTCCTTCTTCAACTACAGCGGCCTGACCTTCCTCGGCGTGGTCAACGCCGCGTTGCCCGAGGCGCTCGGCGGCAACCCGGATCGCGCGCGCGAGTACTTCGAGCGGGCGCTCGAGCTGACGCAGCGGAAGTTCTTCACCGTCCACTTCAGCTACGCGCGCACCTACGCCGTGCAGACGCAGAACCGGGACCTCTACGTGCGCCTCTTGCGCGAGGTCGTCGATGGCGGCGACCCCGAGCCCGCGGCGCGGCTCGCCAACCGGATCACGCGGCGGCGCGCGATCCGCTGGCTCCAGCGCACCGATCAGCTGTTCTGAATGCCGGCCGCGAGGCGGCCGTCTACCTCGCGCCGCCTCGTGGTAGGCTCCGTTTCCGCCTAATCACCCGGAACCGAAGTGAGTGCCAAATATCGACGAGCCATCGGACCGTGAATCAAGGAACGACGACGAGGAATACCGGAGGTATTTCGAGGAGGAGTGACGCAGAGTCACGGTTCGAGGGCCGGCGAGATTTGGTACGAAGCTCGGTGACGGGTGAGTAGGGTTCACAGGGGATATTTCGTGATGAAGCGACAGCACTTCGTGATCGCGCTCCTCGCGCTCGGCCTGACCGCGCTGCCGGGCAGCGCGCCGCAGCGCGCGGGAGCGCAAGAGTCGACCGAGCTCCGGATCGCCACGCTCGCGCCGCGCGGCTCGTCGTGGGCGCGCGTGTTCGACGCGTGGAACAACTCGCTGCGTCAGGCGACGCAGAACCGGCTCTCGCTGCGCGTCTACTACGGCGGCTCGCAGGGCGACGAGCGCGACGTGATCCGCAAGATCCGGATCGGGCAGCTCGACGGCGCCGCGGTGACGTCGACGGGCCTGAGCCTCGTCGTGCGACCGGTGCTCGTGCTGCAGGCGCCCGGGGTCATCGAGAACTACGAGCAGCTCGACCGCGCGCGCGCCGCGATGAACGCCGACTTCGCGCGCCAGTTCCAGGAGAACGGCGTGCGCCTGCTCGGCTGGGGCGACGTCGGCGAGGGCCGCATCTTCTCGAACCGCCCGATCGCGCGGCCGTCCGACCTGCGCGCGGTGCGGCCGTGGCAGTGGCGCGAGGACTCGATGTTCGGCGAGTTCCTGAGCGTGGTCGGCGCGACGGGCGTGCGCCTCGGTGTGCCGGAGGTGCTGCCGGCGCTGAGCACCGGCCAGGTCGACACCGTCGTCGCGTCGGCGACCGCGGCGAGCGCGCTGCAGTGGCACACGCGGGTGACGCACGTGACGCAGCAGGCCAACACGATCCTGATCGGCGCGACGCTCCTGTCGCAGACGAAGTACGAGTCGCTCGCGCCCGATCTGCGCCAGGCCCTCGACCAGACGAGCGAGCAGGCGCACCGGCAGCTCGTGCAGCGCATCCGCCGCGACGACGCGCGCTACTACACCGCGCTCACGACCCGCCACGGCCTCACCGCGGTCGACACCACGCCGCACCGCGCCGAGTGGCAGCAGGCCTCGACGCAGACGCGCGAGCGGCTCGCCGGGCGCCTCTTCCCGCGCGAGCTGATGGAGCGCGTGATGGCGGCCGCCCGCGGCCGCTGAGCTCCTCCGTCGGAAGAACGCATTGCCGTTCGATGAAAGGCCGGGCCCCAGGGCTCGGCCTTTCTCGTGTAGGCTCTCGGCCCGTGTTGAAGCACCTCGAGCGATTCGACGCCGGCGTCGCGCGCGGAGAAGCCGCGCTCGCGACGCTCTTCCTCGTCTCGATGATCGCCGCGGCCTCGATCCAGGCGGTCTTCAGGAACCTCTCCGGGATGGAGGTGGACTGGGCGACCGCCTCGCTCGAGAGCCTCACCTGGGTCGATCCCTTCCTGCAGAAGGGCACCCTATGGCTCGCGTTCCTGGGCGCGTCGCTCGCGACGCGCGAGGGCCGGCACATCGGCATCGACCTGTTCCCGCGGCTCGCGCCGATCCGCGTGAAGCTCGTGATGCGCGCGGTGGCCGGGCTCGGCTCCGCGGTCGTCTCGTTCTACCTCGCGCGCGCCTTCTGGGCCGCGGTCCTCGTCAACGCGGACGAGCGACCCGCGAGCATGGAGGTCTGGGGCGACCAGGGCTCGATGCACGTGTGCGACGCGACCGCGCAGCAGGTCGCCGACGCGAGCCTCGAGGTGCCGACGATCTTCTGCTCGCTCCGCGGCGCGCTCGCCGCGGTGAACGTCCCCGTCGAGACGGGCGAGTCCGCGCTCCAGCTCATCGTGCCCGTGATGTTCATGATGATCGCGGCGCGCCTGTTCGCGAACGCGATCGGCAGCGTCATCCGGCTCGTCACCGGGGACCACGGCGAGGAGGAGCCGCCGAGCCACGAGATCAAGCGCAAGCCCGAGGGCGCGAGCGACGAGGAGAAGGGCCGATGAAGGACCGCCTCAAGGAGCTCGGCCCCCACGGCGTGCGGCGCATCCTCTACGCGCTCGGCGTCGCCGCGTTCCTCAGCATCCTCGCCGTCCCCGGCTGCCAGGGCACGACCACGTGCACGCAGTCGTCGGACTGCGCGAGCGGCCAGGTCTGCACCGACGCGGGCGTCTGCACGAACGCGTGCGAGTCCAACGAGCAGTGCGGCGTCAGCGGCGCCTGCGTCTCGGGCGCGTGCGTCGACGCCCAGGGCGCGGTCGGGATGCACCCCGCCTGGGTGCTCCTCCTGATCGTGTTCGCGCTGATCGGCGCGCCCCTCTTCGCGATCTTCGGCGCGGCCGCGATGATCCTGTTCGGCAGCACGGGCACGATCACGTCCGTCGCGGTCGACGTGTTCAGCGAGCGCTTCGCGGACTCGCCGACGCTCGTCACGCTCCCGCTCTTCACGTTCGCCGGCTACCTGATGGCGGAGAGCGGCACCCCCAAGCGCCTCGTGCGCGTGAGCCGCGGCCTCTTCGGCTGGCTGCCGGGCGGCCTCGCCGTCGTCTGCCTCATCGCCTCCGCGTTCTTCACGACCTTCACGGGCGGCAGCGGCATCACCATCGTCGCGGTCGGCGGCCTGCTCTTCCCGGCGCTCATCGCCGAGAAGTACCCGGAGCGCTTCTCGCTCGGCCTCGTCACCACGGGCGGCTCGCTCGGCCTCCTGTTCCCGCCCTCGATCCCGATCGTGCTCTACGGCGTGGTCGCCGGGATCCTGATCGACAAGCTCTTCCTCGCCGGCATCGTGCCCGGCGGCATCACCGTGGCGCTGCTCTCGGCGTACGCGCTCGTCGTCGGCTGGCGGCAGCGCCCGCCGGTCGAGGAGATGAAGCGCGGCTTCGCGATGTTCCTGCGCTTCGGCGGCGGCTACCTCGTCGGCGCAGCGGGCACCACGCTGCTCCTCGTCGGGCTCGGCATGGCATTCGGGCTCGGCGCGCCGGAGGAGCCGGGCGTCGGCCCGTGGCTGAGCGCGAACGGCCGCTACCTGCTCCTTCCGGTGACCCTCGTCGCGTTCTTCGGCGGCGCGTTCTTCACCAAGGGCGAGACGCGCGCCGCGCTCCTCGAGGGCAGCTGGGAGATCCTGCTCCCGAACGTGCTCATCGCGGGCCTCGCGACGGGCGTGCTCCGCATCCACGAGGCCGCCGCGTTCACGGCGCTCTACGTGCTCATCGTCGAGGTCTTCGTCTACAAGGACATCTCCCTCACCAAGGATCTGCCGCGCGTCATCAAGGACAGCATGACGATGCTCGGCGCGATCCTCGCCATCCTCGCGACCGCGCTCGGGTTCACCGGCTACCTGATCCAGGCGCGCGTGCCCGAGCTGATGGTCGAGTGGATGGAGACGTTCATCAGCGAGCCGTGGATGTTCCTGCTCGCGCTGAACCTGTTCCTGCTCGTCGTGGGCATGCTGATGGACATCTTCAGCGCGATCGTCGTGGTCGTGCCGCTGATCGTCCCGATCGCGCGGCACTTCGGGATCGACCCGTACCACCTCGGGATCATCTTCCTGCTCAACCTCGAGATCGGCTACCTGACGCCGCCGGTCGGGCTCAACCTGTTCATCGCGAGCTTCCGCTTCGAGAAGCCGGTGACGCGGCTCTACGTGGCGGTGCTGCCGTTCATCGCGATCCTCGTGGTCGCGCTCGTGCTGACCACCTACTGGCCCGGCCTCTCGACGTGGCTCACGTCGTTCGTCGACACGCAGGAGCTCACGACGGACGACATCGAGCGCATGGGCGATGGCGCCGGCGAGATGGAGGGTGGCGGCCTGCTCCTCGACGACGAGGACGACGAGGGCGGCGGCACGCTCGACGACCTCGGCGACGACGACGACGACCTGCCGGGGCTCGACGGACCGGGTGGCGAGCCGACGCTCGACGACCTCGACGACGACCTCCCCGGCCTCGACTCGGCCCCCGCCGAGGGCGGCGGCGAGGACGAAGAGGCGCCAGCGCTCGGCGACGACGACGAGGCGCTCGACGACGAAGCGCTCGACGGCCTCTGACGCGCGCGGCTCGGCGCGCAGGCGGCCGACGGCGCCGATCGAGACCAGCCCGTCGCGCACCGACGGGCGTAGGCAGCGACGGGCGTAGGTCGAGGCGCCCCCACTCCCCCGCGATGGGGTCGAACGCGGCGCCGCCGCGCTCGCGCTGGGGTGGAGCTGTCGACCAATCGAGAGCACACGGGGCCGACGGCGCGGATCGAGACCAGCCCGTCGCGCAGCGACGACCCCATGACCCCATCGCCCCGCGATGGGTCGAACGCGGCGCCGCCGCGTTCGCCTTGGGTGCGGGCAGCCCGTCCGCAACTCAGAGCAACAGCAGCGCGAGCGCGAGCCCGAGGGAGGCGAGCGCGATCGTGGCGAGCCCGATCATCACCGCGATCGCCCACGGCGGGACGCGCGCCGGGGCGAGCGCCTCGGGCCGGCGCAGCTCGACCGTCTTCATCGCGTCCGCGCGCGAGTACGCGGGCATCGCCGTCGGCGCCGTCACCTCGCCGTGCGCGGGCGCCGCGCGGCGCGGCGGCATCATCAGGTCGAGCGGCAGATCCGCGAGCGGCGAGCGCTCGTCCTCGACGGTCCGCGCCGACTCCACGCCCGCGCCGTCGAGCGCCTCCATCGCGCGCGCCGCGACGAGCGCCCGGTACATGTCGCGCACCGAGGCGAAGCGCGCCTCGCGATCGACCTGCATCGCCTTGCCGATGATCCGCGACAGGAGCGTCGAGACGTGCGGCGCGCGCTCCTCGAGCGGCCGCCAGTCGCCGCGCTTTGCGGCGGTGAAGACGTCCGCGATGTTGTCCCCTTCGTACGGGAGCTCGCCCGCGATCGTCTCGTAGAGCATCACGCCGAGCGAGTACACGTCGGCCCGCGCGTCCACGTCCTTTGCGTTCAACATCTGCTCTGGCGCCATGTAGTAGGGCGTGCCCATCACGGCGCCGAGCGCGGTGAGGTCTCTCTCGCGGCCTGGCGCCTTCAGCTTCGAGACGCCGAAGTCGAGCACCTTGGGCTCACCCTCGACCGAGGCGATCGAGTGCGTGAGGAACACGTTGTCGGGCTTGAGATCGCGGTGAACCACGCCCGCGTCGTGGACCGCCGCGATCGCGTCGAGCACCGCGAGGAAGATCGCCACGGCGTCGGGCACGGCGAGCGGCCCGCGCTCGAGCCGCTCGGCGAGCGTCTCGCCCTCGAGCAGCTCCATCGCCAGGAACAGCGTGTCGCGCTCGTCTCCCCCGTCGAAGATCTGGATGACGTTCGGGTGCTCGACCTGCGCGGCGATGCGCGCCTCCTGGAAGAAGCGCTCGACCTGCACCGGGTGCTTGCGCAGCTGCGGGTAGAGGCACTTCACCGCCACGCGCTTGCCGATCACCAGGTGCGACGCCTCGAAGACGACGCCGCACGCGCCGCGCCCGAGGATGCGCTCGAGCCGGTAGCGACCGCCGAGCTCGGTCCCGATGCTCGGGTGCCCGAACGCGTCGAGCTCGCCGAGCGCCTCCTCCGCCGTCGGGATCTCGGTCGAGACGTCGAAGGTGTCCGGATCGAACTCGTCCAGCGAGCGCTGGTCCGAGCCCCAAGGCACGCCCACCGCCACGGTGGGTCGGTCGTCGTCGTCGCGCGAGCCCGGCATCCGAGTCGCCCCGCGAGGGGCGAGCCGTGAGTCTACCCGACTCGAGGGCGCGAGCGGGAGCGAGGCTCACTGCGCGGGGCGCGGCGCGCGCATCGTGACCAGCTCCTCGGCCGCCGTCGGGTGCAGGCCCACCGTCGCGTCGAGCGCCGCCTTGGTCACGCCCGCGCGCAGCGCGACCGCGAAGCCCTGGATGATCTCGGGCGCGTCCGGGCCGACGAGGTGGACCCCGAGGACGCGGTCGCTGACCGGATCGACGACCAGCTTCATGTACGCGCGGGTGTCGCGCCCCGAGATCGTGTGCGCCATCGGGCGGAAGTCGCTCTCGTACACGATCGCGCCCGGCACCTCGCGCTCCGCGAGGCCCACCGTCGCGACCGGCGGCTGCGAGAAGACCGCCGTCGGCACGTTCTCGTAGTCGAGCGCGCGCGCTCGGTCGCCGAAGAGCTGGTGCGCGAGCACGATGCCCTCCTCGATCGCGACCGGCGTGAGGTTCATGCGGTTGGTCACGTCGCCGAGCGCGAGCACGCTCGCCACGTTGGTGCGGTAGCGCGCGTCCACGATGACCGCGCCGTCCGCGTCCTGCGCGACGCCGAGCGCCTCGAGCCCGAGCCCCTCGGTGTTCGGCACGCGCCCGATCGCGTAGAGCGCGGCGTCGACCTCGAGCGACTCCTCGTGCGGGAGGAGCGCGCAGATCCCGCCCGAGGGCGCGTCCTCGAGGCACTCGACGCGCGTGTGCAGGCGCACGTCGATCCCGCGCTTCTCGAGCTCGGTCGCGATCACCGTGCGCACGTCCTCGTCGAAGCCGTGGAGCAGGCGCGGACCCCGATGGACGAGCGTGACCTGCGCCCCGAGCCCCGAGAACACGCACGCCATCTCGAGCGCGATGTAGCCCCCGCCGACGACGAGGAGCCGCCGCGGCAGCGCGCGCATCGCGAAGACGTCGTCGCTGAGCCACGCGCGCTCGGTCCCGGGCTCGAGGGGGCGGCGCGGGCGGCCGCCCGTCGCGAGCAAGACGTGCTGCGCCGTGTAGCGCGCCGGCCCGTCGGCCGTGGCGACCTCGACGGTGTGCGGATCGAGGAGCCTCGCGCGCCCTCGGATCAGCGCGCAGCCCGAGCCGGCGAGCAAGCGCCCGTAGGTGGCGTTGAGCCGCGCGACCTCGCGATCCATCGCGTCGCGGAACGCGGTCCAGTCGAAGCGCGGCGCCTCGGGCAGCGTCCAGCCGAAGCCGCGCGCGTCGGTGAACGCGTCGGCGTACTGCGAGGCGTACACCATCAGCTTCTTGGGCACGCACCCCACGTTGACGCACGTGCCGCCGAGCCGGTCGGCCTCGGCGATCGCGACGCGCGCGCCGAGCCCCGCCGCGACGCGGCTCGCGCGCACGCCGCCCGAGCCGGCGCCGATCGTGAAGAGGTCGTAGTCGTAGACCATCCCGTGGGTCCTGCTCAGCGCGCCGCGGCAGGGACGTCGAGGCGGCGCGGCGCGAGCACCGTCATCGCCTCGGGACGGCCGACCGGGTGCACCGCGGCGCCGAGCCCGTGGAGGGTGCCGCGCACCGTCCAGGGGAACGCGAGCGGCAGCGTGTGCCGCGTGCCCGAGGCCATCGGCGCGAGCCAGACGCGGAGCAGCGCCGGATCCCGCGCCTCGACCCGCGACACCCCGCTCGCATACGAGAGCCGCTCGCGCAGCGCGTCGGTCACCGTGACGCCGGCGGGCAGCGAGACGTAGAGCAGGGTCGGCTCGCGGATCTCGCGCCGCGCGACGATCGTCAGCTCGAGGCCGGCGCCGGTCACCGTGTCGCCCACGTCGCCGTCGAGCTCGAGGGTGTACGGCCCGCTCGTGCGGGTCGTGAAGGCGCGCCCCGCCGCCGCCTCGACGCGGACGAACGCGGCGCCGCCCGCCGCCTCGACGACGACCTCGTGCGCGCCCCCGCGCGCCTCGAGGGGGACCACGCCGCGGCCGCCCTCGAGCGCCACCGCGTGACGCTGCCCGTCGATCACCACCTCGGCGGAGGTCGCGTCCGCGCCCAGCACGCCGTACGCGCCCGCCGCGAGCCACCAGAACGCGACCTCGCCGCCCGCGCGCAGGGCCGCGTGATCGCGCCCGAGCGCTCCGCGCGCGAGCCGCTCGGCGAGCGCGTCGTCGCCGGCTTGGTGCGCAGCCACCGCGAGGGCCGCCGTCGCCCCGACCGACTCGAGGTCGCCCGCGAGGCGCGACGACGGCACGACGCGCGCCCCGCCGTCCGGCGCATCCTCGAGGTGGCGCGAGGCCGCCTCGAGCATCGCGAGCCCGTACGCGTCGCGCGGATCCGAGAGCAGCAGCGCCGCCGCCGCGCGCGCCGCGAGGCTCGGCTCCTCGGGCTGCGAGCGCACGGTGCGCCGCAGCGCCGCGCGGATCGCCGTCGCGAGGTTCGCGACCGGATCGCTCGACGCGCCGTCGCCGACCGCCGGGACGCCCCCCGCGGCGAGCGCGCCGAGCGCCGCCGCCGCCGTACGCAGCATCACCGGGTCCGACACCCCGCCGCCCGGATCGCCGAGGCCGTAGAGCGCGCCGCGCAAGCGCGCGAGGGCCGCGCGCGCGTCGGCGTCGTAGCGATCCGCCGCCGCCCAGGCGACGGCCGCGCAGGCCGTGGAGACGAACTCGTCGTCGCCCTGCACGAAGCCATCCGGGCGCTGGCGGCGCAGCAGCGTCGCCCACACCTCGGGGTCCGCGCGACGACCGGCGAGCGCGTCGGAGAACGCGACGAGCGCGGGGTCGCGGCGGCGGAGGTCTTCGAGGTCCGGGTCGCCCGAGAGCGCGGAGGGCGCGAGCACGATGACGCGGCCCGACGTGAAGCGCGCGTCCTCGGGCGCGTCCCAGCGGACGCGCCACGCGCGCCCGCGCGCGAGCCCGGCGGCGCGCAGGCGCTGCGGGTGCGTCGGCGCGAGCGTCGCGAACGCCCACTCGACGCGGCGCAGCGCCTCGCCGCCCGCGCGCAGCGCGAAGCGCGCCCGGCCGCCCGCCGGCTCGCCGCGGGGCGAGAGCCGCAGCGTCGTCGCGGCGGCCTCGCCGGCGCCGATCGCGAGCGCCGACGGCGCCTGCGCGTCGACGCCCGGCACGTCCGCCGAGGGCGCGAGATCGAGCGCCGCGCCGGTGACGTTGGTCACGGTGACGTCGAGCTCGACCGGCTCGCCGGTGCGCAGGAACGGAGGCCACTCGGCCTCGACGATGAGCGGCGAGCCGGCGAGCGTGCTCGAGAGCGCGCTCGCGCCGTACCCGCCGTCCGTCCACGCCCAGACGACCGCGCCCCACGTGCGCGGCTCCTCGTCGAGCGCGAGCCGGACCTGGCCTCCCGCCGCGCCGAGCCGCGCGATCGTCCCGCCGGCGCCGTCGCCCGGCTGGCCAGGACGACGCAGGCCGAGCGGATCGAGCGGCGGGCTGAGCACGCCGGGCACGCGGTCCCACAGCTCCCTCGCGCGTGCCCGCCCCGGAGAGCTCGCCTGGTGGGGGACGTACGCCGCGCTCGCGCGCGGCTCGACGTTGCGCAACAGCTCGATGCTCGCGCGGCCGAGCTCGACGCCCGCGAGCCGCGCGACGAGCACGTCCTCGCCGACCGCGTCGGCGTACGGGGTGCCCGAGCGCAGCACGCGGGCCGTCGGATCCCACTGGTCGTCCGCGCTGCCGAAGCGGCCGTCCGGCCCCGCGGAGACGAGCTCCCACGAGCCGAGCGGATCGACGAAGGCGAAGCGCGCGCGCCCACCCGCGCTCGGGCGCAACGCGAACGGGCGGCCCCAGCCGTCGACGAGGTGCTCGCGCGTGATGTTGCCGACGCCGGGCGCGTACCGACCCTGGAGCTGGCGCATCCACTCGCTCGGGTCGCCGAGCCGACTCCACGGCAGATCGAACCCGTGCTGCGCGACGAAGCCGCGCAGCGCGACGACGAGCCGGAACAGCCGCTCGCGCGTGATGCGGCGCGCGACGTTGTCGTAGGTGAGCGTCGGGTCGAAGCGCGAGAGCGCCTCGATCGTCAGCGGGTCGCCGCCCAACCCCGTCGCGCCGGCCGGGCCGAGCTGACCGCTCGCGGCGACGGACTCGAGGATCTGCGCGTTGAAGGTGAAGCCGCGCGGGCCGACGATCGCGACGTCCTCGACGCGCTCGGGGACGCTCGCCGCGACGTAGCCCTCGAGCGCGCGTACGAGCAGCGCGAGCCGGCCGGTGACGAACCGCGCGCGCGAGCGCCACGGGTCGCGCAAGAGTCCCGCCGCCGCGAGGTCCGCGGGGGCGGGGCTCGGCACCGTGCGCGCGCCGCGGAGCACCGCCGGCGCCGCCTCGTCGGGCCCGAGGTTCGCGGCGATCGCGGCCGCGAGCAGCGCCTCGGTGGCGTCGCCGAGCGGGCGGCGCAGATCGCCGAGCGGGCCGTGCATCGACGCGGTGAGCCGGTCGTGGAGCGCGCGCGCCTCGTCGATCGGCGCGGCGACGACCAGCGCGCTGCGCTCGCCGGTGGCCGGACCGCCGAAGCCGACGGTGACCTCGCCGCTCGGCGCGAGCGACGCCGAGGCCGTCAGCGGCGCGCTCGAGACGACCCACGCGCCGGTCACGCCGCCCCGCACGACCTCGCGCGCCGCGCCGGCGAGCGGGCGTGCGCGGACCCACACGAGCCCGCCCGCGTCCTCGGGCAACGCGACTTGCACGGTGCGGGCGCCGGGCGCGACGAGCGCCGCGGCGATCGCCGACGGACCGTCGGGCGAGAGCACGGTGACCTCGACGGGCATCCGCGCCGCCCCGGCCACCCGGTCGACCTCGACCTCGAGCGTGCCGCCGGCGCTGACGACCGAGCGCGAGAGGCGCACGCGCGCCGACGCGTCGGGGTCGAGGGCGAGGCACGTGGCGAGGGTCACGCCGCCGACCGCGAGGTCGAGCGCGGTCGCCGTCTCGCCGCCGCAGCGATCCGCGCTCGTGCCCGACGCGCGCGGGAGGGTCACGTCGAGCGTCGCGATCCCCGCCGCGTCGGTGCGCGCGCGCAGGCCGCCGGGCGGCAGCCGCGGACCGTCCGCCTGGACCTCGACGCCGGGCGCCGCGGGGAGGCCGTCTGGATCGACGACGCGCACGTACACGCGACCGCCGAGCGAGGGCACGAGCGCGCCGCCCTCGACGGCCAGCGCGAGCGCGTAGGCGTCGGCGGCGACGCGGACCGGCGCGCTGCCGTGACCTTGGCCCCAGCCCTCTCGGTGCGCGGTGACGCCGAGGCCGAGGTCGTGGATCCCGCTCGAGTAGGCGGGGACCTCCCACGAGAGGCGCGCGCGACCGCGCGCGTCGGTGGTCGAGGTGCGACCGACCGCGTCCCGGTGCGCGCCGTCGAGGTTGACCGTCGTGCCCGCGAGCGGGCGGCCCGCCGGGTTGCGCACGACCACGTCGATGCTCACCCGCTCGCCCGGCCGCACGCGCCACCGCTCGGGCGCGACCGCGACGAGGAGCGCCGGCGGCGCGGGCGGCCCGACGTCGACGAGCGCGCGCGCGACGACCGGGTGCTCGTCGGTGCCCGCGCGGGCCTCGACCTCGACGGCGCCGCGCGTCTCGGAGGGGATCCGGAAGGTGCGCGCGAAGAGGCCCGCCGCGTCGGTCGTGACCTCGGCGGACGCGCCGAGCGGGCGGCCGTGCGCGTCGCGCAGCGTGAGCCGGACGCGCTGGCCCGCGAGACCGACGCGCGAGCGCGCGGCGAAGAGCCGCCCGAACGTGCGCGCGGTCCCGCCGGGCGGGATCCGGTCGCGCCCGAAGTGGACCTCGAGCGCCTGCGAGGCGCCCACCCGCACCTCGAGGTCGTAGCGACGCTGGATCCCGTTCGCGTGCACGAGGCGCAGCACGACGCCGAACGTGGCGGGCGCGTCCTCGGGGATCGCCAGCGCGAGCAGCGCGCGGCCGTCCGCGTCGGTGCGCACCTCGAGCGCGTCGTCGGTCTGCCGCTCGAGCGCGGTCGAGACGTGGATCGTCGCGCCGGGGGCCGGCCGGAGCTCCGAAAGGCCGGCGACCTCGTACGCGGTGGCGATCCAGCGCAGCGTGCCGCCGCGCGGCGCGACGAGCCCGCCCTCGAGGCCGAGCTCGACGCCGTCGACGCCGCCGCGCGCGACGCGCGCGCGCCCGGCCTGCGCGCTGGCGAGCGAGGGCGCGAGCGCGAGGATCGAAGAGAGAAAGACGAGTTGCGTGGTACGCATGGCTCAGAGCCCTCCCGCGGCGAGCGGCGCGAGGCGCGGCAAGGGTGGACGGATCGGTCGCTCGGGCTCGGAGGCCTCGGCGTCCGGGGGCTCGGGCTCGGGCCCTTCGTCGGCGAGCTCGACGGCCTCCGAGCGACGGATCGAGATCGGCAGCACGTCGGCGCGATCCGGCCCGAGCGCGTCGTAGGCGACCACGCCGAGCCCGCGGAGCGAGCCGGAGAGCGCCCAGCGCACGGGCAGCGGCAGCACGACCCAGCCGCCGGGCGAGAGCGCGCGCAGCGGCAGGATCAGCGTGCGGCCCTCCATGTGCGCGTCGGCGCGCAGGAGCGAAGCGAGCCGCTCGCGCGTCGGCTCGTCGAGCTCGCTGCCCGCGGGCAGCTCGATCTCGACGACCGGCTGGGTGAGCAGCCGCGCCCCGCGGTTCTGCACGCGCAGGCGCAGGCCCGCGCGCGTGTCGCGGGCCCCGCGCTCGCCGTCGAGGGCGACCTCGATGCGCGCGTCGCGGCGCGGCGTCACGTCCCAAGGCACGAGGTAGGCGACGGCGAAGTGCGCGAGCGCGACCGCGCCCTCGGGGAGCTCGACGCGCAGCTCGTGCCGCCCGGGCGCGCCGACACCGGCGAGCCGCGCGATCGTGACGCCGCCTTCGCGCACCGTCTCGACGCGCGCTCCGTCGAGGCGCACGACCGGATCCGCGCTCGCGCCCGCCGCGGTGGTCAAGCGCGCGGCCGCGGCCGCGGCGAGGTAGCGATCGAGCCCGAAGAAGCACGGTGGCGGGACGATGTCGCCCTCGACGATCCACGGCGGCGGCGCGACCGCGCCGCTCAGGTGCATCTCGGCGAGCGCGCGCACGAGCTCGAGCGCCGGGGCACGACGGCCGAGCGCGATCTGCGCGAGCGCGAGCAGCGCGGTCGGCTGCGCGCGCGGCTCACGCCCCCCGAAGTAGGCCTCGGGCTCCACCCAGGCCGCGTCGCCGACGCGCACGAGGTGCCGCTCGGTCCGGCGCACCAGCTCCTCGGCGCGCGGCTGCATGCCGCCGGAGAGCGCGAGCGCGGCGGCCGCGCGCGACCAGGCGACGGGGGCGTCGCTCTGGCCGGTCGCGTGGATCGCGGCGATCTCGCGCAGCCGCGCGAGCAGGCGGGAGGCGTCTTCGCGGAGCGCGGGACGCCGGTCGAGGTCCTGCGCGACCGGCGCCAGCGCGAGCAAGAGCCACGAGGCCTCGTCGCCGAGCGCCGACGGATCGAGCTGGCGCAGGCGCTCGCGCGCCGGGAGGTTCTGGCCGACGGCGCGCAGCGCGCGCGCCGCGTCTCGGTCACCGAGCCGCGCCTCGCGCCAGCTCGCGCCGAGGGCGAGCGAGCTCTCTCGGGGCTCGCGCAAGTACTCTTGCCCGTGATCTTCGTAGGTGAGCCACTCGTGCACGCGCTCCGCGAGCGCATCCGGGAGCGGCTCGCCGGCCATGACCAGCGCCCAGGCGGCCCAGAGCGAGCCGTCGCTTCCGTCGAGGTCGCCGAACATGCGGGCGCCGGTCGTGACGCGGACCTGCCCCGGGCCGCGCTCGCTCGCCTCGCGCGGGACGTCGATCACGACGCTCGCGCCGCCGTCGACGAGGGCGACCCTGCGATCGCGGGCGGTGCGCGCGTCGGCGAGCACGCGCATCGGGCGGCGCACCGCGTCGATGCCGCGGCCCGCGCTCTCGATCGAGACGACGACGCGGCCCTCGCCGGGCTGGGTCAGCGCGAGCTCCACGATCGACTCGGTCGCGCCACGCGCGGGGAGCGTCAGCTCGATCGGCGCGACCGGCGCGAGCGCGAGGCCACCCTCGGCCTCGACGACGAGGCGCAGCGGCAGCGGCTCGTCGGTGCGGTTCTCGACGCGCACGGGCAGGCGCACGCGATCGCCGGCGGTCGCGTGCTCCGGCACCGGCGCGTCGACGAGCGCGCGCTGATCGACGCGCAGGCGCGCCTCGCCGCTCGTCGTCCAGCCGCTCGCGGTCCACGCGATCGCCTCCAGCCGGTAGGTGGTGAGCGCGTCCGCGAGGGGCACCTCGATCGCGGCGCGGCCGCCCTCGAGCGGCACCTCGCCGACGAAGAAGAGGGTGGCCGGGAAGTCCTCGCGCACGAGCGTGCCGAGCGCCTCGGCGCGACTCTCCTGCGCGACCTGGAAGCGGCCGTCGCTCGGCGCGTCGTCCGCCGCCGGCTCCGCCGGCGCCATGGCGACGGCCTCCGGGGTAGCGAGGCGCGCGCGCGCGGGCGCCGGCGCCCCGGCGGGCATGGCGAAGCCCGCGCCGCCGGCCTCGGCTTGGACGCGATCGCCGCGGCTCAGCGACTCGGTCTCCGCGAACGAGACCTCTTCATCAGAGTCCTCGCTCCCGGACGCGCTGATCGGCCCCGCGACCTGCTCCTCCTGCGCGGCCAGCGCGAGGCGCTGGTAGGCCTGCCCCATGCGCGTGAGCACCGTGCCCGACGGCGCGAGCGCGGCGAGCTGGCGCATGAGGCTCTCCTCACCGCTCACCACCGCGTAGGGGGTGCCCGCGGGCACCGCGCGCGCGAACGGATCGGCGACGTCGTCCGCGGTGTTCAGCCGCCCGTCGGGGCCGGGCGAGGCGAGCTCCCAGTCGAGCGCGCGATCGCTCACCGCGACGCGCGGGCGCCGGCCGGTCACGCGCCGGAATACGTACGCGTTGCCCCACGGGTCGGTCAGGTCGTGCGCCTGCACCATGCCGAGCTGCACGAGCGTGCCGAGCCAGCGCTCGGGCGGCAGGTTCGCGCTCGCGCGCTGCGCGTTCGAGTTGTCGGGGTCGGTCAGGTTCAGGAGCGCGACGAGCAGCTTCGAGAGCCGCTGCCGCGCGACGCGGCGCCCGACGACGTCGAACGAGAAGCCCGGGTCCGCGGCCTCGATCATCGCCACGGTGATCGGCTGGCCGCCGAGGGTGCGCGAGGTGCGGCGGTCGAGGCGCCCGCTCGCCATGAGGTGCTCGAGCACCTGCGGGTGGAAGCCGCGGCCCTGCACGATCGGCGCGCGGTCACGCGCGGCCGGCCCGAGCTGCGCGACGACCTGCTCGAGCAGCAGCTCGTAGCGCCCGAGCCCGCGGCGCAGGAGCTCTTCGCGCTGCGCCGTCGGGTCGCGCAGGACCCCGCGCCCCGCCTGGAGGTCCTCGCGGTACGGCTGGTGGTGCCGTGAGCCGCGCCAGTACGGCGGCTCGAGCTCGGGCGGGCGCATGGGCTCGGGATCGATCCCGAGCGAGCCCGCGAGCGACGCGCGCACGAACCGCGTGTTCGCCTCGCTCTGGGGCCGCGTCACCGCGCGGTGGAGGGCGCCGCGCATCCAGAAGAGGTCCCACGCGCCCTCGCCGCCGTGCGCGGCCTCGTCGCGGACGAGCAGCGCCGCCCAGCCGCGCGCGTCGTTCGCGGAGGCGGTGAGCGCGACCGACGCGCGCTCCTGCACGAGGTAGCGCGGGCGCTCCGGCGCGACGCTCAGCGAGAACGCGTCGGCCGGTCGCACGAGCACCGCGTCGAACGAGCCGACCCCGAACGCCGTCGCGCCCGGCTCGGTCCCCGGCTCGCGGTCGTTCGCGCCGCGCAACGCGCGCGCGCGCAGCTCGATCACCCCGAGCAGATCGCGCGGCAGCGCGAGCTCGCCCGTGTCGCGGCCCCCTTCGATCCACGCGAAGGCGACGGCGCGACCGCCATAGAGCGCCTCGACGAGCACCGGGCGGCCGCGCGCCGACGGCCGCCGCGCGACGCGCACCGCTGCGCTGGTACCCGGCGCCGCGAGCGGCGCGCTCGTGACCTCGACCGCGACCTCCGCGTCGGCGGTGACGGGCACGCAGACCCGGCTGAAGCGCGGCGGGTCGAGGCGCACCTCCACCTCGAACGTCGCCGCGACGCGGCCGCTGCACGCGCCGCCCTGCATGCGCGACGCGGCGCCGCGCGGCAGGCGCACCACGACCTCCGCGAAGCCGAGCTCGTCGAGCACCCCGCGCCGTCCGTCCGGCGGGAGCCCCGCGCCGCGCACGACCACTTCCGTCCCGCGGATCAGCGGCCGGCCGCGCGGATCGCTCACGCTGACGTAGACGGTCGCGTCGACCTCGGGGACGATCGCGCCGCCGCGCGCCGTCGCGCCGACCACCGAGGGGACGCGCGCCACCAGGTAGCGCGCCGACGCGGTGATCGTCCCGTACGCGGCGTGCACCGCGCGGGCGTCGAGCACCTGCGAGCCGACGTCGCCGGCGAGGTAGCTCGGTGCCCGCAAATCGAATTGCGCGTTGCCCTCGGCGTCGGTCGTGAGCGTCACCGGCGCGGCGCCCTCGCGCACGCGCACCTCCACCGTCGCCCCGCGCACCGGCGTGCCGCTCGGCGTCGTCACGCGCACGCGTCCCGCGAGCGGCCCGCCCGGCCGCACGAGCGCGACGCCGTCCTCGTCGGCGCGATCGATCACGACCTCCGCGAGCAGCCGCTCGACGGTGCGGCGCCACACCTGGATCGCGCGGTTCGCCTCGGGCCCCCCCTCGGGCCCGAGCACCTCCGCGCGCACGCGGTGGTGGCCCGCCTCCGCGGTGTCGGGCAGCGTCAGCTCCGCCGTCACGACGCCGGACGGACCGGTCTCCGCGACGTGCTCGGCAAGCGGCTGGCTCGACCGATCGTAGAGCGTGAGGCGCACGCGCCGGCCCGCGAGCGGAGCCCCCGTCCGGATCCCGCGCACGCGCGCCCACGCGCGCACGCGTTCCCCCGGCTGGTAGCGCTCGCGATCGGTCAGCAGGTCCATCCCGAGGTCGCGCTCCGGCGAGAGCCCGAACACGAAGCGGCGGCCCGGCTGCCCGGCGCGGTGCAGCTCGAGCTCGAGCTGCGGCGCCGAGAGCGCGCGGTCGGGCAGCTCCACGGCCAGCGTGAACTGCCCGCCAGAGCCCGTCCGCGTCGAGGCGCGCGCCACCACGCGCCGCGCCGTCCCCCGCTCCTCGCGCTCGGTGATCTGCGCGTCGAGCTCGAGCCCGCTCTGCGCGCGGAGCGCGGCGAGGCCGTCGACCTCGTAGCCGACACCGGTGAGCGTGAGCGCGTAGCCGCGCTCGCCGCGCGTCGCGCCCGCGAGCGTGAGCTCGTAGCCCACCGTCGCGCCCGGGCTGACCGGCTCGCCGTTCGCGCGCGCGGTGAGCGGCGCAGCCAAGGCGAGTCCCAAGAAGAGAACCATCCGTCCCGTCGCGGTCATGTCCTGCCTCGGACGCGTGAGCGCCCCCCGAAGGTCTGATTGCGCCTGCATACCACGCGACCGCCCGCGGCCGCGCCGCCTTTGGCCCGAGCATCCGGTGCTCCCGACGGGCGTAGGTCGAGGGGGCCCGATCGCCCCATCGCCCCGCGATGGGGTCGAACGCGGCCCCGCTGCGTTCGACCTGGGCGCGAGGGCCGCATGCGGCCCGGGGCTGGAACAGCCCCTCCGCGAGCTCAGCTCGCGGGAGGCGGCGCGAGCTGGGCGCGGGCGTAGAGGTCGGCTTCGGTCCCGGCGTCGCGCGGGCCCAGGATGGAGCGCGTGCCCTGCTGGATCGAGTACGGGCAGTCGGGCCGCGTGCCGCGGAAGGTCCGGCGCGCGAGCGTGCGCCGCTCGACGCGGTCGTACGCGGTCACGTCGGCGAGCCAGCGCATGCGCGGGATCCGCGTCCCGTAGCCGACGCCCCAGAGCGCGTAGGGGCCGCAGGTCCCCGTGCGCTCCTCGCGGTGCTCGACGAGCACCACGCGGCCGACGTCCGAGACGAGGCGCGGCTGCCCGACGATCTCACGGACGCGACCCTCCTCGATCCACAGCGCGGCCTCACCGCCCGCGTCGCCGAGCGCGGCGTCGCCGAGCAGCGTGAAGCGGCTCACCAGCGCGGGCGCGAGATCGCTCGCTTGGAACTGCACGGCGCCGCTCGCTTGCGTCCCGTCGGCGAGCCGCACGGTCACGCCCTGCAGCGCCGCGAGGCCGCCGTCGCGCAGGATCGTGGTCACGCCGACCTGGTTGGCGATCGCCGCGACGTCGAGCGGGATCTCGAGGGGCGCGCCGCGCGCCGAGTCGGCTCCGACGACGAGCGTCGCGCCATCCGGCGCGCCGTCGAGGCGCAGGTGCCCCTCGCGGGTCACCGTGAAGCGACCGGGGAAGCCGCGGATCACCGTGGTGCGCGCGCGCTCCGACCAGGCGAGCTCGACCGTGCGCGCGACCTCGACGGTGCGCTCGAGCACGGGCGCCTCCCCGACGCGCTCTCCGAAGAAGCGGTTCGGCCGCCCGTAACCCGTCACGCGGTAGCTCGGGCGCGTCTCTGCGAGCGGGGTGAGGTCGACCTCGCAGGTCACGCGCGACGAGTACGCCGACAGATAGGAGCACTGCGCCCCCGGCCCCTCGACGCGGTACGAAGACATGCGCTCCGGGCCGTCGATGGTGAGGACGAGCCGCTCCGCGTCGTTCTCGTCGACGCGCAGCGTGGTCGTCACCTCGTAGCTCGCGCCGTCCGGCAGGCCGGGCTCGTAGGCGGCGAAGCCGACGGCGAGGCAACAGAACAGCGGCGCGCCGAGCAGCAACGCGCCGCAGCCGAGCCAGAGCCCGGTCCGGCGCTTCTTGGGCGCGGCCGCACCGACCGGCGGCGGCGTCATGGGCACCGGGCTCGCGACGAAGGGCGCGCCCGGCGCGAACGACGGCACCGGCGGCGGCGGCAGGGAGCCCGCGGGGTACGACGGCATCGCGACCGTCGGGGCGAGGGGCGGTCGCGACGAGACCGGCCCCGTCAGCTCGGCGACGAGCGCGGCGAGCAGCGCCTCCTTCGTGGCGGGGTGGTTCCCGAGGTTCACCCGCGTGTCGTCGCGCTCGAGCTCCGCGAGGCACGCCTGCTCCGGCCCCGCCGCCGCGCGGTCGAAGACGAAGTAGCGCCCGCCCGCGGGTCCGGCGTGGATCGCCGCGAAGAAGGACTCGCCGGGCGCCTGCGGCGCGGGCATCCGCACGACGGCGAGCGTGCCCGCGCCGAGGGCGTCGACCCCCTCGACCTCGAGCCCGCTCGCCTCGACGCGGTGGGACGCCACGCTCTCCACTTCCTCCCAGAGGAACTCGAGCAGCGAGTCGCGGTTGGGGCCGCGCAGCTCCTCGACGATGCGCTCCGGGTGCAGCAGCGCGCGAGTGCGCAGGTGCGTGTGGCTGAACAGGTAGTGGTGGTCGCGCGCGTTCATTTCGGTTTCAGAACCTACGGCGCGCGTCCCCGGAGCTTCCTCCGCGGCCGCGGGGATGGTAACAAGCGGGCTCCATGGAAAACGTGAGGAGGATGGAAATGGTCGCTCGTCGTCTCGTGCTCGGAACGGTCATCGCCCTCGGCGGTCTGCTCGCTGCGTGTGGCGGTCGCGAGGATCCGCCGCCGCGCACCGTGCAGCCGGTGATCGTGCAGGCCCCGCCGTGCGCGGAGCAGTGGGTGCACATGCCGATGATGATCAACTTCCCCACGAGCGGCGCCACGATCGACCAGCAGAACCGCGAGATCCTGCGCGAGCTGGTGGCGAGCGCGCAGGCCCGCAACGACATCCGCGGCGTGCGCGTCGAGGGTCACACGGACACCTGCGGCAACGAGCTCAACAACATGGTGCTCTCGCGCCAGCGCGCGGACAGCGTCGCGGCGGAGCTCGTGATGATGGGCGTCCCGCGCGAGCTCATCTCGACCGTGGGCAACGGCTCGACGCAGCCGCGCGCGAACGAGTCCTGCGGCCGCAACCAGGCGCTGAGCGAGCAGACCAACCGCCGCGTCGAGTTCACGCTCCTCGTCTGCCGCTGAGCGGACCGCGTGCGTCGATCCACGCCGTCGAGGGAGGTGAGCGCCCGCTCCCGTCCCTCGGCGCGCCTCGACGCGAGGGGCGCGCAGTGAAGGAGCCGGGCCGCGAGCGCGCCGAGGGGGCGACGCAGGTGACGCGGGGGCGCCAGCAGGTGCTGGCCGTGCTCGTCACGCTCGGCGGCTCGATCGTCGTGGTCGCGCTCCTGGGGGGCTCGCCTCTGCCAGCGATGATCGTGCAGCTCGTCGTGCTCGCGCTGCTCGGCTACCAGACGATGCGAGGCGTCGGCTGGGCGCGCTGGGTGCTCGTCGCGCTCACCGGCCTCGCCGCGCTCGGCAACGGATACGCGGGGCTCGAGTCCTACGGCGCGGACGGGATCGGCTGGATCGTCAACGCCTCGCTCGCCGCGATCTACCTCTGGTGCGCCGCCGTGCTCGTGCTCAGCGAGGCGGTGGTCGCGTTCCAGGCCGCGGCGCGCGCGCGCGGCGCCGCGCCCCCTCCTGCGCCGTGAGCGCGCCGGTCGAGCTGTCGCGCGACGAGGCGCGCCGCTTCCTCGTCCGCCACCACGGCCTCGATCGCCCGGCGCGCGCGCGCGGCGTGCGCGGCGTGCGCGGCGTGCTCGAGGCCTCGCGGTGCATCCAGCTCGACCCGCTCGACGCGATCGGGACGAACGCCGACCTCGTGGCGCTCGCCCGCGTCGACGGCTGCCACAAGGGCGACGTCTACCGCGCGCTCTTGCCCGGCCACGCGTTCGAGCACTTCGCGAAGGAGCGCTGCCTGCTGCCGGCGGCGGCGTTCCCCTACTACCGGGACCGCGCCGTCGAGACGCCGTGGTGGCGCCTCGCCGAGCGCAGCCGCAAGGTCCCTTCCTCGGTGCTCGACGCGGTCCGCGCGGAGGTGCGCGAGCGCGGGCCCATCACCTCGGCGGCGCTCACCGACCACGGCGCCGTGGAGGCGATGGACTGGAGCGGCTGGAAGGGCACCGGGCGCATGACCACCATGGCGCTCGAGATCTCGTGGACGCGGTGCGAGCTCGTCGTCGCCGGTCGCACGAGCGGCGGCGCCAAGCTCTACGACGTCCCGGAGCGCGCGCTGCCGGCGCACCACGACGCGCCCGCGCCCGAGCCGTTCCACCGCTGGGCGCTGCTCGAGCGCGTCCGCGCCGCGGGCCTCATGAGCACCGCCACCGGCCCGCTCTGGGGGATGCTCCGCGAGGTGCGCGGCGAGCTGCCGCGCGCGCTCGTCGAGGAGGGCGCGCTCGTCGAGGTCCTCGTCGAGGGCAGCCGCCGCCGCTACCTCGCGCGGCCGCCGATCGCCCTCCCGCGCGGCGCGCCCGACGAGAGGCTGCGCATCCTCGGCCCGCTCGACCCGCTCGTCTGGGACCGGGATCTGGTCGCGCACGCCTTCGGGTTCGACTACGTGTGGGAGGTCTACAAGCCCGCCGCGCAGCGCCGCTGGGGCTGGTACGTCTGCCCGCTGCTCCATCGCGGCCACCTCGTCGGTCGCCTCGAGGCGCGCGTGGCCGACGGACGGCTCGTGGTCGATCGCGTCTGGCCCGAGGCGCGCGGCGCGCTCGACCCGCGCGCGCTGCGCGACGCGCTCGAGCGCCACGCCGAGGCGCTCGGCGTCGAGCCGCCCAAGCGCGTGCGCGTGCGCTGACGCGCGATCGAGGGGCCCGGGCCTCCACACCGCCAGCCACCCAGGCTCTCGACATACCCCCCGAATCGTCGAGGTCCGCGCGGTGGACGAGGGCTCGCGCCAAGGCGCCAAGACGCCAAGAGATCGGTCTTGGCGGGAGGGGTTGGAACGTGCCCCTCCGAAGGCTCAGAACCACCAGTCGGTGCCGCCCAGCGCGCTGATGAACGCGCCCGAGCTCGCCCACTTGCCGTCCGTGGCGTGCGCGCGCGCGGCGCGCTGCTGCTCGAGCAGCGCGTCGAGCCGGTGCTTGGCCAGCTCGGCCTTGGCCGCCTCGACCTCGCGCGCGCGCGTCCGCGCCATGCCGCCGCTCGCGACGAACTCGAGGACGGCGGTGAGCTCGTGCGCGTCGAAGAAGACGCCGTGCTCCTTGCAGACGTCGACGATGACGCCGGAGGCGCGGCCGAAGTTCTGCCGGTTCATGTGCTTGCCGCACGTCGGGCACCGCCGGTAGACGACGGGCGCGGCGGCGCCGCCGACCGGCGCGGAGGCCGGCGCGAGCATGCGGACGCCGGCCTCCGCCTCGCGCGCGTGGGTGATCGCCTCGAGCGTCGCGTGGTCGACGAGCACCCCGGTGCACGCGGGACACTCGGCGATCCGGTGCTCGCCGACGTCGATCACGTGCAGGACGTCGCCGTCGCAGCCGGGGCACCGCAGCTGCGTCGGCCCGAGGTCGCCCTCGAGCCCGAGCCGGGAGCCGCAGCGCGCGCAGTGGTCGGTGCCGGCGAACGCGAGCGCGAAGCAGCACCAACAACGCACGCTCGCGAGCTCGACGCGGCAGTGCCCGCACCGGCGCACACCCGACTCGACGAACGCGCCGCACGACGGACAGCGCAGCGCGCGCGCCTCGCTCTTGGTGCCCTTGGCCTCGGGCGCGTCGGGCGCGAGGGCCACCGGCTCGAGCCGACACAGGCACGGCGGGCGCTCCGCGCTCGGCCCGAGCGCGCCTCCACAGTCGTCGCACAGCGTCACGATCACGGCGGCCTCCAGCATACCAACGCCCGAACCGCCCCGGGGGCCCGCCGATTCGCCGGAATCGTTGATGCGTTTTCTCGGTTCGAGACGCGCGGTAGAGTCGGCGCCGAGGGGAACCACAACGACGTGATGCGTAAAGTCTCGCTCGACGGCGCCGCGAACAGCCCGAGGGGTCGATCCGCCCAGCCGGTCGAGCCCAGCAAAGAGGTGCTCGAGCTCTTCTTCGACACCGGGGTGATCTTCCACGAGGTCGCGCTGCCGGCGCCGCTGCCCGACGTGATCAGCGGCTTCGTCATCGTCCCGGGCGAGAACGAGCGCGCGGGCGACAGCGTGCGCCGCGCCGAGCCGGGCGAGGAGCCCGACGTGGAGATCAGCGCGGTCGAGCACGTGCCCGAGCTCGAGGGGCGCTGGCTGCCATGCCCCTACCAGCTGAGCTGCGCGCACTGCGTGCAAGTCTTCTTGCAGACGGGCGAGCGGCCCGGGCAGGTGCGGGCGCTCCTCGCCATCGACACCGCGCAGGCGGCGGGCAGCGGGGGCAAGCACCTCGACGCCTCGCTCGACGCGGGCCGGCCGTTCCGGCCCCTCGAGAAGAACGAGCTCGGCTCGTTCCTCTCGCACGGCGTCACCCGCAACTTCATGCGCGAGCTCGGCAAGCAGGGGATCGATCGCGCGCCCTTCAAGCTCGCGGCGCTGCTCGAGACGCTCGCGCCGCTCCTGCCCCGCCTGCGCTTCGCGAGCCTGGCCGATCACCCGCGCGTGCCCGTCTCGCTCGTGCTCGACTTCGGCAACTCGCGCTCCAACGCGCTGCTCGTCGAGAGCCACGCGCAGAGCGTCTCGAGCGTACCGCTCGAGCTGCGCGACGGCGCGAACCCGTTCCGCGTCTCCGACGAGACGTTCGGCTCGCGCATCACCTTCTTGCCGAGCGCGTTCGACGACACCGAGCACGACGTCGCGGTCGGTCACAGCTTCGCCCTCCCCTCGCTGACGCGCATGGGCCAGGAGGCGCTCGACCGCGCGCTCGAGACGCCGCACCGCTACCAGTGCTCGCTCTCCGGCCCCAAGCGCTACCTCTGGGACGACCGCCCCTCCGAAGAGCGCTGGTTCTTCGCGCGCAAGCAGGGCGAGGAGTACCGCCCGGTGAGCGGGCGGCTGCTCAAGCACCTGTTCGACCTCGGCGACGGCATCGCGATGCGCGAGGACGGCCCGTCGACCCCCGCGGATCCGCGCTACGCGCCGCGCGCGATGATGCTCTTCGCGATGGTCGAGATCCTCCAGCAGGCCTACGCACAGATCAACTCGGTCGGCTACCGGCGCTTCCAGGGGCGCGAGGGTCTGCCGCGCACGCTGCGCCACCTGGTGATCACGTACCCGAGCGCGATGCGCCACGAGGAGCTCGAGGTCTACGAGGCGCTCGTGCGCAACGCCGTCGTGCTCGCGTGCCACTACCTGCGCGTCAAGCCCGAGGACCGGCCCAACTACGACCCGGCGACGCGGGGCTTCGAGCGCTTCCTCGTCGTCGACGAGGCGATGGCCGCGCAGATGGTCTACGTCTACCAGGAGATCGTGCACAGCTACGCCGGCTCGATGGAGGAGCTGGTGAAGGTGTTCGGCCACGAGGACGGCACGATCCGCATCGCGTCGATGGACCTCGGCGGCGGCACGAGCGACGTGATGATCGCGGAGTACCGCGACCTGATGCCGGGCACGGGCACGGCGCTGCACGTCAGGAAGCTCTTCCAGGACGGCATCAGCATCGCGGGCGACGACGTGTGCCGCGCGATCGTCGAGGACATCGTGCTCGACCAGGTGCTCGCGCAGCTCCCTTCGAGCCGCGCGCGCCGCGAGCTCGGTCAGCTCCTCGCGGAGGGCGACGCGGGCCACGGCGCGGCGTGGCGCACGCTCAAGGCCAAGCTCGTCCCGTACTTCTGGCTGCCGATCGCGCGCTGCTACTGGGCGGTCGCCGAGGGCTTCGAGATCCCGGAGCACAACCCGGAGCGGCACTACTCGGTCGCCGACATCTGGCGCGTGTTCGAGCAGGCGACTCCGTCGGGCCTGGTGCTCGGCGAGCTCGATCGCTTCCTCGGTCAGGCCGTGCCGGGCTGGCCGGGGCTCATGAACCTCTCGTTCCGCTTCGACGAGGAGGAGATCGAGCGCTCGGTCGAGCACGTGCTGCGCGAGCCGCTGCGCAAGTACGCGGACATCCTCGCGCAGTTCGACGTGGACCTGCTGATCCTCGCGGGGCGCACGAGCAAGCTCGCCCCGGTGCGGCGGCTGTTCGTCGGCGAGATGCCCGTGTCCGCGCCGCGCATCAAGACGATGGCCGACTACGCGGTCGGCGACTGGTACCCGTCGAAGTGGCGCGCGACCGGCCGCATCAAGGACCCGAAGTCGACCGTCGCGGCGGGCGCGGCGATCCTCCACCTCGCGAGCCGCAACCAGCTCGCCGGCCTGTTGCTCGAGGGGTTCGAGGAGCTCGAGCAGCGGCCCATCTACGGCCTCTACCAGGCGGTGCAGCCGCACATCGCGCGCGTCAACGAGCTGTTCCGCGAGGGCAACCGCAGCCCCGAGTTCCTCTACACCGGCGGGATGAGGATCGGCTTCCGAAACGTCGACAGCCAGGAGATGGATGGCTCGCCGCTCTTCGAGGTGCTCCCCGCGACGGAGAGGGTCGAGCAGGCCCTGCTCGAGGATCGCGTCAAGTTGAAGTTCGCGCTCGACGATGGCGGCCAGGTGACGATCGCCGAGGTGAAGAGCCAGCGCGGGCAGCACACGTTCTCCCCGGAGGACTTCCGCCTTCGGCTCAAGACGGTGACCGTGGAGCGCTACTGGCTCGACACCGGGGTCCTCAGCGCGCCCTACGGCGCGCGTAGCGAGGGTGAGTGAGCGAGGAGCTCGGCCGGCGCGTGCTCGACGCGCTGACGCGCTCGGTCGACGCCCGCGCGCTCGGCGAGGCGGTCGCGAGGCTCGCCCCGGCGTCGCCTGCGTCGCCCGCGGGGGCGGCGGTGCCCGGCGACGTCACGGCGCGCGCGGTGCTCCGCAAGATCGTGCTGAGCGATCTGCTCGACGACGCGATCCTCGGCGCGCGTCCAGGCGAGCCGAGCTACCCGCTGCGGATGTTCTTCGCGACGCTCGGCGACGAGCTCGAGGGCGAGGTGGCGTTCGCGCTCGCGAGCGGGATCAACTTCTACTTCCGCGCCGCGATGGACGAGGAGCCCAAGCTCGCGATCGCGCTCGAGGTGAGCCGGCTCTACTACCGCTTCGCCGAGGAGCGGCCGCTCGAGCCGGAGCTGGTGCGCGCGCTCTCGCCTTTGCTGGCGCGGCTGATGAGCACGGAGCTGTCGCAGGTCCGGCTCGAGAGCGTCGATCACGCCAAGGTGTTCGACTCCGCGACCCACGAGCGCGCGCTGGGCTCGGACGCGTCGAGCGCGAAGATCCTGGCGCCCAAGTCGTTCCTCTGTCGCGTGGTCGCTAACGACAGGGTGCGCGTGAAGGCGACGGTGAGGACATGACGAACGAGGACCGAGAGAGCGCGTGGCTGCCGAACCTCGTCGGGGGGGTCTCGATCTGGAAGCTCGCACCCGACCTCAACGAAGAGCAGTTCTTCGACGGGCGGCTGCTCGTCCCCGAGACGGAGGGCTCCGACAGCCTGCCGGTGCGGGTGGAGTGGGATCTCACCGGGCTCGTGCCGCTGCCCGAGGCCCGCGTCGAGCACGCGGCCGAGGTGGAGAAGGCGACCGCCGACTTCTTCGCGTGCCTCGAGCGCACGGCGGAGGTCTTCGAGAAGGGCGGCAGCGGCTACGACAAGTACAAGGAAGCGTTCACCGTGCCGGCGCTCGGCGCGGACGGCGGCGCGCACTACTTCTACGACCCGACCGATCGGAAGCTGAAGGTCATCCACTGGGGCGCGTCGCCGCGCAAGATCAAGCACGCGGCGGAGTACCTCTTCGGCTACCAGGACTTCCGCGATCTGATCCGCAAGGAGCAGGAGGAGGCCGCCGGCCGCGGCGAGCTGCCGCCGGCGCGCGCCGGCGCGCGCGGCGCGGCCGCGGCGATGATCGTCGGCGGCGAGGACGAGGGCGCCGCGGACGCGAGCGCGAGCGACGAAGAGGAGAAAGAGGAAGAGGAGAAGAAGGACGAGGAGACGACGACGGAGGGCAGGCCGTGGTGGATGTGGCTGCTCGTGGTCGTCGGGCTCCTGTTCCTCGCGTGGCTCGGCTTGGTCGTGTTCCAGGAGTGCCAAGGCGGAGGCGCGCTCTTCGGCGGTGAGGACGCGGCCGACGCGGGCCTGGCGGAGGAGCCGATCTACGGGCACGCGACCGACGACGGCGGCCCCCCCGCGACCGAGCTCGACGACGACGCCCTCGACGGCGGCGCGGGCGGAGGCGAAGGCGGCGCGGGCGAAGGCGAAGGCGGCGAAGGCGGCGAAGGCGGCGAAGGCGGCGGCGAAGCGGGAAGCGCGGACGTGGACGGCGGGCGCAGCGGCGGAGGCCGGGACGCGGGCCGCGGTCGCGATGGCGGCGCGGGCTCCGGCAGCGGGTCGGGCTCGGGCAGCGGCTCCGGCTCCGGCAGCGGCTCGGGCACACCGCCGCGCGACACGGAGGGGCGGCCGATCTACGGCGAGAGCAGCGACGCGCAGGGCGGCTACTACTACTGGCTGCCCGGCCAGGGCCAGCCGCTGCCGAGCCGCGCGTACTACCACGCCGAGGCGGTGCAGTGGCGCATCGTCGGCGGCACCGGGAAGGTGCGCGACTACTCCGGCGCGGGCGCGCACTTCCGCGTGTACCTGCGGCCGGGCGAGAACTTCGACGGCGTGCGCGTCCAGTGGCGCGACCGCGCCGGCAACTGGCACGATCACTGACACCGAGATCAAGCGAGACGGGACCGAATGGACGACTCGACGCTCGAAGCGCTCGACCACGCGATCGCCACCGCGCGCGACGCCGCGCTCGCCGGGGGCGAGCCGCCGCCCGAGGCGCAGGCGCTGACGGACCTGAGCCTGCGCATGCGCAAGCTGCGGCGCGCGTGGAGCCGGCCTCAGTCGCTCGGGTTCTTCGGCCCGTCGCAGGCGGGCAAGTCGTTCCTCGTCGGCGCGCTGTTGAGCCACGAGCTCGGCAGCCTCGAGGTGCTCGGCCGCGACGGCTCCGTCGACTTCTTGCAGGACATCAACCCCGCCAAGGGTGTGGAGTCGACGGGGACGGTCACGCGCTTCACCTCGCAGCGCGGCACGCCGCCGACGCGAGGCGACTTCCACTGCACGCTGCTGAGCCTCGAGACGATGCTCGAGTCGATGGCGACGGGCTTCCTCGTCGAGTGCACGGCGCCGCCGATCGACGCGGAGCGGGTCGAGCGCGTGCTGCGCGAGGCGCGCCTCGCGGGCGGCCCTCCCGCGCCGCCGCAGTATCGGCGCGCGTGGGACTCGGTGTGGCACACCACGCTCAAGAAGTACCAGGACCGCCACCCGTACCTGAACGAGCTGCAGCGCCACCCCGAGCTGCGCGCCGAGGCGTGGAAGAACGGCATCTCGTCGATCGCCGGCTGGACGCAGGTCTACTCGCTCCTCTGGGGTGGACGCGGCTACGCGCGCGCGCTCGATCGGCTCGCCGATCTCTTGATCCAGGGGCTCGAGGCGCTCGGCCACGCGGAGTCGGTCGAGGTCGAGCTCGACTACGTGCGTGCCTCGAGCGCGAACCCGAGCGTCATCGACGCCGCGTGCCTCAACGCGATCGGCGCCCCCCAAGGCAACATGCACGTCCACGTCCCCGCGAGCGGGCGAGACGTGCCGATCCAGCCGAGCACGTTCGCCGCGCTCATCGGCGAGCTGCGCCTGCCGCTCGCGGCGGTGCCCGGCTCGCTCCTCTCGAACGCGGACCTCCTCGACTTCCCCGGCGGCCGCGCGCTGCGCGGCGTCAACGGCTTCGAGGCGGCCGAGCTCAACACGAACGACCTCGAGATCGCCGTCGAGGTCTTCAAGCGCGGCAAGCTCACCTTCTTGTTCGAGCAATACGCGCTCGACCGCGAGATCACCGCGCTGGTCCTCGCGTCGCCCGGCCCGACCAAGCCCGAGGCGATCCAGATGCAGCATCAAGTCGAGCGCTGGCTCGCGATCCGCAACGGCGCGCCGACCCCGATCGACGTCGAAGAGATCGAGCGCCCGAGCCTCTTCATGGCGCTGACCAAGTACGACATGAGCCTGGGCGCGCTGCGCAGCGACAACGCGCGCGACCGCTGGGACTCGCGCGTCGAGGAGGCGTGCGTCGAGTTCTGGGCGCGCAGCCACTCGAGCTGGATCCACAACTGGGGCGAGCGCGGCCGGCCCTTCACGAACATGTTCTGGATCCGCAACCCGTACGCGGATCAGATGAACACGCTCAAGCCCGGCAGCCCTGACTACGAGGCGGTCAAGCGGGGCTACCACGAGTCGCGCGCGGTCAAGACGTACGTCGGCCAACACACCGACAAGTGGGCGTCGATGGAGGGCGAGGACGAGCGCGGCCTGCCCCGGAGCGGGATCCCGCTCCTCGCGAGCCACCTGCGCGCCAAGCTCGCCGAGGACATGAAGCGGCGCGAGCTCGCGACCGAGCTGCGCGCGATCCACGCGGAGCTGCTCGACGTCCTGCGCGTGCTCACGCCCTCGCGAGACGAAGAAGAGAAGCGCCAGCGGCTCGAGCAGAACGCCAAGGCGCTCGTCCACGCGGTGCGCGCGGAGATGACGAAGCACTACAGCGGCGCCGTGTTCGGCGCGCTCTTCGAGCGGCTCACGCTCCCGGCGGACGAGCTCGAGCACGAGATCCGCACGCACTACCGGACGCTCGCGCCCATGAGCATCAAGGTGAGCGACAAGGTCAAGAAGCTCCTCGTCCACGTGCTCAAGACGTGGGCGGAGCGGGCGGTCTCGCGCTTCCGGAGCTCCGACGTGGAGCTGCCCGCGGCGCTCGTCGATCGCTACGTGCGCGAGGTCGTGACGAGCAAGGCGATCCTGCCCGTGCTCGGGCGCGCGGTCTTCCCGTACTTCAACCGGAGCGAGGTGGACTACCCGCTCGTCGCGTCGATCCTGCAGGTCAAGATCAGCGACGCGCTGCTCTCGCTGTTCGCGACGCGGCCGCGCCGGACGCCCGCGGTGCCCGTGCGCTTGAGCTTCTCGGAGTCGGCGGCGAGCGGCGCGGCGAGCGCCGAGGCGCCCGAGGAGATCGACTGGGCCGACGTCGACTTCGACGACGAGCCGGCGACCCCGGACACGCCCCCGCCGCGCGTCGAGATCGTGTTCGCGGGCAACCGCTACTTCGAGCACTGGGCGGACCGACTGCCCGCGTTCTACGTGGAGGCCGCGGGCGGCCGGCAGAGCGCCGACGACCCACGCATGCGCGAGCTGGTCGGGGTGCTCGGGGCCGTCGAAGCCGTCCGGATCTGAGCGTCGGCGGAGGGGTCGCTCCCACGTCGACGGGCCTTCAGCTCGACGTCGCGAGGCGGCCGGCGACGGCGAGCGCGACGCCGGTGGCGCGCGCGGCGGCGTCGATCGCGATCGCGCGCGCGGTGACGGGCGGCGGCGCGGCGGCGTCGAGGCCGCACAGCGCGTCGAGCCAGCGCTCGATGGGCGGGCGCGCGAGCACGCCGGCGAGGTCGAACAGCGTGAGGTCGCGGGCGCCCGCGCCGAGCGCGATCGCCACGTCCTCTACGAGCTCCTCGGGCGCGCGGTAGGTGCGCTCGTCGCCGAGCGCGCCCGGGCCGACCGCGCCGAGCGAGATGCTCGCGCGGCTCCCGAGCCGCAGGACCGCGAGCGCCGCGTACCGGCGCAGCAGATCGCGCGCGTCGTCGCGCCGCACGACGCCGAAGCCGTAGCCCTCGAACAGCGTCGTGTAGAGCATCGGGCTGACCTTCGCGTACGCGACGCCGTCGACGGGCGTGCCGAGCGCGCGCTGCCAGCCGCGGCCTGCGCGGCCCTCGTAGAGCGTGAGCGGCACGACCGCGGCGAAGCTCTCGACGCCGCGCGCCGCGAGCGCGCCGACGAGCGCGTCGTGCACCTCGCGCGACGGCTCGCGCGCGAGCCATGCGCGCGCTGCGCCGAGCCGTCCGTCGACGAGCGCGCGGACCTCCGCGATCGGCGGCTCGAGATCGAGCACCATCGTGTCGAGCGCGCCCGCCGCCGCGAGCACCCCCTCCACGAACGCGCCGTACGCGGGGGCGTTCTCGGGACCGAGCCAGCGCCCCTCGGCGTCGCCGAGCATCGGCCAGAGGCCGAGCGAGAGCCCGAGCCCGCGCGCCCGCTCGCCCAGCGTCGCGGCGAGCGCCTCCTCGCCGGGCCTCACCGCGGCGAGCAGCTGGATCGAGCGGCGCGCGAGCGCCTCGAGCACGGGCGCGTCGACGAGCGCCCCGAGCGGCACGCCCTCGCTATAGACTCGCCGCATGCGGATCCTCTACGGCGTGGTGGGCGAGGGCATGGGACACGCCATGCGCTCGCGGGTCGTGCTCGAGCATCTGACCTCGCAGGGGCACGAGGTCGAGGTGATCGCGTCCGGGCGCGCGGTCGAGTTCCTCCAGAAGCGCTTCGCGAAGATGGAGGTGACGAAGATCCACGGCCTTCACATCGTGTACGAGGAGAACCAGGTACGGCGCGCCAAGACCTTCTGGTCCAACCTCCTGCAGGGCGCGACCGGGATCCCGAAGAACATCGCGACCTACTTCCGCCGCATCGAGCAGTTCGCGCCGGAGGTGGTGATCAGCGACTTCGAGTCGTGGACGTACTTCTACGCGAAGGCGCACGGCCTGCCCATCCTCAGCGTCGACAACATGCAGATCATCCACCGCTGCAAGCATCCGAAGGAGATCAAGAAGGGGCACCGCGCGGACTTCGAGATCGCCAAGGCCTTCGTCAAGGGGAAGCTCCCCGGCTGCAACCACTACCTCATCACGACCTTCTTCCGCCCCGAGATTCGCAAGCCGCGCACCTCGCTGCACCCGCCGATCCTGCGGCCCGAGATCCTCGCGGCGCGGCCGTCCGAGGGCGAGCACATCCTGGTCTACCAGACCGCGGAGGGGCACGAGACGCTCGTCGAGGCGCTGCGCGCGAGCGGGCTACCGTGCCGCATCTACGGGCTGCGGCGGGGGATCACCGAGGAGCAGGTCGAGGGCAACCTGTCCTATCGCCCGTTCTCGGAGGACGGCTTCATCGCCGATCTCGCGTCGTGCCGCGGCGTCATCGCGAGCGGCGGGTTCACGCTGATGGGCGAGGCCGTGTACCTCCGAAAGCCGATGCTCGCGGTGCCGCTCGGCGGGCAGTTCGAGCAGATCATGAACGCGCGCTACCTCGAGCGGATCGGCTACGGCAAGTACGCGCCCGACCTCGACGACGCGGCGTCGATCCACGCGTTCCTCGACGCCATCCCCGACTGCCGCGCCGCGCTCGCGAGCTACGCGCAGGACGGCAACCGCGACCTGCTCGACGCCGTCGACCTGCACCTCGACCGCGCAGCGGCCGGCGTCTATTGAGCCCGCAGAGGGGTCGTTCGCACGAGATCAGGGTCGGACGCGACCGGCGGGGGGCTCGCGGAAGTACTCGCGGCCCGAGTGGATCGCGCAGTCGTCCCCGCTCCAGCGCTCGCCGAACGCGTCGCGCGACGCGAACCAGACGAACCCGTTGTAGGGGTTGCGGTCCGCGGAGTTGACCATCAGCGTGACCGCGACCGTGCCGCGCGAGGCGGAGGTGACGGTGCAGTCGACGTTCGCGTCGTCGTCCATCGGGCCGAGGGCGTAGTCGTCGCACTCGAACGAGGTCATGTCGCCGAGCGCGGTGTCCTCGAAGCACGCCTGGAACGACGTGGCGCCGCCGTAGCCGCCGAAGGTGTCGTAGATCGAGCGGCTCCGCGAGTAGGCGTCGTCCCAGCGGCGCGCCTGCAGCGCGCCGAAGAACCCGCGCGCGTGCTCGACCGCGCTGCCGCCGACGCTCGACTGCCGGTAGAAGTAGCCGCCCGCGCCCGTGGCGCAGCAGGTGATGACGATCGCCAGGCACCCGACGCCCACGAAGAGCGCGATCTTCTTGCCCGTGCTGGGCTTCTCGGTGGTCATGCCGGCGCGAGCTTACGCCGCGCGGGCCCGGAGGCTACCCTCGGGCTGAAGCGCCGCCCGCGCCGCGCTACGGTGTCGGCGCCGTGCCGATCCCGACCGACGAGGAGCGCCTCGGGACCACCCTGGCCGACAAGTACGCGCTCGAGCGCGTGCTCGGGAGCGGCGGCATGGGCACGGTGTTCGAGGCGCGCCACGCGTGGACCGGGCGCCGCGTCGCGGTGAAGCTCCTCAAGCCCGCGCTCGCGGCGGAGCGGAACGTGCGCGAGCGGTTCCTGCGCGAGGCGCGCGCGGCCGCGGCGCTCGAGCACGACAACGCGGTGAGCGTGCTCGACATGGGCGAGACGGACGACGGCACGGTCTTCCTCGTGCTCGAGCTGCTGCGCGGGCGCACGCTCGCGGACCTGCTCGCGGAGCGAGGGCGCCTCGGCGCGGACGAGGCGCTGTCGATCCTGCTGCCGGTGATCGACGCGCTCGGCGCGGCGCACGCGCGCGGGTTCCTGCACCGCGACGTGAAGCCCGAGAACATCTTCTTGACGGCGAGCGCGGCCGGCGTGCTCGTGCCGAAGCTGCTGGACTTCGGGCTCGCCAAAGCGCTCGTAGAGAGCCCGAGCAGCGTCCAGACCGCGACCGGCCTCGTGCTCGGGACGCCGCACTACATGTCGCCCGAGCAGGCGTCGGGAGCGCGCGAGCTGACCCCGGCGACCGACGTGTGGAGCGCCGGCGTCGTGCTCTACGAGTGCCTGAGCGGTCAGCTCCCGTTCGGCGGGAGCACGCTCACCGCGGTGCTCCTCGCGATCGTGTCGAGCCCGGCGCCGCCGCTCGCGACCCGCGCGCCGGACCTGAGCCCCGCGCTCGCCGCGGCGGTCGACCGCGCGCTCGCGACCGCGCCCGCGGATCGCTACGCGTCGATGGCCGCGCTGCGCGAGGCGCTCGAGGAGGCGCTCGCGGGCGCGCGCCCGAGCGGGCAGATCGCCGCGCCGCTCACGCCGAGCGCGCTCGGGATCGAGCTGCCCGCGACGCGGGAGGCGCTCG
>JAHBWG010000021.1 GCA_019637095.1 Sandaracinaceae bacterium | reverse complement strand
CGTGGCGCGCGCTCCCGTGGGCGCTCGCCGCGGCGATCGGCGCGGCCGACGCGCTCGTCCTCGCGGAGCACCCCGGGCTCGGCGCCGCGCTGGTCGGGCTCGCCTCGGTCCTGTCGTTCCTCTGCTGCGCGCGCTTCGTCGAGCGCGCGATCGGCGCGCCGCCGCCGATGGATCGCGGGCTCGCCCACCCGGTGCTCCGCTTCTTCGCGCGCGGCGCGCGCTCGCTGCCGCGCTTCTCGCCCGACGAGCGGGACGGTTCGCGCCGGCTCCTCGTGGTCCTGGGCCCGCTCGCCGGAGCGGGCTGGCTCTACGCGGGCTTCATCGCCGTCGTCTGGCCGATCGCCGCGCTGCGCGGAGACCTGCGCCCCGACGCGCTCTCGCCCGCGGGGACGGGGGCGCTCGTCGGCGCGCAGGCGCTCTCGCTCGCGGTGCTCGCGATCGGCTACCTCGTCGCCGACCTCTCCGAGCGGCCGCGCGTGCGCGCGCTGCTCGACGCGCTCGACGGATCGCCGGCGTGGCGCGCGTGGCGCGGGGTGGTCGAGCCGGGCGCACAGGACGAGCTGCTCGTCCGCCGCGTCTTCGTCGAAGGCGACTCGGTGGCCTCGGAGAGCCCGACGTTCTCCGCGACGAACGAAGAAGGCGGCGCGAGCGCGATCACGGTCCGCGCCGGAGCGCGTGTCGCCGTCGTCGAGCGCGCGGCGCTCGCGTGGGCCTCGGACGACTGGGTCGAGACGCCCAAGAGCGCGCGCATGCGCGTTCGGCCGGGCGCGCGCGTGCTCGTCGCCGGGTACGCCGAGGGCGAGACGCTGCGCGCGCGCGGCCCCGGCTCGATGATGCTCTTCGCGTGCGCCGAGCGCGCGCCGGACGCGGCGCTGCGCGCGATGCTGCGCGCGCGCGCGATCGACGCAGCCCTCGCGAGCCTCGCCGCGCTCGCGACGGCCGCGATCGCGATCGCGATCGCCCGGTGAGGCGACCGTCCGATCAACGGAGCGCCCACGAGATCGAGCGCCCGTCGGGGCGTCTGCGCCGAGATCCGTGCCCCGCGCCGTAGGGTTGGAACGTTGGAGCCAACCCTCCAGCGAGCTCAGCCGAGCGTGATGTTGGGCGCCTTGATCTTCGAGGCCGCGCTGCCCTCGATCACGAACGCCGAGTCGAACTTCGCGCTCGCGCTCGGCCCGGTGATCAGCGCCTCGCTCTTGTTGAGCATCACCCCGGAGTCCCCGGTGAGGATGTCGATCTCGCCGTCCTTCAGCTTGATGTCGGACGACTTGCCTTTGATCGTGATGAGGATCTCGGTGTCCGAGCCGGCGTAGATCTGCTTGGTCCCCCAGACGGTCGCGACCTGCTCGGCGCGCGCGGTCACCGCGTCGTTCGAGTGCATGTACACCTCGCGGTCCGTGTTGATGTGCACGTCCGTCCCGGCGAGCTGCGCCTTCTTCGGCGTGCTGATGCGGATGAGATCGTCCGACTCGATCGCGACCTTCTCCTTCGAGCTCACGGTCATGATCTTCTTGCCGATGATCTCCGTCAGGTCGCCCGTGACCGACGTGTAGGTGCCCTTCACCACGCAGATGCCCTTGGACTCGACCTTGGCGCTCACGAACGAGAACACCGTCGCGTCGATCCCCGCCTTCATCGACGCGCTGACGCCCGCCTTGATGCCGACCTTGTGCGGGCAGTCGAGGCTGATCCCGCCGGTCGTGGAGAAGAGGCTGATCTTCTCGGGAGTCAGCACGGAGATGCCGTCGTCGGCGTAGATCGTGACCTTCGGCTTGCCCGGGCCCGAGGGCTTCTCCGAGGGCCAGATGTGCGCCGCGGCCGCGACCGCGCCCTGGTAGGCGAGGGACGCTCCGTCGTAGAGCTTCTTCCCGGCGCTGTAGAGCCCGTACATCCCGGTCGCCACGCCCGCGAACGTGTCCTTCGACATCCCGTCCGAGAGCTTGCGATCCCCCCACCAGGTCTTGAGCGCCTTGGCGCCCGAGTACGTGTCGTACGCGGTCCAGATCGCCCCCCACGCCGTCTTGGCGGTCTCGGTCGCTTCGCGCGGGCCCTTGGTGTCGATCGCGGGGGGGTCGGGGACCGCCATCTGCGGGTCGACGGTGAACGCGGGATCGGCGAAGCCGGCGCCCGAGGCCGCGGAGATGGACACACCGCCGACGGTGCCGAGCTGGTAGTCGCCGTTCGTCGACTGGTGGAGCTTCTTGCCGGCGACGCTCGTGAAGGTCTCGGGCGTGTGCACGACGATGTTCCCGTCGCTGTCGAGGATCGTGCGCTCTTTGATCTCGGCCGCGAAGTTCCGCACCGTGCGGAGCTGGAACCCGGCCGGGCCGAACGGGTGGCCGCCCGCGTCGGCGTTGCCGATCGCGCCGAGGGTCAAGACGGTGAGCGGCGAGGGCACGACGAGCTTGAGCCGCTGCTCCGCGCCCTGCGGCGTGTCGATCGCCGGCAGCTCGGCGTTGACGCCCCGCATCGAGCCCTCGACCGCCTCGAGGCGGCTGTCCTGCTCGTCGTCGATCCGGACCTGCAGGACCTGGTCGTCCTCCAGCATGTCGAGCCGCTCGTCCTGCTCCCGGTCCTTGCGTCGCGTCACGGCGCCTCCAGTCGAGGAGAGGATGCCGCAGACGGCGCGCGCACGCCACGGCGGGCGCGCTATAGTCGCGCGCCTTCTCGTGCAGGTGGTGAAGGACAGCCCGCTCTCGATCGCCTGGGTCACCTTCCCGGTGCGCCCGCCGGTCCAGACGCTCGTCGTCGTCGTGAAGGCGACGTTCGATCTCGTCGCCGCGGGCCCGTGCCCGCTCTCGGCGGAACAGACGCTCGTGACCGGGGACGCGTTCTGGGACGACGACGTCGAGCGCTCGGTGCGCTGGGACTCCGACCTCGCGATCGCGAAGCCCGAGGGTGAGTGGTGGGTGACCGGCCTCTGGCGCCCTTCGGCCGCGCGCACCGTCACGCACGCGGTGCTCGACGTGCGCGTCGGCGCGCAGCACAAGCGCGTCGCGATCATCGGCGACCGCTGGTGGAACAAGGGCATGCTCGCCGGCGCGACGCCGCCGCGCCCGCTCGAGGCGGTGCCGCTCTCGCTCGACCGCGCCTTCGGCGGCGCGGGCCACGCCGCCAACCCGTGGGGCCTGGGCCTCGCGCCCGACCCGGACGACCCGGAGGGGCGCGTGCGGCTGCCGAACCTCGAGGACGCCGCGAGCCCGCTCGCGAGCGCGAGCGATCGCCCGCGCGTCGCGAGCCTGTTCCCCATCCCGCGGGCGCACCCCGCGCGCATGGCGCTCACGGGGACGTACACCGGCGACTACATGGCGACGCGCTGGCCGTACTTCCCGGCCGACTTCCAGTGGAGCCACTTCCAGGCGGCGCCGCCGGACCAGCGCCTCCGAGGTTTCTTCCGCGGCGACGAGCCGATCGAGGCCGAGGGCCTGCACCCCGAGCACCCGCGCGTGCGCTGCCGCCTGCCGGGGATCGCGCCGCGCGTGTTCCTGCACCCGACGGGCGGAGCGCCCGGCTCGCCGCTCACGCACGTGCCCATGGTGCTCGACACGATCGCCATCGACGCGACCGACGCGAAGGTCCACGCGGTCTGGCGCGGGCACGTCGAGGGGGTGCGAGAGACGCTCGAGGACGTGAGCCACGTGTTCCTCGTGCACGAGCCGATCGAGCGCGTCGGCACCGTCGGCGAGTACCGCGCGTGGTTCGATCGCAAGCTCGCCGAGGAGGCGGACGAGGAGGCGGCGTTCGAGCCCGCGCCCCCGCCGCCGGACGAGGCCACCGTCGTGACGGCGCTGCCGAGCGCGGAGCAGCTCGCGGCGTGGGACGCCGAGGCGGCGGCGAGCGAGGAGGCGGCGGCGATCGCAGAGCAGGCGCCGGTCGATCCGATCGACGCGCTGCGCGCCGACATGCGCGCGGACGGAATCCCCGAGGACGTGATCGAGACGCTGCTGCCGCGGGTGAGCGCGCCGCCGCCCGACCCCGCGGCGGTCGCGCGCGAGGAGGCGGCGGCGCTCGAGGCGGCGATCGCGGCCGCGCGGGAGGTGGGCGATCCGTCGCTCGTCGCCGCGCTCGAGGCCGCGCGCGAGCCGCCGCCGGAGGAGCCGCCGCCGGAGGCGCCGAGCGCCGAGCCGCCCCCCGAGCCGCCGCCGCTGACCGGGCGACAGGCCGTCGAGCGCGACCTCGCGGCGGGCGCGAGCTTCGCGGGCGCCATCTTCGCCGCGGTGGACCTGTCGGGCCTCGACTTCAGCGGGCGCGACCTCGCGCGCGCCGTCCTCGCGCGCTGCGATCTGCGCGGCTGCCGCTTCGCGGGCGCGAACCTCGACGGCGCGAGCCTCGAGGCCAGCGCGCTCGACGGCGCCGTCTTCGACGGCGCCTCGCTCGCGGGCGCGAACCTCGACCGCGTGCACGGCGAGGGCGTCTCGTTCCGCGGCGCGCGGCTCGAGGACGCGCACGCCGAGGCCGCCTCGCTCGCGCGCGCAGACCTCCGCGGGGCGCAGGCCGCGCGGGCGGAGATCCTCCGGTGCCGCCTGACCGAGGCGTGCTTCGACGGCGCGAACCTCGACGGCGCCGAGCTCGGTGGCTGCGAGCTGACGCGCGCGCGCTTCGTCGACGCCTCGCTCGTCGACGCGTGGCTCGACGCGGGCGTCGTGGCGCACGGCGCCGAGCTCGAGGGCGCGAACCTGCACCTCCTGCGCGCCTACGGGAGCGACTTCTCCGACGCGCACTTCAAGTGGGCGAAGGCCGACGGCGCGCGCTTCGGCGGCTCGCGGCTCGACCGCGCGAACTTCTCGTTCGCCGACCTCGCCAAGGCCGACTTCGCCGGCGCCTCCTGCGTGCAGGCGCTCTTCCTCGCGGTGCAGGCCCCGCGCGCGGTGTTCGACCGCGCCGTCCTCGTCGGCGCGCAGCTCGGGCGAGCCAACCTCCTCGAGGCGAGCTTCATGGAGGCCAACCTCCACCACGCGGACCTGCGCGGGGCGAACCTCTTCCGCGCCGAGCTCTATCGCGCACGGACCGAGGACGCGCGGCTCGAGCTCGCGAACCTCGAGGGCACGAAGCTGGAGGGCCGGTGAGCCGCACCGTCTACACCACCCGCGAGCGCGTCGCGGCGGACATCGCGGACGGCGACCTCGTCGACGTGATCGTCGAGCGCGTCGAGCTCACCGGGCTCGCCCTCGCGGGCAAGCGCCTCGAGCGCGTGCGCTTCACGCGGTGCACCGGCGTCGGCGCGTCGTTCGTCGCGGCGCAGCTCGTCGACGTGACCTTCCGCGGCTGCGACGTGCGCGAGGCGGACTTCAGCGCGCTCTCCTTCGACGCGGGCGTGCTGCGCTTCGTCTCCGAGGAGGAGCAGCACACCGACGCGCGCGGCGCGCGGCTGACCGGCGCCTCCCTCGGCGGCGCGCGCTTCGAGCGCGTGCGCCTCGAGGGCGCCGACCTCTCGGGCGCGACGCTCTCGATGGCGCAGCTCGAGAAGTGCTCCCTCGACGGCGCCGTCGCGACGTCGGCCAGCTTCGAGGACGCGGTGCTCGAGCACTGCGTGCTCGACGACGTCGCGCTCGAGGGCGCGCGGCTCTCGGGCGCGCGGCTCGCGCGGGTCAAGCTCCGCCGCGCGCGGCTCGTCGGCGCCGATCTCGAGCGCGCGCAGCTCGTCGAGGTCGACCTGACCGGCGCCGATCTCACGCGCGCGCGCCTCGTCGGCGTCGACCTGCGCGGCGTGCGCGGCGAGCCGGCGACGCTCGCCGAGGCCGATCTGTCGGGCGCGTGCCTCGCGGGCCTGGACCTCTCCGGCGCGATCCTGCGCGAGGCGCGCCTGGGCGGCGCGGACCTGTCCGGCGCGACGCTCGCCGGCGCGGACCTGACGGGCGCCGATCTGCGCGGCGCGAAGCTCGCGGGCGCGGACCTGCGCGGCGCGATGCTCGAGGGCGCGCGGCTCGCGGACGCGGACCTGCGCGGCGCCCGGCTCGAGGGCGCGACGCTGCGCGGAGTCGACGCGCGCCGCGCGCAGCTCGCGGAGGCGCGCTTCGAGGGCGCGCTGCTCGAGGGTCTCTCCGCGCGCGAGTCGAGCTGGCGCGTGGCCGACCTGCGCGGCGCGCGGCTCGCGCGCGTCGAGCTGACGGGCGCGGACCTGCGCGGGCTCCTCTGGCCGCGCGAGGGCGTCGAGGGGCTCGCGCTCGCGGGCGTCGAGCTGTCGGGCAGCGATCTGTCGGGGCTCGCGCTGTCGCGGTGCGATCTCAAGGGCGCGCGGCTCGCCGGCGCGCACCTCGAGCGCGCGCGCCTCACCGACTGCGACCTCGAGGAGGCCGTCCTCACGGGCGCGCACCTCGACGGCGCGACGCTCTCGGACACGCCGCTCACCGGGGCCGACCTGCGAGACGCGTCCCTCGCCGACGCCTCGCTCTCGTTCGTCGACCTCGGGCGCGCGACGCTCGCCGGCAGCCGCTGGCGCGGCGCCCACCTCCGGCGCGTGGACATGAACGGCGTCTCGCTCCAGGGCGCCGACCTGCGCGGCAGCCGCTGGGAGGGGGTCTCGGCGCGCGAGGTCGACGCCGCGGGGATCGACCTCCGCCACGCCGACCTGACCGACAGCGACTTCGCCGACGCCAAGCTCGCCGGGATCGCGCTCGACGAGGCGATCCTCGAGCGCGTCGCGTTCCCGCGCGCGGATCTCGCCGGCGCGCACCTGCGCAAGGTCTCCGCGCGCTTCGCGGACTTCGCGGGCGCCAAGCTCGCCGGCGCCGACCTGCGCGGCGCCACGCTGAGCGGCGCGGTGCTCGACGGCGCGATCGCGGTGCGCGCGCGCTTCGAGCTCGCCGACCTCTCGCGCGCGCAGCTGCGCGAGGCGGACCTGCGCGAGGCCAACTTCGCGCACGCGGATCTGCGCTACGCGCTGCTCGAGCGGGCCCACCTCGAGGGCGCGAGCTTGAGAGACGCAGACCTCGAAGCGGCGGCGATGCACGGCGCGCTCGACGTCGGCGCGGACTACCGCGGCGCGAACCTCACGAACGTCGAGCGCACCGATCCGAGGCGCGCGCTCGCCGAAGGCTACGTGCCCGACCGCCCCCCGCGCGGGTGAGCCGCGAGGACGCTACCGGGCCTGCCAGCCGATGTCGCGGCGGTGCTGCGCGCCCTCGAGCGTGATCGCGTCCACCGCGGCGTACGCGCGCGCGGCCGCGTCCGGGACGCTCTCGCCCCGCGCGGTGACGCAGAGCACGCGCCCCCCGCTCGCGATCACGCGCTCGCCCTCGCGGCGCGTGCCCGCGTGGTAGACGGTGACGCCGTCGAGCGCCGCGGCGCGCGCGAGCCCCTCGATCGCGCGGCCCTCCGGGCAGGCCCCGGGGTAGCCCTCCGACGCGACGACGACGCTCAGCGCGGCGGGCGCGCCCCACCGCACCTCGACGCCCCCGAGATCCCCGCGCGCGGCGCCGAGCAGCAGCGGCAAGATGTCCCCGTCGAGGCGTGCCATCAGGACGCTCGTCTCGGGATCACCGAAGCGGACGTTGTACTCGAGCACGCGCGGCTCGCCTCCCACGAGCATGAGGCCGACGAAGAGCACGCCGCGAAAGGGCGCGCCCTCGGCGGCCATGCCGCGCAGCGTAGGCTCGACGACGCGCTCGAGGATCGCGCGCTCGAGCGCGGCGTCGACCATCGGCGGCGGGGAGTACGCGCCCATGCCGCCGGTGTTGGGGCCGCGATCGCCGTCCCGGAGGCGCTTGTGATCCTGCGCGGCGGCGAGCGGGACCGTGCGCACGCCATCGCAGACGACGTGGAAGCTGATCTCGGGGCCCTCGAGGCGCTCCTCGACGACGACGCGCGCGCCCGCGTCGCCGTGCTCGCGCGCGAGCAGGATCGAGTCGAGCGCGGCGAGCGTCTCGTCGACGGTCGCGGCGACGACGACGCCCTTGCCGGCGGCGAGGCCGTCGGCCTTCACGACCATCGGGCGGTCGAGCTCGCGCACCCACGCCGCCGCCTGCGCGGCGTCGTCGAAGACGCGGTACGCGGCGGTCGGGATGCCGTGGCGGGCCATGAAGTCCTTGGCGAAGCCCTTGGAGCCTTCGAGGCGCGCGGCGCTCGCGGACGGACCGAAGGTGGGGACGCCTGCCGCCTCGAGCGCGTCGACGAGGCCCGCGACGAGCGGGGCCTCCGGCCCGACGACCACGAGCCCGACCGCGTGCTCGCGCGCCGCGCGGACGAGCGCGTCGAGGTCGCCCGCGGCGATCGGGAGGTTCGTCGCGACCTCGGCGGTGCCGGCGTTGCCCGGCGCGACGAGGACCTCGGTGACCCGCGGCGAGCGGGCGAGCTTCCCGGCGAGCGCGTGCTCGCGCGCGCCGCCTCCGACGACCAGCACCTTCATGGGCGGCGACCATAGCCGACACCCCGACCGCGCGCCGCCTCGCGACACGAGGGACGCGCGCGCGGCGGCGACGCGGCGACCCTGCGCGCAGGGGATGTGCGCCGCGGCGAACGAGCTGCGCCGGACCGCGCGGCCTCAGGCGAGCGTGCGGGCGAAGTAGCGCACGCCGCCCTCGACGGTGCGCAGCTCGGGGTAGTCGCGCTCGGGCACGTCGACGCCGAGCTCGTCGCCGAGCGCCTGCACGTAGGCCCAGAAGTCGTCGTCGTCGAGCGCGAGCTGGGCGCACAGATCGACGCTCGGATCGAGGGCGGCTTCGGCGGTCTCGAACGCGATGGTGCCGAGCCGCAGGAGGATGGTCTGGCGGATGTAGTCCTCGGTCATGCGCGCGTGCAACGCAGCTCGCGTGCCAGCGCGCGAGACGTCCGAGCTCAATGCCGGAAGTGGCGGACGCCGGTGAAGATCATCGCGAGGCCCGCGGCGTCGGCGGCGCGCACGACGTCCTCGTCCTTGACCGAGCCGCCCGGCTGGACGACCGCGGTGATCCCCGCCGCGGCGGCCGCCTCGAGCCCGTCGGGGAACGGGAAGAAGGCGTCCGAGGCGAGCACGGCGCCGCGCGCCTCGGCGCCCGCCTTCTTCACGGCGATCTCCACGCTGACGACGCGCGACATCTGACCCGCGCCGACGCCGACGGTGCGGCCGGGCTTCGCGAGCACGATCGCGTTCGACTTCACGTGCTTGACGACGCGCCACGCGAAGTCGAGCGCGGCGAGCTCCTCGGCGCTCGGCGCGCGCTGGGTCACGACGCGAGCGGCCGCGACCTCGCCGGGGCCGGTCGCGTCGCGGTCCTGCACGACGAGGCCACCGGCGACGCGGCGGTACACGAGCGCCGCGTGGTCCGCGGCCATCCACTCGCCGGTGGCCAGCAGGCGGACGTTCTTCTTCTGCCGCAACAGCTCGAGCGCGTCGGGCTCGAACCCGGGCGCGACGACGCACTCGACGAAGCTCTCGCCGATCGCGAGGGCGGTGTCGGCGTCGACGGAGCGGTTGAGGGCGACGATGGAGCCGAACGCGCTGAGCGCGTCGGCCTCGCGCGCGGCGCGGTACGCCTGCGCGAGCGTCTCGCCGGTGGCGACGCCGCACGGGTTGGTGTGCTTCACGATGACGGCCGCGGGCGGCTCGAGCTCGCGCACCGCGTCGAGCGCCGCCTCGGCGTCGACGAGGTTGTTGAAGCTGAGCTCCTTCTTGCCGAGGTCGAGCGAGACGGCGCGCGCGAGCGAGCCGGCCGGCGCGCCGCGCTCCGCGTAGAAGGCGCCGCGCTGGTGCGGGTTCTCGCCGTAGCGCAGGTCGTAGACCTTCTCGAAGTGGAGCGGCAGGGTGCCGGGGAAGGCGAGCGCCGCGCCGTCCGCGCCGCGCCCCGTCAGGTAGCGCGCGATCGCGCCGTCGTACGCGGCGGTGTGCGAGAAGGCGGTGGCGGCGAGCTCGGCGCGCAGCGCGGCGCTCGGGCCCTCCTCGCTCGCGAGCGACGCGATCACGCGCGGGTAGTCGTCCGGGTCGACCACCACGGTGACGCGCGCGTGGTTCTTCGCGGCGCTGCGGATCATCGACGGGCCGCCGATGTCGATGTTCTCGATGACCTCGTCGTGCGGCGCGCCGCGCGCGACCGTCGCCTCGAACGGGTACAGGTTGACCACGACCAGATCGATCGGCTTGCCGCCGAGCTCCGTGAGCTGCGTGCGATCGCCGATCGTGTCGCGCATGAGGATGCCGCCGTGGACGCGCGGGTGCAGCGTCTTGACGCGACCGTCCATCACCTCGGGCGAGGCGGTGTACTCGGAGACGTCGGTGACGGCGAGGCCGGCGCCGCGGAGCGAGCGCGCGGTGCCGCCGGTGGAGAGGATCTCGACGCCGGCGTCGACGAGCGCGCGCGCGAGCTCGAGCACGCCGCGCTTGTCGGAGACCGAGAGGAGGGCGGTCCGGATGCGAGCCATGGCGCGCTGATTACTCCAGTTCCTTGACGGGGGCCAGGGTGGTGGGGGCACGATGGCGCATGCGCAAGCGGGTGGCGCTGGTGGCCCTGCTCGCCCTGTCGTTCTTGGCGATGGGCAACGGCCGCCCACCGTGGCACGCGCGGCGGCGACCGCACCCGCCGCCGAACCGGCTCGCGACGGCGCGCGTGCTCGTCGAGGACTGGCCCGACGAGCCCGCCTCTCCACGGCGCGTCGATCCCGCGCGCTTCGCGCAGGCGCTGCGGCGCATCTGCGGCGGCGGGCCACAGGAGCGCAGCGAGCGCTACGCGCGCTACGTGCTCGAGAGCGCGGCGACGTTCACGGTCGATCCGTTCCTGCTCGCCGCGCTGATCTACCGCGAGGGGCGCTGCCGCTACGACGCCGAGAACGGAGAGCGCGGCTCGGGCGTCGGGCTCACGCTGATCGACCCGCGCATGTACGCCGAGAACGTGCGGCGCGGGCGCCTGAGCTACCGCGTGCGCGAGGGCGGGCGCTGGGTCGAGCGCGAGCGCGCGCTCGATCGGTTCCCCTTCGGCGAGCCGCGCCTGCGCGTGCCCGAGGCGAACATCTACTTCGCCGCCGGGCTGCTCGGGATGTGGCGCGATCAGCACGAGGCCATCGACGAGGCGTTCGAGAACGTCGCGCACCGCCACTACGTGTCGCACTTCGTGTGGGGCGATCGCGTGCGCAGCGATCGACCCGAGGACCAGATCCTCACCGAGCGGCGGCGGCTGCTCGAGCTCTACGGCGAGGCGCCCTCCGCGCGGCCGATCGTGTGGGAGGGCGTCACGTTCACTTGCCCGCTCCATGGCTGCCCGCGCGTCGTGACGAGCTACCTCGGCTCGGAGCGCGAGGACGGCTCGAGGCACCACCGCGGCGTCGACGTCGAGAGCCTGCCCGGCGAGGAGGTGCTCGCCGTCGCGCCAGGGACGGTGGTGTTCGCGGGCGTGGACCTGCCCGGCGCGCAGCAGCACCAGCAGCTCCGCTCGATGGCGGAGTTCGAGGCGGTGCCGCGCAGCGCGCTCGCCGCGGGCGGGCGCTACGTGTGCGTGCGCCATCGCCGGCCCGGCGATCTGCCGAACGTGCGCAGCTGCTACATGCACCTCGACGAGGTGCGCGTGCGCTACGGCGACGAGCTCGCCGCGGGCGCGGTGATCGGCACGGTGGGGCGCACGGGGATGCAGACGTCGGCCGCGCACCTGCACCTCGAGCTGCACACCGATCGGCTCGAGGATCCGAGCCAGATCCTCGCCGGGCTGCTCCTCGGTCACCGCGAGACCGACCCGCTGCCGCGCCGCCGGCGGCGCTGATCGAGGAGGCCCGCGGAGGGCGTTCGCGAGTCGCGGATTTTTTCGCTGCGGTTCGCCGCCGAAGCGGAGAGGATGGGCGCGCGCGGGAGCCCCGCAGCACTCGGAGCAAGGGAGGCACGATGCGGTTTCGATCGACGATCGTCGCGCTGGCGCTGGCCATGGCGTGGGGTTGTGGCGGTGAGGAAGAGGCGACGCTGGCGGGCGGCGGCGAGACGAGCGGCGCGGCGGGCGCGACGGGCGCGGCGGGCGCGACGGAGCCGGCCGCGCCGGCGGCGCCCCCGGTGGTCCCGCAGGTCTGCATGGGCCACTGGCACACCTGCGTGATGCGCTCGACGGGCGAGGTCTTCTGCACCGGGCTCAACCTCGACGGCGAGCTCGGCGACGGCACCGCGCAGACGCGCTGGAGCTGGGTCCCGGTGGCGGGCCTCTCCGGCGCGACGCAGATCGCCTGCGGCGCGGGCCACACCTGCGCGATCACCGCGCGGGGCGTGTCGTGCTGGGGCCAGAACGGCGCGGGTGAGCTCGGCGCCGGACACCAGAACGTGACGCACGTGCCGGTCGAGGTGCAGGGCCTGAACGACGCGACGCAGCTCGCGCTCGGCAACTCGTTCTCGTGCGCGCGGCGCGCGAGCGGCGCGGTGAGCTGCTGGGGTGACGGCGCGAACGGGCGGCTCGGCAACGGCGCGACCAACGCGAGCAGCAGCCCCGTCGCCGTCACCGGCCTCACCGACGCGGCCGAGGTGAGCGCGGGCCGGGCGCACGCGTGCGCCCGCAAGAACGACGGCACCGTGACGTGCTGGGGCGCGGGCAGCTCGGGTCAGCTCGGACAGGGCGGCGATCGCCCGCGCGACAGCAACGTCCCGGTCGTGGCGCAGGGCGTGGCGGGCGCGACGCAGGTCGCCGCCGGGGGCAACCACAGCTGCGCGATCACGGGCGCGAGCGTCACGTGCTGGGGCCAGAACCGCTACGGACAGAGCGGCGCGGGCGAAGGCGACGTGGTCGTGCCGGCGCCGGTCGCGGGGCTGACCGGCGCGACGCAGCTCGCGCTCGGCGAGAGCCGCACGTGCGCGCTCGTCGGCGGCGGCGCGGTCCACTGCTGGGGCTACAACAACTACACCGCGCAGCTCCTGGGCGTGGGCTCGCAGGAGGAGAAGGTCACCACGCCGACCGCCGTCACCGGCGTCACCGGCGCGCTGCGCTTCACCACCGCGTCGTCCGGGACGAGCGGCGCGGCGTGCGCGCTGAACGCGCAGCGCCAGCTCTGGTGCTGGGGCACCGCGGCCAGCGGGCGCTTCGGCAACGGCGAGCCCAACTCGCTCCACACGGCGCAGGCGGTCGTGCCCGACGTCGACGCGCTCAGCGCGCCGGCGAGCGTGGCGGCGACCTTCCCGGCCGCGGAGGAGGGGATCCCGGCGCGCACGGCCTTCGAGGTCGGCAGCCACACCGCGTGCGGCGTGCGCGACGGACGCGTCTACTGCTTCGGCGTCGGGAGAGGCGGGGACCTGGGCCACGGCTCGACGCGCGCGAACCCGTCGGACGCGGCGCTCGCGGCGGCGGGGATCGAGGACGCGGTGGACGTCTCGACGGGGCTGGCGCGCACCTGCGCCCTGCGGCGCAACGGCACCGTCGCGTGCTGGGGCCAGCTCACGTCGCGCGTGGAGTCGAGCCTGCCGCTGCCCATCGCGGGCATCGAGGACGCGCGCGCGATCTCCGTCGGCGGCTCGGCCGACACGATGACGCTCGCGGTGGTGCACGAGGACGGCGGCGTGAGCACCGTCGGCGCGGTGTTGGGTCGCATGGCGCAAGCGGAGCTGACGCCCACCCGGATCGCCGGCCTCGCGGACATCGAGGAGGTCGTCGTCGGCATCGGCGCGGCGTGTGCGCGCGCGCGGAGCGGCACGGTGCACTGCTGGGGCTCGGGCAGCTACGGCCAGCTCGGCAACGGCGAGACGAACCGGAGCGAGGCGCCGGTCGAGGTGAGCGGCCTGCGCGACGCGGTCGCGATCGGCGGCGGCAGATTCCACTTCTGCGCGCTGCGCCGCAACCGCTCGCTCTCCTGCTGGGGCTACGGCAACGACGGGCAGCTGGCCAACGGCCAGACCGGCCGCGAGGCCCGCTCGCCGACCCCGGTCGCGATCCGCAACCTGCGCGGCGTCGCGAGCGTCGGGAGGACGTTCGACTCGGTGTGCGTCGCGCTCCAGAACGGCAGCGGGCAGTGCTGGGGCGCGAACGAGTTCGGACAGACCGGACACGACGACGCGAACACGCGCGCGGTGACCGCGCCGACCGAGTACCTGCGCGCGCGCAACGAGGCCGTCGCCGCGATGGGCAACATCGTCGAGATGGGCTGCGGGTGGAACTTCTGTTGCGCGCTCCACGCCGACGGCGGGGTGAGCTGCGCGGGCTCGACGCCGATCGGCGGCTCGAGCGGCTTCCTCGGCCTCGCCAACCAGCGCAGCGCCACGCCGATCCCGGCGCCGGGGATCACCTTCCCCGTCGCCCTGCGCTGATCGCGGCCCGAGCCACGCCGGAGGGAGCCGTCCGCGCGCCGGGCGGCTCCCTCTCGTCGTCGTGGGCCGCACGACATCAGAATCGGCGCCGCCCGCGCGGGCGCCGAGGTAAGCTCCGCGCGGCATGTCGTCGGGTGGTTCCGAGACGACGGAACGGATCCTCGGGCTGCGCGCCGCCGTCGGCGTCGGCGTCGGCGCGATCGTCGGCGGCGGCATCCTCGTGCTCGCGGGCGTGGGCTTGGCGGCCGCCGGGCCGAGCACGATCGTGGCGTTCGCCCTCAACGGCGTCATCGCGATCCTCACCGCGCTCAGCTTCGCGGAGATGTCCGCCGCGTTCCCCGAGTCGGGCGGCGCCTACACCTTCGCCAAGAAGGTCCTCACCGTCCGCTCGGCGTTCGGCGTCGGCTGGGTGCTCTGGTTCGCGTACCTCGTCGCGGCCGTGCTCTACGCGCTCGGCTTCGCGGAGTACGGGCTCGCCGCGGTGCGCGACCTCTGGCGGCTCACCGGCGACGCGCCGCCCCCTTGGCTCTCGGAGACCGCGTCGCTGCGGTTCGTCGGCATCCTCGCGATCGCCGCGTACACGCTCTCGCTCATCCGCAGCGCGTCGGGGGGCGGCCAGTGGGAGACGGTCGGCAAGATCGTCCTGTTCGCCATCCTCATCGTGCTCGGCCTCTGGGCGCTGCTGCGCGCGCCGAGCGGGACGGTCGCCGCGACCCACACCCCGTTCTTCACGCACGGGGCGGGCGGCGTCGTCTCGGCGATGGGCTTCACGTTCATCGCGATCCAGGGCTTCGATCTGATCGCCGCGGTCGGCGGCGAAGTGAAGCAGCCCGAGCGCACGATCCCGCGCGCGATGCTGATCTCGATCGGCATCGGCCTCGTGGTGTACCTCCCGCTGCTGTTCGTGGTGACGAGCGTCGGGGTCCCCGCGGGGCGCGGGATCGCGGAGGTCAGCGTCGAGAGCCCGGCGACGGTGATGGCCGACGCGGCCCGCCGCTTCGCGGGCCCGGCCGGCTACTGGATGGTGGCGGGCGCGGCGATCCTGTCGACGCTCTCGGCGCTCTCCGCCAACCTCTTCGCGGCGAGCCGCGTCGCGCTGCGCATGGCGGGAGATCGCACGCTGCCGCGCGTGCTGCTGCGCCGCCACGCGAAGCGCAACACGCCGATCATGGCGATCTACGCGGGCGCGCTCGCCGTCGCGGTGATCGTGCTCATCGTGCCGGACACCGCCGCGGCCGGCGCGGCCGCGAGCCTGATCTTCCTCGTCTCGTTCGCGCTCGTGCACTGGACGAGCTTCCTCGCGCGGCGGCGCGCGACGACGCCAGGCCCGTTCCGCACGCCGCTCTTCCCGCTGGTGCAGGTCGTGGGCGGCGTCTCGTGCGCCGCGCTCGCGGTCTTCCAGGCCGTCTCGGTGCCGTCCGCCGGCGCGATCGCCGCCGTGTGGCTCGGCCTCGGCGTCATCCTCTACTTCGGCCTCTTCGCGGATCGCGCGGTCGCCGTCGACGCCTTCAGCGAGGCAGCCGATCCCGGCCTGGTCGCGCTGCGGGGCCGCACGCCGCTGGTGCTCGTGCCGGTGGCGAACCCGAAGAGCGCGGCGGGCCTCGCCGCGCTCGGCAACGCGCTCGCGCCGCCGATCGTCGGGGAGGTCGTGCTCTTGACGGTGCTGCGCACGCCCGCGCGCACCGACGGCGCCGCGCCCGACACGTCCGCGATGCTGGCCGACGTACAGACGATCGTGCGCGAGTCGCTCGACCGCTCGCTCAGCCGCGGGCACGCGCCCGAGATCCTGATCTCCATCGCGTCCGACCCCTGGAAGGAGATCGCGCGCGTGGCACGGAGCCGCCGCTGCGAGAGCCTGCTCGTGGGCCTCCCATCCGCCGGCGACGAGGCCGCGGTGGCGCCGCTCGAGCGGCTCGTGAACGAGGTCACGAGCGACGTGGTGGTCCTGTGCGCGCCGCACGGCTGGTCGCCGACCGAGGTCGAGCGCGTGATCGTCCCGGTGGGCGGCCGCGGCAAGCACGACACGTTGCGGGCGCGGCTGCTCGGCAGCCTCGCCCGCGGGTCGGCGAGCCGCACCCACTGCTTCGTCCGCATCATGCCGGCCGGCACGAGCGAAGCGGAGCGCGCGCGCGCGCAGGAGGCCCTGATGACGTTCGCCGCCGAGGAGACGCGCGGCCGCCCGGAGGCGGTGGTCGTCTGCTCGGACGACGTCGTCGGGACGGTCGCGTCGATGGCTGGCCCGAAGGATCTGATCGTCCTGGGCCTGCCGCAGCAGCGCGGCCGGCGCTCGCTCGGCCGCGTCGCGGTGCAGATCGCAGCGCGCACCGAGGCGGCGACGCTGATGATCAGCCACCAGACTTGAGCGGTTCGTCAGCCGGCGTCGTCGCCCGCGTCGGTGTCCCCGGCGTCGGGGTCCCCGGCGTCGGTGTCCCCGGCGTCGCTCGCGCCCGCGTCGACGCCTGCGTCCATCGGCGTGCCCGCGTCCGTCGGCGTGCCCGCGTCCGTCGGCGTGCCCGCGTCGCTCGGCGGGACGCCGCCGTCCATCGGCGGCGCGAGACCGCAGGCCGCGGGGCTGACCGTCGGCCACGCCGCGTCGTCTAGACACGGCGGCGCCGCCGAGCCCGCCGCGAGCGCGCTCGCCCAGCTCACGAGCCACGGGGCCGCCGTACCGGCGATCGGACCGTGCTCGACGCCCGTGTAGTAGCAGACGTTCGCGTCCACGCCGCGGTACACCGCCTCGGCGATCGGGCACCGCATCGAGTCCACGGTCGAGCGCGAGTCGAGCTCGCCTTGGTGGAACCAGATCGGCGCGCCCTCGGGGTCGAGGGGCGGGCGGTCCGCGGCGAAGCGCTCGATCCAACGGGCGACGAGCTCGGGGCAGCGCTCCTCGATGCCGGCGTCACACCAGATGCGCGACGAGAAGGGCATCCAGAAGCCGGGATCGAAGAGCTCGCTGACGTTCGACGCCGTCGCCGCGATGGCCTGGCGCAGGTCCATGCCGCCCTCGACGGCCGGCACGAGGCAGTAGCTCTGGAAGGCGTCGCGGACCGCGGTGCGGCGCTCCGGGTGGATCGGGTCGTACGCGCGAGCCTCGCCGTCGTACGCGGCGGTGTGCCCGACGAAGTACATCGCGCCGTACACCACGTTCCAGCCGTTGTCGCCGCCGGTCGAGTAGCTCGGCACCGTCATCAGCTCCCCGAACACCGCGGTGTCGAACCACACGCCCGCGAGCGCGCTCACGCCGATGAGGTTCAGCTCGGGCGCGTACGTCCGCTGCAGCGCCTGCGCGACGAGCGCCGCGTGCCCTCCCGCGCTGTGCCCGCTGATCAGGACCTGCCCGCTCAGGCGCCCCGCCGGCGCGGCCGCGAGCGCGGCGCGCGCGCCGTCGAGCGTCGCGTGCGCGGCCTCGGCCGCCTCGAGGTACGCGAGGGTCCCCGGCGTCCCGAGCCCGATGAGGTCGGGCACGAACACCGCGTGCCCCGAGCCGATCAGCACGTAGAGCGTCCGCTCGAGATCCGAGAACCGCCCGCGCGACGGAGCGCAGGCGTCGGCGAGGCCAGTGGTCCCGGAGACGTGCACGATGAGCGGCAGGTTCGTCTCGCCGGAGGACGGGAGGTACAAGACGCCGCTCGAGAGCCCGCCCTCGCCGTTGCGCCGCTCGGAGCGGTAGAGGACGAAGGTGCGATCGGCGCCGTGCGTGAGCGTGGGCCCGTCGTAGGTGCCGGGGCTACCCGCCTCGCGGTTGAACGGCATGCGCGCGCGCGCGTCGGCGGTCGCCGCGTCCACCGGATCGGTCGCGCCGCACCGCACGATGCGCCCGCGCTCGGCCGGCCCGAACGCCGGGAGGTCGTCGGGCGGCGTCCAGATGTCGTCCCCGGCGGGCGCGGTGCAGTCCACCGGCGGCGGGCCTCCCGCGTCCATCCCGCCCCCGCCGGCGTCCATCGGCGTCTCGCCCGAATCGATCGGCGGTGAGCCGGCGTCGGTCCCCGAGCCACCGTCACAGCCGAACGTGACGAGCGCGACGGCGACGGCACAGCACCAGAGCGAGCGATTCGTCATGACCCAACACTCCCGAGAAAGTAGAGCTGGATCATACCGCACTCACTGTGCGGATAGAACCGTGGCCACGCGGTTTGCTCAGCGTCGCCGGCGCCGGCGCCCGATCGGCGCGACGGCTGCGACGGCGACGAGCAGCGCCCACGCGCCCGCGCGGCTCGGCGCCGCGCTCGCGGCGCACCCACCGCCGCCGGTCGCCGGGCGCAAGCACCGCGCGCGACCGGCGCCGTCGCGGCGGCAGTCGAAGCCGACCGGGCACGGCTCACCGGCGCCGCACGCGCGCGTGCAGCGATCGTCCTCACAGGCGCCGCCGCTCGCGCACCCCGCGCCGCACGCCTCGCCGAGGAGCGCCCCCGAGGGCGCGCACACCTCGCCCGCGCACTCCATCCCCGCGGGACACGGCGCGCTCGCGCACGACGGCGCGCACCAGCGCCGCGCCCCGTCGGTGGTGCACGAGAGCTCCGGCCCGCAGTCCGCGCCCTCGACGCACGGGTCGCCCGCGCCGCCGAGGTGGCGCCGCACGCACGCGCCCACCTCGCAGGCGTACCCGAAGGGGCACGGCTCGGCCGCGCTGCAGCCGACGACGCACGCGCCCGCGACGCACCGCTCTGCGCAGTCCGCGTCCGTGGCGCACGGCTCGCCGAGGCTGCGCGTGCCGCTGACGAGCGCGCCGCTCACGCAGCCGCCGCAGCTCCCCGCCGCGCCCACGCACACCTCGCCGAGCGGGCACTCGCCGCGGCCCGGACGGCACGTCGCGAGGCAGCGCGCGCGCCCGTCGCCCGGGTCCGCGCAGTAGAGCGACGCGCACTCCGCGTCCGCGCCGCAGCTCGCGTCATCGGACGCCGCGCCCGGCGCGCCCGGCACGCAGAAACCGTCGCACCCGTCGCGACGGCACACGTGTCCGTCGAGCGCGGGCCCGGCGCCGTCGAGGCCCTCGAGCGCCGCGCAGCTCGCGCGCGGTCGCGTCGGGTCGCAGGGGCGCGCGCACACGCGACCCGCGCCGAGGTCGACGCACGCGACCGGCGAGGCCAGCGGATCGAGGAACCCGGGCAGCTGCGCGTTCGCGCACTCGTCGTCGCTCGCGCACGCGCCTCCGTAGGGCACGCAGCCCTCGTCGACGATCCCGTCGCAGTCGTCGTCGAGCGAGTTGCACGCCTCGTCGAGCCCGAGGCAGTTGCCGCCCAGGACGAGCGCGCGGTCGATCAGCCCGAGGTGCGACCACACGCCGTTGTACCCGTCGCGGCGGCTCGGGCAGTTCCCCGCCTCACCGAACGACGCGACCCCGATCACGCGCCGCTCCGGCGTCTCCTGGATCATCGGCCCGCCCGAGTCGCCCGAGCAGATCACCTGCTGCGTGAAGAGGATCCCCGCTTCCGTCAGCGACTCGAGCACGCCCTCGGTCCGATACTTCAGCCCCGCGTCGCCGTCGGGGCGCCGGCCGAAGCCGATCGCGGTGAACGGCTGGCCGATCCGATCGTCGGGCCGATCGCGGCGCACCGGGATCGGCGTCACGCCCTCGACCGGCGCGCGCAGGATCACGACCGCGACGTCGACGCCGAAGATCTCGCCGCTGAGCCCCGTGGTCGGGCTCTGCTGGTAGGCGCCCGGGGTCGTGTCCACGTACCTTGCGCGATAGTCCCGCGTCGCGCCCGCGCGCGAGCCGACGCCGACGGTCAGCGCGCTCACCGGGTACGGGCCATCCACGCCGGGCGCCTGCACGCAGTGCTTCGCGGTGAGCACGACGTTGGGCGCGATGAGCGTCCCGGTGCAGAGGCCGACCGCGCCGAACGCGGTGACGAGGACCACCGCCTCCTCGGCTGGCTCGAACGTCCCGTCGACGATCGGCGTGGCCGTGGCGTCGGGCATCGGCGGCGCGCAGCCGGCGAGGGACAGGAGCGGGAGCGCGACGAAGCCGAGGCGGCGCATGGGTGCTCGTTACCACGAACGGTTGACGCTGCCGAGGTCGGGGCGAATGCTCCGGCGCGATGGCGCAGGACCTGACGGGCCTCGGGGAGATTCACGCGCTGCTCGGCCGCGGCACCTCCTTCGAGGGGACGCTCTCGTTCGAGGGGCGCGTCCGCGTCGACGGCCGCCTGCGCGGCAAGGTGTTCTCGGAGGGGATCCTCATCCTCGGCGACGGCGCGGAGGTCGACGCGGAGATCGAGGTCGGCACCTTGATCGTCCGCGGCGGGACGCTGCGCGGGAACGTGACCGCGCGCCAGCTCATCGAGATCCACGCGGAGGGCGCGGTGCACGGCGACATCACCGCGCCGCAGATCGACATCGACAAGGGCTGCGTGTTCGAAGGGCGCTGCACGATGGCGCGCCCGCCCGAGCCGCCGGCTCCTCCGTCCGGCGAGCTCTCGACCGCGTCGAGCGAGCTGCCGGTCCCGCCGGAGTGAGCGCGCCGGCGCGAAGGGTTGCCTCGGGCGCCGCGCTCGGCCAAGAATCGCCGGTGATGACCTCCCGCCTGCCGCGCCGCGGCCCCTGGCTCGCGCTCCTGGCCCTCACCTTCGTCGTCGGGCTCGCGACGCGCGCGCAGGCGCAGGACGCACAGGTGGAAGAGGCTCGACAGATCTTCGACCAAGCCGAGGCGGACTTCCACGGCGCGCGCTACCCCGAGGCCGCCACCGGGTACCGGCGCGCGTACGAGCTGCTGCGCGACGCGGGGCGCCCGACCGCGCCGCTCATCCTCTACAACCTCGGGCTCGCGCTCGAGCGCGCGGGCCGTGAGGCGGAGGCGATCGACGCGTTCCAGCGGTTCGTCGACGACGCGATCGCGCGCGACGAGGACACGCAGAGCAAGATCCTCGAGGCGCGCGGCCGCCTGGTGACGCTCCGCGCGCGCGCGTCGTCGTCCCCGTCGCCGGCGGAGCGCCCCGTGGGCTCGTCGAGCTCGAGCGGCGGGATCTCCCCCGTCGGCCCGATCCTCCTCGGCGCGGGGGGCGCGCTCGTCGTCACGGGGCTCGTCCTCGGCGGCGTCGCGCTCGGCAGCGACGGAGACGTCGGCGCGATGTGCCCCTCGCGCGACGCGTGCGATCCGTCGCTGCGCAGCCAGCACGAGGACGCGCAGACGCTCGCGCTCGTCGGCGACGTGCTCTGGATCGGCGGCGCGGTCGTCGCGGCGACCGGCCTCGTGCTCACCTTCGTCCTCACCGAGGGCGGCGGCGAGTCGGCCACCGCGGCTGTCTCGTGCGGCCCGACCGGCTGCCACGCCGGGGTGCGCGGCACGTTCTGACGCGCGTCCCGCCCGGGCTCAGAACGACCAGCCGGCGAGGAGCGTGAGCCGGAAGGACTCCTCGCTCCCGGAGCTCCCCGCCGCGTCGGACGCGACGCCGGAGTAGCTCGTGAAGTAGCCGACGTAGTGGAAGCGCAGCGCCCACGTGAAGCCGAGGTCCGCGACGCGCGCGAGGTTGCCAGTGACGCCGACGCCGACGTCGACGCCGTGCGTCTCCGCGTTCTGCCCGAACGCGCCGGCGAAGTCGCCGATCCCGAGCACGCCGCGGTACGCGAGGTCGAGCTCGAGGACGAACGTCTCTTGGACGAGCCGGACGCGGCCGCGCGCGGCCGCGCGCACGTACGCGATCTCGGCGGTCGGCAGGATCGGGTTGGGCCCGAAGTGGTAGCCCTCGTAGCCGCCGCCGAGGCCGACGCCGAGCTCGACCGCGTCCCCGAGCGGCGCCAGCCAGCCCGCGGTGAGGAGGAAGCGCGCAAAGTTCGTGGTCACCGCGGCGCCGGTGTCGTCCACCGATCCGAGCCCGACGGAATGGAAGAAGTCGAACGTCGCGAAGGTGCCGCGACCCAAGTGTCCCTCGCGCGCGAACGGGCGCAGCTCGAGCGCGACCCCGAGCTCCGCGAGCGTCGCCCCGTAGCGGCGCTCGCCGAGCGGCGGGCCGGGCAGCTCGACGTAGGCGTCGCGCGAGCGCACCACGAGCCCGAGCCACGCGCTCAGCAACGCGAGCCCGTCCTCGGGTGCGTCGCTCGGCGGCGGCGCCGGCTCCGGCTCCGGCTCGAAGCGCGGCGGCGGCGCCGGCTCGCGCGCGGGCGCGGCCGCGGCCGACAGCGCGCTCACCGCGCGGCTGACGAGCGTGATCGCCGCCGTCTCGAGCGCCTCGACCCCGCTCGGCGCGTACGTGACCTCGCCCCGCGAGAGCTCGCGTCCGTCGGCCGCGTACGCGACCATGCGCACCGTGCGCTGCGCGGTGCTCGGCGCGCGCCGGCGGCGGCGCCGGCGCCCGCCGCCCCCGCCTCCGCCGCTGGTCTCGACCTCGCCGAGGATCGCGATCTGCGCGCCCGTCTGCTCGGCGAGCGCGGGCACCCCGCCCGCGCCGAGCCCGCTCACGCCGGCGCTGCGCGCGGCGCGCGACGCCTCCCGGCTCGGGACCACGTCGACCGACTCGGCGATCGCCCGCGAGACCTGGCGGGTCACGTTCGCGGCGCCCCCGCCCGAGAACGGCGCGACGACGACGCGGTGCTGCGCGAGCGCGTCGGACGAAGGCAGCGTGGCCAGCGCGAGGGCCGCCAGCGCGGCCAGAGTGAGGGAAGCACGCATGGGGCGGCGAGTATGCCACGGTCGCGCCTTGCCGCGGGGCCCGCGGGACCCTACCCGCCGAGCGTGCGGGCACCGTTTGACTCCCCTCCGACGCGCTGCTAGATAGCGCGCGCCCCACGGGGTCACGGCCCAGATTTTCAGGCGTTTTTCCCCGATTTCGCCGCCGCGCTCCAACCGGTCCCGAGGCCTGCCCGAATGCACCCGCTGCTCCTGTCAGGTAGCCCGATCCTCGACGTCGACGCGACGCTGCTCGTGTACGTCGCGGTCTTCTTCGTCCTCTTCTTCGTCCTGAGGGCCCTGGTCTTCCGGCCGATGATGGCGCTGTTCGACGCGCGCGAGGCGGCGATCGACGGCGCCAAGCGCGAGGCGCGCGATCTCGAGAAGCGCGCGGAGCAGAAGCTCCTCGCGTTCGAGGACGAGATGGCGAAGGTCCGCACCGAGGTCGGGATCGAGCGCGAGAAGATGAAGGCGGAGGCGCGCCGGACCGAGCAGCGCCTGCTCGAGAAGGTCCGCAAGGAGACCGACGGCATGCTCGCCGACGCGACCGAGTCGATGAACGCGGAGGGCGCGCGCATGCGGGGAGAGATCGCGGCGAGCACGCCGGGGCTCGCCAAGTCGATCGCCGAGAAGCTCCTCGGCCGCGGGGTGGCGTCGTGAGGCGCGCGCTCGGGCGGGCCCTCGTGTGCGGCCTCCTCGCCGTCGGCCTCGGCGCCCCGGCCGCGGCGCAGGGCGAGCCCCAGGGCGAGGAGTGGGACGACGCGTGGGGTGAGGACCCGGTCGCGGCGGATCGCGCGGCGACGCACGAGGCCGCGCACGACCACGCCGCGCACGACCACGCCGCGCACGGCGAGGCTCACCACTTCGACGCGCTGCAGTTCGCTGCCCAGGCGGTGAACTTCGTGCTCTGGCTCGCGATCGTGATCTACCTCGCGCGCAAGCCGGTGACGGCGTTCCTCGAGGGCCGTCGCCGGTCGGTCGAGGAGGGCCTCGTCGAGGCGCGCACGCTGAAGGAGGCCGCCGAGGCCAAGTACGCGGACTACAGCGAGCGGCTCGAGCACCTCGACGAGGAGCTCGCGAAGCTGCGCAAGGAGATGGTGCAGGCGAGCGAGACGGAGCGCGACCGCATCATCGACGAGGCGGAGTCGCGGGCCGCGCGGATGCGCGCCGACACGCGCTTCGTGATCGAGCAGCAGCTCAAGCAGCTCCGCACCGACCTGACCCGCGAGGCCATCGAGGCCGCGATCGCCGCGGCCGAGCGCGTGCTCGCCGAGGAGGTGCGCGAGCCCGACCTCACGCGGCTCGCGGACCAGTACCTCGACGGGATCGAGGGCACGATGAAGGACGGCGGGGTGCGGGCGTGATCGGCGGGGCCGTCGGCAAGCGGTACGCGACCGCGCTCCACGAGCTCGCCGCCGAGAAGGGCGCGGCGGACGCGGTCGGCAAGGACCTCGCGAGCCTGCGCGCCGCGTGGGAGACCAGCGAGGACCTGCGCAACGTCGTCCGCAACCCGCAGTTCGGCGCGGAGGCCAAGCGCAACGTCGTGAGCGCGCTGACCGACCGGCTCGGCTGCCACACCATCGTGAAGAACGCGATGCGCCTGCTCGCGGACCGCGGGCGGCTCGAGCACCTGCCCTCGATCGTCGAGGCGTACGAGCGCATCGCCGAGGCCCGCGCGGGGCGCATCCGCGCGGAGGTCGTCACGGCCAAGGCGCTGCCCGAGCCGTACTACCAACAGCTCGTCGCGCGCCTCGCGCAGGCGACCGGCAAGGACGTCGTGCTCGTCCGCCGCGAGGATCCGTCGCTCATCGGCGGCGTGGTCACGACGGTCGGCGGCCGCGTGTTCGACGGAAGCCTCAAGCACCGCCTCGCGGGGCTGCGCGCGCAGCTCCTCGCGTCCACCGACCCCGCGCTCGCCGCCGAGCGCTGACACCCGCGCCGACGAACGGGCGCTAGCGAGCGCCGACGAACATTCGCGCTCGCCTCCGAGCGCCCAGAGGACCTACGACGATGCAGCTCCGCGCCGAAGAGATCAGCGAGATCATCAAGAAGCAGATCGACTCCTACGACAAGGCGGTCGACGTGATGGAGACCGGCTCCGTCCTCACGGTCGGAGACGGGATCGCCCGCATCTACGGGCTCGAGGGGGCGATGGCCGGCGAGCTCGTCGAGTTCCCCGGCGGCCTCTCGGGGATGGTGCTCAACCTCGAAGAGGACAACGTCGGCGTCGCGCTGCTCGGCTCCGACCGGCAGATCCGCGAGGGCGACACCGTCAAGCGGACGGGCCGCATCTTCGACGTGCCCGTCGGCGAGGCGCTCATCGGCCGCGTCGTCAACGCGCTCGGTGAGCCGGTCGACGGCAAGGGCCCGATCGAGACGTCCACGCGCCGCCGCGTCGAGCTGAAGGCGCCGGGCATCATCTCGCGCCAGCCCGTCAAGGAGCCGCTCCAGACCGGCATCAAGGCGATCGACGCGATGATCCCGATCGGCCGCGGGCAGCGCGAGCTGATCATCGGCGACCGCCAGACCGGCAAGACCGCCGTCGCGGTCGACACGATCATCAACCAGAAGGGCAAGAACGTCTTCTGCTTCTACGTCGCCATCGGCCAGAAGCAGTCGACCGTCGCGCAGGTCGTCTCCAGGCTCGAGGAGCACGGCGCGATGGCGTACACGACGATCATCGTCGCCGGCGCCTCGGAGAGCGCGCCGCTCCAGTTCATCGCGCCGTACTCCGGCTGCACGATGGGCGAGTTCTTCCGCGACAGCGGCCGCCACGCCCTGCTGATCTACGACGATCTCAGCAAGCAGGCGGTCGCCTACCGCCAGCTCTCGCTCCTGTTGCGCCGCCCGCCGGGCCGCGAGGCGTACCCCGGCGACGTCTTCTACCTCCACAGCCGCCTGCTCGAGCGCGCCGCGAAGCTCGCCGAGGAGTGGGTGGTCGTGAAGGACGGGGACAAGCCGTCTCGCAAGGACGCGGAGAAGATCTGGGCGGGCGAAGAGGGCGCGCACCACGCGAAGGACGCGGCCAAGGCCAAGGGCGACGGCTGGGTCGCCGCGAAGCTGCCCGACTCGGGCGGTTCGCTGACCGCGCTGCCGATCATCGAGACGCAGGCCGGCGACGTGTCCGCGTACATCCCGACGAACGTCATCTCCATCACCGACGGTCAGATCTTCCTCGAGTCGGACCTCTTCTACTCGGGCGTGCGCCCGGCCATCAACGTCGGCATCAGCGTCTCGCGCGTCGGCGGCAACGCGCAGATCGGCGCGATGAAGAAGGTCGCCGGCACGCTGCGCCTCGACCTCGCGCAGTACCGCGAGATGGCGGCCTTCGCGCAGTTCGCGTCGGACCTCGACAAGGCGACCCAGCAGCAGCTCTCGCGCGGCCAGCGGCTCGTCGAGGTGCTCAAGCAGGGCCAGTACGTCCCGATGCCCGTCGAGAACCAGGTCGCGATCGTCTACGCCGCGACGCGCGGCTGGGTCGACGACGTGCCGGTCGAGAAGATCCGGCAGTACGAGCGCGAGCTGCACGCGCACCTCGAGGCGAACGGCCGCGACGTGCTCGACCTGATCGTCAGCGAGGGCAAGCTCAGCGACGCGGTCATCAAGCGCCTCGACGAGGAGCTGCGCGACTTCGCCAAGATCTTCGGCACCGGCAAGGCGGGCCAGAAGAAGGCGGCCAAGGCCGCGAAGGCCGCCGCCGCGGACGACGCGCCGAAGAAGAAGAAGGCGAAGAAGAAGAAGTCCGAAGCGTAGGGAGCAGGCCCAGATGGCCAACCTCAAGGCGATCCGCAAGCGGATCGGTAGCGTCAAGAGCACGCAGAAGATCACGCGGGCCATGAAGATGGTGGCCGCGGCGCGCCTCGTGAAGGCGCAGATCGCGATCACCGAGCTGCGCCCGTACGCGCTCAAGACGATGGACGTGCTCTCCTCGGTGGCCTCGCGCGCCGGCGACGAGGACGTGCACCCCTTGCTCGCGCACCGCGACGCGAAGAAGGTGATGCTCGTGGTGCTCACGAGCGACCGCGGCCTCGCGGGCGCGTTCAACGCGAACGTCTGCAAGGCGGCGTATCTGCGCTGGAAGGAGCTCGAGGCCGAGGGCGCCGAGGTCAGCTTCGCGGTGATCGGCCGCAAGGGGCGTGACTTCTTCCGCCGCCGCGGCGCGACGATCCGCCGCGACTTCACCGGGGTCTTCGAGAACCTGAGCGTCGTGCGCGCGGGCGAGATCGGCCGCTACATCATCGGCGAGTTCACCGCGGGCGGTCTGCGCCGCATCGACACGGAGTTCCAGCCGGACGAGCCGCACGAGGGCGTGATCGGCGAGCAGGACGTCACGCAGGGCGCGACCCTCGAGGAGGAGCTCGCGGGCGCCGAGCTCGGGCCGCCGCCCGAGGAGCTCGAGGCCGAGCTCGACGCCGTCTACCTCGTCTACAACGAGTTCAAGAGCGCGATCAGCCAGGACGTCGTCGTCGAGCCGCTGTTGCCGATCACCCCGCTCGAGGTCGGCGAGGACGCGACCGCGGTCGACTTCATCTACGAGCCGAGCAAGCGCGCGCTGCTCGACCGGCTCCTGCCGATGTACGTGGAGACCGAGCTCTACCGCGCGCTCCTCGAGTCGGTCGCGTCCGAGCACGGCGCCCGGATGACCGCGATGGACAACGCGACCAAGAACGCGGCGGACATGATCGACAAGCTGACGCTCCAGTACAACCGCGCGCGTCAGGCGGCGATCACGACCGAGCTGATGGAGATCATCGGCGGCGCGGAGGCCCTCAAGGGGTGAGCTCGCCGAGGGTGCGTCGGGGCCCTTGACGCCGCCGCCGGGCAGCGTAGAGTGCGCCTCGATCGCGGGTGTAGCTCAGTCGGTAGAGCGTCAGCTTCCCAAGCTGAATGTCGACGGTTCGATCCCGTTCACCCGCTTCGCGAGCCCTGGAGAGCGCCTCGGGCGCGCTCCAGGAGCGCGCCAGGGAGGACGCGCGCGCGGTCAGCCCCACGCCGCGGAGCTCGGCGCGGCGACCGAGCGCGGCACGCCGAGGGTCGCGCCGCGCTCCGCGAGCCAGCCGCGCGCGGCCTCGGCGTCGAGCACCACGTTCGCCGCCCAGTTGAGGCACACCGGCCGGCCGCGCTCCGGGCGCGTCCACTCGGGCCGGAACCAGAACAAGCTCCGCTCGCGCGGCGCCGCGCGGTCGACCTGCGTCATGAGGAAGCTCCCCACGAGGTTCTGCGTCTCGCCCCGGAAGACCGGCCCGCGGAGGGCGCGATCGATCTCGATCGGCGAGAGGTAGCGCGGCTCCGCGGGGCGCGGCGCCGAGAGGCTGGCCTCCCGGCGGTCGAGCGCGAGGTAGAGGAGCAGCGCGAGCGCGCGCACCGTCAGCTTGCGCCCGCGCTGGCGAGGCCGCAGCCCGCACCACGGCCCGTCCGCGCCGAACTTCCCGTACGTCGTCCCGCGCGGGCACGGCGAGGGCGCCATCTGGAACTCGTAGTCGTCCTGCACCCCGCGCACACCGATGAAGAGCCGCGGTGGCTCGATCGCGAAGTCGAAGGCGATCGTCTCGATGACGGGCGTGCTCGGTGCGCTGCGCACGAGGCGGAGGGTACGCCTCTATGCTTGCGAAGTGCAATGCGTCAGGAAGAACGCATGCACCTCCGCCGGCACACATCGATGCATCGGTCTCCTCGAGCGCAACGAACGATCATGACGACATCGCGCGTCGTCGCGCGCACGACGTGCCCTGCGCCTCAGCGGAAGACGCCCGCGACGACCGGAGGGCGGTGCTCGCCGCCGGTGCCGTCGCCGAGCTGACCCTCCCAGTTGCGGCCCCAGCAACGGACGACGCCGTCCGGCGCGAGCGCGCATGCGTGGCGCCACCCCGCGCCGAGCAGGCGCGTCTCGGGCAGCCCGATCGGCGTGACGAACGCGCCGGGTCGCGCGTCCGCGCCTCCGTCGCCGAGCTGACCGCGATCGTTGTTGCCCCAGCAGGTCACCCGGCCGTCGAGATCGACGGCGCACCGGAACTCGTGGCCGAGCGCGATCTGCGCGACCGCGCCGATCTCCGAGACGGGCTCCGCGCGGTCGGGGACGACCTCGTCGCGCCCATCGAAGCCGCCCGACACGACGCGGAAGCTCCAGCACCAGGCGGTGCTCGCCTCGTCGACCGCGCAAGAGTCGTAGTCACCGGAGGCGAGCCGGTCGACGGGCGGGAGCCCGGGGACGGGGCGCGGCGCGAAGCGCGGGAGCGAGCCGTCCGGCGGCGGGCGCACGACGAGCGCGCTCTGCCCCCAGCAGAGCACGCGCCGCGAAGCGACGAGCGCGCACGTGTGCTGGAACCCGGCGCTCACCTCGAGCACCGGCTCGCCGAGCGGGACCTCGATCGGCGCACGGTAGGTGCCGCGCGCCGAGGGGCCGACCTGCCCGAACGCGTTGTCGCCCCAGCAGTAGAGCCGATCTCCTTCGACCCGCGCGCACGTGTGCGTGCCGCCGGCGCTGACCTGCACGGCGGCGGGCAGCGCGACCCGACGGGCGCTCGGGACGATGACGTCGAAGCTGTCGTCCCCGACCTGGCCGGCGAGGTTCGCGCCCCAGCACACCAGGCGGCCCGCCGCGAGCAGCGCGCACGTGTGCTCGCGGCCCGCGGCGACGCTCACCGCGTCGCCGATCCCGGCGGACGGAGTCGGGTCGAGGCGCGTCGCGGTCGTGCCGTCGCCGACCTGTCCTTGGTTGTTGTGGCCCCAGCAGTGGACGCGGCCCGCGCGCGTCGCGGCGCAGGTGTGGAAGAGGCCCGCCGCGACCATGACCGCGGGCTCGCGCTCGCGCGGCCGCTCGGCGTCGGGCAGCGGCGCGGCGTCGGGCGGCGGCGGCGCGGCGTCGGGCGGTCCCGCGTCGCGCGTCCCCGCGTCGGGTCGGTCGCGCGCCTCGAGGTCGAGCAAGCCCGTGCGCGAGCCACACCCCGCGCACACGCACGCGAGGAGCAGCGCGCGGGCGAGCGGCACCATCACCCGTGAGTCGCCACGCGGCGCCGAGATTTCCAACGGCCCCCTCACGGGACGCGCTCGGCGGCCGCCGCGCCGGCGAACGCCGCCTCGAAGCGCGCGACGTACGCGGCGGCGATCGCGGCATCCGCGATCCAGAGGCTGCTCTCGTTGTTCGTCCACGCCGAGGCGCTCCAGTTCGCCGAGCCGGTCACCACGGTGGCCCCGTCCACGACGAGCACCTTGCTGTGGACGTTCGCCGTCCGCACGTCGAGCCCCGCGGCGAGCAGCGCCTGCGGCGGCGCCTCGCGCGCAGTGAGCGGCGCCACCAGCGCGCGCACCGCGACGCCGCGCGCCGCGGCCGCGACGAGCGCGTCCGACAGCTCCGTGCGCGTCCACGAGAAGACCATCACCTCGATCGAGCGCGTGGCCGCCTCGATCGCCGCGACCATCGCGATCAGCCACGCGGGCGGCGCGTTCACCGGGGACTCGGGCCCGAAGTAGACGGTGTACGGATCGCTCCGCGTCGGGCCCTCGGGCGCCACGGGGCCGAAGCGCGCCTCGACGAACATGCGGTCGAACACCGCGGCGTACCGATCGACGATCACCGGATCGTCGATGGCGAGCGCGTCGTTGACGTCGGTGCAGAACGAGCGCGCGGTGAAGTTGGCGGAGCCCACCCAGAGGAGCGAGCGATCGGCGATCGCGAACTTGTGGTGCATGAGCGCGGTGCGCGCGTCGCGTCGGATGGTGACGCGCTCGCTCGGTCGCAAGAGCTCGGCGTCGCAGCTGTCGGGCGGGCACTCGCGATCGTCGACGACCAGCTCGACGCGCAACGACGGGCGCCGCGCGAGCGCGGAGGAGAGCGCGCGCTCGATGCAGTCCCAGCGCGCCTGGTAGATGGCGATCTGGAGCATCTCCTCGGCGCACGCGACGACCGAGAAGAGCTGGCCAGCCGCGTCGAGGGCGTCCGGGGTGAAGGCGGGGGCGCCCGCCGCGGGGGCGTCGCAGTCCGTGGGGAGCGCCGGGCACGCGCACCCGCTCGTCGGCCCCGCGTCGGCGCCCGCGTCCGTCCCCGCGTCGGCGGGGCTCGCGTCGCTGGCGATCGCGCCATCGAGGCCCGCGTCGTCGAGGCTCCCGTCTCGGCCGGCGTCGAACCCCGCGTCGACCCCACCGTGGGGCGGGGGCGGCTCCGCGCAGGCGAGCGCGAGAGAGCCCAGCACGCACGCCGCCAACCACCTCATCCCCGCATCCTACGCGAGCGCGGCGCTGTGCTACACCGCGCGTCGCGCGCGCATGTCGACGTTCAGGCTCCTCCCGCGCTTCCTCTGGATCGCGATCGTGTTCTTCACGGCCCTGCCCCGCTACCTCTGGCGGCGGCTGACGGCGGGGCGTCTGGACACCTATGGCCGCGACCGGCTGCGCGGCGACGTGCTCGCGAGCACGCTCGAGAAGCTCGGCGCGACCTTCGTGAAGTTCGGGCAGATCCTCGGGAGCCGCGCGGACCTGTTGCCGCCCGGGATGATCGCCGCGCTCTCGCGGTTGCAGGACGCCGTCCCGCCTGCGCCGTACGAGGTGATCGAGCGGGTGCTCGCGCTCGAGCTGTCCGAGGGCGAGCGCGCGCGCATCGCGCACATCGAGCGCGAGCCGCTCGCCGCGGCGAGCGTCGCGCAGGTCCACGCGGGACGGCTCGCGGGCGGCGAGCGCGTCGCGCTCAAGATCCAGCGGCCCGAGGCCCGAGCCCAGATCGAGCGCGACCTCGCGATCCTCTCGATGGGCGCGCGCGTGCTCGACGTCGTCCCCTCGGTACACCTGCTCGCGCTCCCCGGCGCGGTCGAGCGCTTCGGCTTCGCGCTCGCGAACCAGCTCGACTTCCGCCTCGAGGCGGAGAACAACCGCCGCCTCGCCGCGAACTTCGCGGGGTTCAAGGGCGTGCGCGTGCCCGATCTCTACGAGGATCTCTCGACCGAGCGCGTGCTCGTCATGGAGCTGATCGACGGCTGCAAGGCGACCGAGCCCGACCGGGTGAAGGAGAAGAAGATCCGCCGGCGGCTCGCGGCCCGCGGCGCCGAGGCGATCCTCAAGATGGTCTTCCGCGACGGCTTCGTGCACGCCGACATGCACCCGGGGAACATCCTCCTGCAGGACGACGGCACGCTCGTGTTCATCGACCTCGGGATGGTCGCCGAGATCCCGGCCGACCTGATGTCGCCGTGGATCCAGACGTTCCAGGCGCTCGGGAGCAACGACGGCCGCGCGGCGGCGCGCCTCTTCTACGTGTACTCGCCGTTCGTCGCGACGAAGGACTACCGCGCGTACGAGGCCGACACGGTCGCGTTCTTCGATCGCTTCGACGGCAAGCGCCTCGGCGAGGTGGAGGTCGGCGAGGTCGTCGGCGGGATGATGAACATCCTGCGCAAGCACCGGATCCAGGTCGACCCGGTGTTCACCGTGGTCAACCTCGGCGTGCTCGTCGCCGAGGGGCTCGGCAAGCAGCTCGATCCCGAGATCGACATCGTGCAAATGGCCTTGCCCTACCTCGCGGAGGCGGCGGCGGCGGCGCCGCCCGGGCGGCCGCCGATCCGAGACCTCCCGGTATGAGCCGCGCCGGGCTGGCGCTGGCGCTGGCGGTCGGCCTCGCGCCGGCGCCGGCCCGCGCGCACTCGCTGCTGTTCGGCGTCCTCAGCGTCGTCGAGGACGAAGGCGGCGCGCGCTTCGTGCTGCGCGCCGGCGGCGCCGAGGGCGAGCCGCCGCCGATCGGGCTGCGCGTCACCGGCGCCTGCGCGCTCGACGCGCCGCCCCGGCGCGAGCTCGCGGGAGGCCTGCTCGTCCTGAGCGGCCGCGCCCCGTGCCTCGATGGCGCGCGCGTCGAGCTCGACGGGCTCGGCGCGGCGGACCTGCGCGTCGCGGTGCGCGTGATCCGCCGCGACGGATCCGAGGACCCGGTCGCCTTCCTCGATCCCGTTGAGCCCGCGCTCACGATCGCGCCGCGCGCCGCGCCATCCGCCGTCTCCGGCCGCTTCGTCGCGCTCGGCGCCGAGCACCTCGCGCTCGGGCTCGACCACCTCCTGTTCCTGCTCGCGCTCACGCTCGTCGTGCTCGATCCGCGCGTCGCGAGGCCGCGCCCCGCGCGCGCGCTCGCGCTGACGGTGACCGGCTTCACGCTCGGGCACGCGATCACCCTCTCGCTCGCCGTGCTCGGCGGCCTCACGCTCCCGAGCGCGCCCGTCGAGGTGTGCATCGCGCTCTCCATCGCGTTCTTGGCGGCCGAGCTCGTCCGCGAGCGGCCCACCCTCACCTTCCGCGCGCCGTGGCTCGTCGCGGCCGCGTTCGGCCTCGTGCACGGGCTCGGCTTCGCCGGCGCGCTGGCGGAGCTCGGCCTGCCGCCCCGGGAGGCGCCGCTCGCGCTCGTCGCGTTCCACGTCGGGCTCGAGCTCGCGCAGCTCGCGTTCGTCGGCCTCGCGCTCGGCGCGCTGTGGCTCGCGCGTCGGCACGCGGGACGACGCCGCCTGCTCGCGTGGAGCCTCGGCGCGGCGGCGGCGGTCTGGGTCGGCCTGCGCGCCGCGGATCTCGTTACGTAACGTCGCCTACCGGTGCTGTATGAACGCAATTCACATAGACACGTGGCGAGACCACCAGGCATGCTCGGCTCATGCGCCCTGCACCCGCGAGCCCGTCCGCCCACGACCAGCTCGCGCACGTGATCGGCGACCCCTGCTTCGGCCTCGACGCGCGCTACCGCGTCGTGTTCTGGAACCCCGCCATGGCGGCGCTGACGGGCGCGCCGGAGGCCGCCGTCGTCGGCCGGAGCATCTTCGAGATCATCCCGGCGGCGCGCGACACGCCGGTCCACGCCGCGTGCGACGAGGCGCTGCGCGCCCGCGTCCCCGCGAACGTGAGCTACACCTCGATCGCGCTCGTCCCGGGGCGGCGGTTCTCCTTCGGCGTCTACCCGTGGCGCGACGGGGTCGTGATCCTCGCCCGCGACTTCACCGAGCAGTACGCCCTCGAGCGCGAGCTCGCGGCCGCGATCGAAGAGCGGGACTTCCTCTTGCGCGAGCTCCAGCACCGCGCGGCCAACGGCGTGCAGGCGCTCTTCTCGATCACCCGGCTGCGCCGGCCCCCGACGCCCGCGGAGGACGCGTCGATCGAGCGGCTCGCGCGGCGCGTGCGCGGCGTGATCCGAGTCCAGCGCGGGCTCGGCGCGCACGACGGCGCCCCTGTGGCGTTCGTGCGCGAGCTCGTGCTCGAGACGGCCTCCGTCGAGCTCGGGCTCGGGCCCGACGCGGTGGACGTCGCGATCGAGGCGGGGCGGCTCCCGCGCCTCTCGTCGGCGAAGCTCGGCGTGGTGATCACGGAGCTGCTCGGCGCGCTCGCCGAGGAGGGCGCGCTCGCGCGCTGCGAGGTCCGATGCAGGCTCGCGAGCCCGATCGAGCTCGCGGTCGCGGCCGTCCCGCTCGGCGCGGCGCGGAGCCTCGCGTCGAGCGACGACCTCGCGCAGATCGTGAGCCGCCTCGGGGGCGCGCTCACCCGCCACCCGACCGACACGGGCGCGCTCGCCCGACGGGTCACCCTGCCGGCGCCCTCGCCGTGAAGGCCCCGAGCTCGTGCGGGGCCGCCTCGTCCGGGACGCATAGGACGTACGCGCGGCCGTCGCGCACGCCGATCGCGTCGAGCGGCGCGGCGTGCACGCGCGCGCGCGGCCGCGCGGCGGCGAGCGCCTGCGCGGCGGCGAGCGCGCCGTCCTGTTCGCACTCGGCGAGCGAGCGGATCGCCTCGGTGACCATCCAGATGCGGTAGCTCTGCCCGTCGTGATGGAGCGAGAGCGCGCGCCCCGGCGGCAGGTAGGGCTCGAGCTCGCGCAGCCGGCGCACGAGCGTGATCAGCGCGAGCTTGGCGCTCGCCGCGTCGGGGAACGACCACGCGTCGGTCGTGTGCAGGAGCCAGCGCACGACGCCCTGGTCCTCGACCCGCGCCTCGATCGCCCCCGGCGGCGCCCACGGGGCGGCGCGCGCGACGTGACGGGCGCGCCCGCCGAGCAGCTCGCTCCAGATCGCGCGCCCCTCGACGAGCGGCCAGACGTGGGCCTCCGCGACGTGATCACCGCCGGGCAGCGGCGGCAGCGCGGCGGGATCCGGCGGGGCCTCGGACGGAGACGGCGCGGGCGCCTCGAGCTCCGCCTCGAGCGCCTCGAGCTCCGCGTAGAGCTCCTCGGCGGTCGCGGATTGCCCCCCGAGCGCGTCCCAGCTCGTCCGACCGACGAGCTCCTTCACCCGCTCCGTGCCCAGGCGCGCCGCGGTGATGAAGGTCTGCATCACGCCGACGCCGCGGAGCGCCTCGGCGCCGAGGGCCGGCACGTCGGCGGCCCCGAGCGCCTCCGCGAGCGCGGCGACGGACAGGCTCCCCTCGAGATCCTGCTTGTTCGCCTGGAGGAGCACCCCGGCGGGGACCTCGCCCCCACGCCGCCGCACGAGCTCGCGCATGCGCGCGAACGCGTCGCGCGTCTGCGCGATCGCCACGGGCCGCGAGTCGGCGACGAAGACGACCGCGTCGGCGGTGTCGAGCAGGTAGCGCCGGCGCCGCAGGAGGCTCGGCTGCCCGGGGACCGAGACGAGCTGGCAGCGCAGCCGGCGACCGTCGACGTAGCCGCCGGTGAACGTCGCCCAGTCGAAGAACTCGGTGCGGCGGCTGACGGTGCCCGGCGCGACGAGCTCCGAGCGGCGCTGCATCGGCATCGCGCGGACGAGCTCGCGCAGGTTGGTGGTCTTGCCGGCCTCCGGCGCGCCGTCGTAGACGATGCGGATGACCACGTTCCCGGTGCGCTTCTCGATGTGCGGCATGCGTGCGTCTCAGCGGCCCGTCTCGAGCCGGTAGGCGAGGTCCGGCGGGAAGCCCGCGCGGCCCATGTCGCGGACGGTCGCGTCGATCGGGTAGGCGGCGCGGTGGAAGCTGATCGCGCCGCGCTCGCGCTCCCACATCGCGAAGCTCGCGCGCGGATCTCCGTCGCGCGGCTGGCCGACCGACCCGGGGTTGACGAGGAGGCACTCGCCGGGCTCCCCGAGCACGACGGGCACCGGCCCGAGCTTGTCGCTCGTTCCGTCGGGGTTGCGGCGGTGGACGAACGGGACGTGCGTGTGCCCGTAGAAGCACGCAGCGATCCTCGCTTCGCAGAGGACGTCGAGGTTCTCTCGGAAGGTGAGCTCGTAGACGTAGGCGTAGAACCGCTCGGGATCGCGCGGCGCGCCGTGCACGGCGAGCCAGCCCTCGCCGCGCAGCTCGCGCGGCAGCGCAGCCAACCAGGCGCGCTCCGCTTCGCCGAGCCGCCCCGCGGTCCAATCGGCCGCGAAGCGCGCCATCCGGCTCATCCCCTCCTCGGGGCGCATCGAGGCGGCGCCGTGGTCGTGGTTGCCGCGCACCCCCTCGAGCCCCTCGAGCCCGGCGAGGACCTCGATGCACTCGACGGGGTGCGGGCCGTAGCCGACGACGTCGCCGAGCAGGAGCCAGCGCTCGGCGCCGAGCGCCCGAGCCGCCGCGAGCACCGCCTCGAGCGCAGGCAAGTTCGCGTGCACGTCCGCGAGCACGCACGTGCGCTCGCCGCGCGGCGCGAGCCTCGCGGCGCGCGTCCGGCGCGCGAAGGCCCCGCGGACCGCCTCGCGGTGCGCGGACAGCGCCTCCACCAGGGGCCGGTCGACCAGGCCGTTCGTGAGGGCGGTCCACTCCGAGACCGTCCGCACGTGCGGCTCGAGCGCCCTCGCGAGCGCCTCGCCCGCGATGCGCCACGCCGCAGGGGGCGCGTCCTCCTCGGGGATCCGATCGGCGATGGCGCGGCCGAGGTCGGCGAGCGTGGTCGGCGCGTAGAGCTCGTCGTCGAGGTAGTGGAGCGCCCCGTGCGCCTCGCCGAAGTTCGACGGGTGGACGTCGAGGCCGACGCCGTGATCGCGCGCCGCGCGGAGCGCGAGCACGAGCATGCGCGCCCACGCGGCGACGCGCGCCTCGAACGACGGCAGCGCGCGCAGCACCGCGAGCCGTGGGCACGCGGTGACGAGGTGGAAGGCGCCCTCCGCGGCGAGGACGAGCCACACCTTGTCCGGGTGCCAGAGGCCGAGCCGGCGCGCGCTCGCCGCCGCGAGCTCCGCGCGCACGAGCAGTCCGTCCGGCGCCGTGACGCTCCAGCTCGCGTCGGTCTTGAAGACCCACCCCCCCGAGGCGAGGAGCCGCGCGCTCGCCTTGCCCGAGCCCTCGCGCGGGCCCGCGACGCCGACCTTGTCGCGCCACTCCTGCGCGTCCGGCGCGGTGAGCAGCGCGAACAGGACCGCACGGGGCGGCGGGCTCGCGCCCTCCACCGCCACGAGATCCTGCTCGCGCGCCGGCCGGGGAAACCAGTCCACCGGGCTCAGGGCAGGGTCGCCTTGATGTCGCCGAGGGAGGAGCGGAGCGAGGCCCACCCCATCCCCTGGTTGGTCGTCTTCTTGGTGACCATGACGACGACCGCCGACTTCTCGCGCAGGAGCACCATGAAGTGGAACACCTTGACGGACGAGATGAAGATCTCCTCGAAGGAGTCCTTCACCTCCTCGCCGCGCTGCTTGCTGAGGAGCTCCTCGACGCGGCGGACGTTCTTGCCGCGGAACATGTCGACCGCCGCCGCGGCGACCGCGTCGAGGTAGGACTGGGTGAAGTAGGGGACCGTGTGGTGGACCCCCATGAGCATCCCCGTGTTGAGGTCGACGACCCCGACCGCGAGGCAGTCGCTGACGTCCGCGACCAACTGCTGACAGACCTGCTGCGTGCTCGCCATGTCTCTTCCGTCTCCTTCTGCCGCTAGACCGCGGCGTCGATCTCACCCATCGCGAGGCGGCTCTTCGTGAGGGCCATCCCGACGTTCACGCTGCCGCGGCACACGAACACCGCCGCCTGATCGCGGTGCCGCTTGGACCGCAAGAAGACGTGCAGGAGGTTCTCGCTGAACACGAGGATCTCGTTGAAGTAGTGCCGGCCGTCCTCGTCGTGCCCGCGGGAGCGCCGGAAGAGCTTCTCGATCGCGGTGACGTTCTGCCCCTGGAAGAGATCCGCCGTCGCCGCCGCGACCAGATCGAGGACCTCCTGCGGGTGGGAGTCCACGGTGCGGACCCCGAGCAGCATGCCGGTGCTCATGTCGACGTAGCCCGCCGCCAAACACTCGGGGATCGACCCCTGCGCCTTCGCCAGCGCCGTATCGATGGACATCGTTCTCACGTTCCTTTCTGTGCTCTCGCTCGTTCGTTCTCGTCGGGGATGGGTGGGTCGGGCTCGCCACGGAGCCGCTCCTCGAGCCGGGCGAGGAAGACGACTTGCGCGTCGGTCTGGACCCACCGTGGGTTGATCGCGCGCACGGTCTCGAGGGCCTCGAGGGCGCTCGCACCGCGGAAGACGAGCTGCGCCGCGAGCTGCGTGCCGGTGCGCCCGTGGCCGGCGCGGCAGTGCATCGCGACGACCTCGCCCGCACGCGTCCACGCCTCGACGCGCCGCGCGAGCTCGATCGACGCCTCGAGCGGCGGCGCGCACATGTCGTCGACCGGGAAGTGCTCGCCCTCGATCCCGATGGCCCGTAGCTCGTAGCCCGGCAGCGTGCGGCGCTCCTCGAGCGTCACGAGGCGCGTGACGGCGAGGCGCCAGAGGCCCGCGAGGTCCTCGGCGAGCTCGCGGACGATCCCCGGCCTCGGGAGGCCGCCGAGCGATCCGGGCACGAGCCAGTGGAAGCCGCTCGGGCCGACGTTGCGCGAGGCCGCGACGCGCGCCTCGGGCGGGAGGGGCGGCGGAGGAGGAGCGGACGGACGCAGGTGCTCGGCACGCGCGCTCGGGCTCGGCAGGGAGCAACGTCCCGTGCGGACGTACTGCTTGGCCGGCTCGGTGCTCGGGCGATCGAAGAAGGAGTCGGCGCGGCGCGTCTCGAGCACGCGCCCGCCCGCGAGGAGCGCGACGCGACCGCCGAGGCGCCGCGCCAGCCGCTGATCGTGCGTCACGAGCAGGACCCCGCGTTGCTCGGCGAGCCGCGCGATCACCTCCGCGAGCTCGCCGGACTGCGCCTCGTCGAGCTGCGCGGTGGGCTCGTCGATCAGGCAGAGCGCGGCGCCCGTGAGAGAGGCGCGCGTGATCGCGAGCGCCCGCTGCGCGACCGCCGGCAGCCCGACCACCGGCTCGGCGAGCCGGTCCCGGCCGAGCGCCACGCCGAGGCCCTCGAGCGCGGCCTCGATGCGCTCCGTCTGCTCGGGCTGTGACAGCGCCGCGCGATCGGGCAACGCCGAGACCAGGTTCTCGCGGATCGACGCGGCGAGCAGGCGCGCGCGCTGCTGGACGAACGCGGGTCGGCGCGCGCCGAGCGGCGCGCCCTCGTACGCGGCGACGCCCCACGTCGCGAGCGCCGGCTGCGCGTCGTTCAGGCCGGCCAGCGTGCGCAAGAGCGTCGACTTGCCGGTGCCCGCGCCGCCGACGAGCGAGACGATGCCCGGCGCGTGGACGTCGAGGTCCACCGCCGCGAGCACGATCTGTTGCCCGAACGCGACGCCGAAGCCGGCGAGCGAGAGGATCGGCGGCGGGCTCATCGCCGCAGCTCCTCCGCGGTGAGGCTGGTCCGCCGGAGCAGCGCCTCGAGGATCGCCCAGCCCAGGCCCTGCCCCGTCGTGGGGTCGACGAGGAGCCAGAGGTCGCGCCCGGTCTCGTCGAGCAGCTCGCCGCCGAAGAGCCAGCCGCTCGACGACGCGGCCGCCATCGACGCGCGCGGCAGGGCCACGTCGGCGCCGGCGCCGACCGTGAGCGCCCGCGCCGCGCGCAGGAACGAGGAGAACGGCGTCACGCGCGCCTCGAGCGCGGGGCCGGCCACCGCGTCGCGGCGCGCGAGCCAGCGCGCCCTGCCCTCTCGATCGACGAGCGCCACGCCCCAGACCGCGGGGGTCCGCTCGAGCACCTCGTCGAGCACCACGCGCGCGATGCCGCGGTCCGCCGCGACGTGCACCGCGCCCGTCGGCGCCCCGCCGCTGCGCGCGCGCGGCGCGCGCTCGGGGACCAGCCGCTCGCGCAGCACGGTGACCATGGCGCCGAGGACCACCTCGGGATCCACGCCGCAGAAGACGCTGCCTCCTCCGTCCGGCGTCGCGACGCCGATCAGCGTCTGCGCGGGGCCGCGCACGACCGCGTACTCGACGTCCTCGGCGAAGAGCGCGCGCGCCGGCGTCGCGAGGTCGCCGAACGGCGCTCCGTCGGGCACGCGGCACATCAGCGCGCCGTCTCGGTGGTGCTCGATCCAGCGGATCTCCGGCTCCTCGGCGGCGAGTTCGACGAGACGCGCCGCGAGCCCACCGGGCGGCGGCGGGCGCGACGGCGCGCGCGGCAGCCGCGGCTCCGAGGCGCGCGGACGACGGCGCCGCTCCACGAGCTCCTCGAGCGCGAACGTGAACGCCGGGTTGTAGCTGCGATAGCCCGCACCACGCTGGAGGAACACGGTCTGCGCCGGCCCCGCGCTGCGCAGCGTGTCGAGCGCGTCGAGGATCTGCTCGCGGAGCGCCGCGCGGATCGCGTCGGGCGTGGCGACGCCCCACGCGATCAGCGTCTCGCCCAGCGGCTTGCCGTCGCGGCGGCACTCGTTGACGAGCTCGCGCAGCGCGTGCGCGTCGAGATCACAACGCTCGAGCACGTACTTGCCGAAGGCGAAGCGTGCCGCCGAGGAGGTGGCCCACGCGACGCGGCCCGACTGGAGGTGGACGTGCACCTCCGCGCCGGGCGCGGCGCAGACGAGCTCGCCGGTCGCCGCGTCGCGCGCGAGGCGCTCCAACGTCCGCAGGGAGTCGGCGCGCGCCTCGCTCATGGCCGCTCGAGCGCCTCCAGCTCGCCGGACACGGTCGCCTCGTCGGAGGTCAGCGAGCGCGCGAGGCGCCGCTCGAGCCGCGCGAGAGGGCCGCGCCAGCGCTCGACCGCGAGCACGCACCCCCCGAGGAGCTCGTCGACCTCGTCGTCGACCCCGTGGAGCGAGAGCAGCCGCTCGAAGAGGCGATCCGGGAGCTCGGCGCGGCTCGTCGAGCGGCACGCGCCCGCGGCGATCGCGACGACGTGCGCGTCGTGCTCGAGCAGCTCCTGCCGGTGGCTCACGAGGGCGATGACCCGCGCGTAGCCGGCGAGGTCGGTCCACAGGCGCCGGCCGACGACGAAGGACTCCTCGGTGTCCGGCGGCAACCGCAGCCACGCGAGGATCCGCGCCTGCAGGCGGCGGAGCTGCGCGCGGTCGTCGAGCCGCAGGTCCGGGTAGATCGGGCGCCCGATCAGGATGGCGATCTGCGTGCCGATCCCGCGCAGCCGGGCGCCGAGCTCGGCCTGGCTCGGCTCGCGCGTCGCGTCGATGCTGCGCCGCAGGCGCGCGTAGACGCGGCGGACCTCGAGCGAGGTGGCGAGCTCCGAGGCGTGCCCGAGCGCGGGGGCGAGCCCCTCGAGCTGACAGAGGACCGTCGCGACGGCGCCGATCGACTTGCGGATGCGGCGGCGCGCGCTGTCGAGCACCGAGAGCGCGTGCCAGGGCTCGTCCGAGGGCACGAGCGCCTCGACGCGCGCGAGGCGCTGGCGCAGCTCGATGAGCGCCATGAAGCCGAGGTCGGCGACGCGCCCCTCGGAGGGGAACTGCGAGACGATCGCGTCGACGCCGTGGTCGAACTCGCGGCCCCCGTCGGGCAGCGGCTCCGAGGCGGGCCCGGACGGGCCGGGGCCGTCGTAGCGCCGCAAGACCGCTTGCATCGTCTCGATCGCGGCGCGCAACGCCTCGACGATCGGCGGGCGCAGCGCGTCGAGCACCGCCGGCGCGGGCTCACCCTCGAAGCGCCGCAGGTCGAGCGTCTCGACGCGACGCACCGTCGCGACGAGGTCGTCGTGCAAGGCCGAGGGGGTGGCGCGCGGGTCCACGGGGCCCCTCTGAGCAAGAGCGCGGCCAGACCGCATCGGGACGCATGGCGCTGCGGTGCTCGACGCGGGGCGCGGGGCTGTCGGACTGCGCCGCCGGATCGGCGGATTCCGCCAGCGCCGTCCGCCAGCGTCCAGGCGGCCGTGGCGCGGGCGAGCGCGTACGGGTCTTGCTCGCAGGCGTGAGAGTCACGTGTCGCGCCTCCTCGTGCAGACCGCCCTCGTCGGCCACACCGATCGGCAGCTCCGGCACCAGCTCCGCGAGGCGCTGCGCTCGTACGGGTTCGAGGTCCTCGGGACGCCGAGCGCCGCGGAGGCGCGCAGCGCGGCCGCCGACTACGGCCTCGACGTGTTCCTCACCGGCGGCTCGCTCGACGGGCGCACGACGGCGGTCGAGCTGCTCGAGGAGCTCGCCGAGGAGTACGCGGTCCCCGGCGTGCTGCTCTTGACCGACCCGAGCGCGGGCGCGCTCTACGAGCTCGGCTCCCCCTACGTGTTCGGTTGCGTGACCTGGCCGCTCTCGGCGGTCCAGCTCCACGCGACGGTCCGGTCGGCGGCGGCCCACGGCGAGAGCCTGCGTCGGGCGCGCGCGCTGCGCGCGGTCGGCCGCCGCCTCTCCGGCGTGCAAGCGGAGCTCGCGCGAGCCCTCGAGGCGGGCGGAGTCGAGCCGGCGCGGCTCGCAGAGCCCGCCGCGCTCGACGCGCCGTTCTCACCGCGCGAGCGGGAGGTGCTCCGCCTGCTGCTCGCGCACAAGCGTCCCAAGACGATCGCCGCGCAGCTCGGCATCAGCCCGAGCACCGTGCGCAACCACCTGAAGTCGATGTTCGCGAAGGTGGGTGTCGCATCGCAAGAGGACTTGCTCGAGGTCGTCCTCGCGAGCGGCGACCGCGTCGACGGGTAGTTGCACGGGCTATCGGAAGCCGTAGCGCTCCATCTTGTCGCGCAGGGTCGAGCGCGGCACCTCGAGCAGGCGCGCCGCGCGGCTGACGTTTCCGTCGCACTCCGCGAGCGCGCGGCGGATCAGCTCGCGCTCCATCTCGGGGAGCGGACGCAGGATGGGGTGCTCGCCGGACTCCCGCGCCCCCGGCGTCGATGGCGGAGGAGGGGTCGAGCGCACGTCGATGCGGCTCTCGAGGGCCGCCTCGACGTGCGCGGCGCGGACCGTGTCGCCGCGCGCGAGGATCGCTGCGTGCGCGCTCACCGCCCCGAGCTCGCGCACGTTGCCCGGCCACGGGTGGCGCGCGAGCCGCGCGAGCGCGTCGTCCGCCACCGTGCCCCGCCCGCCGTGCCGCCGCGCGAAGTCCTCGAGGCAGCGCCGCACGAGCACCGGCACGTCGACGAGCCGCGCGCGCAGCGGCGCGGTCAGGATCGTGACGCCAGCGAGCCGGAAGTACAGGTCGCCCCGCAGGCGCCGGCGATCCTCGCGGGCGAAGCGGTTGGTCGCGGCGAGCACGCGCGCGCGGAGCGGCACGTCGCGGTTCGAGCCGACGCGCCGGAACGTCCGGTACTCGATCGCACGGAGCAAGGCGCTCTGCGGGTCGCGCGGCATCTCGCCGATCTCGTCGAGGAAGAGCGTGCCGTCCTCCGCCGCCTCCATCAGCCCGATGCGCGGGCCGTGGGCGCCCGTGAACGCGCCCGCCGCGTGCCCGAAGAGCTCGGACTCGACGAGGTGCTCGGGGATCGCCGCGCAGTTCACGGCGACGAACGGCCGCTCCGGCGCCGAGAGCTCGTGGATGCTGCGCGCGACGAGCTCTTTGCCCGTGCCGGTCTCGCCGAGCACGAGCACCGAGACGTCCGAGAAGGCGGCGACGCTGCGGACCTGCTCGCGCTGCTGGGCGGCGTAGGCCGAGACGCCGAGGATGTCGTCGGCCGCGTCCCGCGGGCGCGCCGGCGCGAGCCCGCGCGCGAGCTCGAGCGCACGGCGCAGGTCCTCGCGCGGCGCGAGCCGGCTCGCGCGCGCCTCGGAGTCGAGCGCGCACACCGCGAGCTGGGCGACGTCTGCCACCGGCTCCGCGCGCCCGGCCGCCTCGATCAGATCCGGCGCCCTCGGGTCGAGCACCAGCGCGCCGCGCTCGGCCAGGCGACGGTGGCGGACCTCGGTCGCGTCCGCCAGGATCGTCAGGTCGAGTCCGAGCTCCGCCGCGAGGATCGGCGCGTCGTGCACGAGCCGCGGGTCCCGTGTCGCGAGCGCGACCTCGTGGAGCACCGGCCCTCCCCGAGCCATCGGTCCCTCGCGGAGCCCGCCCCACGTCGCCCGCCCGATCCCGCCACCGCCCGGATGTCCCCCGTCTCGCACGGCGACGATTGTCGCAGCGCGATCGCGGCGATCCCATAGCCAGGGTGCGCCATTTCGGGTGGCCGTTCCGTCGTGCGGTGACCCACCTCGCGCGGTTCGCCGCGCCCGACCGGCCAGATCGGGGGATCGCGGCGCGCGTTTTCGAGGCATCGAGCCAGCCCATGCTAGAGCAGCCGGGTCATGTCGCCCCGCGCGCCTGGCTCCGAGGCCTCCGCGCACGTCGGCCGGATCCTCATCGTCGAGGACGAGCCGGTCGTGGCGCGCGACATCGAGGCGACGTTGCTCGCGCACGGCCACGAGATCGTGGGGATCGTGAGCAGCGCTCTCGCGGCGCTCGCGATCGCGCGGCACGTGCCGCTCGACCTCGTGCTCGTCGACATCGAGCTCGCCGGCGGCGACGACGGCGTCGCGCTCGCCGAGGCGCTCCCCGCCCCGGTGCTGTTCGTGTCGGGCCACACCGACGCCGACACGCTGCGGCGCCTGCGCGGCGTGGGCGCGCGCGGCTTCGTCGCCAAGCCGTTCACGGCGCGACAGCTCGTCGCGTCCGTCGAGCTCGCGCTCTCGGGTCCGCCGCTCGCCGCGCCGCACCTCGAGCGGGCCCACCGCGCGCTCGCGCAGATCGCGCGCGCCCTCTCGGACGCGGGCCTCGCGCCGGCCGATCCCGGCGCCGCGGGGCCGGCACGCCGCGCCCTCCCGGGGCTCGAGGCGCTCTCGCGGCGCGAGCGCGAGGTGCTCGAGCTCCTGCTCGATCACCGGCGCCCGCCCCAGATCGCCAAGGCGCTCTGCATCAGCCCGCACACCGTGCGCAACCACCTGAAGTCGATCTTCCAGAAGCTCGACGTGCACTCGCAGGCGGAGCTGCTCGAGAAGCTGGTCGGCCGCGCGCAGTGAGGGGGCGCCGATCACTCCAGCTCGGCGCGCGCGCCGGGCCCGTCGCTCTTGCGGCGCAGCTCGACGACCTCGCCCTCGGTGTCGATGACGTTCGGGTCGCGCGAGCGGGCGAAGCCGCCGCCGAAGTGCGTCTCGACGCGCTCGCTCGTCGTGCCGTCGGCGTGCTGCACGCGCACCCGCCGCGTCACCGCGGGCGGGCCGAGCGAGAAGCGCTTCTCGAGGTAGGCGCCGAGGTGCTTGGCGACGAAGCGCCGCGACGGGGGGACGAGCAGGACGACCCCGGTGAGGTCCGTGAGCACGCCGGGCGTGACGAGGAGCACCGCGCCGACCAGCACGAGCACGCCGCCGAGCACGCCCTCCTCCGGCAGCTCGCCCGCGCCGAGCGAGTCGCGCCACGCGCGCAGGATCTTCAGGCCCTCGCGCTTGGTGAGGAACGCACCGAGCGCCGCCGAGGCGACGATGAGCGCGAGCGTCCACCACGGGCCCATCCACGCGCCGATGACGTAGAGGAGGTACGTCTCGAGGAGCGTGACGACGGCGAACCCGAGGAAGAGCTTCGCGAGCACGGTTCAGCTCTAAGCCTGCCGGAGGCGCGCGTCCAGCGGGGTCAGGGGGCGATCGTCGCGTCGAGGGCGAACGTCGCGTCGCCCGCGCGCAGCGAGGCGACGACGAGGGTGTAGGTGCGGCCGGGCTCGAGCCGCGCGCTGAGCGCGACCCGGTTGGGATCGTTCGAGGCCGTCTCGCAAGCGACGACGGTGTGGCCGCGCGAGCAGCCGGCGCGCAGCTCGAGCACGATGGGGAGCGTCGACTCCGTCCGCAGCGTGAGGGTGGCCGCGGCGGGCACCTGCACGGTGTAGACGGCGTCGCCCCCGGTCCCGCTCCCGCAGGACGTGCGCGCGGCCCTGGTGGCCGCGACGATGCGCCCGGCCGAGAGCCCCTCGGGGAGCGCCGGGGCGCTCGCGCACCGCGTCTCCATCGCGCCCATGTTCTCCACCTCGACCGGCGGCGGAGGCGGGGGAGTCGGCGGCAGCGGAGGCGTCGGTGAAGGGCCGAGCGCGCCCGCCGGCGCGACGCGGAGCTGGTAGCTCCCGCTCGCGCCCTGGAAGCCATCGACGACGACGACGACGGTGTCGCCCGCGCTCAGCGGCACCTCGACGCGGCTCGCGCGCAGGTTGCCGAAGTCGTCGTTGCAGGCGAGCTCGCGGCCTTGCGCGTCGTAGAGCGCGAGGACGGAGTCGAAGTCGTCCGCGTCGACGTGGAACGTGTACTGGCCGCTCGCGGGGGCGGTGAAGGTCCAGCGCTCGTCGGGGCTGCCGGGCCGGCTGCCGCACGCGGGCGTGTGCTGGTCTGCGCCCCCGGCGGTGTTGCCCCGCGCGAGCTCGCCGACGCGCAACGCGCCGCCGCCGCCCGAGACGACCGCCGTCGCGGTCAGCGTGTACGCGCCCTCGTTGCGGGCGTAGCCGTCGACGACGACGAGGTAACGGCGCCCCCGCTCGAGCCGCGTGGCCAAGCGCGAGGCGCGCGTGGAGCCGAAGTCGTCGTTGCAGAGGAGCGGCGAGGTCCCGCCGAGCTCGTAGACGGCGAGGACCGAGTCGTACTCGGCGTCGACGTGGAAGCGATAGGCGCCCGTCTCGGGCGGCCGGAAGAGCCACGCCTCGTCGCGCGCGCCGGGCTGTGAGCCGCACCCGGGCTGGAACCGATCGGTCCCGCGCCGGGTGTCGCCGCGCGCAGGTGTATCGAGCAAGAGCTCTTGCGAGGTGGGCGCCGGCCCGTCCGCGTCGAGCGCGCGGACGACGACGCCGTACGCACCCTCCGCGCCGCGGTAGCCGTCGACGACCACGTCGATCGCCTGGCCCGCGGAGAGCTCGACGACGACCCGGGAAGCGCGGGTCGAGCCGTGGTCGTCGTTGCACTCGATCGGATCGGCCGCGCCCGGCGCGTAGACCGCGAGGACGCCGTCGTAGTCCGCCGAGTCGACGTCGATGACGTAGCGCCCCGCCGCGGGCGCGACGAAGCGCCACGTCTGGTCCGGGCTACCGGCCGCCGCACCGCAAGGCGGCGTGCGCGTGTCCGTACGCCCGCGGGTGTCGCCCTCGCGCCGCTCGCCGAGCGCGAGCGCGCCCTGCGCGGGGACGGGCTCCGGCTCGGGCTCGGGCGCGTCGAGCCGCAGCGAGAAGCTCCCGGTCGCGGCGCGGAACCCGTCGACGACGATCGTGTAGCGGCGCCCTGCCTCGAGCGACGGGCGCACGACCGAGTGGTTGGTGCGCTCGGTGTCGTCGTTGCACGCGATCCACTCGCCCGCCTCGTCGCGCACGGCGACGACCGAGTCGTAGGTGGCCTCGACCTCGATCGTGTGGACGCCCGTCGCCTCCGGGACGAAGACGTAGGCGCGGTCGCCGGCGCCGCCGGGCGCGCCGCAGCTCGGCTGGTGCGCGTCGGGCTGGCCGCGCGTCGTGCCGCGCACCGTCTCGCCGGCCCGCAGCTCGGACGCGCCGCCCTGCGCGGCGCGCACGACGAGGCCGATGAGCGGCGAGCAGCCCGCGAGCAGCGCGGCCCCGAGCCCGATCGCGGCGGACGCGGCGGCGCGCCTCACAGCCCGAACCGGATCCCCGCCATGACCTCGGACCAGAACAGCGGCAGGCGCTCCTGCGTGTGGAGGCGGAGGTGACCGACCACCGCGACGCAGACGGCGAGGTTGGGCAGGAGGTAGGCGTCGAGCCCGCCGCCGATCGAGAGCTGCCCGCCGAAGTCTTCCGTCGCGGAGAAGCGCCGCTCCGCGCTCGTGACGGTCCCGTCGGGCAGCACCACCTCGATCGTCCCGCTCGTCTGCGCGGGCAGCGACGCGTAGGTCATCCCGCCGCCGATCGAGAGGTACGGGCGCAGCTGCCCCTCCGCCGCGAAGCCGACCTTGAGGCGCAGGAAGTCGAGCGTGAGGAGCCAGTCCTGCCGCCGCCCATGATCGGCGCCGTCCTCGCCGAGGAACGCGAACGTCAGCGCGGGGCCGAGGCTGAGCACGCGATCGCCCGTGAGGTAGACGTCGAGGTCGTAGCCGAAGAGCAGCGCGCCGCCGGGCTCGAGCCGCGCCCCGACGAAGAGCCCGTCGCTCGCGATCGTCGGCATCTCGTCCGCGCGCGCCGCGCTCGGGACGCAGCTTGCGACGCCGATCGCGGCGGCGACGAGGATCGGCGTGAGCGGACCGCGAAGGGAGCTTTCCACCGCGCTAAGATACCGGTAGAGACGTGATCGTGCGCGGCTCCAAAAGTCCCTGGCCCGCGCTGCTCGGCGTGCTCGCCGCCGGCTGCGTGCCCGAGAGCCACGTCCCGACGGATCCGGTCGCGCTCGAGCGCTTCTGCCGGTCGTTCTTCGACGCCGTGTGCAGCCCCCTCGAGGGCTGCGAGTGCGGCGCGGCGACGGTGAGCGACTGCCGCGCGGAGGAGCGCCGGCTCTGCGCGGACTTCCCCTCGGCCGCGCTCGTGCGCGCCGTCGACGAGGGGCGCGTGCGCTACGACGCGGAGCGCGCCGCGGCGCTCCTTCGGCGGCTGCGCGGCCGGGGCTGCGCCGGCTTCGTGGCGACGCTCGACTGGCGCGCGGCCGATCTGTTCGACCTCGGCGGCACGTTCGTCGGGACGGGCACCGCGGGCGAGGCGTGCACGCCGCTCGGGTTCGAGCTCGTCAGCGAGTGCGCGGGCGGCTCGTGCGTGCCGGCGGACGGCGCCCACGCGTGCCGCGCCACCGCCGACGAGGGCGAGCGCTGCGGCCCGCTCGCGCAGTGCGTCGATCTCGACGCGGCGCTGCGGACCGGCGGCGCGATCGATCGCCTCGTGCTGCGCTGCGAGCCCGCGGGCGACGACGAGGGCGTCTGCCGCGCGTGGCGCGCGGAGGGCGAAGCGTGCGCGAGTGGCGCCGAGTGCTGGACGGGCCGCTGCGAGGCGGAGCGGTGCGTCGCGATCGCCCTCGGCGGCGAGTGCCTGTCGAGCCGCGAGTGCGCCGCTGGGCACTACTGCGCGAGCCTGCGCTGCGCGGCCGGAGGCGCGCCCGACGGCGCCGAGTGCGACGACGCGGGCGCGTGCGCGTCGCAGGTGTGCGTCGCCGGGCGCTGCCGCCCCGCCGGCTGCGACGTGTTCTGAGATCGCGCGGCGCGCACACGGGAGGGGATCTCGCGCGGCGTCGGGCGTATCCTCGGCGCGGGGACCATGACGGACGCCACCGACGTCGAGCACCGGCCGATCTACCGGCGCCTGTTCTCTCCCTGGAGCACCGGGCTCGCGAGCGTGATGCTCGGGGCCTCGTTCCTGTTGCCCGAGTCGGGCATGGGGCTGCCGCTCTGTTGGATCAAGGCGCTCACCGGCCTGCCCTGTCCGGGCTGCGGGCTCACGCGCAGCATCACGAACATCTCGCACTTGCACTTCGCGGACGCGGCCGGGTTCCACCCGTTCGGCTTCCCGCTGTACGCGCTCTCGCTCGTCTTGGTCGTCGCGCTCGTCTGGCCGCGCGCGCGCCGGACGCTCGTGCGCTCGCTCGTCCGCCACGACGCGCTCGCGCGCCGCGCCTACTGGGCGTTCGTGGGGAGCTTCATCGTCTTCGGCGTTGGCCGCATCGCGGTGGCCATCGTCGCACCCGAGACCGTCGCTCACCTCTGAGGGCGACACGGAAGATAGGAGAACGATCGTGGAAATGGTCCTCTTGGCGTTCGGCGCCCTCTTCGCCCTGGTCGGGCTGGTCTGCAACATCATCATCCTCATCCACGCGTTCAAATCGAGCGTGGGCGAGGGGTTCCTGTGCCTGTGCGTGCCCTGCTACATCCTCTACTACATGTTCGCGAAGTTCGAGCACCCGCAGAAGGGGCTGATCATCGCGGGCTCGCTCGGCTGCGGGACGATCGGCAACGTGCTGATCCGCTTCGGGACTCCGTCTCCGACCTACGGCGGCGGCTACGGCGGCTACGGCTACTGACGCCCGATGGTCGCCCCCGGCGCCAAGTGCGCCAGCCACCCCGAGCGTGAAGCCACCGACACGTGCACGCGGTGCGGCAGCTACGTCTGCACCGCGTGCACGGAGATCGAGGAGTGGGAGACGTACTGCACGACCTGCTACGCGCGGGTCGGCAAGCGCGCCCCCGCGAGCACGATGGCGACGGTCGCGCTGATCCTGTCGCTGCTCGCGGTGAGCGGCTGCCTGCCCCTGGGTGTGGTCGGCGCGATCCTCGGGCACGTCGAGGTCGCGAGCATCGATCGCGGCGAGTCCGAGCCCGGCGGGCGCAACCTCGCGATGGGCGCGATCTACGTCGGCTGGGCGACGACCGCGCTCGCGGTGCTCCTGGTCTTCGTGCTCATGGCGATCGGCGTCAGCCTCGCCGACCTCGCGAACCTCTGAGAGAGTCGACTCATGCCTTCGAGGCGAGCAGCGCCTCGACCTTCGCGGCGAGCGCCTGCGCGCTGAACGGCTTCTGCAGGAACCCGGCGCAGCCCTCGAGGGCGGCGCGCTCCTCGGCGGTGGCCTCGTCGTAGCCGCTGACGACGAGCACGCGCACGTGCGGGTCGATGACGCGGAGCGCCGCGAGGCACTCCGGCCCGCTCATCACGGGCATCGTCACGTCGAGCACGACGAGATCCACGCGGCCGCCGAGGCGCGCGAAGCGCTCGACGCCCGCACGCCCGTCGGGGGCCACCACGACCTCGTAGCCGAAGCTCGCGAGCGCCTCGCGCGCGAAGGTACGCAGCGCCGGCTCGTCGTCGATCACGAGCAGCAGCCCGCGCCCGTCGCGCGCCGGCCGCTCCTCTCTCGCGTGCACCTCGTCGGGCGCGCCGGCGCCCGCCGGGAAGAACACCGAGAACGTCGCCCCGCGTCCGGGCGCCGTCTCGATCCGCAGGCCGGCGCCGTGGCTCCGCACGATCCCGACCACCGCGGCGAGCCCGAGGCCGCGGCCCGCGGGCTTGGTCGTGAAGAACGGGTCGAGCGCGCGCGCCGCGCACTCGGCGCTCATCCCGCGGCCCGTGTCGCTGACCTCGACGCGCACGTAGCGGCCCGCGCGCACGTTCGCGCCGACGTCGAACGTCCCGGCCAACGAGGTGTCGACCGCGACCTCGCGCGTCGCGACGCGCACGCGCCCGGGGCGCCCCTCGAGCGCGTCCGCCCCGTTGAGCACGAGGTTCATCACGACCTGCTGGAGCTGGGACGGATCGCCCTCGACGATGGGCAGGTTCTCGTCGAGGTCGAGCTCGAGCGAGACCGCGCTCGACGTCGACGTACGCAACAGCGGCTCGATGTCCCGGATCGCGGCGCTCACGTCGAAGCGGCGCAGCTCGAGCGCGCCCTTGCCGGAGTACGCGAGGATCTGGCGCGTCAGCGCGGTGGCGCGGTCCGCGGCGAGGTCGATCTCCTCCACGAGCCGACGGTGCGGGCTGTCCGCAGCGAGCCGCAGGAGGAGCAGGCTCGCGTTGCCGATGATCGCGGTGAGGAGGTTGTTGAAGTCGTGCGCGATGCCGCCGGCGAGCAGGCCCAGGCTCTCGAGCTTCTGGCTCGAGACGAGCTGCTCGCGGATCCGGCGCCGCTCGGCGTCGAGCGCCTTGCGCTCGGTCACGTCGATCATGAGGCCGCGGCACACGCCACCGGAGAAGACGCGCACGATGTCGCGGAGCCAGACGACGCGGCCGTCGGCCGCGATCATCCGGTACTCGAGCCGGTGGTCCTCTCCGCGCGCCACCGCCTCGGCGCACTCCGCGCAGACCGCGTCGCGATCCTCGTCGTGAATGCGCGAGCGCCAGAACCCGGGCTCGTACCAGCGCGCCGCGGGGAAGCCGAGGATCGCGTCGGCGCGATCGCTCACGAAGTGGAACTCCACGAGGTCGCCCTCGACGCGCCCCTCCCACACGATCGCGTCGACCGCGGCGACGAGGGTCGCAAAGCGCCGCTCCTCGTGCTTGAGCGCAGAGACGTCGCGCACGATCGTGAGCGACTCGTCGGGCCGAGAGCGCACCATCCGCGCCTCGAACCAGCGCTCCTCCCCGCGGATCGGCAGCGCGTACACGAAATGGCGGTCTGCGCCGTCGGCGATCACCGCCTCGAGGTTCTCCATCACCCGCTCGGCGACGGGCGGCGGCAGGAGCTCGCGGACGGTCGCTCCGACGATGCGCTCGGGCGGCGCGACGAGGTCGGAGGGGTCCGCCGCGCAGAAGCCGCGGAACGTGCCGTCGCGGCCGATGCGGAACAGGAGGTCGGGCAGCGCCGAGAGGATCGTCTCGGCGTCGGCGTCGAGCGTCACGCGCGGCAGGGTCGACAACCCGCCGCTCCCTGGCAAGTCCATCTTCACGGACTCGTGCGAGGTCGGTCGCGGGCGCGCCGGCGCGAGGTACATTCGGTCGGGTGAGCGGTCCGAACGCGCCGGCCCCCGCGGCCCTCTGCCTGACCTGCCGCTCGCTCCTGGACCCGGGCCAGCGATGCGGCTGCGGCCGCGCGGCGCGGCCCGTCGCGCTCGACGCGCCCGACGCGGCGGCGGCCATCGAGGCGGCGATCCTCGTGGCCCCGAACGTCGACCGATCGGACCTCGCCGGCCGGCTGTTCGTGAGCTCGCTCGCGACGCTCGCGCCGATCGGCGTGCTCTTCCTGCTGTTGGGCGCGGCCGGCGACGCGCTGATCCCCGGCGTGCTCGCGTACTGGCCGTGGTTCCTCGGGCTCCCCTACGGCCTCGTCGCGGCGTGCTGGCTCGCGTTCGTGATCTACTCCGCCGCCGAAGAGCGCAGACCGTATTACGGCGCCGTCCCGCGCGGCGAGGTGGCGTCGGGCGAGACGATCGAGGCGAGGCTCGCCGAGGGCGCGCTCGTCGCGACCGAGCTCCACCAGCGACGCGACCCGAAGCTCGTCGTGCTGCGCGACGCGCGCGTCGAGGAGGCGCTCGTCCTGCGCCGGCCGGGCGAGCGCATCACGGTGCCGATCGGGCGCGTGGACGTCCGGGTCCCCGACGCGCGCTGGCGACACGGCAGCTCCCCCCTCGCCGCCTCGTGGCGGGGCCTCCCGCCGCCGATCCGCGGGGCGGGCTCGGCGGCGACCGCGCGGCTGCGACGCGGCGATCGCGTCGCGCTGTGCGGTGGGACGCTCGAGCCCGTCGAGGGCGAGGGCGCGGGGTTCCGCGAGGCCGCGGAGCGGCACTACCACTGGATCCCGTCGGACGGACGCACCAAGCTGATCGTGCTCGATCCGTGAGGGCGGAGCGAGCCTCTCGGCCGATGAGTCCCCGGGCCACGCCTGTGCTCCTCCATGCCGTCGCCGCGCTGGCGGCGAGCGGGTGCTACCTCGCGCACTGGATCGAAGGCGACGCGAGCGCACCCGACGCGAGCATCCCCGCGCCGCCTCCCGATCTCCCGCCGCCGCCGCCGCCGCCGCCGCCGCCTCCGCCACCTCCGCCACCGGACGAGCCGCCGCCGGAGTGCTGGCTCGTGACGCACGGCCCGACGTACCTGACGAGCACGCCGCCGACCGCGTACGCAGGGCCGCTCATCGCCGACGGCGATGGCGCCCTCGTCGGCTACGGGTCGACCAACCGCGACGGCACCCGCCCCCGCACCCTCGCGCGCCTCGACGCGTACGGGCGCCCGATCGCGGAGGAGGTCTTGTTCGCGCCACCCGAGGGGCCTCTGTTCGGCCCCCCCGTCGAGCTCTCGCGCAGCTCGCTGGGCGTGCTCGCGACCTCGTATCAACGAGACTCGTGCGAGGTGCGCCTGCTCGGGGAGCCCGCCATCGTGCTCACGAACGACCCCTGCCGCATCGTGCGACCGAGCCCCGCGGGCGGCGTGCTCCTCCTGCTGCGCGGGATCGGCGCGGACCTGCCGAACCGGCAGTTCGGGCACCTCACGAGCCTGACGCCGCCGCGGCTCGAGCGCGGCGCGCCGGGCCTGCTGCTCGACGCCTTCGGCTTCGACTACGAGCCGCTCGACGCGGAGCGGATCGTCGTCGGCACGGTGCCGCGCGTCGGCGGGCCGGTGCGCGCGGGCGTGCTCGACTGGCGCACCGGCGAGGGGCGCCTCACCGAGGTGCACGCGACAGACGCGAACCTGCGGCGCCCGCGCCTGCTGCGCCACGGCGTCGGCTGGGCGCTCGGCTGGATCGAGCAGGTCGAGGGCGACGAGTTCCGGCTCGCGATGGTGCAGCTCGACGAGGACGGGGACGTCGTCGGGCCGATCGTATACCCAGAGCTCGGGCCGGTGCCCGAGACGGGCTGGCGGATGATCCCGCGCGGCGACGAGCTCGCCATCGTCTACACGGACGGGAGTCGGATGCGCATCGGCTCGCTCGACGCACGCTTCGACGCGAGCGCGTCGGTCTCCACGGTGGCCGAGGTCGAACGGCCGGACCAGCTCTACGTGGTGACGCTCCCCGACCAGGCGCTCTTGATGGCGTTCACCACGGGGAGCGGGCTGAGCTCGCGGGTGGCGACGCTGCGCGCCGAGTGCTGGCGTTGAGCTCGTAGGGGCTCGGCCTCCATGGGGCCGCGCCACGCGGCGCGCGCTGGTCTACACTCCGGCGCCGTGCCGCCACCCGAGCCCTCGCGCAGCCGTGTCGAAGGGCTCGACCTCGCGCGCGCCGTCGCGATCCTCGCGATGGTCCTGATCAACTTCCAGGTGTTCCTGCTCTCGCGCCCCGGCGAGCAGCTCGACGGCCTGCCGTGGCGGTGGCTCATCCACACGCCGAGCGGCCGCTCGTCGGCGCTGTTCGTCACGCTCGCGGGCGCGGGCATCGCCCTCTTGTCGCGCAGCCCCGAGCGCGGGCGCGCCCGCGTCACGTTGCTCAAGCGCGCGCTCTTCCTGCTCGCCGCCGGCAACCTGCTGATCCTCGTGTGGCGGATCGACATCCTCCACTTCTACGCCTTCTTCCTCGCGCTCGCGGCCCTCGTGTTCCTCGACTTCACGCGCCGCGAGCTGCTCGGGGCGGCGGTGGCCGTGACCCTGTTCGCGGCGCTGCTCGACTACGCGTTCGAGTGGCCCGAGCCCGACTACTGGTCCGTGCGCGGGATGGCGACCGACGTGCTCGTCGGCGGCATCCACCCCGTGCTGCCCTGGATCGCGTTCGTGCTCGTCGGCATGTGGATCGGGAGAGCCGACCTGACGGACCGCGGCACGCGCCGCCGCCTGCTCCTCGGCGCGGCCACCGGCGCGCTCGTCGCCGAGCTCGCCTCGACCGCGCTCGGCGCGCTCGCCGCGCACGGCGCGTGGCCCGGCCCGCTCGCGCGGCTGCTCGGCACGGGCTGGTCGCCCGAGCCGCTCTACGTGGCGGGCGCGGCCTCGACGAGCGTGCTCGCGATCTGCGTGTGCCAAGAGGTCGCCGAGCGCTGGCCGCGCGCGACGCTGGTGCGCGCGCTCGTCGCGACCGGGCAACTCTCCTTGTCGATCTACGTGCTGCACGCGCTCGTCGGCGTGGGCATCCCCCGCTGGCTGCTGGGCCTCTCGCGGGCGATGGACTGGCCCGCGCTCACGCTCTACTGGGCGGGCTTCGTCGTCACCGTGGTGCTCGGCGCGTACGCCTACCGCGCGCGCCTCGCGCGCGGCCCGCTCGAGTGGGTGATGCGCAAGGTCGCGGGCGCGACGCCGCCGGTCGCGCCGCGCGCCCCGGCCGCGGCCCGACGCGAGCCGCCGCGCTGGCCGTGGGCGTTCATCGCGCTCGCCGCGCTCGCGCTCGCGGCGATCCGCGTGACGGGGCTCGCGCCGCCGACGCTCGGCTGCGGCGAGCCGGTCGCCCTCGAGGGCCGCGCCGCGAGCGAGCTGACGCTCTCGTGCCCGCGACGCACCTACCTCGTGCGCGTGGATCGGGCGCGCGAGGTGCGGCTCGAGACCCGCTCCAGCCTCGACCTCTACCTCGAGCTCTGGGGACCGACCAAGCGCATCGCCGCCGACGACGACTCGGGCGAGGGGCTCGACGCGCGCATCACGCGCCGGCTCGAGCCCGGGACCTACCGCGCGGTGGTGCGCCCCTACCACCGCGACTTCGGCCCCTTCGCCCTCGTCGTCGAGTGAGGCCATGCATCCACGGCTGCAAGGTGGTAGCTTCTCCCAATGCTGGATCGCGCTCCAACCTCACCCCTCCATGTGGATCTACGCCCAGCATTCGCGGTGGCGCTGGGAGTGCTCGCCGCCGGGTGTTCTCTTCTGATCCAGCATACGACGTTCGCCGATCCGGATGGTGGCGCGAGCTCCGATGCCGGCACCCGCGAGCCCGATGCCGACGCCGCGGGACTGGACGGCGCCGCTCCGCCTGACGACGCGAGTTCGCCACTAGATGCAGGGTGCCGCAGCGATACCCACAGCTGTTCTGGAACTTGCGTAGATCTTCAAAGCTCCATGGACAACTGCGGCGCATGTGACCGCAGGTGCGAGGCGCAGTGGATCTGCCGCAACGGTGAATGTCTCGATCCTCCGGTAGCGGTAACCGCCGCCTTCGACCATACGTGTACCCTGCGCGCGAGCGGGAGAGTGTTCTGCTGGGGACGCAACATCAACGGACAGCTCGGAGACGGGACTGTCAGTCCGAGCACCGTGCCCGTCGAGGTGCGAGAACTGACAGACGCCGTCGATGTGTCCGCCGCGGGATCGGACACGGCGGGAACGACGTGCGCAACACGGCGAACGGGTCAAGTCCGCTGCTGGGGAGCGAACAACGGTGCCTGGTCTGGTGGCGATCGTGTCTCGCCGGAACCCATCAACGTTCCGCCCGCGCTCGCCGTGGCACAGTCTGCCTTCTTTGGCTGTGCGCTTGCCGCAGCGACCGGACCGCATTGTTGGGATTGGCGAACGGAGCCGATGCTCGTCGTCGCCTCCGACCGCAGCGGCTCATGGGCGCAGGCACTGAGCGCAGGAGGTGGACATGCATGCGCCGTTACCTTCGATGGACGCGTGTATTGCCATGGCGAGAATCGGTACGGCCAACTCGGCGTGCCACGCGCTACGTTGGCGAGCGCTACGGTCTTCCGATCGGTGCCCGGACTCACACAGGTGGCCGAGGTCGCAACGAGTGCCGATGGAACGTGTGTTCGTCGACTGGACGGGTCCGCAGCCTGTTTCGGCGTAGCTGTCTCTCTAGCGAGCGGAGGCGATGCACTCGAGGAGCACCCTGAGCCCGAGGAGGTTCTTGCCGTCAGCGACGTGCATCGTATCGCCGGTGCGCAGATGGGACATGGCACCTGCGCCATCCACGGTCCTAGCCGAAACGTCACATGCTGGGGCTCGGACTTCGCCCGCATCGGTAGGGAGGGGGTAGTGCAAAGCGGCGGATCGCCTCCAGCTCGCCTGTCGGGTATCGAGGGAGCGACCGATGTGGCAGTGAGCGCCGGGCATGTCTGCGTCGTGGCGGACGCGAGCGTCTCTTGCCTCGGGCTTGGTGAGTTCGGCCAGCTCGGGGATGGACGCGCGACGAGCTCCGCCGATCTGGTGCGGGTGTCGCTCCCCTGACGCGACAGTGGTTGGGGCCGGCGCGCCCGAGGCCCTCGGCAGGACTCCCGAGGGCCTCGGCAGGACTACGGCATCGGCCCGATGCCACAGACGCGCCGGCAGCTACTCGACGAGACACCGCCGAACATGAACGGGCAGCACATGTCCATGGAGTCGCTACAGTCCGCCGCGGTGTGACAGAGCTCCGACGACGCGAGCCCACAATCCGTGGTGCACTCGGCGGTGACGGTTCCCCCCGAGAACCGCGCGCAGCAGACGGCCGCGCCCTCGCAGTCCTCCGGGCCGTCGCACGACGAGGGCGCGCCCGCGCACGTCTCGCTCGCGCCGATGCACATCGGCGTCGCGCCGCCGAGGCCCCCGGTCGTGCAGCAGATCTGCGTCGCGGCGTCGCAGGTGGTGTCGCCGCAGGCGATCCGCCCCGCGGTGCCGCCGTCGGTGGGCGGGACGGCGCCGTCCGTCGGCGTCGTGCTCGCGTCCATCGGCGTCTCGCCCGCGTCGGTCTCGCCCGCGTCGGTCTCGCCCGCGTCCGTTGGCGTCTCGCCCGCGTCGCTCCCCGCGCCGCCTCCGTCGGTGCCGCCGCCACCGCCCGCGTCCATGGCGCCGCCGCCGTCGGTCTCGCCCATCGCGTCGTCGTCACATCCCGCCGTGCCGAGCGCGAGCGCGCCGACCAGCATCCATCCCATCCAAGCTCTCATCGCCACACCTCCAACGGCCTCCATTGTAGCGCTGCGGTGGCAGCCGCAGGAAATTGGGTCACGGCTCGGGCACCCCGCGGCCACGTTTCGGCCGCGCGCGCGGTGGCCGAGTGAAGACGGCGACGAAGCTCACGCCCGCGATCGCGCCGAGCGCGTTGGCGAGCGCGTCGAGCACCTCCGCCTGGCGGCCGAACACCTGCGCGAGCTCACCCGCGACCGCGTAGAGGACGAGCGCGAACGTGACGAGCGCGGCGCGGCGCACGCCGAGCGGGCCGTGCAGCCGCCGCTCGGCCGCCGCGAGCACGCCGAGCGGCAGGAACAAGAGGAAGTGGGCCGCCTTGTCGCCGGGGATCGGCTCGAGCACGGGCTCGAGCGCGGCGGGGACGAAGCGGCCGCCGGCGCGGCCGACCCGCGCGGCGGCCTCCCACGCGCCGCGCACGTCGCGCTGGCGCGGGCGATCGACGGCCTCGGGCACCGGGAAGTGCAGCACGAGCAGCTCGACCCCGAGCGCGAGCGCGAGCGCCGCGCGCACGATCCACACCGCGCCCCGCGTCGTGCGGCTCATCGCGCGCGCTCGAGCGCGACGCGGAGCGGGCGGTGATCGGAGCCGCCGCGCGGCATCACCTGCACGGCGGTGATCGCGAGCGCGGGCCCCACGAAGACGTGGTCCGGGCAGCCCACGAGCTCGGTCGCGCCCACGTCCCACGACCACGTGTCCTCGACGGGCGGCCACGCGCGCTGCGCGTCGCGCAGGCCGAGCGCGGCGAGGTGCTCGAGCGCCGGGCCCTCGCCCTCGTTGAAGTCGCCGAGCACGAGGTCGGGCGCGCGAGCGCCGAGGTGCGCGCGCAGCTCGCGCAGGCGACGCTCCGACGTCGTGAAGTAGCCGGTGACGAGCCGCCCGTCCTCGTCGAGCGGCGGGTGGAGGTGCACGAGGAGCACGTCGAGCGCGCCGAGCGGCGTCGCGACGGTCACCCGCCAGGACGGGAACGCGCCGCCCTCCGCGAGCCCGTGGCGCACCTCGGCGAACGGGTAGCGCGAGAGGATCGCGAGCCCGCCCTCGGCCGGCGCGTGGCGGAACGTCACGTGCGGGTAGCGCGCGCCGAGCCGCGCGCGGATCGAGGCTTCCCAGCGCTCGTGCGTCTCCTCGAGGAACACGAGGTCCGCGTCCGCCTCTTCGATCGCCGCGACCGTCGCGTCGTCCGGGCGCTCGAAGTTGACGTTGTAGGTGAGCACCCAGAGCGCGCGGTCCGACGGAGCGCCGCGCGTGACGCCGGCGGTCGACGCCGCGGCCTCACCGCAGCCGAGCGCGAGCAGGGCGAGGGGCGCGACGCGCACGCTCAGCCCACCGCGCGCCCGGGCGCGGGCAGCCCCCGGCGCCGCAAGAGCCCGCGACCCCACGCGAGCCGCGCGACGAGGTCGGTCGCGCGCGTGAACGCGGTCCAGAAGCGCACGAAGAGCAGGCCCGCGCGCACGAGCCCGGCCGTCACCATCGTCGCGACCGCGCCGGCGGCGGTGAAGACGCGGAACACCCACCAGAGCGGGAACGCGCGCAGCTCGGGGTAGCGCCGGTGCAAGCGCCAGAGCTTGCCGAACGCCGGCAGCAGCGTCTCGAACCGGTAGCCGAGCCGGTGCGCGAGCGAGTACACGTCGAGCGACATGAACGGCACCGCGATCATGCCGCGGAAGATGCTCGGGTTGAGCAACAGGCGCAGGCCGCGGAGGCCGCCAAAGCGCTCGCCCGCCTCGCGGATCACCATCCAGTTCACCGCGAGGTGCGCCGCCTCGTCGCGCGTGATGCGCTTGACGAAGTCCTCGAACCAGTCGCTCGCGAGCGCCGGGTGCGTGCGCAGGAACGGCACCGTGCCCGCGTCGAGCATCGTCTCGAAGACGGGGTTGGCGGTCGCGATGAGGTACACGTCGCCCACCGACTCCGGGTCGAGCGCGTCGAACTCGTCGAGCACCAGCGAGTTGCCCAGGCCCGGGGGGTTGAGCGGCGCCTCGTGCAGCGCGAGCACGCGGCGCAGCCCGTCGGCGTGGCGCCGCTCCTCCTCGGCGAAGAGCCGGTAGAGCGTCGCGAGGTCGTCCGAGCGCGACGCGCGCGCGAGGATCGCGAAGTTCATCCCCGCGATCTCCTCGACGTAGATGAGCTCGTTGATCAGCCGCACGAGCGTCGGATCGAGCGGCGCCAGCGGGCCCTTGGGCCACGCGATCGCGTCGAGCGACCACTGCCCGGCCTCGACGGTCTCGCGCAGCTTCGCGAGGCGCGCGCGGTGCGTGTCCCACCGCGGCTCGAGCCGCTCGCCGATGCGCAGGAAGAACGGCGTCGCGCGCGTCCCCGGCACCGCCCGCCGCGCGCCGACGAACGCGAGCACGCCGACGACGAGCCCCGCCGGCACGTCGATCACGTAGTGCTGCTTGGTCGTGATCGTCGTGACGCTCACCACGAGCGCCCACCCGATCGGGAGCGCCGCGAGCGCGCGGGGCCGCAGCCACGACGCCCACGTCAGCGCGATCGCCCACGCGAGCGCGACGTGCAGCGAGGGGAAGCAGTTGCTCGGGCTGTCGTCGTCGCGCAGCTCGCGCAGCTCCGCGAGCGTCCGCGCGCCGAGCCCCTCGGGCAGCGGGTAGAGCTCGCGCGGGAACGTCGTCGGCCAGAGCACGAACACGAGCGCGCACAGCGCCGACGCGAGCCCGATCGCCGTCATGAGGCGCGCGCCGTCGGCGCGCTCGCGGTAGGTGAGCCACGCGGCCAGGCTCGCCCACGTGATCGTGCCGTAGAGCCAGACGGTCCACGGCACGAACGGGATCGCGTGATCGAGGGCGGTCAGCGGCAGCTCGACGGGGTCGCGCACGAGCTCGAGCTTGCCCAGGCCGTAGAAGAACACGATCACGCACAGCCCGATCACCCAGAGCCCGAGGCGGCGGGCGAGCTCGACGGGGGCGATCACGACCGCCGCCCTCCGAGCGCGAGCGCGAGGGCCTCGAGCACGTCGCGGCCGGACCCCGCGGGGAGCGCGCGCGCGGCGTCGAGGGCGCGCTCGGTGTGGGTCGCGGCGCGCGCGCGGCAGGCCGCCTCGACCTCGTGCGCGTCGAGCGCCGCGCGCACCCAGCCGAAGGCTCCGCCGTCCCCGAGGGCCGCCTCGAGCCGGCGCCGGTCCGCGGCGCCGAGCCGCTCGCGCAGGAGGATCAGCGGCAGCGTGACCTTCGCCGCGCGCAGGTCCGTCCCCGGCGCCTTGCCGAGCGCGGCCTCGTCGCCGAAGTAGTCGAGCAGGTCGTCGACGACCTGGAACGCGAGCCCGAGCTCGCGCCCGTAGCGCCCGAGCGCGGCGGCGGCGCGCGGAGGGGCGTCGACCGAGAGCGCGCCGGCGCGCGCGGCGGCGCCGAACAGGCGCGCGGTCTTCGCCTCGATGATGCGGTAGTAGCCGGTCAACGAGACGTGCGTCATCCCGGTGTGGTGCAGCTCGAGGCGCTCGCCCTCCGCGAGCGCGACCGCGGCGCGCGCGAGGTGGCGCCGGATGTCGGGGTGCATCCCGTGGGTGCGCCGCAGGACCCGCGCGAAGAGGAACACGGTGATGCCGGTCGCGAACGCGTCCGACGTCGCCGCGTGGAGCGGCGGCGCGCCGCGGCGCAGGTGCGCGTCGTCGATGATGTCGTCGAGCACGAGCGAGCCCTGATGGAGCCACTCGACCGCGGCCGCGGCGGGGAGCGCGCGCTCGGCGCGGCCGCCGCACGCCTCCGCGGCGGCGAGCACGAGGAGCGGGCGCACCCGCTTGCCGCCCTGGCCGAGCAGGTACGCGACCGCGCTCGCGAGCGCGTCGGAGCCGCTCTCGCCGAGCGAAGCGAGCGCGCCCTCGATCGGCGCCCGCCAGCGCGCCGCGAACGCCGTGAGCACGTCGTCGGGCGCCGGCGCGGCCGCGGCGGCGCGAGGCGCCGGGGCGCGCAGAGGCACCCACGCGCGCGGGTGCCGCGCCTTGGGCGGCGCCTCGACGAGCGCGCGCCCGAGCGCCGCCTCGAGCAGCCCGACCGGAGGGCGGCGCGGCAGCTCGGCGAGCGCGCGGAGCGCGCCGTCGCGCGCGCGTGCGCCCGGCTCCTCGGGGAACGGATCGCGCCGCCCGACCGCGGCGAGCGCGCCCGACCAGCCCTCCGGGCCGAGGGTCCCGCGGTGCGCCTCCCAGCTCAGCCCCACCCACGTCGCGTGCTCGTCGAGCGCGTGGTGCACGCCCTCGGGCACCTCGCCGACGATCGCGCCCGCGGCGACCGCCGCGCGCAGGAACAGGACCGCCTCCGGGATCGTGCGATCGCACGTCTCGCCGTTCGCGCCGAAGAGCCGATCGACGACGCGGTCGACGATCGCGCCGTCGTGCTCGAGCAGCGACTCCCACGTCTCGCGCGCCCACTCGAGGTCGCGCGCGAGCCAGCGCGCGCGCTCCTCGATCGTCGGCTCGCCGACGTGGACCCGCTGGTTGTACCCCTCGAGCGCGGCCACCGCGACGCGCGCGGCGCGGCGCCCGCGGCGCAGGCCGAAGCCGCGCGCGACGTGCAGCACCAGCGCGCCGCCGAGGCCGGTGCGCGGCAGGGCCCATGGATCGCCGGGCGGCGCGAGCTCGGCGAGCGCGCGGTCGACCGCCGGTCGCACGGGGCGGAGCAGGGGGGCGTACCAGCGCTCCTCGATCGGGGCGTACGAGATCACGGCGCGCGATGCTACGCGCCGAGCGCGGCGCGTGTCATCCGGTGGGCGAGCCGTGGTACGCATCGGGGATGCGCGCGCTCTCCTCCACGCTCGGGCTCCTCGTCGCCGCCGGCTGCGGCGGCGCGAGCGCGGAGCCGACCTTCCCCGACGGGCACGACCCCGCGTACGCCGCGAGCTTCGAGGGCGAGCGCGACCCGCGCGTGAGCACCTCGCGCGGCGAGCCCGGCGGCTACGTGGTCCTGTGGCCGCGCATCGTGCCGGCCGGCTCGGACGAGGCGCTCGCGGCCACCGCGGCCGCCGTGCAGCGCCGCCTCGTCGCGCTCACCGAGGAGGTCGCCGACGGCGCGCCGATCGACGTCCGCCCCTCGCCGGAGCGCGTCTGCCCGCGGCAGGGCTGCCGCGCGGCGAGCGTCGGCGCCGCGCTCCTCCACGCGAACGGGCGCTGCGCGGTCGTGCTGATCACGTCCCCGCCCGGGGCCTCGCGCGCGCACCTCGACGCGTGGGTCGGCGAGGTGGACATCCTCAACTCGAGCCCGCCCTTTCGCGACCCGCCCGAGGAGCACCTGCGGGTGCGCGAGCTCGTCCCGTGCGCCGACGTCGCCGGCGCCCTCGAGGAGGCGCCGGAGGAGCTCTCGACGAACATCCGCGGCGTCCGCCCGAGCTGACCTCGTGAGCACCCCGCGCGATCCCCTCGCTCACCACCTCTTCACGATGGCGTGCAATTCGGCGTGGGCGAACCACCGCCTGCTCGGCTCGTGCGCTCGCCTCTCGGACGAAGACTTCGCCGCGCCGCGCGCGCTCTTCTTCGGCTCGCTCCGCGCGACCGCCAATCACCTCCTGACGGTCGACTGGTTCTACCTCGACGCGATGGAGCGCGCGCTCGATGGCCGGGCTCCCGAGCCGCGCCCAGGTCGCTTCTTCGAGCCCGAGGAGCCATTCCTCACGTGCGCCGCGCTCGCCGCCGCCCAGCGTGCGGCGGACATGCGCCTGATCGCCCTCGCGCGCTCGCTCGACGACGCGACGCTCGGCCAGCTCGTCGTGCCCATCCTGCGCGCCCGAGGCGAGACGCGTGATCCCCTCGTGCGGATGCTCGCGCACCTCTACCAGCACCAGATCCATCACCGTGGACAGATGCACGCCGCCTTGTCAGCGACCGACGTCGCCCCCCCCGCAGCTGGACGAGTTCTTCTGCGTCGGCGAGGCGGGCTCGCGCGCCGACGAGCTCGCCGAGCTCGGCCTCGCGGAGGACCTGATCTGGAACCCGCCGGATCCCGCCGACGTGTGACGCGTTGCGCGCAGACCTGGGGCGGACAAGCATCCGCACCATGCGCTCTTGGCGTTCTCTCGGGCCCGGTTCGCTCCTCCTGCTCGCTGTCGCGTGCGACGGCGGCGCGACACCGCTCGACGCGGGCGCGCTCGACGCCGCGCCGGCGGACGCGGGCGCGCTCGACGCGGCCGCCGGCGGCGATCTGGCGGAGGTGTACTGCGCGCCGGTCGCGGAGCTCGCGTGCGGGGCCGGCGCCGAGTGCGGGTGCGGCGCGGTGCTGCCCGGCGGAGCGCTCGACGTCGCGGCCTGCGTAGCGCGCCAGCGCGACGCCTGCGTGAGCTCGCTCCGCGGCCTGCGCGAAGCGATCGCGCGCGGTGAGGGCCGCCTGCGCGAGGAGGCGGCGGCGGCGTGCGTGGCGCGGCTCGCGGCCGAGACGCCCGCGTGCGCGCGGCCGAGCGCGGTCACGCTCTTCGCGTACTGCGAGCCGTTCTTCACCGCGAACGCCGGCCTCGGCGAGGCGTGCGAGGCGCCCGTCTGCGCGGACGGCGCGGGCGCGTGCCTCGACGGTCGCTGCGCGACGCGGCGCGAGCGCGGCCAGCCGTGCAGCGGACCGTACGACTGCGCGCTCGAGCTCGTGTGCATCGACGGCGCGTGCCGCGCGCCGGCGGGCGTGGGGGACGCGTGCAGCGAGCGACTGCCGTGCGCGCCGCCGCTCTCGTGCGTCGCCGGCTCGTGCGCCGCGCTCGCCGGCGGCACTTGCATCAGCGCAGCGACGTGCCCGGTGGGCGCGCGCTGCGAGGACGGCGCGTGCGCGCCCGCGGCCGGCGGCTGCGCGACCGACGCGGACTGCGGCAACCTCTCGCGCTGCGCGCGCCTGCGCGCGTGCCGGCCGCGCGCGGCCGAGGGCGAGCCCTGCGCGGACGCGAGCGCGTGCGATGCGGGTCTCGCGTGCGACCTCGTGCGCGGCGTCTGCGCACCGCTGCCGGGCGAGGGCGAGCCGTGCGCCGACGGCGTGCGCTGCGGCGTCGGTCTCGGCTGCGACATGCTCGACAGCCGCTGTCGCGCGCCGGGGGGCGAGGGCTCGCCGTGCCTGCTCGACGAGCTCGGCCCGCGCGTCTGCGCGGACGGCCTCGGCTGCCTCCCCGGCGCCGAAGGCGACCTCGCGTGCCGCCCGCTCGGCGGCGCGGGCGAGCCGTGCACCGTCGACAACCGCTGCGCGGCGGAGCTCGGCTGCGCGTTCGAGCCCTCGGGCAGCGTCTGCCGCGTGCGCGCGGGCGAGGGCGCGCGGTGCGAGAACGACGCGACCTGCGCGGCCAGCCTCTTCTGCGACTTCGACCGCCTCGCCTGCGCGGCCCGCCGCCCGGCCGGCGCGTCCTGCTCGGCGGGCAACGAGTGCCAGGGCGCGTGCGCGCCCTCGGCGAGCGGCGGCTTCGCGTGCGCGGACCTCGGCGTCGCGGGCGAGCGCTGCCTCTTCGAGGAGGACTGCGCCGCCGGCCTCGCGTGCGTGCCGGAGCCGCGCGGCGCGTGCCTGGCGCCGATCTGCAGCGACGTGCTGTGATCAGCCGCCGAGGAGCTCGAGCAGGTCGCGGCGCAGGCGCGCGCGCGAGGGCGGGTGCAGGTACATCATGTGCCCCGCCTCGTAGAACGACTCGCGCACCTGTGCGCGGATCGCGGGCTCGCGGCCGAGATGTCGCGCGGTGTGCATCGACGCGAAGTACGGCGTCGCGAGGTCGTAGTAGCCGTTGGCGAACAGCACCGTGAGGTGCGGGTGGTGGGTCATCGCGCGCCGCAGATCCGACGCGGTGTCGACGTAGCCCATGCGCTTCTGCTTGGGCTCGCTCCACCGCCACGTCTCGTTGACGGAGAGGCTGATGACCTCGTAGCGGCGCTCCTCCTCGTAGCCGAGCTCGCGCGTGAGGTAGTGCTGGATCGCCGCGGTGTAGGGCCCATACGGGAAGAAGAACGCCGGGTCGTGCTCGCCCGGGTCGTCCTCGTCGCGCGGGAGCGCGCCGACGAAGCGCGCGTCGAGCCGGCCGACGATGCGCCCCTCGTCGCGCAGCAGCTCGCGGCAGAAGCGGGACAGATCGACGCGCAGCTCGTGCCGGCGCCAGAGCGCGGGGTCGAGGCCGGTCATCTGCCCGAGCCGCTCGGCGAGCGCGTCGCGTCGCTCGGTGGGGAGCGCGGCGCCCTTGAGCAGCGCGGGCGCGTACTCGTCGAGGGCGAACGCCTCGACCTCGCGCAGGTACGCGGCGAGGTCGCGCGGCGCCGGCGAGAGCCGCTCGTGGTACGCGGCCGCCGCCGCGTAGCCCGGGAGGTAGAGGACGTAAGGCAGGTCGTTGCCCGTCTCGAACACGAGCGCCTGGAACATGAGCGCCGGCGAGACGAGCGCGACGCCGTCGAGCATCACGCCCTCGTCGGCGAGCATCGCGGCGAGCCGGCCGGCGCGCGTCGCGCCGTAGCTCTCGCCCGCGAGCAGCTTCGGCGAGGCCCAGCGGCCGTTGCGGCTCGTCCAGCGCTGGATGACCTCCGCGACCGAGCGCGCGTCGTCGTCCACGCTGTGGAACTCGGTGGCCTTCGCGTCGCCGAGCGGGCGGCTCCAGCCGGTGCCGACCGGATCGATGAAGACGAGGTCCGCCGCGTCGAGGATCGAGTCGGCGTTGTCCACGATGCGCACGGGACCGCTCGGCGAGGGCGCCGCGTCCGCCGCCTCGACGCGCCGCGGACCGAGCGTGCCCAGGTGCAGCCACACCGCGCTCGAGCCGGGCCCTCCGTTGAACGCGAACACGACGGGGCGCGGCGTCGGGTCGGGCACGTCGCGCACGTACGCGACGTAGAACACCTCCGCGCGCGGATCGTCCTTCGCGTCGCGCAGGAAGATCGTCCCCGCGGTCACCGTGTAACGCACGGTCTGTCCGCCGATCTCGACGGAGCGCTCGCTCGCCACGGTGCGCTCGACGGGCGGTGGGCGATCCTCGGCGCGACGCGCGGGCTTCTCCTTCTCGGTCTCGGGCTCGGCTGCCATCTCGCTCCTCATCGCACGCGCGCCCCGGCGCCGTGCTATCCCGCCGTACCATGGCCCGCCCGCTCCGTCTCGCCTTCTCGATGGTCCTCGCGGGCTGCAGCGTCCTCGCGGGCTGCGGCGCGAGCGCGCCTCCCGCGACGCCACCGCCGCCGACGACGCTCACCGTCGCGGACCCCACCACCGCCGACGGAGCGCGCGCGATGGAGCCCGTCTGCTTCGAGACGGAGCGCTGCGACGCGCTCGACGCGGACTGCGACGGCCGCATCGACGAGGGCTGCGACGGCGCGCCCGGGAGCGACGCGCTCGCGGTCGGCCTCGCGTGGAGCGATGGCGCGCGGCTCGCCGTGGAGGTCGCGCCCGCGGGGCTGCGCGCGGAGGCGCCGGCCACCGACTGCGAGGAGCGCCCCGGCCCGCCCGCGCCGCTCTACCTCGCGGGCGCGCTCGGCCCCGGAGAGCACCGCGTGACCGTCGCGCGCCTCGAGCGCTGCGGCGAGCCCGCGACCCACGCGAGCGTCAGCGTCGCGTTCGCCGGCCGCGCGCTCGGCGTCTACGTCGTCGAGGTCGGCGACGCGCCCGCGGACGTCCTGCGCTTCACCGTCCGCGCAGAGTGACGCGAGCTCATCGCGCGTCTGTCGCGCCATCCGGCGCTCAACGCGCGGCGAGCTCGATGCGGTGCTTGCCCGCGCGCTTGGCCGCGAGGAGCGCGTCGTCCGCGTCGCGCACGAGCCCCTCGGCTCCGTCGACGCCGAGCGCGCCGCCGATCGAGCAGCGCAGGGCGAGCGTCGGCCCGCCGGGGAGCGCGAACGGCTCGCCCGTGATCGCCGCGAAGACTCGCTCGGCGGCCGACGCGAGCCCGTCCGCGTCGACCGCCGAGAGGAGCACCGCGAGCTCCTCGCCGCCGTAGCGGAAGCCCTCGTTCGGGCGCAGCGCCGTCGCGAGGCGCCGGCCGACCTCGCGCAGCACGGCGTCGCCGACCGGATGTCCGTACGTGTCGTTGAGCCGCTTGAAGTCGTCGAGATCGATCATCAAGAGGCCCACCGGCCGCCCGTGCGCGCGGCCCGCGGCGACGACGCGATCGAGCTGCTCCGCGAACCGCCGCCGGGTCCCGAGCCCCGTGAGCGCGTCCGTGCTCGCCTCCGCCGCGAGCGCCTCGTACCGCTCGGCGTTCTCGACCGCGCGCCCCGCGTGATCCGCGAGCAGGTCGAACACGAGGCGCGCCTCCGCGTCGGGCGCCGCGCCGCGGAAGCGCCGGTCCGCGACGAGGACGCCGCGCACGCGCTCCTCGCCGCGGAGCGGCGCGGCGAGCACCGTCGCCGCGTCGAACGGACCCGCGGCCGCCGCGCCCCGCTCGGCGCCGTAGACGAGCCGCGCCTCGCGGTACGCGGTCGCGAGCGCGGAGTCGTCCGCGACCGCCACGCGCGCGGCGCGCACCACGCGATCGAACGAGCCGGGCCGCTTGCGGAGCGAGAGCCCCGAGGCGTAGAGCGTGCGCAGGTCGGGCTGCTCGCGCTCGATCGAGCGCCAGACCCGATCCGCCTCCGCCTCGTCGAGCGGGCCGACCCCGGCCGCGCCGACGAGCGCGCCGTCGCGCTCGAGGAAGATCGCCGCGCGGTGCATCCCGAGCCCGACCCCCGCGGTCACGCCGGTCAGGAGCGCGTAGAGGGTCGGCTCGAGCTCCTGCGCGGCGCGCACGAGCGTCGAGACCTCGTGCAGGATCTCGATCGCGCGCCGCAGCGAGGCGTTCTCCGCTTCGAGGCGCGCGCGCGCCTCGCCATCCGTCTCGGCCTTCCCCGCCACGACTCCGTCACGATAGCGCGGAGCGCGCGCCCTCGGGCACCTCGTTCCTCGCGCCGACTACGCCAGCGCCGCCCGCACCGACCGGGCGTCCTCGTCGTCGAGCGCGCGGGCGAGCACCTCGGGCGAGACCGGCGCGCAGCGCACCCGCGCGCGGGCGGCGCCGACCCGCGCGGCCGCCTCGCGCAGGCGCGCCGCGAACGCCGCGTCCGCCGCGGCCTCGCGCGCGATCGCCTCGCGCGCCTCGGCCACCCAGTCGAGCCGGGAGCAGATCAGCAAGAGGTCGCACCCCGCGCGGATCGCCTCGACGGCCGCGCGCGGCACCGAGTAGTGATCCGCGATCGCCTTCATCTCGAGGTCGTCGCTCACCACGAGCCCCGCGAAGCCGAGCTGCTCGCGCAACAGCCCGGTGACGACGCGGCGCGAGAGCGTCGCCGGCCGCTCGGCGTCGAGCGCGCGGAACACGATGTGCGCGGTCATCATGGCGGGGAGCTCCGCCCGAGCGGCGCGGAACGGGACGAGCTCCACCGCCTCGAGCCGCGCCATGTCGTGGGCGAGCGCCGGCAGCGCGAGGTGGCTGTCCTCCACCGTGTCGCCGTGCCCGGGGAAGTGCTTGCCGCACGCGAGCACCCCCGCGTCGGCGAGGCCGCGCGCGAACGCCAGGCCGTGCCGCGCCACGAGGTGCGGGTCCGCGCCGAAGCTGCGATCGCCGATGACGGGGTTGTCGGGGTTGGTGTCCACGTCGAGCACCGGCGCGAGGTCGACGTTGATCCCGAGCGCGGCGAGCTGGCGCCCGAGCGCGTTCGCCGCCCGGCGCGTCAGCGCAGGCTCGTCCCGCGCCCCGAGGGCACGCATCGGCGGCAGCTCGAGCACCGGCGCGCGCAGCCGCTGGACGCGCCCGCCCTCCTGATCGATCGCCACCAGCGGCGTCCGCGCGCTCGCCTCCGCGAGCCGCGCCACCTGCGCCGCGACGTCCTCGGGTCCGGCGGCCGTGTTGCGCTTGAAGAGGATCACCCCGGCGAGCGCGTCGGCCGCGAGGGCGTCGACGAGCGCGGCGGGCGGCCCCCCCGCGGGGTAGCCCGCGAGCAAGACCTGACCGGCGATGGAGTCCTTCATGCGCGTCATCCTACGTCGTGCTACAGGGTGCGTTCTCGGGGGCGGGGGGCCCCAACGCCGTGCTACGCGTCCCACCTTCGCCATGACCCGCATGGAACCGGCCACGCCTCCGCCCGAACCGCCGAACACACCGGAGCCCGAGGTCTACGACGCCGAGGTCCGTCCCGACGACGTCGACCCGGACGCGCTGAAGGTGATCCGCCGGCTGCGCCGGAACAAGCACCACGCCTACCTCGTCGGCGGCGGCGTGCGCGATCTCCTGCTCGGGGCCAAGCCCAAGGACTTCGACATCGCGACGAGCGCGCGGCCCAACGAGGTGCGCGCCCTCTTCCGCAACTGCCGCGTGATCGGCCGCCGCTTCCGGCTCGCGCACATCCTCTTCGCGGGCGGCAAGATCATCGAGACGGCGACGTTCCGACGCGACCCGACGGAAGAGGACATCGTGGAGGACGACGAGTCGCGGCGCCGCGACGACGTCGACCTCCTGATCCGGCACGACAACGTGTTCGGCGAGCCGTGGGAAGACGCGATGCGCCGCGACTTCACCATCAACGGGCTCTTCTACGACAGCGAAGCCAACACCGTCATCGACTACGTCGGCGGGATGCGCGACATCCGCGGGCGCGTCGTGCGCACGATCGGGCAGCCGGACGTGCGCTTCCGCGAGGATCCGGTGCGCATCCTGCGCGCGATCAAGTTCAGCGCGCGGCTCGACCTCGGGATCGATCCCGAGGTCGTCGAGGCGATGGTCGCGCAGCGCGAGGAGCTCGCGCGCGCGGCGCGGCCTCGGCTGCTGGAAGAGATCTTGCGCCTCCTGCGCGGCGGCGCGGCGCACCGGAGCTTCTGGCTGATGTGGGAGCTCGGCGCGCTCGGCGTCTTGATGCCACAGCTCGCGATGCACCTCGACGACGACCCACCGGAGGCGCGCCTGCTCTGGGGCCGCCTCGACGCGATCGACACGCTCAAGCGCGCCGGCGCGCTGCCGACCGACGCGGTGATGCTCGCCGCGCTGCTCCTGGGGCCGATCGAGGAGGCGGTCGACGGCGCGAAGGACGCGACCCGCGCGTACGAGGCGCTGATGCAGGAGGTCGTCGACGGCCTCGCGGTGCCGCGCCGCCTCAAGGAGCGCGTCCGCACGCTCGTCGGGGCCAGCCGCCGCATGCGCGGCGGCAAGCTCGGCGCGCTGCCGCGGCGCGAGTACTTCGACGAGGCGGCGACGCTGTTCGGGATCGAGTGCCACGCGCGCGGCGAGCGGCGGCCGGACTGGCTCGACGACCGCCCCGCGGGCGAGGCCGTCGCGCGGCCGCGCACGCGGACCCGCCGCCGCCGCCGTCACCCCGGCGCCGAGTGAAGGTCTGCCGATCCGTTCCCACGCGCGGCTCGTAGGATCCGTCGGAGGCACGACGATGGCCGCGACGACCACCTTCCGGCGCCAGCACCGCGAGCTCCAGCGCCTCGCCGCGGAGCTCTCGAGGGCCGCGCTCACGCCCGGCTACGACGCCGACCGGATCGTCGTGCTGCTCCGCCGCTTCCTCGGGACGCTGCGCGTGCACGCCGCGATGGAGAACGAGGCGCTCTACCCTGCCCTGCTCGCGCACGCCGACCCCGACGTCCGCGCGCGCGCCCGCGCGCTCCACGACGAGCTCGGCCCGCTCTACGGCATGATGGACGAGCTCGCGGCGCGCTGGGACGGCGCCGAGGTGATCGACGCGCGGCGCATCCGGTTTCGCATCGAGCTGGCGCGCGTCCTCGCGCGCCTGGGCTGGCGGATGATGCGCGAAGATCGCGAGCTCTACCCGATGGCCGACGCGGACGACGCGCCCCTCGGCACGCTCAGCCGATCTTCGGCTTGAGGCCGACCTTGCCGTCCTTGACGACGACCTCGAAGTCGATGCGCTTGTCGCCGTGCTTGGCGCGCAGCTGGCTGCGCATCCCCTCGACCTTCTCGACGAGCTTGTCGTAGCTGAGCGCGCCGCCCGCGGCGGTGCGACGGCGCGCGGCGACGAAGTCCTCGTAGAGCCGCTGCATCGGATCGAACCGCCAGCGCCGCCGGCGTCGCGGGGCGGCAGAGCAGCGCAACCAGGCAAACAGGCGGCGGGGGCGGCGCGGGGCGCGCCCCGCTCACCCGGCGAGCGGCGGCGCCGGGCCGGGCGCCGGGGACCGGCGGCGCAGGCGGGAGCGGCCGCGTCCCGGAGTCCGGGTGCGCGGGGCGCGGCCCGGTCCCCGCGGGGGGCCGGTGCGACTTCGGCTTGCCGAAGGTCGCCGCGACCGGCGCGAACGGGTTGACCGCGTTGGGCGCCGTGTCCTCGCCCGCGAGCGGCGGGACCGAGTCGTCGACCCTCGGCGGCGCCGACTTCGCGCCGGAGAGCCCCGAGAACGCGCTGAGCCCGCGGCGCGCGGGCGCCGCCGACGGCCTCGGCGCCTTGTCGTCGAGCGCGGTGAGGATGCTCGAGATCTCGTCGTTGGCGAAGAGCGAGTCCGGATCGAAGTCGTCCGTCTCGATGTCGATCTCGTACGCCCGCACCTCCTCGGCGCGCTCGCGCTTGGGCGCGGCCTTGCGGCGCTGCACGCGGCGCAGGTCGCGCTCGTAGGTCCCCTCCTCGATCTGGCGCGCGATGCGCTGCCAGTGCGTCGCGTAGGTGCCGTAGCGCGCCTGGATCGTGTTGAGCTTGAAGCGCGACGCCGTGTTGCGCGGCTTCTCCTTGTTGAGCACCTCGAAGACGCGATCGAGCTCTTTGCGCGGCACCGTCGGCTCGAGCCGCTCGATCCCTTGGAACCACTGCTCGTAGAGCGCCTTGAGGCGCTTCAGCTTCACCTCGGCGTCGTGCAACAGGATGTCGAACTGCTTGGCGTCCATGCTTGCCGCGCTCGAATTCTACTCCGTCCAGCGGCTCGAAGACCTTCGAAGACTCAGAGCGGCTCGATCCGCAGGTTGTCGAACCAGAGATCGGCGTCCCAGTCGTTGAACGCGAAGTGGTCGTGCCCGCGGCCCGCGAGCGGCTCGGGGTCGTCCATCGACGCGAGCGGCTCGTCGTCGACCCACGCGCTGATGCGGTTCCCACGCCGCTCGATCCGCATGCGGTACGTCCGCCCGATCTCGACGGGCCGGCGCGGCCCGACGACCCGGTCGTCGCCGTGCTCGTTCATGCGCGCGATCGCGTTGATCGTGTTGTTCCACCCGCCGAAGATCACGACGTAGCTCGTCGCGGTGTAGCTCTCCGACGTCGCGCGCGAGGACCCGTCGCCGAAGACCTCGACCTTGATGTCGCCCGCGGGGCTCTCCGAGCGCACGTCGAACGAGATGCGCACGTCGCGCGGCAGACGCCGCCGCAGCCAGAGCGGGCGGTTGCGCGCGCCGCGCACGTTGAGCCAGCCGTCGCGGATCTGGTAGCGGCCGCCGGTGTTGTGCCAGTGATCGCCGAGCGTCTCGCGCTCGAAGTCGTCCGAGAACCCGTCCGGGCCGATCGCCGGATCGCCCTGCGGGGTGCACGCGGCGAGCCCGAGGCAGAGAGAGAGGAGCAGTCGTCGCACGGCCGAACCATAGCGCGAAGGCCCGCCGCGCGCGCGATCGCGCCGCGCGGTGCGCCCGGGTGCGAAGCGCCCCTCCAGCCAGCTCAACGCGCGGCGCTCGAGATGGCGTGCGCGGCGCCTTGCATCGCGGAGCGGACCGCGCCGCTCAGCGCCTGGCGCGCGAGGCGCTGCTCCTGCTGCGGGCGCGCGCCCGCCCGGGGCGCGACGCCGGTCGCCGCGCCGTTGAGCACGCTGCGCATGTTGCGCCCCGCGTCGTCGAGCAGCATCAGCGAGACCTCGCAGCGCACGCTCATCTCGCGGGGCTCGACGCGCGGCTCGACGCGGTTCAGCGAGCCCTCGAGCCGCAGCTTCGGCAGGCGCCGTCGCTGGATCTCGCGCTCCGCCTCGGGAGGCACCTGCCCGTCGGGGAACGTCGCGACCCCGCGCAGGACCACGAGGCTCCGGCCGACCTCGGACGCCATCAGGCCGCTCAGCCCGTCGTCGCGGTAGCGGCTGCGGTTCTCCATCGTGCCGAGCACGACGACGTAGCGCACGCTCGACCACACGATGTCCTGGGCGCGCGGCACGACCGTGAACGACGGCAGCCGATCCGCCGCGCTGGCCGGCAGGGTCGCCGCGAGCGCGGCGCTCGGCGCGGGGCGCGCGCGCGCGATCTCGATCGCGGCGATCGCCCGCTGCGCCTCCGCGCGCACCGCGCGCTCGGGATCGGAGAGCCGCACCCGCAGCGGCGGGAGCGCGCGCGCGTCGGCGAGCCGGCCGAGCCCGGTGGCCGCCGCCGCGCGCACCGCCGGGTTCGCGTCCTCGAGCGCGGCGATGAGCGCCGGCACGACCGCCGGGTCCGCGCTCGAGCCGAGGGCGAGCGCGGCGCGGGCGCGCGCGCGGAAGTCGCGCCCGCCCTCCAGCACCCGGATCACCGTGGCGTGGTCGGTCTGCGCGAGCGCCGGCGCGAACGCGAGGCCGAGAGACAGCCCGGCCAACGCGAGCAGCCCCGAGGCGAACGAGCGGCGAGAACGACCCAACGGCACGACCGAGGTTCCGAACCCTACGACTGTACCTGGCCTGCCGGTGTTCAGGTCAACGCGCAGATCGAGCGCGGCGCGTTTTGTCTGCTTCGGTGCCCCGTGTGGGCCCGCTCCCTACCGCGCCCACACGCCCCCGGCGATCCGCTCAGCGCAGGCCCATCACCGAGAGGACCCGCTCGAAGTTGGCGCGCCGGTCGTCGAGCCCGTCGACGGGGCCGCTCGCGCACGGAGGCTCGTGGCAGCCGCGGTTCACGATCCCGCTGACCGCGTCGATGAACGAGGAGCCCACGAGGCCGCCGTCCACGTAGGCGCGCAGCGCGTCGAGGTAACGCCAGCCGCCCTCGTCGTAGGTCTCGACGCTGCTCATCCAGTAGAACAGGCCCGCGACCCACTTCAGCTCGGGGTGCGCGGCGCTCGCGCAGATCACCTCCGGGTCGCGGCAGAAGTCGACGTCGGCGTACAGCGGCGCGGCGGGGTGCGCGAAGCGCGCGGGGTCGAGGTGCGAGCGGCCGAGGTGGTGGTTGAGGATCCCGAAGTTGCAGCGGCCGGTCGTCTGGATGACGCCGCGGCCCCACCAGCAGCAGCCCTCGACCGACCCGCCGGAGCCGTCCCACTCGAAGCGGCCGCCGCGCTGCCCGGCGTAGACCTCGCACTCGGGCCGCGACCACGGCGGCGCGTCCGACGGCGTGAAGCCCGCCTCGGTCGCCGGGTACGGCCAGCAGTCGTGCCCGTAGTTCCAGCGGCCGCCCGGCGTGAGGCCGGCGGCGCGCAGCGCCGCGTCGGGCGCGCAGAAGAGCGGGCCCGGCGCGCCGTACCAGCGCGCGTGCGTGCGCGCGACCTGCGTCATCGCCCGATCGCGCGGGCAGGCCATCTCGCAGTCGTAGTCCTCGTAGCGCTGCCCGAGCTGCCCGCACGCGTTGGCGACCGCGTAGCCGCTCGTCGCGTCCCAGCTGTTCTCGTCGCACGCGTCGTAGCGGATCGTCTCCTTCATGCTCTGCGCGAGGAACGCCGCGAGGTTCACGAGGCCCTGGCGCGCCCGCAGCGCCTCGGGCGCGCTCGGATCGCCCAGGAAGAGGCGAAAGTCGCCGACGCCGCGCGCGTGCATGTCGTACACGGCCTGCAAGAAGTCTTGCCAGCGATAGATCGTCGACGGCGTCCAGCTCCCGTCCGGCTGCTCCGAGATCAGGATCTCCGCGTCGAAGCGCGCCGCGCGCTCGAGCAGCACCGCGTCGAGCGCAGCGGTCCCCGAGACCGTGGCCTCGCAGCGTCCGTCGACGCAGACGCGCCCCGCCTCGCAGGCCGGCGCGCACGCAGGCGGCGGCGGCGCGGCGCCGTCGAGCCGCGGCGGGGGTGGACGCGCGCCGTCCGCGAGCGCGCCCGCGTCCGACGGAACCGGCGGCGAGGCGGCGTCGCTCGCCGCGGCGGCGTCGGGATCGGCGGGCGCGGGCTCGCAGGCGGCGAGCGCGAACAGGGCGAGGGTCCACGGGGTCGGTCGCACGGTCACTCCTCCTCGTCGGGGCTCACGCGGTCCGTGCCGCGGGCCGCCCCGATCGGGTCAACGCGCCCGCGGCGATTTGCTGTGCTCGGCGCGATTCGGCGCTACCGTCGGGCCGCGATGCGTCGCTCGGTCCTCGCTCTCGCGCTCGCGAGCTCGCTCGGCAGCTCGGTCGCCTCCGTCGCCTCGGCGCAGTCGGCGTCGTACGGGCAGTACCTGCTCGTGCTCGACGACTCGGGCTCGATGGATCAGAACGATCCCCGCCGGCTCGTGACGATGGCCGCGTACGCGTTCGTCGGCGCGCTCGAGGACGGCGATCAGGTGATGCTCGCCGGGCTGAACGAGCTCGCGACGGGCGCGGTGGCCGGGCCCGCGTTCCGCTCGCCGCGCGAGCTGCTCGACGGACGCGACGGCGCGGAGGGCACGCGCCCGATCGGCGCGCCGAACCTCGAGCGACACCAGGGCGCGACGCCGTGCCGCGAGGCGCTCGAGCGCGCGCGCTCGATCCTCGAGTCGATGGCCACCGCGGGCGCGCCGCAGACGCTGCTCTTGTTGACGGACGGAGCGTGCAACCAGGGCGCGCTCCCGAGCGCGAGCGAGTGGCTCGGCGGGCTGCGCGCGCACCGCGAGGGGCGGTTCCGCTTCGTGCTCCTGATGCAGGAGGGCCGCGAGCGCGCCGACCCCATCCTGATCGAGATGGCCCGCGCGACCGGCTGGACCGGAGAGACGCGCGTCGCGTTCGACGCGCGGGCGCTGCTGCGCGCGTTCGCCGAGGTGCTCTCGTTCAGCCGCGGCCTGCGCTACGACGACGGCGGCCGCGTGGGCCTCGAGCGCACGTTCGCCGGCGCGCGCGTGGTGCGCGTGCTCGCGATCCAGGAGCAGGGCGTCGAGCGCATCGCGCTCGAGCGCGTCGAGCACGGCCAGGGCTCGGCGCTGCCCGGCGGCCCGACGTACCGCCACCCGCAGTACCGCTGGAGCCTGCGCACCGCCGCGGACGGACCGAGCGCGACGCCGTACGCGGTGCGCAGCTCGACGGCGGGCGCCGAGGTGCTCGTGATCCCGGTCTACGGGCGGCTGCGCGTCGAGGCGATCGTCGCGCCCTGCGGCGAGGCGCCCGCGCCGCCGTGGAGCCACGAGCGCAGCGTGCGCGCGGGCCAGCCCGCGTGCGCGTGGGCGCGCCTCGTCGGCGACGCGGGCGAGACCATCCACCCCACCCGCTCGTTCGAGCTCGCGATCGAGGTGTGCAGCAACGAGGCTTGCTTCGACGCGAGCGCGATGCAGGCGGGCCCCGACGGAACGTTCCACGCGCAGCTCGGCGCCGAGATGCCGCTCGGGCGACACGAGCGGACCTTCCGCGCGTCGGGCGCCGCGATGGCCGTACCCGTGCGCGCCGCGCGCGCGTTCAGCGCCGTCGCGTTCGGCGTGCACCGCGTCGCGCTCGCGAGCGAGCCGGCGCGACCGATCCAGGAGGTCGAGCTCGGGACGCTCCCCGAGGAGAGCACGCGGCAGGTCGCGCTCACGGTCAGCGGCGCGTTCCCGGCGGACGCGCGCGCGGCGATCGAGTGCGCCGCCGAGGGCGACGCCGCCGCCTGCGTGCGCTGCGCGCCGACGCCCGCCGAGATCGAGCTGACCGATCCCTTCCAGGTGCAGCTCGACGTGTCGGGGACCGCGTTCTGTCCTGCGGTGAGCGCGGACGCGCGGCCGCTGCCCGTGCAGCTGCGCGCGACGATCCGCGCCAGCGCGGAGGTGCCCGAGCGCTCGATCCCGATCCGCGCGACGCTGCGCTACGCGCCGGTCGAGCGCGTGCGGCTGTCCGTGCGCCGCGGCGAGGAGGCGAGCGCCGAGCTCACCGTGCCGGGCCCGCTCGCGCCGACGCTGGTGAGGGCGCGGGTCGAGCTCGACGCGGACGAGCTCGAGGTCGCGCCGGTCGAGGCCGAGGCGCGCGCGCGCGCCGACGCCGAGGCGCGCACCATCACGGTGCGGGTGCGCGCGAGCGCCGAGGACTGCTGCGGCGCGCGCGAGTACGAGGGCGCGCTCGTGCTCTCGGCGCCCGACGGCTCCGAGCTGCGCGTACCGCTCGCGGTCACCGTCGAGGACGCCGGCTTCTGGGTCTGCCCGGGGCGCCTCATCGCGAAGTGGACCGCGCTCGTGCTCGCGATCCTCTTCCTGATCTGGCTGGTGCGCGGGTTCCTCTCGCCGGCGAGCTTCCGCAAGGGCGCGATCCTCGTGTGGGCCGACTCGCACGAGGCGCTCTTGCGCGTACGGCAAGGCGACGAGGGCTGGTACGAGCTCGCGGCGTTCGCGCAGACGCGCCGGCGCTTCCGCAAGGACGCGACGCTCTCCCTCGGCGGATCGAACGCGCCGCTGCCCTCGCTCCAGGGCCAGGCCGACGACGCGCGCATCGTCGCGAAGCCCGGCGGCGGCGCCGCGCTCGTCGTCGACGGCCCCGGCACGGAGAAGTTCGAGGAGTCGGGCGGCTGGGTCGAGATCAAAGCCGGCGAGCACCTCGTCGCGAGCCGCATCACCCTGCGCCGCGGCGACGACTACCTCCAGTTCCGCCCTTGAACGCGTGCGCGAGGCCCGGCTCGACGAGGCCTTCACCATCGCGCGCCGGGCGTTCCCGAGCGCACGCCGGGTCGAGGCGCGCGTCGAGCCGATCGCGAGGCGCTCGCGACGACGCGAGCGGAGCCGGGGTCGAGCGACCAGCTCGTACTCGACGCCGACGACATCGTAGCTCACCCGGGCGCGCCGGTCACACGACACGAGCGTCGCCCCCGCGTGGGCCGCGGTCGCCGCGACGAGCGCGTCGTAGGCCGCGCCGCCGCGGATCCCGGAGCTGGCGAGGCGCGCGATCGACGCCCGCGCCTTGCGGGGCGGGAGCGTGAGCCAGGCTCCGGGAGAGCGCTCGTCCAGAAACCTCGCCACGATGCTGGCGGGCGCCCGATGAGGCGGCGGGAGGCGCGTCAACACGGAGTAGCGCTCGTACGCGCAGTGCGCGACGAGGCGTACCTCGTCGTCGTTCACCACGTCAGGCTCGATCGTGGAGCTCGTGCCAGCTCGCGAACGCCGCGACCACGATGCTCGTGTCGACGGCGATCACCGGCGGACCCCCTCGAGCGCGCTGCGCACGTCGGCGGCGGTCGAGGTCGGCAGCTCGCGATCGGGCTCGGCCGCGAGTCGCTTCCCCCGCCGCACGAGCTTCATGGGCGTCGCGCTGGGCTCGATCTCCAGGCGTCCATCGACGAGCCGGATGTCGACGCTCTGGCCCGCGCCGAGACCGAGCGCGTCGCGCATCGCCTTGGGCACGACCACGCGGCCAGCGCCATCGATGGCAGTCTTCATGGTACGAACGATACCCATTCGACACCATCGAGGCGACCGCGCCCCGCGCGCGTCACCCCGGAGGTTCGACGGCTTGATGTCGCGATGGACCCGGTCTGCGCGGTGCAGCGCGACGACGCCGCGCGCGAGCTCGCCCATCGCCGCACGCAGCTTCGCCTCGTCGAGCCCGGCGCGCGGCTCGTGGCCGCGCACGTGCGTCAGGAAGTCGACCCCCTCGACCAGCTCCATCGTGAAGAACCACGCCCCCTCGTGCTCGAACAGCTCGTAGAGGCTCACGAGGTTCGGGTGCTCGATGTCGTGCAGGGCGCGGAACTCGTTCTTGAAGCGCAAGAGCGAGCGCGCGTCCGCGCGCTGGAGCGTCTTGAGCGCCACGAGCTGCCGGCGCTCGGCGTCGTAGGCCTCGTAGACCACGCCCATCCCGCCCTCGCCGAGCCGCCGGCGGAGCTCGAAGCGGCTCGTCCCGTCGAAGTCGGCGCGCCCCACCGCTCACGCCTCCCGCGACGGCGCGCACGCGCGAGCGGCGTGCGGAGGAGGTGGAGGGAGATCCACACGAGGACGGGGAGCCGCGTGACGCGCCGACAGCACCTGGCGGCCCCGAGCTCGGGTCGACGAGATCGCCCGCGCACCGCGCCCGGGTCAAGCCGCGAGGCATGTGGTACGAGGTCGCATGCAGCGGCGGCAGCGGCCCTACCTGTTCTACGCGTCGACACGCGCGCTCTGCTCGCGCTGCCTCGTCGTGTGTGACGCCAAGGAGGTCATCGAGGACGGCTGCGTGTACCTGCTCAAGCGCTGCCTCGAGCACGGGCCCGAGCGGGTCCTGCTCTCGGACGACGCCGAGTACTGGCGCCTCTGCCGCGAGGTCTTCCTGAAGGAGCCGGAGCAGGTCGAGCGCTACAACACCCGCGTCGAGCACGGCTGCCCCTACGACTGCGGGATCTGCCCCGACCACGAGCAGCACGGGTGCGTGTGCCTGCTCGAGATCACGGACCATTGCAATCTTCGTTGCCCTACCTGCTTCGCCTCGAGCGGCCCCGATCGTGAGAGCGTGCGCTCGCTCGAGCAGGTGCGCCGCATGCTCGACCGCATCGTCCTGAACGAGCGCCGGCCCGACGTGGTGCAGGTCTCGGGCGGCGAGCCGACCACGCACCCCGAGCTGTTCGCGATCCTCGACGAGTGCCGCCGCCGTCCGATCAAGCACCTGATGCTCAACACGAACGGCCTGCGGATCGCGCGCGAGGACGGGTTCGCCGAGCGGCTCGCGGCGTACGCGCCCGGCTTCGAGATCTACCTGCAGCTCGACGGCCTCTCGGACGACGTGCACCGCGCGCTGCGCGGCGCGGCGCTGACCGAGCTCAAGCTGCGCGCCCTCGAGCGGCTCGACGAGGTCGGGCTCTCCACCACGCTCGTCACCACGCTCCAGCGCGGGCTCAACGACGACCGCGTCGGCGAGATCCTGGCGCTCGCCGCGCGGCACCGCGCCGTGCGCGGCGTGACGTTCCAGCCGATCCACGAGGCCGGCCGCAACGACCCCGCGTTCGATCCGCGGCTCCACCGCCTGCCGCTCTCCGCGGTGCGCCGCGCGATCTACGAGCAGTCCCCGACCTTCACCGCGGCCGACGTGGTGCCCGTGCCCTGCCACCCCGACACGCTCGCGATGGCCTACGCGATCCGCGGCGAGGGCGACGCCTACGCGACGCTCACCCCGCTGACGCGGCACGTCCCGGCGGAGCTCCTGCTCGGCGCGGGCAAGAACACGATCCTCTACGAGGGCGACGAGGCGCTGCGCGCCGAGGTGGTGCGGCACCTCTTCGGCGCGTTCTCCACGGGCCACGGGCCGGAGGGCGCGAGCCACGCGCTGCGCGACCTGTTGTGCTGCCTCCCGAGCATCGAGGCGGCGCCCGACCTCGGCTACGAGCGCGTGTTCCGCGTCGTCATCATGGCGTTCCTCGACAGGCACACGCTCGATCTGCGCTCCGTCCGCAAGAGCTGCGTGCACATCGCGACCCCCGACGGCGAGCGCATGGTGCCCTTCGACACCTACAACCTCCTCTACCGCGGCGACGATCAGCGCGCGCGCCTCGAGGAGATCCGCGCCCAGCTCTCCGGCCGCCGGCGCCTGCCGACCGTCGCGGCCCCGTAGCGCGTCAGCGCATGACGCGCGCGAAGTCGAACGTGCTCACGATGCCGCGGATCGCGCCCTCGTCGACCAGCAGGATCCGCCGCACGTTCAGCGCGAGCGCCTGCCGCGCCGCGCGGTGGAGCGGGATCGACGGCGGCAGCGCGAGCACGCGCGAGCTCATCACCTCCTCGACCGACGTGCGCGGATCGCGCGCGCGCGCGTAGAGCGCGTCGAGCTGCGAGAACGTGCCGACGGGCCAGCCCTCGTCGACGACGACGAGGCCTTGCTTGTTGGACGCCTCGAGCCGGCTCACCGCGAGCGAGAGCGAGTCCGTCGCCTCGACGCGGACGATGCCCGTCGTCGCGATCTCGATCGCCGGCTGCGTGACGCGCGCGTCGTGGACCGCGCGCATCAGATCGCGCGTGGAGCACACGCCGAACGGCGCGCCGTCGCGCTCGACGAACACGCGGTGGATGCGCTCGCGCAGGAAGACCCGCGCGACGGCGTCGAGCGGCGCGTCGGCCGCGACGGTGATCGGGCTCGCGGTCATGAGCGAGCGGACCGGCACGTCGGGCAGGCCGAACACCTGGCCCGGCTCGCCGGTCGCCGCGTCGATCAGGTCGGTCCGCGAGATCACCCCGACCAGCGCGCCTGCGTCGAGCACGCCGAGCGCGGACACCTCGTGCGAGGTGATCAGGCGCTCGGCCTCGAGCGCGGAGGCGCCGGGCGAGACGCCGAGGATGGGGGACGTCGTGTACTCGAGGACGGGCGTCTTGAAGTTCGGCATGCGTCGGTGGCACACAGGTACACGCGGGCGTACTAGAGTCCAGCCCGTGCAGCGGCGAGCACTCGGAGACACCGGCCTCGAGGTGTCGGTCCTGGGCCTCGGCGGCGGGCCGCTCGGCGAGCCCGCGCTCGACGAGCGCGACGCGCGCGCCCTGGTCGATCGCGCGCTCGAGCGCGGGGTGACGCTCTTCGACACGGCGCGGAGCTACGGCGAGTCGGAGGCCCGCCTCGGCCGCGCGCTCGCGCCGGTCCGCGATCGCGTCGTCGTCTCGACGAAGGTCGGCTACGGCGTCGAGGGCCACGAGGACTGGACGGGGCCCTGCGTCCGCGCCGGCGTGGAGCGCGCGCTCCGCGTGATGGGCATGGAGCGGCTCGACGTCGTGCACCTCCACTCGTGCCCGCGACACGTGCTCTCGCGCGAGGACGTGCTCGGCGCGATCGACGACGCGGTCGCCTCCGGCAAGGTGCGCGCCGCCGCGTACTCCGGCGAGGAGGAGGATCTCGCGGCCGCCCTCGAGACGGGCCGCTTCGGCGTGGTGCAGCGCTCGGTGAGCCCGTGGGATCCGAACGGCGTGCGCGCGCCGATCCGGGGCGGGGTCGGCGTCCTGGCGAAGCGCCCGCTCGCGAACGCGTGCTGGCACCCGCTCGGGCCCGACGCGAGCCCGGATCGCGTCGAGTACCGGCGCCGCTACGAGGCCCTCGGCCTGACCCGCGACGACTGGCCGGAGGTGGCGCTGCGCTACGCCGCGTTCGCGCCGACGGTCTCGGCCGCGCTCGTGGGCACCGCCAAGCCCGCGCACCTCGACGCGGCGATCGACGCGGTGGCGCGCGGGCCTCTGCCGGACGCGCTGCTCGCCGAGCTCGCGGCGCGCGCCGACGCGGTCGGGCGCGACTGGCGTGGCGTCATCTGACGCGGCGTGGCGCGCCGCCGCGCGCGCCGCCGCGGCGCCGCGCCGCGCCGCGCGCGCGCGCTCGAGCGCCTCCCGACGCGCTCACGAGCGCCGACGATCGGTTCGCGGCGTGCGGGCTCGGGCTCGCGCTGCCGCTCCTCGCGCTCCACGTCACGCGGCGCGACGCGCGCGCCCGCGCCGTCGTCGGCGCGCTCGGCGCGCCGTGGCTCGCGGTGCTCGCGTGGCCGCGCAGCCCGCTCGCGCTGTCGTGGCTCACCGGCGGGATCCTCTTCCTCGGCCTGGTCGCGGTCGTCCACGCGGCGCGCGCGGCCTGGAGGATCGAGGGGTCACGCCCCGCGCGGGTCGCGCTCGCGCTCGTCGCCGCGGCGCCCGGCGTCTACCTCCTCGCCGCAGCCTCCGTCGTCCTCGTCAACACGCAGCTCGTGGTCGTGCCGGCGCGCCTCTTCCACGCGCGCCCCGCGATCGGCGCCGACGAGCGCGCGGTCGCGCTCGAGACCTCCGACGGCTACCGGCTCGGGGCGACGTACACACCCGGCGTCGAGGGCGCGGGCGCGGTCCTGCTCGTCCACGGCGTCTCGGACGGGCGCGACCGCTGGCTGCCGTGGGTCGCGCGGCTGCGCGCGATGGACCTGCACGTCCTGCGCGTCGACGTGCGCGCGCACGGCACGAGCGAGGGCGCGGTCGTCACCTACGGGCAGCGCGAGACGCGCGACGTCGAGGCCGCGCTCGCGTGGCTCCGCGGCCAGCCCTCGATCGACGGCGGCGCGCTCGCGATGGCCGGCACCTCGATGGGCGGCGGCATCGTGCTCGCCGCCTCGGAGCGCGCGCGGGTGCGCGCGGTGATCGCGCTCGCGCCCGCCTCGAGCTACCCGCCGCTCGTCGCGCAGCGCACGCGCCTGCTCGGGCCGCTGCGCGTCCCGATCCTGAACGGCACCGCGCACCTCGCCCGCGCGATGGGCCAGCGGCCGATGACCTCGTGGCGGCCCGCCGCGCGCATGTCGCGCACCCTCCCCGTCCTCGTCGCGCACGGCGGCGCGGATCGCACGATCGACCCCGCGCTCAGCCGCGCGCTGGCCGCCGAGCACCCGAACGTGCGCCTCATCGAGCTCGCGTGCGGCCACGACGAGATCCCCGCCGTGAGCGCGGGCGACGACGCGTGGCCGGCCTTCGAAGCGTTCCTCGCGGCGCACCTCGGGCGCCCGGCGCGATGAGCCGCGCGCGTTCCGCGCCGCCTCGTCGCCGACCTCGTGCGTCCTCAGGGGGCCGTCGCAGCGGCGAGCGCCTCGCACGCGTCGCGGTAGTAGGCCGTCGAGGGGACGGACGGATCGTTCAGCTCGAGGTAGGCGTCGCTCGCATCGTGTCGCGGCCACGCGACCGCGGCCACGCCGTTCGGGTCGCGAGCGGCGGCGAAGCCTGTCCAGTAGGCTTGCACGCTCTCGGTGAGGTTCCGCTCGGCCGCGCTCGGCCGCGCGAACGGGAGCGGCGCGTTGCCGAAGACGTAGAGCAGGTCGACCCCGTGGCTGACCCCGAGCCCCAGCATCACCGCCGCCGCGTTGGTGTGGTTCAGCTCGTACAGGTAGACGGGCACGCCGCCCGCGCTCAGGCCGCGCGCGAGCTCGCGCGTCGGGCACGCGAACGCGAGGTCCCGGAGCACCACGTCGTACGCGGCGAGCGGGCTGCCGTGCGTGGCGACGGGGTAGAGCCCGAGGATCGCGTCGGCGTGCTCGGGCCAGAAGCCCCGCACCCACGCCGCGTACGCCTCCTCGGTGGTGACCGTCGCGTCGTCGCTGAAGAAGGTGCCCTCGTCGCGGTTCGTGCCCAACAGGTACGGCACCCCCGCGTGCGCGCCCGACGCGACGAGCACCTCGGGCGCGTCCGGCAGCACCGTCCCGTCGACGTTGGGACCCATCGAGAGCACGCCGTACGCCGCGTCGCCGCCCAGCGTGAACCCGGTGGTCGAGAGCGCGTCGACGAGCGTGTCGATGGGGAGCGCGCGCAAGCAGCTCGCCGCCGCCGCGTCGGTGCCCGGGCACCCGAGCGCGGTCGCGTGCTCGACCCCGCGCGCGCGCGCGGCGGCGCGGTCCGCGGGCCCGATGACGGAGGTCGAGCTCCCGAAGCAGCTCCCGCTCTGGGAGATCGCGGCCGCGAAGAGCCCGCGCGAGCCGGGCGAGAAGTAATGCACGCACACGCTGAGCGCGCCCGCCGACTCCCCGAAGATCGCCACGCGCGACGGGTCCCCGCCGAACGCCGCGGCGTTGTCGCGCACCCAGCGCAAGGCGGCTTGCTGATCGAGGATGCCGTACATCCCGCTCGAGCCGCCCGCCTCGGCGTCGAGCGCGGGGTGCGCGAGGAACCCCGCGTAGCCGAGCCGGTAGTTGACGGTGACCACCACCGCGCCGCGCGCGGCGAGCCGGTCTCCCTCGTAGAGCTCGGTGGTGGCCGCGCCGAGGGTGAACGCGCCGCCGTGGAAGAACACGAGGACGGGCAGCGGCGCCGCCGGCGCGAGCGCGGGGGTGAACACGTTCAGCTCGAGGCAGCCCTCCGACTCGGCGCCGCGCACGGCGAGCGGAGGGATCGGCTCGCGCTGCGGGCAATAGGCGCCGAGCTGGGTCGCGTCGCGGGGCTCCGTCCAGGGCACGACCGGCGCCGGCGCGCGGAACCGGAGGTCGCCGACCGGCGGCGCCGCGTACGGGATCCCGTAGAACGCGTGCACCTCGCCGCGCGTGCCGCCTTCGACGGGGCCCGAGGTCGTCGTCACGACGAGCGGGCCCGTCGCGCCGCCGTCCTCGGGCGCTCCCGCGTCCGGCGCGCTCGACCCATCGCACGCCGCGAGCACGGCGCAGGCAAGCGCGAACCGCCCCCACCGATGTGTCCCCATGCGCCGAGGCTACCACCGCTCGCGCGCGCGAGTCGCGCGCGCAGGCGCTGCCTGGCTACTCGACGGGATCCCACGGGAGGCGGCGGGCGACGCGCGCCGGCTCGCCCTCGACGACGGTGTGCTCGAAGCTCGACGCGCACCACGCCGCCGCCCACGCCGCGACGCGGGCCTCCGCCGCCGCGGCGACGACGTCGCGCCGGACCCGCGCCTCGAGCGGGGCGAACATCCCGAGGTCGTAGCGGTGCACGAGCGCCGCGCCGAGGCCGTCGGCGCGCGCCCAACCGCGCGCGACGAGCGCGCGCGCGAGGGGCGCCTCGTCCTGGGGGGCCACCCCGAGCAAGAGCAGCACGTCGGCGAGCGGGCCGACCGGCGCGGCGCCGTCCGCCCACGGCGCGCCGCCGGCGTCGCCCTCGGCGCGCGGCGCGACATCCGCCGCGCGCGCGAGCGCGTGCCCGGCCGCCGACCACGCGTGCGCCGCGCGCCACGCCGAGACGCTCGCCTCCTCCGCGGCGGCGCGCAGGTCGTGGGCGACGATCCGCCGCACCTCGTCGACGAACCCGTGCTCGAAGTGACACGCGTACGCGCCGGGCACGCCCTCGACGCGGCGGTAGCGGCGCCGCCCGAGCGCGTCCGCGAACGCGCGCGCCGACGCCGGGCTCGCGTCGCCGACGTCGACCGAGAGGAGCACTTCGCCCACGCACCCATCCTCCAACGCGCGCGCGCTGGTGTCGAGCACCGCGCGCGCCGCGGTGCCAGCCACGGCGAGGATGCGTCAGCGGCGCCAGTTGCGCGCCGCGACGGTCTTGGTCTTGCGCGCCTGGAGCCCCGTCGCCGCGCGCAGCTGCGCCTCGGCGCGCTTGGCGAACACCTCGTGCGAGCTCTTGCCTTCGCCGTTGCCCTGGACGTGCGTGCCGTCCGAGAGCATCTCCCACGCGCTCTTCTGATCGGAGAGCTGCGTGTCGAGGATGAAGCGCAGCTCCTCTCGCAGCGCCGGATCGTCGACCGGCGCCACCGTCTCGATGCGGCTCTCGAGGTTGCGCTGCATCAGGTCCGCGGAGCCGAGGTAGTACTCCTCCTCGCCTGCGTTGTGGAAGTAGTAGATGCGCATGTGCTCGAGGAACCGGCCCACGATGCTGATGACGCGGATGTTCTCGCTCAGCCCGGGGATGCCGGGGCGGAGCCGGCAGGTGTCGCGCACGATCAGCTCGATGCGCACCCCGCGCTGCGCCGCGCGGTAGAGCGCGCGCGTCACGTCGGCGTCCTCGAGCGCGTTCATCTTCATGCGGATGAGCCCGCGCTCGCCGCGCGCGACGTGCTCCGCCTCGCGCGCGATGCGCGCGAGGATGGCCCGCTTGAGCACCTTCGGCGCCGGCAGGAGCTTCTGGTAGCGCCGCCCCGGCGTGTAGCCCGTGGTGAGGTAGTTGAAGAGCTCGGTCAGGTCGTGGCCGATGCCCGGGTCGCACGTGAACAAGCCGAGGTCCGTGTAGAGCCGCGCCGTGCCGGAGTGGTAGTTGCCCGTGCCGATGTGCGCGTAGCGGCGCAGGCCGCCGTAGTCCTGCCGCACCACGAGGATCACCTTGCAGTGCGTCTTGAGCCCGACGACCCCGTACGTGACGTGGATGCCTACCGACTCGAGCCGGTTGGCCCACTTGATGTTCGCCTGCTCGTCGAAGCGCGCCTTCAGCTCGACGACCACCGCGACCTGCTTGCCGTTGCGCGCCGCGGTCTCGAGGTGCTGGACGACCTTGGACTCCTCCCCCGTGCGGTAGATGGTCGCCTTGATCGCGCGCACCTTCGGGTCGTTGGCCGCCTCCTCGAGGAAGCGCTCGACGCTCGTCGCGAACGACTGGTAGGGGTGGTGGACGAGCACGGAGCCGCGCTCGCGGATGACGTGGAAGATGTTCCGCTCGGTGGTGAACTCGGGGAAGTCCGCCGGGTGGTGGGGCTCGTCGCGCAGGTCCGGCCGGTCCGCGCGCACGAGCTCCATCAGGTCGGCGAGGCCGAGCATCCCCGGCATCTCGAAGACGTCGTCCTCCTCGTGCAGGCCGAGCTCCGCCGCGAGGTAGCCGCGCGTCAGCGGCGTCATCCCGGCCGCGACGGTCATCCGCACGATGGAAGCGAACTTGCGCTCCTTGAGCTCCGTCTCGATGAGGGCGAGCAGATCGTCCGCCTGCTCCTCGTCGCGCTCGGTGTTCGAGTTGCGCGTCACGCGGAACATCTCGACCTGGTCGACGAGCATCTCGGGGAAGAGCAGGTCGAGGTTGTTCGCCATCACGTCCTCGAGCGGGACGTACGTCGCGCCCACCGACAGGAAGCGCGGGACGCCGCGGCCGACCGGCACCTTCACCCGCGCGCGCAGCCGCTCCGGATCGTCCTCCGCGCGCCGCAGCGTGACGAACAGGTTCAGCGAGAGGTTCGAGACGAACGGGAACGGGTGCGCCGGGTCCATCGCCTGCGGTGTCACGAGCGGGAACACGTTCTCGAGGTAGTGCGCGCGGAGCGTCTGCTGGTCCTCGGGCGAGAGATCGCGCCAGCTCGCCAGGACGATCCCCTCGGCGGCGAGCTCCCGCCGCAGCTCGCGCAAGAGCTCTTGCGATCGATCACCGAGCCCGCGCATCACCGCGTAGCACTCGGCGAGCTGCTCGCGCGGCGTCCGACCGTCGACGGTGCGCTCGGTCACGCCCGCCGCGATCTGCTGCTTGAGGCCGCCGATCCGCTTCATCACGAACTCGTCGAGCGTCCCGTTCGCGATCGCGAGGAACTTCACGCGCTCGAGCAGCCGGTTGCTCGGGTCCTCGGCCTCCGCGAGCACGCGGCGGTTGAACGCGAGCCAGGTCAGCTCGCGGTTCAAGAGCAGCTCCGGAGCGTCCGGATCGAGGGCCTCCGGCGGCGGGGCCGGGTGAGGGATCGAGGCGCGCTCCTGGCTGCTCGATAGCTCGGTCATGCTGCGAACTTACGAGATCCCGGGCTCGGGCTCCACTGCTACGCTTCGCCCGACATGCCGATCAAGATCATGCCGGGAGAGATCACCCCCACGCTGTTCGTCGGGCTGGGGGGCTCGGGGGGCCGGGCCATCGGCCGTATCGCCAAGCGCCTGCGCGACTCCGAGGACTACGGGCTGCGGTTCAAGAACCTCGTGCGCTTCGTGGCGATCGACACGAACGCCGCCGACCTCGCCCGCCTGCGGCAGGGCTACGGCGCGGTCGGGCACGTCGACGCCACGATCACGCTGAGCGACTTCGACAAGGTGGAGTACTCGCGCCTGCGGCGCGGCGAGACGTTCGCCGACGCGGACGACTACTTCACGCAGTGGGTCCACCCGTTCTACCGCTTCCGCGAGGAGAGCGGCGCCGGCGCCGGGCAGATCCGCGTCGAGAGCCGCCTCGGCTTCTTCCGCTCGATCGAGGTCGGCGAGCTCCCGCGTCAGATCGCGGACCTCCTGCGCGACCTGCGCTCGCACGAGCACGGCATGCGCCGCCACGGCGCCGCGGTGCAGGTGTTCGTCTACTTCAGCATCGCGGGCGGCACCGGCTCGGGCGCGTTCCTGCCGTTCGCGTACCTGTTGCGCGATCTGCTCGACGACAAGTCCAGCCGCGTCTTCGGCTTCGCGATCCTGCCGGACGCGTTCGAGGAGGTCGTCGGCATGAACCGCGACGGAACGCTCGCGAACGGCTACGCCGCGCTCAAGGAGCTCGAGCACCTCGCGCGGCTCGACACGCAGGTCGCCGGCGCCGACGAGCGCGTCTTCCACTACGACCCGCGCAACCGGCACAAGCGCACCGTCCGCCGCCGCCCGTTCGACCTGACGTACGTGGTCGATCGTCCGCAGCACTTCTCGGTCGACGACGTCGGCGAGGCCCTCTCCGACGCCACCTACCTCCAGATCTTCAGCCCGATCCTCGGCGATCAGCAGGCCGACTACGACAACTACACCAAGGAGAGCCGGCGCGTGTTCCCGCCGGAGCTCGGCGACGGAGGCTACACCGCGTTCTACGGCACGCTCGGCGCCTCGCTGCTGCTCCTGCCGCGCAAGGATCTGCTCGAGTACTGCGCGCGGCGCTTCGCCGCGACGGCGGTGCGCCGCTATCTCCTGCTCGACGACCCCTCGCTCGTCAGCGAGTCGCAGCGCGACCGCTTCCGCCAGTTCGCCGTCGACCGCGAGGAGCTCGAGCGGCTCAGCCCCGAGGCGCGCGCCGAGCGGCTCGACGGCGCGTTCGTCGCCAAGCTCGACATGCTCGCAGACCAGGATCGCGAGGGCGGCACGTGGAAGCGCCTGCACACCGTCCGCGACACCGCGACGCTGCGGCTCGACGAGGCCGTCAAGTCGATCGAGGACGACCTGCGCGCGCGCTGCGCGCAGGTCCGCGAGATCAGCGCGAACCGCATCCTCGACGGCTCGTGGACGCCCGCGCAGACGATGAACACGCTCGCGCGCGAGGTCGCCGACGCCAAGGCGCAGATCGACGCGCGGCTCGCGTCGCTGCTCGCACAGGTGGAGAGCGGCGACTGGTGGGCCGAGCTGATGAGCCGCGCCGGCCCCGACGCGTCGCCCGAGCTGAGCCCGTACGAGCAGCGCTACGTCCTGGTGAAGCTGCGGCAGACCGGCGGGCGGCTCGCGAGCGATCAGCTCGACGAGCTCGCGCGGACCGTGGCGCGCCTGCGCGCCGAGGCCGATCTCGGGCGCGACAGCCGCTTCCGCAGCGAGATGGACGGCCTCGCCGCCGAGATCAAGCGCACGCACGGCGGCTGGGACAAGCTGCTCACGCGGCAGGACAAGGACTTCGACGCGGCGCGCGAGCGCACCGTCGCGACCTTCAACGAGTACGTCGACAAGAGCCGCGGGCTGCTCATCTGGGGGGCGCTCTACGACTTCCTCGTCGCGATCGGGCGCGCCGGCGACACGCTGCGCGGGAGCTTCCGCAACATCGAGAGCAGCGCGGGCCGGCTCGCGACCGAGCTCGAGGAGAAGGCGCGCCGCTTCGAGCACGACGGCGGCCCCGACGCGCAGTCCAACGACTACACGCTCGACGTCGAGGTGCTCCAGCACCCGAACGGCCGCGACCGCTTCTGGAGCTGGTACTACGAGGACCAGGTCGCGACGCGTCCCGAGTCGAGCGACCAGACGGAGGTGCTCTTCGCGGTGCGCGAGGCGCTGCGCCCGAAGTTCGACGAGGGCGGCCGCCCGCTGCGGCGCACCGCGCGCGAGATGATCGCGGACGTCGAGCGCTCGCTCGTCGGCGCCGCCGAGCGCTTCCTCACCAAGCAGATCCTCGGCGATCCCGCCAGCGACGACCCCTTCGAGCGCCAGGGCCTGCGGCTCGACGACGCGCTCGCGCTCGAGGCCAAGTACTACGGGCTCACCACGGAGCGCGTCGGCGCCTCGCCGCGCCAGGCGCTCGGCGACGCCTCGCCGCTCTCCGCGACCTCGCTCTGGCAGCAAGATCCCGTGCGCCGCTACGCGCGCCAGAAGATCGGGATGGCCGTCGCGAAGGCGGCGCCGCTCACCCGCCACGACGTCGAGACGAAGGGCATGATCAACCACGCGGACATGCTCCTCTTGGGCCTGCACGCGCAGCTCCAGACCGGCCCCTTCAGCGAGGCGCTCGACGAGGCGACGCACGGCAAGAACGCCAACGTCGTCAACGGCTGGCAGGACCCGGATCGCGTCGTGGTCTACCGCTCGATCCTCGGCGTGCCGCTCTACTGCTTCCGCCACCTCAACGAGGACATGAAGGAGGCCTACCGGCGCTTCCAAGCGCAGCCCGAGAAGGGCTGGCCGCTCCACATCGACCAGCACTGGGAGACGCTGCCCGACCTCGATCCGGACGAGGCCAAGCGCGCCCTCGCCGCCGAGCGCGAGCGCGCGCGCCTCGGCGTCAACGCGCTCGCGCTCGGCGTCGCGCGCGGCCGGATCGTGCGGGAAGGCGCGGCGCTCGCGCTCGACCTGCCCGACCTCGGCACGCGCGTCGCGCTCGCGAGCACGGCGCGCGACGCCGCCCGCGCCTTGCTCGCGCTCGAGAAGGACAAGCCCAGCATCTACGACGCGTCCGTCGCGCCCCTCGTCGCCGACGCGCGGCAGGTCGGCGGCAGCAAGGCGCTGAGCGCGGAGATCGCGGCGACGGCCGCCGAGTGGAAGAAGCGCGCGATGCAGCTCGAGGTGATGAGCTCGCGCGACGCGGCGGAGGAGGCCGAGTACCAGGCCCTGCGCGAGGCGACGAAGCTGCTCGAGGGATGAGTGATCACGGACCCCGAAGTTCCGTCGATCCTCGTCGGGCTCGGGAGCTTCGGCGCGCGCGTGGTGGACCGGGTGATCCGCGAGCGCGCCGAGGCGCTCGGGGGCGCGCCGGACGACGCGGCGCTGACGTCGATGACGTTCGAGCGCGGCGCCCGCGCCGACGCGATCGGCGAGCGCGTGCTCGCGGACGCCAAGGCCCTGCTCGCGCACGGGCGCATGGTGCGCGCGCGCGACCGCCGCAGCGCCGAGGGGCTCACGCGGCTGCACGTGTTCGTGGTCGCGCACCTCGGCGAGAGCGAGCCGCGCGCGCTGCTCGCGCCGGCGCTCGCCGCGATCGAGGCGCGCCTGCTCGGCGAGCTGTCGCCGATCTTCGAGTCGTTCCGCACGGGCGCGGAGCGCAACCTCGTGGTGCTGCCGCTCTGCGCGATGCCGCACCCGGGCGGCTTCGAGCGCGGCGACGACGTGATCGCGGCCGTGAAGGCGCTCGGCGAGCGCATCGCGGCGACGCCCCCGCGCCGGCGCGCGGTGCCGCAGCTCTTCTTGATCGAGGACGTCGCGGAGTACTCGGTCCTGGGGGACGCGGAGCTCACGCAGTGCGTCCGCAACTTCCTGTGCCTCTTGCTGTACTCGCTGAGCGCGGTGAGCCGCGTCGCGCCCCTCCTCTACGGCAACGCCCCGGCCTCGCCGCTGGCCACGTTCGTCTGCGCGGTGAGCGAGCTCCCGCGCCGCGCGCTCACGCGCTACGCGACGGACGCGGTGGCGCTCGAGGTCGTCGACGCGGTGATCGCCCAGACCGAGGGCGGCGGGGCGGACTTCGTCGACATCGACGCGATCGAGGAGGTCGAGCTCGCCGCGTTCGACGCGCCGCGCGACGCGGATCGCGACGTGCTCGAGCTGCTCGGCCGCTACGCGCCCGCGATCGCGCGCGACGTCGAGCCGCCGTGGTGGGAGCGCAGCGAGACCACGCGCGCGCGCTACGGCCCCGACCCGGGTGACCCCAGCGTGGACGACGGACAGCCCGCGCCCGACCCGCCCGTCGGCTGGGCGCTCGCGCGCATGCGCGAGATCGAGAAGACGTGGACGCTCTTGCAGCGCCGCCGCTTCGACGACCTCATCTCGGGGGAGCGCGAGCGGGTGGTCGCCGACCGCGACGCGGTGGTCGCGAGCATCGCGCGGCGCGTGGACGACGCGCTGTTCTCCGATCCGTCGCCGGTCGCGTTCCGCCGCGCGGGCGCGCTCGTCGAGCGGATGGAGCGCGCCGTCTCGCTCCGGCTCGAGGACGCGATCCGCGACCGCGACGCGGCGCTGCCCGTGCCGCCGCCGTCGTTCGAGGCGTTCCGCGACGCGCACGCCGCGATGATGGACGCCGCGCGCCGCAAGCCCGACCTGGGCCGGATGATCCTCTGGGGCGGGCTCTTCGTCACCCTGGTCACGCTCTTCTTGCCGCTCGGCCTGCGCGCGCTCGCCGACGCGATCGGGGTCGGCGAGGCCGACTGGCAGTCGCCGTGGCTGCGCGAGCGCGGGTGGCTCACCGCGCTCCTCTTCGCGAGCGCCGGCGCGGGCACGTACCTGTTCCTTCGCTACCGGCGCGCGCACCTCGCGCTCACCGCGGCGTTCCACGCGATGTTCGACGCGCTCGAGAACACGGTGACCGGCCTGCGCGACTCGGTGCTCGAGTACTTCGCGTCGCGCCTGCGGCTCGCGCGCGAGGTCGCGCGGGTCGAGGCGCTGCTCGCGGTGCGCTCCGCGATCCTCGGCGACCGCGAGCGGCTCACCTTGATCGACCGCGCCGCGCGGCGCGCGCGCGGCGAGCTGCTCGAGTCGCTGCGCACCGTCCGGGTCGAGCGGACGCGGGACGGACGGCTCGACGCGAGCGGGCTCTTCGGCGCGGGCGACGAGGCGCTGATCGAGTCGCTCCTGCCGCCCGAGTCCGCGCGCTTCCTCGACGCGCTCTTGCCGATCGAGGAGCGCGACGGCCGCGTGCGCGACGTGCTCTTCGCGCTCGCGCGCGAGCAGCGCTACCGCGAGCGGTGGCGCGAGGAGGCGCCGTTCACCTCCATCGGCGCGCTGCGCGAGGCGGCGTGGACGCACGCCGAGCCGGCCGCGCTGTGGGACCCGCTCGCGATGCCCGAGAGCGCCGAGGCCACCGCGCAGGCGCTCGCCGCGTTCGCGCGCCGCCAGGCGCGCTCGCTCAAGGTCGCCCTCAACGTCTCGGGCCACGATCTCGGCGCCGACGCCGCGACCGTGCTCGAGGGCGAGCTCATCGCCCCGCCGCGCGCGTACGACGCGACCCGACGCTTCCTCGCCGAGGAGGGCGCCGGCGGCCGCGTGCGCATCCCCGTCCACCGCGGCCTCGACCCCGACCGCGCGTTCTACGTCGTCGCCATCGGCGACATCGCCGAGGGCGCCGTCGCGTCCCTCACCGCGCGCGAGCCTCGATCCCCCCCTCGCTCCGCGTGAGCGCCCGGTGTGGGCTGCACCTCCACGCCGCGCGGCGAGCCGGACGAGGCAACGGTCCGGCCCGGCGACTGCGCCCCGGCGCAGAGCAAGACGTTGCTCACTCGGCCGCGCGCCGCCCGGCGCGGCTCGGGCGCAGCCGCACCGATCGCCTGTCGTGGGCGTGGCTCCCGAGTTGCTGCAAGGTGAGCCATGAGAATCACCTCCCTGCTCGCCGCGATCGGGCTCTCGACGTTGGCCTCGTGCGACACCGCCCCTTCCAGCGGCCCGGACGCGTCGGCGCCGCCCGACGCGAGCCCCGCGCCGGCCGACGCGCGGCCTTCACCGATGGACGCCGCGGGCCGCGACGCTGGCGCGCTCGACGGTGGGCCGCCGCCCGAGGGCCTCGTGGGGATCGGGGACTTCGAGTACGCGGGCGCCTTCCGCATCGCGGGAGGGACGCACGGCGCCTCGTCGACCGACTTCGCGATCGGGACGCTGGGCTACTGCCCCGACCACGGCCCCAACGGCTCGTTCTACCTGGCCGGGTTCCGCCCCGACGCGATGGTGGCCGAGTTCGCGCTCCCGCCCTCGCTCGGTACGGGGACCGAGCTCTCCGAGCTGCCGGTCGTGGACCGCGCGCTCCAGGGCTTCCAGCCGATCCTCGACGCGGGCGGCAACCCGGAGCGGCTCGACATGATCACCGGCATGCTCTGGGTCGACGGCGACCTCGTGGTCAACGCGAACGTCTGGTACGACGCCGGCGGCGAGGTCGCCGACACGACGCTGATCGTCCGAGGCGGCGTGCTCGACGGGACGATCGACGGATACTTCCGCCTCGAGGGCGCCGCGCTGGCCGCGGGCTTCATGGCGCCGCTGCCCCCGGAGTGGCACGGGCCGCTCGGCGGGCCCGCGCTGGTGGGCTGGGCCTCCAACTACTCGATCATCTCGCGCTACAGCGTGGGACCCTCGCTCTACACCTTCGACCCGTCCGCGCTCGTCGCCGCCGCGCCCGCGGCGCGCGACGTGCCGACGCGCCGGCACCAGGTCTACCCCCACTCGGGCGGGCGTTTCCTCGATCCGCGCGCCGTCGAGAGCCAGTGCGAGGCGCTCGACGACGAGGGCACGACCGTGTGCGAGCCGGGCGCGCGCGCCTCGGCGCTCTGGAACTGGCTCGCGACGGCCATGTACGGGTTCGTGGTGCCGGGGACGCGCACCTACGCGCTGTTCGGCAGCCTGGGCGGCTCGGAGACCGGCATCGGCTACAAGATCCGTCAGGACGACGGAAACCTCTGCGGGGGCTTCTGCGCGCGCGGCGCACGCGACCACTCGAACTACTACTGGTTCTTCGATCTGAACGAGATCCTGGCGGCCGAGGAGCCCTGGGCGCCGAGGCCCTACGCGTACGGGCCGTGGTCGGTCCCGTTCGACGGCGACGGCCAGCACCACATCAGCGGCGGCGCGTACGCGCCGGACCGAGGCCTCTTGTACTTGACGCTCTACGGCGCAGGGCAGGTCGGGATGTTCGACGTGCCCCCCGTCGTGGTCGCGTACCGGGTCCCGTCCGCGACCCCCTGACCGAGACGCGTCCTCAGGTGCGCGTGACGAAGACGCGGCGGATGCCGAGCTTCGCGATCTTGTGCACGAGCGTGCGGCGCGGGAGCCCGAGCAGGCGCGCGGCCACGACCTGGTTTCCGTTCGTGCGCTCGAGCGCCGCTAGGATGAGCTTCGCCTCGTAGGCGCGCACGCGCGCGCGCAGATCGAGCTCGCCCTGCGCGCTCGGTCCGCCGCTCGTCGCGTCCGGCGGCGCCGCGCCCGGCTCGTCGTCGTGCGCCGGCTCGTCGTCGTGCGCCGGCTCGTCGTCGTGCGCCGGCTCGTCGTCGTGCGCCGGGGCGCCGGCGAGCCGGTGCGTGACGGCGGCGCAGATGCGCTCGGGGAGCTCCGCGATCCCGACCGAGTCGCGGGCGAGGAGCACCGCGCGCTCGATCACGTTCTTGAGCTCGCGGACGTTCCCCGGCCACGGCCAGTCCAGCAAGAGCTGCATCGCGGCCGGCTCGATGCTCGGGACGGAGCGGCCGTGGTCGCGCGCGGCGCGGCGCACGAACGCGTGCGCGAGCGCGACGACGTCCTCGGGTCGATCGCGCAGCGGCGGCACGCCGAGCACGAGGGTGTTGAGGCGATGGAGGAGATCGAGCCGGAACTCCCCTCGCTCCACCATCGCCTCGAGGTCGCGGTGCGTGGCCGCGACGATGCGCACGTCGACCGAGACCTCCTGGTGACCGCCCACGGGCGTCAGCGTCTTGGTGTCGAGCACGCGCAGGAGCGCCGCCTGCGCGGCGAGCGCGAGCTCGCCGATCTCGTCGAGGAACACGGTGCCGCCTTGCGCGTCCTCGAAGACGCCGCGGCGGTCCGCGTCGGCGCCGGTGAAGGCACCTCGCACGTGCCCGAAGAGCGTCGCCTCGAGCAACGTGCTCGGGATGGCCGCGCAGTTGAGCACGCGGAGCGGTCCGTCGCGGCCGCTCGCTTCGTGGATGCGCCGCGCGAGCAGCTCCTTGCCGCTGCCGGTCTCCCCGTGGAGCAGGACGGGCAGCGGCGAGCGCGCGTAGCGGTCGGCGAGCTCGCGGACCGCGCGCAGACCAGGGGAGACGACCTCCTGCTCGTCGGCGTCCGGCGCGGCGGCCTGCGCGAGGGCGACCTCGCCTGCCGAGGCGCCTCGCAGCGCGCTCATCGCCGACGCGAGCAGCGCCTCGGCGCCCGCCCCGCACGCCGGATGGCTCGCCACCGCGGCGCGGGCGCCGGCCGGCAGCGCGCGCAGCGCGGACAGCAAGCGTGCCCGCGCTTCGAGAGCGCTCGCCTCGGGGAAGACCACGAGCAGCATCCGCGCGGTGTAGCGGGCGACGCGATCGATCGGCGAGAGCGCGCGCGCGAAGGCCGGCGTGTCGCGACGGAGCGATCCGCCGAGCTCGACGAGCGCGATCGACAGCGGGCGGCCGAAGTGCCGGCTGCGCAGCACATCCTCCTCGAGCCGCTCGAGCGCGCCGTCGTCCGACGGGGCGGCGACCGACACGGCCGTGCGCGCGAACGACGCGACGAGCACGCGCACGCTGCCGAGCTCGACGAGCTCCCCCGGGTGCACCTCCGCGCGCTCCACGCGGCGGCCGCGCAGGCGGACCCCGTTCTTCGAGCCCAGGTCCTCGAACCGCACGCGATCCCCGAGCGCCTCGACGCGCGCGTGCTGGCGCGAGAGCGCGCGATCGGAGATCACCACGTCGGCCGGCGCGCTGCGCCCGATCACCAGGGCGCGTCCCGCGCCGAGCCGCTCGATGCGCACGTCGCCGCCCGCCTCGATGACGAGCGCGAGCGGCTCGCCTCCGCTGAGCGTGGCCGCGCGATCGTGGGTGAGATCGTCAGGCTCGATGTGGCGAGCGTACCCCATCCCGCGCGCGCGGCCTACGGCCGCTGGCTGACGGCGGGGCCATTGCGCCGGGACGCGCCGCGGCCGTACGGTGAACGGGATGGGCAACGTGCCCGACGGCCTGAGCAGCACCCAGACCCTGCCCGCGCCCGACGCGCCCTGCGCCACGACCGAGCTCGAGGCGGTCCTCGCGCGGCTCCCCGAGCGTTTCGTCGTGGAGCGCGTGCTCGGCCGCGGCGCGATGGGGTTGGTGGTCGCCGCGCACGACCGACGGCTCGGGCGCGAGGTCGCCGTCAAGCTGGTGCTCCTCGATGCTCACGACCGACCGCGCGCGCGCCTGTTCCAGGAGGCCCAGGCGGCGGCGCGGCTCTCGCACCCGAACATCGTCCAGGTGCACGAGGTCGACGACGACGGCTGCTTCCTCGTGATGGAGCTCGTCGGCGGCGCATCCCTCGGCGAGCGGCTCGCCCAGGGCCCGCTCCCGCCCGATCGGATCCGCGCGATCGGGCGCGAGATGCTCGACGCGCTGCACGCGGCGCACGAGGCGAGGATCGTGCACCGCGACGTCAAGCCGTCCAACGTGCTCCTCGCCGCCGACGGCTCGGTCCGCCTCGCGGACTTCGGGATCGCGCGGCTCCCCGAGAGCGAGCTGACGAGCACCGGCGAGGTGCTCGGGACGCTCGGCTACATGGCGCCCGAGCAGCTCCGCGGCGTGGCCGACGCGCGCAGCGACGTCTACGCGGCCGGCGCGACGCTCTTCCGCGCCGCGACCGGGCTGCGCGCGCACGAGGCGGGCGACGCCGACCAGGTGCGACGAGCGCTCGCCGGCGCCCTCCACGACACCGCCCTCGCGCGCGCCATCGCGAAGGCGCTGGAGATCGATCCCGCGAACCGCTGGCCCTCCGCCGCCGCGTTCCGCGACGCGCTCGCGACGCCTCGCGGCGGCGCGCCGCGGCGCGCGCTCGTCACCGCGCTCGTCACCGCGCTCGGCGCAGCCCTGCTCCTCGCGCTGCTCGCGACGGCCTTCCTCGCCCGAGACGCGCCCGAGGCGGCGCCCGTCGCGGCCGCGGACCCGCCCCCGCTCGTCGCGGTCCCGCCGTTCGAGGACCGCACCGCCGACGTCGACCTCGCGTTCTCGCGCACCGCGCTGCCGTACGTGCTGGCGACCGAGCTGACGCGCGCCGCCGGCATCGAGACGCTGGGCGCCCACCGGCTGGCCGAGCACGCGGGCGACGAGCACGGGCCGAGCCCGCCCTGGCAGCACGCCGCGCGATCGCTGGGCGCCACCCACATCGCGCGCGGCGAGATCGATCCCGACGGTGAGGGCGCGCGCGTGCGCATCACGCTGCTCCGCGCCTCGGGTGAGCCGACGGCGACCTTCGAGCGATCGGTGCCGCGCGCCCGGCTCGCGACGACGGTGCGCGACATGGCGCTGGGCGTCGCGTCGTCGCTCCGCGGGAGCGCGCGCAGCGGCGCTCCGTCCGAGGCGCCGAGCCTCGCGGTCGAGCTCGCCCGCGCCGAGCACGCGCTCGGCCGCAACGCCCTCGCCGAGGCCGAGGACCACGTGGCGCGCGCGATGGCGCTCGACCCCGACGACCCGCGCGCGCACTACCACGCGACGATGATCGCGTGGTGGCGCGGGCAGGGCGCCGACGTGGTCGCCGGGCACGCCGAGCGCGCGCGGGCCGGGCTGACGTCCGGCGCGGAGCGCGCGCTCCTCGAGGGCGTCGAGCGGCTCGCGCGCGGCGACAACGAGGACGCGCTCGAGCGGTTCCGGCGCGCGTACGCGCTCGGAGAGGGCTCGCGCGAGCTGCACTACGGCCTCTTCGAGGCCCTCTTCCACAGCGGCCTCGCCGACGAGGCGATGGAGATCTACCGGCAGCACCTCGCCGGCATCGAAGGCTCCGACCTCGGGCTCGACCACGTGCTCGACCGCGCGTGCGCGGCGGGCGACGAGGCGCTCGCGACGCGAGCGATCCGGCGCGCCGAGGAGGTCGACCACACCTCGCTCCCGCAGATGCCGGCGCGCGCCCGGATGGCGCGCGGCGACTATGCGGGCGCCGCCGAGCTGCTCTCGCGCATGACCGAGGCCGGTGACGCGCAGACCGCGACCTCGCCCACGATCCGCCTGCTCGCGATCGCGCTGCTCGTGCGAGGCCAGCCCGACCTCGCCGAGCTCGTCGCGGACCAGTACGCCACCACGCTGACCCCGACGGACGCAGGGCTCGTCGCCGCCGCGCTCGCGACGCTCCGCGACGAGGACGCCCTGCTGCGCGCCGCGCACCGCGACCGCGCGCGCCGCACGCTCGACGCGCGTCCGTCGAGCCGCGCGGCGTGGCTCCGGCTGCTGACGCTGGAGCTCGCGGAGGCCGAGCCCGACGCGCTGCCGGACATCATCGCCGCGGCGCGCGCGAGCGTTCCGTCCGACGTCCGCATGGCGATGGTGGAGCTCCTCGCGGCCCGGCGGACCGCGGACGACGCTCGGGTCGCGAGCGCGCGCGCGAGCCTCGCGCCCGAGGTGCGCGCCGCGGCCGAGGCCATCACCGCCGAGCGCGCCGGCGAGCCCCGCGCGGCGGCGGACGCGTGGGCACGCGCCGCCCGCGCGAGCGCGGACGGAACGTTCCTCGTGCTCGAGCACCACGCGCGCGCGAGCGCGCTCCGCGCGCTCGGCGAGCACGACGAGCTCGTCGCCGCGTGCGAGGAGGTCGTCACCCCGCGCGTGTTCGCGTGGGCGTGGGCCGCCCTCGTCGGCCCGTGCCTCGAGTGGACGGCCGAGGCGCACGAGGCGCGCGGCCGATCCGCACCCGCCCACGAGGCGCGTCGCCGGCTCGCCACGCTTCGCAGGCGCGGATGACGACGCGCTCGCCGCTCGCGCTCACAGTCGGAAGGGATAGGTCACGGAGAACGAGTCGCGCGCGAACGCGGGCACGCGGGCGCCGCGCGCGGCGCGGGCGACGCACGCGCGGACCGGCTCGGCGACGTCGCCGCGCACGTCGGCGCGGGTGAGCGCTCCGCTCGACGCGAAGCGGAAGTCCACTTGCATGCTACGAACCGACCCGTCGCCGCAGGCGCGGACCGGCGCCTCGAGCGCGCGCATCGCCGCGACCACGTCGTCGCGGCTCGGGGTCGACGGGAGCTCGCGCACCGGCCGCGGCGCCGGCGCAGGGCGCGCATCGAAGATCCGCGAGAGCGGATCGTCGCCGGCGACCGTGAGCGGGGCGCGCTCGCGCGAGGCGACCGGCGGGCTCGTCGCCGGCTCGCGCGGCGGGCGGCGCGGCGGGCGGGCCTCGGCGCGCGGGACGCGACGGGGCGCGTCGTTCTCCGTGGTGCGCGCCGGCGGGGACGCCACGGCGTCCTCGCTCGGCGCCGCCCGCTCCTCCGACGGGGCGACCGCGCTCGGATCGCGCGGCGCCGTCAGCTCGAGCCCGGCGCCCGCGACGACCGGTGCCGACTCGCTCGCGAGCGCGGCGGGCGGCGCGTCGTCGCGACGCGGCGCGAGCTCCACCACGACGATCACCGCGGCGGCGGCGGCGATCGCGACGAGCGACACCGCGCCGCCGATCGCGATCGGGAGCGCGCTCGAGCCGCCGCCGCGCGCGGGCGCGACCACGGGCCCGGCGACGGGCCCCGCGAGGGGAGCCCCGAGCAGGCGATCGCCGATCGCGAGCCATTCCTCGGACGCGGCGGGCGCCGGCGCGGCCTCCTCGGCGCCGCGCGCGAGGGCGCGGATGTCGATGAGCCCCGAGCCGTCCGCGCGGCTCACGCCGTCGTCGCGCGCGGCCGCGCCGCGGGCGAGGTCGGTGAGGTTCGCGAGTGAGAAGAGGACGGAGCTCTCGCTCCGTGCCGCCGCCGGAGCCGAGGGCGCGTCGCACAGGCGCGCATCGCGCGCGGCCGCCCAGCCGCTCATCCCCTCGCGCCACACCAGCGTGTCCGAGGTGAGCTCTCGCCGCGCGATCCGCGCCGCGAGCGCGCCGCGCGAGTGCGGTCCGTCGGCCCGACCCTCGACGCAGACGAACCAGTCGTCGAGGGACGCGCCGCAGCGCGCGCAGCGCGCGCTCCCCGCGTCGCAGCTCGCCTCGCAGCTCGGACATCGTTCGCTCATCGCTCCGGCTCCTCCATCGTGTCGGACATCGCGTCGGACGCACGGGCGCCCCGCCCGCGCGCCCGACCGGCGGGCACGCGAGACCACTCCGCGGCGCTCGACGGGATGGACACGACGCCCTCGCGCGCCTTGGGTGCGAACACCAACCACCTCCGCGACGTGTCCTCGGGCTCGGCGCGGGGTGAACGCGCGCGCCGAGGCTCGCAACGAGGGGGGCCATGATGCGACGGCGCACGGGCGCCGCCCTCGCCGCGTGCGCGCTCGCGCTCGCCTCGGGGTGCGGCGAGGACAGACACGCTCGCGACGCGGCCGCGGGCGCGGACGGAAGCGGGCCTGCGGACGCCGCCGCGCTCGACGCGGCGCTCCCCGACGGCGGCGCGCACGACGGCGGCGCACACGACGGCGGCGCTCACGACGCGAGCGCGCTCGAGGGCGACGCCGGGCCCCTCGGCTGCGGCGAGGGCCCGAGCGGCGCGCGCGGGCTCCCGAGCACCTGCGAGCGGCCCGCCTGCTTCGACCACGCGGCTTGCGTGATGCATCAGCTCGCCGCGCAAGGCTACGGCGACTACGTCGAGTGCGGCGCGGCGCAAGCGTTCACGCCGTCGAGCTCGAGCGAAGCGTGCCGCGCCGAGCCTCCGTTCGGCCACTCCCACGATTGGGAGAAGCGCTGCGAGCTCCTCGACTACGCGGGCGACCTCCGCTTCTTCTGCGCGCCCGACGGGCGCCGAGCCGTGGTGCGCTTCTCGGGCGCGCTCTCGCGGGCGAGCCCGGGACCCGGCTTCTTCATGCACCTTGGCCACGAGTTCCACACCGGCTCGGTCGGCGGCTCCGGCGATCCGTGGTCGCTGAGCTGGCCGACGGAGGACTTCGGCGAGCGGTTCGTGGGCTTCCAGTCTCTCGAGCTCCCGGCGATGGGCCGCGTCCGCCTCCAGGTCTGGTTCTTCTCCGGCGACCTGATGAGCCCGATGTTCCTCGCGGGCGGCTTCGCCGTCGACCTGCCCGCCCCCTGACGCGCCGGCCGGGGATCGCCCCGGGCCCTCGCCAGGTGTACGGGTACGTCCGATGTCGGGCGACGAGCGCGCGCCGCATCGAGTTCCACTTCGTGCCCAAACACGCGAGCTGGTTGAACGCGGTCGAGATCGAGATCGGCGTGCTCGAGAGCCAGTGCCTCGACAGGCGCATCGAGGACGAGGCGACCCTGGTTCGCGAGAAACGCGGCGTGGGAGAAGGCGCGCAACGGCTCGGGCGCCCGCGTCCGGTGGATGTTCACCGTCGAGAAGGCCCGCGAGAAGATGGGCCGCTCCTACCCGGCCGTCGCCCGCCCCGAGGTGTCAGCCGCCGCAGCCTGAACCGGTCGCCTCCTCTGTGCACAGGTACTAGGCCGCCCGCGCGATCGGATCGTGCTGCCGCTGCTCCTCGGGTTGCTCGACGCGCGAGCCCAGAGGGAGTGAACGTCGTGACCTCGCCCCGCGAGGTCGGCTCGGGGCGAACGGTCGACCGGCTAACGCCGCCCGCGTCGCCGAGGCAAGGTATCCTGCGCCGGCCCATGGGGTGGCTCGACGCGATCCTCTGTCCGCTCGCCGCGGGCGCGGAGCACTACGGCGCGACGCTGATGGTCGCGGTCATCGCCGGGATCTCGGCGGGCGGCGTGCTCGGCAGCGGCGTCTTGCGCTGGCTCGGCAAGCTCGTGCGCGCGGACGCAGGGAGCCTCGCGACCGGCTGGCTCGCGTCGGGCCTCTTCGCGATCGCGATCTACCTCACCGCGCGCCTCGTCGATCCGCTGCTCATGGCGACGGTCGATCGGCCCTCGAGCGTCGGCGCCGAGGACTGGGCGCGGCTGAGCTTCTTCGAGTGGAAGCTGCTCGGCGACTGGGCGTGGCCGGTGCTGCCTCTCGCGGAGCACCCCGCTGCCGGCCTCGCGGTCCACCTCGCGGCGTGGGCGCTCGTCATCGTGCTGGTGCGCACGGTGCTCGCGTGGATCTACCGCGACACCCCGATCCGCTGGAGCACCCCGACCGAGGCGCTGCCGTTCTACTTCCGCTGGGTCGGCGCGAGCACGGCGCGGCGCGCCGACCAGCGCTTCCGCGGCTGGGCCAAGCGGCTCGTGCAGGTCGCGTGGCCGGTGCTCGTCCTGTGTGGGATCCTGCTCGCCAACGAGTCGCACCGGGTGGGGAGCGAGGCCGCGCTCCAGTGCGGCGCCGTGGGGCTCGACGCGACACGCGCGCTCCTCGGTGCGCCGATCGCCTCGGCGCCGTCGCCCGGCGCGTGGGTGCTCGGCTGGTACGTGCTCTTCGCGCTGAGCATCCACCTCGTGCTCGAGGGCTCGCCGGCCGCCGAGGAGAAGAAGAAGGCGGCGAGCGACGAAGAGGAGCCGCTGCCGGGGCCGCCGCCCGATCCGCTCCGCCGCCTCGGTGACGCATTGCAAGCCAAGTTGCCGGGCGCGTTCCTCGAGTCGCTCGAGGAGCACCCCGCGAAGGAGGCCGAGCTCGCCGGCTTCCACGACACCGAGAGCCCGCTCGTCGCGGAGGCGTTCGAAGCGCTGACCGGGCAGACGCAGCCCTACGCGCACCAGCGCGAGGTGCTCGATCATCTGCGCGCGGTCTGGACGATGAGCTCGCCCGCCGGGCTCGGCGCGGCGCCGGTGCTCGAGGAGCAGATCGGCCCCGCGCCGATCCAGCAGGCGGACCTGAGCACGCCGCACGCGCTCGTGCTCGCGCCCGAGGGCTCGGGGCGCACGACGCTGACGTGCCTGTCCGCGCTCTACGTCCACCTCGACCGCGGCGCGACGACGCTGGTGCTCGTGCGCGACTTCCCGGCCGCGCGCGCGTGGGCGATCCGCCTGCGCGACGCGCTGACGCGCTCGAGCGCGCGCTGGAACCTCTCCGTCGTCGTCGCGGGCGAGGACCTCGCCGAGACCGTCCTCGCCGGCCGCACGCCTGCCGTCGTCGTCGCCGGGCTCGAGCAGCTCGAGTCGGACGTGCTCGGCCTCGAGCGCATGGAGCCGTTCTTCGCCTCGCTCGGGCTCGTGATCGCCGACGACGTGGATCGCTTCGCCGGCGTCGCGGAGATGCACCTGCACATGGTGATGCGCCGCGTGTGGACGGCCCTCGACACGCTGCACGACGCGCCCTACCCGCCGGTCCTGCTCGCGACGGTGGGCCCGAGCGCGTCGGGGATGGTCGCGTGGGCGCGCCACGTCCTCGCGGCGCCGATGCGCGTGTTCGATCGCGACGGCGCGCCGCGGCTCGCGCGCGCGCTGCTGCGCCGCCGCGATCTCGCGGACGCGCATGGCGAGGCGATCCCGCTCGCGACGATCGCCGAGGCGTGCGAGGCGGCGGAGGTCCCGTGGCACCTGCGGCGCGCCGGCGACGCGGAGCGGCACCTGCGCCGCGCGGAGACCGAGCTCGGGCACCTGCGCCGCCACCACCGGCCCGACCCGCTCGACGCGGAGGTCGTGCTGATCGAGGGGACCTACACCGACGTGCGCCGCGAGGCGGAGCGGCTCGCGCACGCGGGGGCGCGCACCGGCCGCGACTCGGTCGTGCTCGTGCTCGCGCCGCCGGCCGACGAGGAGATGGCGCTCCACGAGGAGGCCGCCGACGCGCCCGAGCGCGAGCGCATCGACGCGCTG